>NZ_LN852695.1:0-600000 GCF_001244545.1 Candidatus Stoquefichus sp. SB1 | reverse complement strand
TAAGAAGGGTTCATAATTTCCTAAGAAACTACAAACCCTTCTCTTGCTTGATTTTTCTGTTGCTTGCCAACTTATGGTTCCATTTGTCCCACTTATCATTTCTGAATTTTATGTCGCCAGCCGACTTGTGATTTCATACGTCTCACTTAAGATTTCAAGTTGATTCGTGTCAAGCCACGAGGTATATCTCACCCATCATATTGTTGGCATTTCTGCCTGTTTATATACTATGCCTTATAAGCTATAATAGTACTTCTCTCACACTCATTATTATATCATAAGTTTTTCTCAAATCAATAGATTATATTAAACAAATACCTGATTTTACAAAAGCATATACTTGGTAAAAATTAGATAAAGATAATGATTAAAACTCTGTTATGTCTATTAAGGATGTATCACCCTGATGTCTTTTTTGTAAACTTGTTATTAAGGCTTGGGCAGTATCTAATGATGTATAAATAGGAATTCCTGCTTCAACAGCAAATCTTCTAATTAAGAACCCATCTTTTAAATTATTGTTTCGAGTTGGAATATCAATAACAAGATCAACTGTATCTGTTAACATTAAATCAAACATTGTATTGGCTGAAGCATTTATTCTATTGACCAAATGAACTGGTATATCATGGTCTTTTAAGAATTGATATGTGCCTTCTGTTGCATATAAATCATATCCAAATTGATAATATTCTTTAGCAATTGGTAAGAATTCTTCTTTAGCACTATCCTTAATTGTACAAATAATATTCTTTTTCTTAGGCAACTGAATTCCAGTTCCTATAAAAGCTTTATAGATGGCTTCATCATAGTCTTTAGAAATCCCTAGAACTTCACCTGTAGATTTCATTTCAGGTCCTAGACTAATTTCAGCACCTTTAATTTTTTCAAATGAGAAAACTGGCATTTTCACAGCGATTGTTTCTTTTTCCGCAGCAAGACCATATTCATAACCCTGCTCTTGAATTGATTTTCCCATAATAACATGAGTCGCAACATCAACAACAGGTATATCTGTTACCTTAGAAATATAAGGAATTGTACGTGATGATCTTGGATTCACTTCAATTACATAAACTTGATCTTCATACACAATAAACTGAATATTAATTAACCCAATCACATGTAATGCCTTGGCTAGTTTTTTTGTATAATCAACAATAACTTGTTTTACTTCAGGTTTGATTTTCTGGGTTGGATAAACCGAAATACTATCGCCACTATGAACTCCTGCACGTTCTACATGTTCCATAATCCCAGGAATCAAAACACCATTCTCATCACATATCGCATCAACTTCCACTTCCTTACCAGCCAAATATTTATCAATAAGAATCGGATGTTCCTGATACTGACGATTAATAATATCCATAAATGTCTTGACATCACCATCATTCAAAGCAATTTCCATACCAGCCCCACCCAAAACATAAGAAGGTCTTACTAGCACTGGATAGCCTAAACGATTTGCTGTTGCAATTGCTTCTTCCGTTGTAAAAACAGTTGATCCCTTTGGACGATCAATTCCACATCTTTCTAAGATTTCATCAAATCTTTCTCGATCTTCAGCAGCATCAACATCATCTGCAGATGTCCCTAAAATTTCAACACCCATTTCCATTAAAGCTTTGGTTAATTTAATGGCTGTCTGTCCACCGAATTGTACAATTGCTCCATCAGGCTTTTCAATATCCACAATACTTTCTACATCTTCAGGTGTTAATGGTTCAAAATACAATCTATCAGCAATATCAAAGTCAGTTGAAACTGTTTCAGGATTGTTATTGACAATAATTGTCTCATAACCAGCTTCTTTTAATGCCCATACACAATGGACTGAACAATAATCAAATTCAATTCCTTGTCCAATACGAATAGGTCCAGACCCTAATACCATGATTTTCTTCTTATTCTTTTGTGGATTCACTTCATTATAACCACCATAAATAGAATAATAATACGGTGTAGATGCATCAAATTCAGCAGCACATGTATCAACTGTTTTATAAGCAGCAACAATTTGATGAGTTTTTCTCATATCGTGAATCTCTTTTTCACTTTTTCCAGTGTATTTAGCAATCACTTGATCAGGAAATTCTAATCGTTTGGCTAATTTTAATAAATCAATTGTCAGTTCTTTGGTTTTTAATTCATGTTCAACTTCAATAAGATGTTGAATTTTATCAATAAACCAAAGATCAATTTTTGTAATTTCATGAATATCACTTGTACTCATACCTTCTCTTAATGCTTTCGCAACAACAAAGATTCTATGATCATCAACATCCTTTAATTTATTGATTATATCTTCTTTACTAAGAGTTTCTAGCTCAGGTATATGTAAATCATAAACATTTTGTTCAAGTGAGCGAATCGCTTTCATCAGTGCTCCTTCAAAGTTATTACAGATACTCATAACCTCACCAGTTGCTTTCATCTGTGTTCCTAATTCTCTTGATGCACCTACAAATTTATCAAATGGCCATTTTGGAATTTTACAGACAATATAATCTAAAGTTGGTTCATAAGAAGCAAATGTTTTTCCAGTCACAGCATTGACAATCTCATCTAAAGTATACCCTAAAGCAATTTTAGCTGCTAATTTTGCGATTGGATAGCCCGTTGCTTTAGAAGCTAAAGCTGATGAACGTGAGACACGTGGATTGACTTCAATGACGCAATATTCAAAACTGTCAGGATTCAATGCATATTGGACATTGCAGCCCCCTTGAATATCTAATGCAGTAATAATATTCAAAGCTGAACTTCTTAACATCTGATATTCTTTATCACTTAATGTTTGGCTTGGTGCTACAACAATACTATCACCAGTATGCACACCAACAGGATCTAAGTTTTCCATATTACACACTGTTATACAATTCCCTGCACTATCTCGCATAACTTCATATTCTATTTCTTTCCACCCAGCAATACAGCGTTCAATCAAACATTGACTTACACGTGATAATCTTAAACCATTGGAACAAATATCATGTAATTCTTTTTCATTAGTAGCAATTCCACCACCTGTTCCTCCTAATGTATAAGCTGGTCTCACAACGACAGGATAACCAATTTGAGCAGCAAATGTCAATGCATCATCAACATGATTCACAACAATAGAAGCAGCACATGGTTCATGAATTATCTCCATTAATGTTTTAAATTCCAATCTATCCTCAGCCAACTTAATTGTCTTGGTAGATGTTCCAATTGTTTTGACATGATGCGCTTCTAAGAAGCCTTCATCTGCTAGTGCCATCGCTATATTTAAAGCATTTTGACCACCTAATGTTGGCAATATACTATCTGGTTTTTCTTTTATAATCAAATTTTTAACAACTGGTATCGTTAATGGTTCTATATAGACTTTATCAGCAATATCTTTATCTGTCATAATTGTTGCAGGATTTGAATTGATTAATACAACTTCAACTCCTTCTTCTTTTAATGCCCGACAAGCTTGTGTTCCAGCATAATCAAATTCTGCTGCCTGTCCAATAATGATTGGTCCTGACCCAATGACTAAAACTTTTTTGATTTCTTTATTCTTAGGCATGATTATTTTCCTCCATCATTTTCATAAATTCATCAAATAAATATCCTGTATCTAATGGTCCAGCACATGCTTCCGGATGAAACTGTACTGTCTTCATATTTTCATGAATATACTCTATTCCTTCAATTGTCTGATCATTAACGTTGATAAACCATGGTTTTGCAATCTTAGGGTCGATTGACTGATCCTTGACAACATAGTTATGATTTTGAGTAGATATATAGACACGCCCAGTTGATAAATCCTTAACTGGGTGATTGGCTCCATGATGTCCATATTTTAACTTTTCTGTTTCAAAATTATGAGCCAATGCCATAAGCTGATGTCCTAAACAGATTGCAAAAATAGGTATTCCACTTTCCATTAAGACTTTCATTTGACGAATGATATCCACACATTCACTAGGATCCCCTGGTCCATTTGATAACATAATCCCATCATAATTTTCTTTTAAAATATCATCGGCTAAAGTTGTCGCAGGATAGACTGTAACTTGACAATCTCTTTTGACCAATTCTCTAGCAATATTCTTTTTTGCACCAAAGTCATAAAGTGCTACTCTTTTTTGACCAGTTCCCATTACGTAAGGTGCTTGACAAGTTGTTTTCATCACTTCATCTTTTATTTGAAAAGCCTTTATTTTCTCTAATACTTCATTGATATCACTATAATGATGAGTTGTTAACATTCCATTCATACACCCTTTTTGACGAATCATTTTTGTAAGGTGTCTTGTATCAATCCCTTGAATTCCTGAGATATCATTTTGAATACAATAATCCTCTAAATCCATATTCTTTCTAAAATGACTTCCTAATCTTGCCAGTTCATTAACAACAAATCCTTTAACATAAGGTCGCTTTGATTCTTGATCATCTAAACAAACACCATAATTTCCAATCAATGGATAAGTCATCACAACACTTTGTCCCGCATATGAAGGATCCGTCAAAATCTCAACATATCCACTCATAGATGTATTAAAGACAAATTCACTTATGACTTCCTTTTGTGCCCCAAAACTCTTTCCTTCAAAAATTTGACCATTCTCTAAAATCAAATATGCTTTCATATAATACCTCCTGATTTTACAAAAAAACATATCAATATAAATGATATGTTTTTAACAAATATGAAAAATGAGAAAAGGAAATCGATCTAAACATTTACAAGCCACAAACATTTGCAATTTCACCATATTCCTCATTCCTTTCTTTTTCTTGTATAGTATAGTCAAATTTATAGTATATTGCAAGAATTATTTATAATTTTTTATTATTATGTCATTAATTTATTGTAATTATTGGTAAAATTAATTTGTATTGACAAGTAAACTTGTCATGATATAATAAAGATGTAAAGAAAACTTGTCAACAAGGGAGATGATATTATGACAAAAGATGAAATTCTAGAAAAAAGTCGTCATGAATTTAAAAATGATGAAATCAATGAATATATCGACAATAAAACAATGCGCTATGTATCTTGCATTTTTATTGTTTCTTGTCTTTTCATGATGATACTTTCTTTTCAAAGTTCAAAACAAGCAGAAATATTTTATACAACTGCAACTTTATTCTGTACTTTTCTTTGTATTTATTGTTGGACTCATTATTATTATTCTAAAAAAATATGGTCTCTAATATTTGGTATAATGATTTTTCTTCTAGTATGTTACTTTATAACAAAAGTATGGATACTAATATGGTAGGAGGTTTTGTAAATGACAAAAGATGAAATATTAAAGAAATATCATCAAGAAAAAGATGAAGGAAAAATTTTTATCGAAAGTAAAGCTATATTTAAAGGATTTACAATCATGATATTGATGGGTATGTTTTTGATAACTATGTCACTCTTATTAACTGGTGAAGATACCATAACGAATATTGTTTTAATTCTCTTATTACCTTTTATATTTTGTTTTTATGGGATAAGTGCTTATTATAAGAAAGATAAGATGTATATGTTTGTTAGTACTGTTTGGGCTTTTATTTATGTTATGAGAGTTTTTGATTTTATGAAAGAATTTTTTTAAATATATGAGAGTGTGATTATTCAAAGTGAATGATAAATTAATTCTTAAAAATCATCTTAAAGATGCACGTAATGAAAAAAATATTTCCCAAACAGAACTTGCCCAAATGGTTGGTGTATCCAGACAAACAATCAGTTCGATTGAAACTGGACAGTTTAATCCAACTGCAAAATTAGCTTTAATTTTATGTATTGCTTTAGACAAAACCTTTGAAGAGTTATTCTATTTTGATTAATAATGATGCAAACTTTATGTAAGATAATAAAGAATTGGAGGAAAGATATGATTAATAAAATTTTCTTTTTTGATATTGATGGGACATTGGCTATAAAAGGAAAAATCCCAAAGAGTAATCTTGAAGCTTTAAAATGTTTAAAAGACGCAGGATATTTGACTTTTATTTGTACTGGTAGAGCACCTTTTTATGCCCAAGATTTATTTAAGGATTTAGTGAGTGGTTATATTTGTTGTAATGGAAGATATATCTTATATCATGGAAGTAAACTTCATGGTGAAGCTTTTTCGAAGGATGAAATTGAATTTTATAAAGAGAAGATCGATAAACTCAATTTAGGAGCTATGTTTGTATCTGATGATCAATCTTTTGTTTATCATCTTAATGATCAACAAATAAGAAAAGTTCAAAAAGAATATGGTATAGAAAGAATTGAGAGTTATCGTGATAATCAAAACTATTATACTTTTGATTTGTTTTATACAAATCAATATGATGAAATGGTCACAGCTTTTCAAGATGATTTGATTATTAATGATCATGGTGGTAGTGGTGATTGTGATTGTTCAACAATAAATTATGATAAGGGAGATGGCATTGCTCATTTACTTCATTATTTTCATATCAATCGTCATGATGCTTATGCTTTTGGTGATGGTTATAATGATCAGGCAATGTTTAGGGAAGTTGGTCATGGAATTGCGATGGGAAATGCTGTAGATATTCTTAAAGAGAAAGCCACTTATATTACTGATTCGATTGAAAATGACGGAATTATGAAAGCTTTAAAACATTATCATATTTTCTAAAGAAGTATATGTCTTTAAAAAGTCATATACTTTTTCAATACAAAAAGATCAGAAAAGCATTGTTTTCTGATCCTCTATAAATTATTTAATTGCTTTATGATACTCTTGTAATGATTTAACTTCATGACTACCATGAATCTTCATTTCCATAATACCTTCTAATGATGCTTTTGCAGCAGCAATATTTGTCATATATGGAATTCTCATTTTAATAGCATTCTTACGAATATAACTATCATCATGACTACTTTGTTTACCATGTGGTGTATTAATAATCATTGCTAATTCACCATTGATTAAAGCATCTGAAATATTTGGTTGTCCTTCATGAATCTTTTTAATCTTTTCAACTGGAATACCTGCTTCACTAATTAATTTATATGTATTACCAGTTGCAACAATTGTAAATCCAGCATCATAATATCCTCTTGCCAAATCAACAACTTGTGGTTTATCCAAATCATTAACACTAAACAATACTTTTCCTTCAGTAGGTAAGATTGTTTTTGCTCCTTCTTCAGCTTTATACATTGCAGCTCCATAAGAACTTGCTAATCCTAAAACTTCTCCTGTTGATCTCATTTCTGGTCCTAAAATCGGATCAACTTCAGGAAACATATTGAATGGGAAAACAGCTTGTTTTACACCAATATGTGGAATTTTCTTTTCTGTAAGAGTAGGTACAGGAGATGGTCTACCTGTTAATTCTCTTGTTACAATGTCTGTTGCAATCTTAACCATGTTAATATTACATACTTTAGATACCAAAGGCACTGTTCTTGAAGCTCTTGGATTGGCTTCTAAAACATAAACTTTATCATCAGCAATAGCATATTGCATGTTCATTAAACCACGAACATCCATTTCTTTTGCGATTTTTTTTGTATAATCTTTAATTGTTTCTAAATGTCTCATTGGAATATGACGTGAAGGTAAGATACATGCTGAGTCACCTGAATGAATACCTGCTAATTCAATATGTTCCATAACTGCTGGCACAAATACATTTTCACCATCACTAATGGCATCTGCTTCACATTCCATTGCATTATTTAAGAATCTGTCAATTAAGATTGGTCGATCTGGAGTCACACCAACTGCTGCTTTCATATATTGTTCTAATGATTCATCATCATAAACAACTTCCATTCCACGACCACCTAATACATAAGAAGGTCTTACCATCAATGGATATCCAATACGTTTAGCTATTGTTAAAGCTTCTTCAACATTCACTGCCATACCAGATTCAGGCATTGGAATTTCTAATTTTTCCATCATAGCATTAAATAAATCTCTATCTTCAGCCATATCAATTGTTTCAGGTGTTGTTCCTAAAATATTCACACCATTTGCTTTTAATTGAGCAGCTAAATTTAATGGTGTTTGTCCACCAAATTGAGCAATCACTCCAACTGGTTTTTCTTTATCATGAATACTCAAAACATCTTCTAATGTTAATGGTTCAAAATACAATTTATCAGAAGTATCATAATCAGTTGACACTGTTTCTGGATTACAGTTGACAATAATTGTTTCAAATCCTAATTTCTTTAATGCAAGTGCTGCATGAACACAACAATAATCAAATTCAATACCTTGACCAATTCTATTAGGTCCTCCACCTAAAATCATAATCTTTTGTTTATCATGATGAATATCACTATGATCTGGTGCATTATATGTAGAATAGTAATAAGCATTGTCTTTTGTTCCACTAACATGAACAGGTTCCCAAGCTTGATTAATTCCATTAGCTAATCTTTCATGACGAATAGCACTTTCTTCAACATCTAAGATTTGACTTAAATATTTATCTGAGAAACCATTTTGTTTTGCTTGTTTTAAAACATCAACAGGTAATTCTTTTCCTTTATATGTTTTGATATTTTCTTCTTCTTCAACTAACTCTTTCATTTGTTCAATGAAATAATGTTTAATTTGTGTTAATTCAAACAATTCATCAACAGTTGCACCTTTTCTTAATGCTTCATACATAATAAATTGTCTTTGACTTGTTGGTACAGTCAACATCTTTAATAATTCATCTTTAGATAATTCATTAAAGTTTTTTGCATATCCTAATCCATATTGACCAATTTCAAGAGAACGAATAGCTTTTTGGAAAGCTTCTTTATAAGTCTTACCAATGCTCATGACTTCTCCTACTGCTTTCATTTGTGTTCCAAGTTTATCTTCAGCACCTTTGAATTTTTCAAAAGCCCATCTTGCAAACTTAATGACAACATATTCTCCATCAGGTACATATTTATCCAAAGTTCCATATTTTCCACATTCAATTTCATCTAATGTTAAACCAGCTGCCAACATTGCTGAAACAAGGGCAATTGGGAAACCTGTTGCTTTAGATGCTAAAGCAGAAGAACGTGAAGTTCTTGGATTTATTTCAATAACTGCAATTCTATCTGTAACTGGATCATGAGCAAATTGTACATTTGTTCCACCAATAACTCCTACTGATTCAACAATTCTAAATGCCTGATCTTTTAAACGATCTTGAACTTCTTGAGAAATTGTCAACATTGGTGCACTACAGAAAGAATCTCCTGTATGAACTCCTAAAGGATCAATATTTTCAATGAAACATACAGTAATCATATTTCCTTTTGCATCTCTAACAACTTCAACTTCAAGTTCTTCCCAACCTAAGATAGATTCCTCAATCAAACATTGGTGAACCATACTGGCTTGTAAACCACGAGAACAAACTGTTTTCAATTCTTCAACATTGTAAACAAGTCCTCCACCAGCACCACCCATTGTATAAGCTGGTCTTACAACAACAGGATATCCTAACTCTTCAGCAATTTCTAATGCATGGTCAACTGTATGTGCAATTTCACTTCTTGCCATTTCAATGCCAAGTTTATTCATTTCTTTCTTGAATTCTAAACGGTCTTCGCCTCTTTCAATTGCATCAACTTGAACACCTAAAACTTGTACATTATATTTTTCTAATATACCTGCTTCATTTAATTCAGAACATAAGTTTAATGCAGATTGTCCACCCAAGTTAGGCAACAAGGCATCTGGTCTTTCTTTTTCAATAATTTGTGTTAATCTTTCTAAATTTAATGGTTCAATATAAGTGACATCAGCTGTTTCAGGATCAGTCATGATTGTTGCTGGATTTGAATTAACCAATACAATCTTATACCCTAAATTACGTAAAGCTTTACACGCTTGTGTTCCAGAATAATCAAACTCACAAGCTTGTCCAATAATAATCGGTCCAGAACCAATCACTAATACTGTATTAATGTCTTCTCTTTTTGGCATATTTTTTCCTCCACTTTCTCTCTATTCACTTTCACACAAAAAAACATATCAAATAAAATGATATGCCTAATAATAGAAATATAAAAAATTAGAAAAAGGAACTTTTACAACTTCATTGTTATATACATCATCTCTAAACATAGAAATATTTGTCATTATTCCTCATTCCTTCCTTATTCCTATATAGTATAGTAGATATATAGATATTATTCAAGAAAAAAATGTAAAATTTAGAATTTTGTATATATTTATAAAGAACTCAAATCTCACGATTCAAGAAAAGGACAAAACCAATTTGTCCTTTCTCATTATGAAGTGAATATTCCTATGTACGTAGAACGTTCCTCTTTGGGGATATCTAAGAAATCTAATGCCTCTTCTAGTGTATAACCATTTTTTCTCATTAATTTCTTTATTGAATTAATCCTTTCTTCAATCACGCCTTGTTGTCTACCAAGGATTTTTCCTTCAGCCAATCCAGCTTGCTTTCCAATGGTTTCGCCTTCACGTAAGCCCTCAAGTTTTCCTTTATTTTTGATTTCTTCCCATATCTCACACATCTCTTGTTTCCCTCCTTCGTTTTCTTTGTAATAGCTTACTCTCTTTCTTAGAAACTCATAGTGCATATCTCTTGAATCAGTACAGAACATATCATGCATTAATCTCCCTAGTGCCGTGTCCTCCTGAATGCTTGCATTCACATAGATAATTTCTCTTCCTTCTTCAAACATCTGATTGTTTTCATCAATTCTACAATGACTATGATAGATTGGCAATCCATATCCCAATACATCTGTCTCAGTTATAAAGATAATGATGACATTAGGCAGCTTATCCCATTGTTCATTGGGAAACGATGTATTCGCATCTATCAGACTTCCATGAAACCTCGCTCTTTTNAGGATGTGCTCCTTTGGTATCTCTCTGTACTTCAATGTTGATATAGTCATCACCATCCTTAACCAGCACATCAATACTGATCGCTCTTCCCAGTATATTATTGATATCATACTGAGCATGACATTCAATGATATCAACTTTCCTTTCAAGGATAATTTCAAGAAACTGTCTGACAACATCCTCATCCTTAAAGACAATCCTCATGAAGTCATCATCCATCAGTCTCAGTCTGGCAATAGAATCAAGATAATCAGTACTGTTTTCGCAAATCAAAAAACTCATTACATAACCTCCTTATATTGATATAAGGAATCTAATAACAATATACCATAATAATTGCTTAAAGTAAATATTTATTCAAAAGATCCCTATACTTATATATACACAAAAAAAGTTCATTTTTCTTTTTTTCTTACAAAAAAAAGGAACTTTCGTTCCTTAATTGATTCTTGTAATTGTATATCCGACATCATTAAAAGTATCAATAATTTTTTGAATATGACTTTCTCCATTCGTTTCACAAGTCACACGTAATTCCACTTCTGAAAAACGAGCAAAATTCTTAAACTGATTATGATCAACTCCAATAACATTAGCATTACATTGTGCTAAAATTTTAGCAACATATTCCAATTGCCCTGGCTTATCTGGTAATTGGACAGAAAAAGTAAAGATTCTACCTCTTGCAATAAGCCCCTTATTAATCATTGATGAAATTGTCATCACATCAATATTTCCACCACTGATTAAAGACACAACTTTCTTATTTTTTTCATTTAATTTTGACAATGCAGCCAAAGATAAAATACCTGAATTTTCAGCAACCAATTTATGCTTTTCTACCAGCAATAAAAATGCATCCATCAATTCATAATCAGAGACTGTTATAATCCCATCAACATACTCTTTAATATAATCAAAAGTAATTTCTCCAATTTGTTTAACAGCTGTACCATCAGCAATCGTCACAGCTTCTTTTAAAGCCACAACCTGATCTTCGTTAATAGCCGCCAAAGCACTTGCTGCACCTTCTGGCTCTACTCCAATAATCTTGATAGTTGGTTTGATAGCTTTTGCTGCACAGGCAATTCCAGAAATCAATCCACCTCCACCAACAGGTACTAAAATAATATCAGCGTTTGGTAATTCTTCTAAAATTTCCAAAGCAATTGTTCCTTGTCCTTCAATGACATCTTCATCATTGAAAGGATGAACAAATGTATATCCATTTTCTTTTTGTAACTTACAAGCGGCATTATAAGAATCATCATAAACTTCACCAGCCAAAACAACTTCCGCTCCATGCGACTGGGTTGCTTCAACCTTAATTAATGGCGTATGCTTAGGCATAACAATTGTTGCTTTAACACCTAATTTGTGGGCAGCATATGCAACCCCCTGAGCATGATTCCCAGCTGATGAAGCAATCAAACCTTTTTTCTTTGCTTCATCATTCATTTTTACAATCTTATTATATGCCCCTCTGATTTTAAAAGCGCCAGTTCTTTGCAGATTTTCTGGTTTAATATAAACTTCGTTCTTACATTCTTTTGAAAAAGCTTCACTATATATTAAGGGAGTGGGAATAATGACTTCATCGACTCTCTTTTTTGCTTCTTGAAACTGCTCTAATTTTAACATATTCATTTCCTCCACTTATTTTCCCCAATTATAGCACAAACAATAAATTATTTGAATTGATTTTTTTCATTATCGTAAATATAGTCTATGCTTTTTAGTTTTTCCACAATTTCAGACATAGAAACATCTAAATCATCACACATATCTTCAAGTGATTGATACTGATCTCTTAATTTCATATTCACATAACTCAATAACATAGCTGGATCATTTGGCAACACTAAAAATCCACTCCTTCATATTCTTGAGATAAAATATAGGCTATTCCATCATCATTATTAGATTTTGTAATACAATTAGCACGTTCTTTAACACCATCAACAGCATTCTCCATTGCTACACCTAAACCTGCATATTCAATCATACTTAAGTCATTATACCCATCACCAAATGCCATTACCTCTTCTTGCTTAATCCCTAACAATTGAGCAAGTCTATCAAGCGAAGCTGCCTTGTCAATGCCTTTAGCCATAATTTCAATAAAGAAAGGTGCACTTCGATAAATACTTAAAGAATCTCCGAATGGTTGTTTAAATTCATTTTCAATACTTCCTACATAATCTGGTTGTCCAGTTAATAAAACCTTATGAATAGGATCATTTAAACATTTCTTAAAATCATTGACTTTTTCCTTTTGAATATCATTAATTTTCGCTTCAACACAAACATATTCATCATCAATATCTTCAGTTAAAATCACATCATCCTTATATGTCATACAAGCAAGATGAAACTCTTTTGAACGATCATAAGCTTTTTTTGCTTCATCAATTGTTAATGTTTGTTCATAGACTGTCTCTCCTGTTTTCACATCAACGACTCTTGCTCCATTAAATGATAAAATATATCCACCATATTTTTTTAATTCTAACTCTTCTGCTTCATGACGCAAACCAGGAGTTGGACGTCCTGAAGCCAAAACAATTTTCACACCTTGTTTTTGAATTTCAATTAATGCTTTCTTTGTCTTTTCAGTAATCTCATTGTTAGCATTTTTTAATGTTCCATCTAAATCCAATGCAACTAATTTATATTTCATAACTTACCTCCACTTTTTTACCATATTATATGATTTTCTTGTTTTTGTCTACGCTTTCTCAACCTGAATAGACAATGAAATCAGATATTCATCTGTATCTTGAACTGTAAAATAATTATGAATTTCATATTCATAAGCATTTCCTATCATTTGATACCCTTCTTGTTCCACAAATTCAAACAGTTTTTCAAAAGATTCATCTATCGTATCATAGAAACCAGCATGTAAAATAGTAGCATACAATCCTTTTGGTTTCATAACATAATGAATGTCATCAAATGGTTGTCTTAATTTTAAAAAATACATATTCTCATGATAGTCCCTTTTTAAAAATTGATCATGATAAATAATTGTTCCTAGTGGTAATTCTTCCGTTAAACGATGTTGTGCACAGTACTCCAACTGCTGACTCATATATCCCATCATCTCCCGATCACTCATATAGTGATCAGGTAATGTGATCGTTAAAAGATGCTCTTCCAAACATTCTTGTAAAAAAGGCACCATATGTTTAGTCTCTACTCCATATTTTGTCATAGAAATAGCCTGTTGAATACGATACTGCATCTCTTCAATTCTTTTTTTCTCTTCTTCTAATTGTAAATATTTCTCATTTAATGTATTCACAAAATTTTCACTATTTCTTTGAATCATAAATGCCTTAATTTCTTTTAAAGACATTTTAACTTCCTGCAAAACTTTAATCAGATCAAATTCAAAATATTGTGATGAAAGATAATATCGATAACCATTTTCCTTAACAATTTTAGGTTTTAATAAACCAATTGAATCATAATGAAATAATGTTTCTTTAGTTGTATGACAAAGTTTAGCAAATTCTCCTGTAGTGTAATAAGTTTGATAATATTGTGACATAAAAATTCTCCTTGACTATAGTGTTACCCTATAGTCTATGATATCACAGGGAGGTGGATTATGGAAAGAAAATTAGTATTTATCAAATATGTTAGTTTTAATATGTTAAGTATGGTGGGGTTGTCATGTTATATATTAGCTGATACATTGTTTATCGCTAATGGTGTGGGAAGTATAGGCCTCACTGCTTTAAATCTTATTTTACCACTCTATTCAATTATTTCTGGTTTAGGATTATTAATTGGTGTTGGAAGTGCTACACGTTTTTCAATTCTCAAAGTACAACAAAGAGATCAAGAAGCCTCTGCTTATTTTACAACAGCTATGAAATTAGGATTTCTGATTTCTATTCCAATAACAATATTAGGTTTTGTTTTTGCAAAACAAATTATGTATTTTATGGGAGCTGATTTTGAAGTTATTGAAATAGCTTCAACATATTTACGTACTTTTATACTGTTTACACCATTTTTCATTATTCAACAAATTATAGTCACTTTTGTCAGAAACGACAACAATCCTCGTTTGGCAAGTTTTGCTATGCTGACTGGAACACTTTTTAATATTGTCTTTGATTATATTCTTGTTTTCCCTTGTCAGTTAGGAATGTTTGGTGCTGCTTTAGCAACAGGATTCTCACCTATTGTTGCTTTATGTATTTGTAGTTTACATGTCTTATGGAAACAAAATCATTTTCATTTTACCAATGTACGTTTGAAAATATATTATATATGGAAAATAATCACTATTGGTATATCTACATTTGTCACTGAATTATCAGGTGGTATTATTGTATTTGTATTTAATATGGTCATTTTATCTATTGGTGGTAATATCGCTGTAGCAAGTTATGGCATTATCAGTAATCTTGCCTTAGTTGTCACTGCTCTCTATACAGGTATTGCGCAAGGAATTCAGCCATTATTGAGTCAAAGTCATGGTCAAAGAAATACTGAATTAACACATGCTTATTTTGGTTATGCGATTGTGACATCACTTATTGTTTCTACAATGATTTATGTATGTATGCTTTGTTTCCCACAATTTATTGTTGCTATTTTTAATAGTGAAAATAATATAATTATGGCGCAAATTGCTCAAAACGGTTTACCACTTTATTTTGCTGGATTCTTTTTTGCCGGAATCAATATGGTCATGATTACTTTCTTTGCTTCAACAGAACAAATGAAGAAGTCATTTGTATTATCAATTTTAAGAGGGGGCGTTATCATTATTCCTCTCGTTATTGGATTATCTATTCTCTTTCATTTAAATGGGGTTTGGATTTCATTTCCTATTAGCGAATGCTTTATCTTAATCATTGCTATTCAATTTTATTATCGTTCTCATAAAACACTTTATCAAAAAACATCAGTTAACTGATGTTTTTTGATTTATATAACATTGAATTTCTTATATGATCAACATTTTCTTTTGAATATTTCACACATTATTTTTATTTATATTTATGATATGTATAACGTATAATATTAAGAAAAAGGAGCCATTATATGAAAAACAAATCTCTTATTATACTCTATAGTATCCTATGTTTCTTAATAATATTTATGTGTTATTTATTTCAACTCTATACCTCAATGCATATCAAAAATGCTGTCACTTATAGTTTCTTCTATATCTTTTTCCCGATTCTCCCTATCTTTATATGTCTCATTATTTTTGTTATTAACTTTTTACTTCCAAATAAAAAAGCAACACTTATTCATCATTATTTAGATGAGCATATTATCCCTTCAATTGACTTGTCAGATTTAAAAAAACAAACTTCAACTGATAAATTTCATAAATATTTACTGATAGAAAGATTATTAACTTATATTTCTATATTATTAGCTGTATTTCTTATTTACAGTTTATTATTTAATGTCTCTCAAGTACGTTATGATTTTAATACACATCAATGGAAAAGTTTTCAATCAATTAATATTTTTATTTATGTTATTGCTGCAATTTTCATTTACTTCTTTGAATCTATAGTCATAGCTATTCATCATTATCGTAAGTTCAATCAAACAGTGTTAAAGGATTCTGTTAGTTATTTATACTTAATTTATCTTTTATCTGGATATCAAAGAGGTAAACCAAACTCATTGAATTTGATTGATATAATGAATGTTGGTGCTGCTTTAGGGAATTTGGGTTATTTTCAAGAAGGCTATGATTATTTACATTTTCTTGATTGTCATAAGATGATTAAAAAACCTGCCCTTTTACAAATGTATCATTATCATTGTTTTATTTATGCCAGTCATTTAAATTTAGATGCGACTTATCATAAAACACAATTACTGCATATTATTGAATCTCATCCACGTATTCAAAAGAGTAAGACAACACAAACTATTTTATTAAGAATAACTATGGAAGAGTTGTTTCAGCAAGAAAAATGGCAGGAGTTTCTCGATTATATACAATCTCATCAAAATGAATTACAGCATGAAATGATAAAGCCTATTCTTCAATATCAATTATATGTTGTTTATTGTCATCTTCATCTTGATAAACAGAGTCAAGCAATCAAGGAGCAATGGAAAGATCATCATTTATTCAAAAATTATCAAAACAATTAAAATTTATTATTGCAATTAATAAAAAATTATTATATACTAGTAACAATTCATAAAGGCTACGATAAGGAGAGTAATCTTAAACAGAAGTCCCAGCGAACTGGAAGATGGTGCAAGTCCAGTGATGAAGTTTATGATGAAGAACACCTTGGAGCTGTCTACCGAAACGAAAGAAGTAGGCTAGATCGTTTTCAGTTACGTTACGGCTGACGGGTATCGAGTACTCACAGAAGTATTTTCCGTACCATGTAACTTCATGATTTTATGAATTATACTGGACAGATACTCGCACATTGTGGCGAGTTTTTTTGTCAAAAGAAGGGAGAAATGATATATGTGTGGTTTTTTAGTTATGAATGGACAAGAATTGTCTTTAGAAGCTTTTGATTTATCATTGAAGAAGATAAGTAATCGTGGTCCTGATGCATCTGAAAGTTATTATGCTTTTGGTAGGACATGGGGATTTAATCGACTTTCAATAATGGATTTATCAAAACGAGGGATGCAGCCTTTTCAATACCTGGATAATATTGTGGTGTGTAATGGGGAAATTTATAATTATCCTGCTTTAAAGGAAAATCTTTATAATGATTATATTTGTCATAGTGGTAGTGATTGTGAAATTCTATTACCACTCTATTTAAAATATGGTATAGATACAATGGTCAGAATGCTAGATGGAGAATTTGCTTTTGTTATGTATGATAACCAAACCAAACAAATCTTAGCTGCTCGTGATCCAATGGGAATTCGTCCTATGTTTTATGGCTATAGTCATCAAGAACATGTCATTTGTTTTGCTTCTGAAGCTAAGGCTTTAGTTGATATATGTGATGATATTATGCCATTTCCACCTGGACATTATTATAGTAATGGAGAATTTATTTGTTATAATGATTTAAGTGATGTCAAAATGATTCATATGGATAGTATTGAGGAAATTGCTTTTTGTTTACGTAGCAAATTAGAAAAAGCTGTTAAAAAAAGATTACAGTCTGATGCCCCTATTGGTTTTTTATTAAGTGGTGGCTTAGATTCATCATTAGTTTGTGCTATCGCTAGCCGTATGTCCAAAAAACCGATTCAAACGTTTGCGATTGGTATGGAAACTGATCCGATTGATCTCAAATATGCTAGACAGGTTGCTGACTATTTGCATACAGACCACACTGAAATTATTATGCGTAAGGAAGATGTATTAAATCATTTAAGAAAAGTCATTTATACTTTAGAAACATGGGACATTACAACCATTCGTGCTAGCATTGGTATGTTTCTATTGTGCCAATATATTCATGAACATACAAATTTAAAAGTGATTCTTACTGGTGAGGTTTCTGATGAACTTTTTGGTTATAAGTATACAGATTTTGCTCCTGATGCTTCCTCTTTTCAAAAAGAATCACAAAAACGTATACAAGAACTCTATATGTATGATGTTTTAAGAGCTGATCGTTGTATATCAGCCAACGCTTTAGAAGGACGTGTGCCTTTTGCTGATATTGATTTTGTCAATTATGCAATGGCAATTGACCCAAACAAGAAAATGAATACTTATAATAAAGGAAAATATCTTTTAAGACATGCTTTTGAAGGACTGGATTATTTACCTGATGATATTTTAATGCGTGAAAAAGCGGCGTTTAGTGATGCTGTAGGTCATTCCATGGTTGATTATTTAAAAGAATATGCTGAAACTATATATACTGATGAAGATGTTTTAAAAGCAAAAGATAAATATGCTTATTGTCCTCCATATACAAAGGAATCTTTATTGTATCGTGATATATTTGAAGAATTTTATCCAGGTCAAGCCAAATGGATTAAAGACTTTTGGATGCCTAATAAGGAATGGGATGGTTGTAATGTCAGTGATCCAAGTGCTAGAGTTTTAAAAAATTATGGTAAAAGTGGTCAATAAAAGAGCGAATTAATCGCTCTTTTTAAGTGTATTGATAAATCGATAATTATTACGACCAGATTTTTTAACAGCATATAATGCTTTATCAGCATTTTGATATATTTCATCATATGTTTGATGTTCTTGTGAAAAAGCAATTCCCATACTTATTGTCATTGGTTTTCTATCTTCACCAATCAAATTCTCATGAACAATATTTCTGAGTTTTTGACAATATTCAATAACCCATTCCTCACTCTGAGGATTCTTAAGAACAATGATAAACTCATCTCCACCAACTCTTCCCACCACATCTGTTGATGATGTAATTTGAAGAATAATTGAAACTAAGTTTTGTAAAATTTGATCTCCATAAAAATGTCCAAAGTTATCATTAATCCCTTTAAAATTATCTATATCCAATATGATAAATGCAACTCTATTTGTTGTTTGACTTTCTAAATATTCACTAATAAGTTCACGACATGTAGCTGAATTATAAATTTTTGTTAAACTATCTTTTCTTGCAAGTTCTTTCCATTGTAACTGTTCTTCTTTTTGTGATTGAATATCAGTAATCTTTCCAATAATATAAGTCAATTGATCCTTTTCATCAAATATTGGTTGTAAGAACACTCTTTGCCAACGACTTGTTTCATCTAGCAATTTCACCATAACTTCTTCATTATATGTGCGTTTATTCTCTAAAACCGATTTAATTTTTTCTGAGCCTGCATATTCCTTTTGAATATAATTTTCAATATTTTTTTGATTACATAATAATTTTGCTGCTCCACCACTCAATGTAAGCATATCTTTTGCTACATTATATTCTATAAAACAATCTCCTGATAAATCACTAATTTGTTGAAAACGATTCAATTCCTTAAGAACCTTTTCATTATTCTTTTTATTAGTATAATATCTAGAAAAGAAATAAATTCCACTTAATACAACAACAATGCTTATAAATGGAGCTGGATTATTCTGAATATAATTTACAAAAGTAAGATCCTCTTTAGCATAGGTTGCATTTTTAAATACAATGGATTGTATTTCTGAAAATGAAGCTGTATCTATTCCTTTATTAATAATACTCATTAAAGAAATATCATCATCTTTTCTAACAGCAATACAATTTTTCGTATTATGTCCTTCAGACTGAGGAATCATTGTTACATTTTCAAACGAAAATGTACTATTATAATATATTGCAACATGACTCGCTAAATAAGCATAATCGGCTAATCCCTTATCCACAGCATTAAAACAGTCATGTGCTGTATCATAATAAACAATTTCTCCCTGATACTTATTTGAAAAATCTGTTCCTTTTGGTATCGCCAATCTCTTACCTATAACTTCACTTGCATCCAATCCTTTTGTCATAATAATTTCAACATTAGAATTTACAAAAGATTTTGATAAAGAAAACTGATTATGACTTTCATAATAAGGAGTTGTAACAGCTCCAGCAATAAGATTTTGATGATCTTCTAACATTGTTAAATACTCATCATAAGATTCAGTATAGTTATATTTAAACTTAATCCCACTTAATTCTCCAATATAATCTAATAAATCAATTGTAATCCCAACAATATTCCCTCGACTATCTTTGGATTGAAAAGGTGCTTTACCACCCAATATAGCGACCTCTATCTCAGGATGATTTTTAACATATTCTTTTTCACTATCTGTTAATATAAAGTGATCATTACGAAGAGAAAAGTATTTATCATGTAATTCACTCATAAATGAAGGCTGTTCTTTATTCAAAGCTGTCATAGCTTCATTCATTTCAGAAATAATATCCGACTTTCCTTTTGTTGTCACAAAGTAAAAAGGTCGTGGTGAAAACGTCGCAACAACACGATAATTTCCAACAATATTAGCCTGTTCAGAAATAGCTGCCGCCTCTATCTTTTGGTCATCTAAATCTTTCAGCAACTCAACACTTGTTTCATAAAAATGCTGTTTAATACTAATACCATTCATATCTCCAAATTCTTTTAATTTCACATTCTCTTGTTGTTTTGAACTGACAATACCAACATCCAGTGACTTGAGTGAATAAATATTTGTATCATTAATATTGGCATTATTAGATAAAACATACAATGCCATATTTCCCATACCATAATTGGTTGAAGTATAATCATACATCGATGTTAATGACTCATCATAAATTAAACCACCCATCATATCTAATTCCCCATTTTGAACTTTCTCCATGGCCGATATAATTTGTTCATTTTCATCACCTTCTAAAGCGACATATTCAAATTTAAAATGAGTAAAACGTTCCAACTCATTTAAATAGTCATAAGTATATCCAGAGTAAACATTTCCATCATTAATTTCTGACATTCCATTTTGAATGGGATAAGCAACTTTTACTGTTGTTTTAGCAGATAAAGGACTTATATGAATTGTCAAAAGTATTAAACTCACCATTATTATAGATAATATTTTCTTCAATCTTCTCATCTCCTTTATCTCAACAAAAAAGCATACTCGTAAAATCCACCAGTATGCAAAATCATCATGAAAAAAGATTCAAAACATGAATTTTCAAGACTATTTTTTGCAACTGGCTGCCATATGAAAACAGGCCCTATAGTTTTGCGTCACTACCTTTCGATAGTTTTGCCTTTGTGTTCTTATCATACTCACATTTGTCCTATAAAGTCAATGTGAATATATTATTTTGTGACAAAAAAAGCTATTCATTTCCTTGTTGAACAGCCTTTTTTAATATTTCTTCAAGATTATTTAAGAACTTTTCACGTATTTGAGAAGTTCTCTTTGCTGGCCCTCTCACATGTTTCCCACTTTTTCTTTCTTTTGCTGAGATATAGCGTGTTGACAACAACAAATCAATATTTTGATCATTAATCAGCATTCCACTCATATGCAACACAATCGCACGTTTTCCTAGCAGTAAACCAGCCAATCCATAATCTTGTGTAATCACTAAATCTCCTGGTTGAACATCACTAACAATTCGCATATCAACACTGTCTCTTGCTATTTCACATTCCACAACCTGATAATAATCATCCTCTAAAACATGAGCATAATCAATATATACAATCATTTCTATCTGATATTTTATTGCGAGTGCTTTAATTGCCAACTTATCAGGGCAAGCATCACCATCAATGAGCAATCTCATACCATCTGAATTGCCAGTAAAATAACAATCCCAACAATTCCTCCAATTAATCCACCAAGATGTCCTGTTTTAGAAATCTGTCTATTCATTAATGTATATAACAAATTAATAACAATAACACTCATAAATTGCTGTAACAAAGACATGAATGGTCCACCCACAAATAACCCTAAAGCAATGATAGCTCCAAAGAAACCATAGACAACGCCACTTGCTCCAATCGTCATTGTATAGTAATAACGATCTGATATCTGCGAAGCACTATAACACAATAGCGAACTTAAAAACATTGATATCAATATCAAATACAAATATTCAACTGGTCCTAATAAACTTTCAAAAAAATGTCCCAATTGATACAAAGCATAGCCATTCATTAAGAAATGAAAGAAGTCTACATGAATAAAATGACAAGTCACAAAACGCCAATATTGCTTTCTTTCATGAATATCAGGAGGATAAAACGCTCCTAACTTCATTGCACAATCATATTTATCCTCCTGATTGATAAAATTAATATAAATAAATAGCCCAGCACAAATTAATAAATATATATTAGTTATCATTTTCTATAACAGTTACCTTTCTTATTGTTTTTCCAATATTACCTGCATTATCACTCACTGAATAAGTAATCTGATAAACTCCTGGTTCTTGATTATTAACAGTTCCACTTATAATCATTCTAAAAGTAATATCTCCCTCAATATCATCAGTGGCCTTTACACCTTTCTTTAAATCAATTTCATCACCAACATGTATTTCAATATCATTAGCCCCTGTAATTATTGGTAAAACCTTATTGTTTTCTACAACGATCTTTACCCGTAAAGCTGAAGACTGATTTCCATGATCATCCTCAACAATAATTTTTTCCACATGTGATCCAGGTTCAGTATATGTTTTTGATTTAGATTTCTGTTTTGTTTTTTCTTCATAAAAATAAACAGTTGTATGTGATTGATCTTCTATCTTCTTAATCAAATCTTTGGCATAAATTGTTTTTCCAACTTCTATATTTAATTGAACACTCTTTAATTGAACTTTTGGTTTAATCGTATCAATAACCTGAATTTCAAATGTCTGCTTTTCACCAAAATATTCAATAGAAGCCTGATATGTTCCCACTTCTTTAGATACTCCAGACAAATCTAACTTTACACTTTCTAACACTGAAGGATTTGCAGTTACATATTCTTCAACATTCACTGGTATTTCTTCTCCATATTGATACACAAAGGTATTTCTTTTTAATTTAATTGGTGAAATTGTCATGGCTAAATAAATTAATATTGCATCTACCAAAACAAATAAACTTAATACAGAAACAATGATTTTATTTTGCATGATATTCACCTCCGATTATTATTATACCATCGAAATGTGAAATCTTTGTGTCACATTATCATTTTTTTGTCATAGATTTTAAAAAATAACATACTTTTATAATAAAAGTATGTTATTTATCTGCTTCATAAAAATCTTTCGTTAATATTTTATCAATGAATTATTAACCCCAAATGAATTCAAAACAAAACTTCATATTCTAAGTAAAAAGGATATTTCTATCCTTCTAATCTTGCGATTACTTTTTCTTTACCAAGTAACATAATTGAACTTGCCAAGTCTGGACCATGCATAATACCTGTAGTCGCAATACGAATTGGCATATAAAGCATTTTCCCTTTGACTTTTGCTTCTTTTTGAGTTGCTTTGATACAAGCTTGAATATTCTCTTTTGTGAAATCTTCTAACTCCATTATTTTTTCTTTAAATACTTTTAATGTCTGAGGAATAGATTCATCTTTCATAAATTCTTTGGCTTCATCATCCAAATGTAATTCATCTTCAAAGAAAAGAGAAACAAGTTCAACAATTTCTTTACCATATGATAACTGATCATGATAAACTGCAATTAAATCTCTTACCCATTGATCATCATGTTGTGATAAATCATATGCTTCTTTTAAAAATGGTAAACATAAATCAACAACTTCATCTAAAGATCTCTCTTTAATATATCGGTTATTCACCCATTTTAATTTATCTTTATCAAACATAGATGGTGATTTAGATAAACGTTTTTCACTAAATTCTTTAATCAATTCATCATGATTAAAAATTTCTTGTTCGCCTTCTGGAGACCATCCTAACAATGCCATAAAGTTAAACATAGCATCTGGTAAATAACCATCTTCTTTATATTGAGAAATAAACTGCATAATTGATTCATCACGTTTAGAAAGTTTCTTTCTTTCTTCATTAACAATTAATGTCATATGTCCATAAGTTGGTGCAATCCACCCTAACATATCATAAATCATCAATTGTTTTGGTGTATTGCTTAAATGTTCCTCACCTCTAAAGACATGTGTAATATCCATAGAATGATCATCAATCACAACTGCATAATTATAAGTTGGTATCCCATTCGCTTTAACTAAAACCCAGTCTCCAATATCTTCAGATTCAAAAGACACATGTCCTCTAATCATATCTTCAAATTCATAAGTTTTTCCTTCAGGAACTTTCACTCTAATTGTATAAGGCATTCCAGCTTCTTCATTTGCTTTGACTTGTTCTGGTGTTAAATCACAACATTTACGATTATATTTAGGTGCTTTTCCAGCAGCTACTTGTCTTTCATGTTCCGCATCTAATTCTTCTGATGTACAAAAACATTTATAAGCATAACCTTTTTCTAATAAGATATCGGTATATTTTTTATAAATATCTAATCTTTCCATTTGTCTATATGGAGCATATTGAGGATTTGGTTTTAAAGGAGATTCATCAGGGATAATTCCTAACCATTCTAAATTTTCTAACTGACTTGCTTCTCCACCTTCAATATTTCTTTCAATATCAGTATCTTCCAATCTGAAAATGAAATCTCCACCATGGTGTTTAGCAAATAAATAATTAAACAATGCTGTTCTTGCACCACCAATATGTAAATGTCCAGTTGGACTTGGTGCATATCTGACTCTTACTCTATCCATAATTTATCCTTCCTTATTTAATAGTACAACACTTTGAGAAACAATACCTTCTTTTCTTCCCACAAAGCCGAGTTTCTCTCCACGTGTTGCTTTAATATTCACTTGTGTGATATCACAATGTAAAACACGAGCAACATTTTCTCGCATCTTCATAATATGAGGTGCCATTTTAGGCTCTTCACACATGATAATGCTATCAATATTTCCAATTGTATATCCTTCTTGTTTCATCAATTGATAAGTATGTTCCAAAAGGATCATTGAAGAAATCCCTTTATATTGAGGATCAGTATCCGGAAAATGTTTTCCAATATCACCTAATCCCATTGCTCCAATAATACTTTCAATAATTGCATGTAACAAGACATCCGCATCACTATGACCTTTTAATCCCAATGTATAAGGTATCTCCACACCACCAAGAATCAACTTACGTCCTTCTACTAACTGGTGAATATCTATAGATTGCCCAATTCTCATCATGTTTATCACCTTCCTGACCTATTCTAGCATAAATTTCATGAATATACAAAAGCAAAGTCATCTTCTCATCACTATTTTTGAAAATGCAGTCGTTTATCAATTTGATACTTCTTCCGACTCGGATTTCCTTCTACTCTCATAATTTCAAAATCCTTTAAATCATAAACACATGACCATATTGTATCCATTCCTTTTTTTCTATCATACTGACACATAAAGCCATACTTTCCAGACAATAACGCCTGCACATTTTCGATTTTTTCATTATTTTTTATTTTCACAAAAGATTCAAGCGTCTGATATCTTTCATGTGAATGAATATCGTCCTCACATTGATACTGATATGATTGTAATTCTTGAGATATATAGTGATTCGTCGTAAAAATAATACCTTTTTGAGGCCATCTTACAATGAGACAATCACAATTACATTCAACAACTGCTATTTCACCTGTTTTATCTGCTAATGTAATAGTTTGAGCAGAACCAATTGGTAATCTTTTTAATGCTTGTATTGCTTCTTTTGTTGTTTGACATTTTTCCAGTAGATATCTCACAAGCATTCCTGCATTGATTCCAGGTAGGATATGCGTCGGATACAACAAAGTCAATCCTACTGCCAATCCCCACTCATTCACACCATCTTCCATTTCACTCCATGCTGTTGTATGACCTATAAATGCATATGTGCCATCTAATTGATAGTAAGGACTATCACAAAGTTTTTCGATATCCACAAGAAAATCACTATTTCTGCCTAACAGCAAACATTGTGGTGAAGAAATAGCAATACATGAACAATGTGTATCATATGTATATGCATACATACTTAACAAAAAACTTGCAATCGTCATAAAAGAAACATGCATACCATCAGCCATCCCTTTTATCTCTTGAAGAATTTCTGGATAATGCTTCTTATAAATAGGTATACATTGAATTGCATACTCTTCTCTTTCTTTTGAAACTTTCATTTGTTGTAACAAGACAACACCATTTTTTAATAACCTGTTTCCATATTGAAACCCAGCCTGATAATGAGTTTCTTTCCATCTTGAATGATACATTTTTACAACTCTCCTTTATTCTTTTTTCGAGAGTTAGCGCTAACCTATCTTTACCATAAGTCATTCAAATTTTTATGTCAACAACTATATTTTATTATGGAGTTGTTGATATATTTTTTGCATTTTTTCATCTATTTTCGCAATCTCAATCGCACATTCCTTAAGTTGACTGCTGACCTCTTCATTTTCACAATGATGATTTTTGTAATAAAGTTCATGTTCTAAACTTGCCCAACAATCCATTGCAATTGTACGTAATTGAATCTCTACTGGAATACTGACTTTCCCATTTTTTAAATAAATCTGAACACGGACAACAAGATGAAGAGAACGATAGCCACTTTCTTTAGGATAATCAATATAATTTTCTTTTTTAACGAGTTGTATATCTTCATGCATAATTAATAATTGAGACACATATTGAATATCATTAATATAATGACAAACAACTCTCAATCCAGCAATATCATTTAATTGATAGAATCCTTTTTTATCTATAGAATAACCTTTTCTTGCCATTTTTTCTAAAATACTATCCGGTGTTTTTATTCTTGATTGAATATTATGAATTGGACTATCCCCATTCTCACACTTCAATTCATCATCAATACTTTCCAGTTTCGTTTTCACAATCTGAATAGCACTACGATATGGCTGCATAAATTCCCAATTCATTTTCAAATCTTTTAACATTTCTTCAAATTCCATACCATCACCTTGCTATATTATAAATACATACTTTGATATGTTTATCATATATTCATGTGAAAATATGGAAAGGAGTATTTTCTGCTTATTTCCCTGGAAATATAAAATTATCTTTTATATTTAATATTAAGATAGTCACTCATCATTGCTTTTCAACAATCAATCAGTTATGATATTGTTAAATAACAAATCTTTAGAAAGGATGAAATCATTCATATGAAAAGTAGCCCTGACAAACGTAAAGCTCGTGGACAAATAGATATTGATGAATTGAAACAATTACAATGTCTTTCTAAACATGAATTGATTCAACAGATGCATTCTTCACCTTCTATCAGAAGTGCCTGTATTCGTTTATTATCAGAAAAATATCATAACGATGAGGACTATACAGATATTTTACTAACCCAGCTTCAAAAAGAAACTGCCCTTTATACCAAAATAGAAATTCAAGAACAATTATCGCTATATGGAGATGTTAAGCAAATGTGTCAGTATTTAGGAGAAATAGGACACAATCAATATCATGAGATGCCATCAAAAAGTTCTTTGAAAACAAGTTATCCTTTACCACGAGATATCATTGCAAGGAGTTTAGCCCACATGAACATGCTGCATTTTTCGGATTTTGTATCTCTTTTACCTCAATTATCTTTAAAACAACTCCAAGAAGCCATTGATGCTTTTGGTTTTTTATGTTTCTATCATTGTCAGCAGGCAAATGATAAGCATTTCAACCTCATCAAAGAATTCTATTATCAATATTTAGATAATGAATTGATAATCTGGAAACTCACAACTTGTTTAAGTGCCTTCCCTCAAAGTAAAGATTTTCTTTTAGAAATCAAAGCACATCAAAAACACCCTACTATTCTTATGGAAGTAGAGCGTTCATTAAAACTTATTTCTCGCTTAAATAATCATTAAGTTGAATACCATTTTTCAAAGCATAAAGAAGATGATCTTCATCCTTTATGTTTTTAACTTTGTCTTCTAAAATCGTTGCAATAAAACGCATATCATCATCAAGCGTTAATGGCCAGTAAAAATAGAAATTTTGCTGTTCTGTAAATGTAAATGAAAAATCTGGAACATAGATTTCATAGGCAATCGGAGAGCCTATTTTCATATAGCGTTTTTTAGGTTCAATCATAACTTCAGCAATTTCATCATAGCGATAAAAATGCATTAATTGATCATCTTTGCCAAATATGACAGCCCAAAAATATCGAAGATTACTAATAAAGCCATCAAAGCGATAATAACGCAACCCGTCACTTAAAAATTCAATCGACTGATTCATTGTATGGTCAATTGTATCCCCTAAATATAGTGACGAAACTTGAAAATTTGATGCAATATAAAGACTTTCTATCAATACAATACTGACAATATAAACAAGCACTGTGAAAGATTGAGATAGTTCAATTCCAGCAAAATCAAAAATAAATGTACCTATGATTCCACCAAACAAAGATGGAATGAGACCATAAAGTAATTTTCTTAAAGCCCACGAACGTGTTAATTTTCGACCTAAAGAAACTGCATTTGTTGTTTTTTGGAAACCTAATGTCTTTTTTGATGGCTTGACTTTGATTTGTGTCAGTGCTGGAATAAGCGGTATATCTCGCTCTTGATAATAATCAACTGTCTTTTTCACTTCTTTTAGATCTTCTATATGTTTCTCTAAATGAATCTGATTGATTCTTAAACATTCTTGAAAATCTAATTCTCCATTCATAATTCCTTTCACATCATCAATAGAAATATTAAGATTTCTTAAAAACTTGACGATTCTTAGAATCTGTAAATCCTCTTCACTATAATGACGATAACCATTTTCATCTCTATGTGGATGAACGAAACCCTCTTTTTCATAATAACGAATTGTATGCTTTGAAAGCCCCAATTCTTTTTCAACATCATTTGTTTTCATAATCTTCCTTCCCTTCTATCATCATTAAACACTATAGAGTCTCTCTATAGTCAAGAGGTTAGAAAGATTTTTTACATGAAATGTTCTTCATCTGCTGGAAAAATGACTCCCGCTTTTCTTCTTGCAATCGTTTGAACTTCCATAACAATTAAACTATGTTCTAACATTTCATAACAAGATAAATAATCCTGTTGCTGATACATTCTTTCAAAAGCTTTAAATTCTTCATACATACGATGAACATCTTTATTAACATCGACTCTACAAGTTGTTCCATCATTCATAAGAAGTTGAAAAAAACCAATATAACTCACTGGTGTAGGAATTTGAATACATCCCTTATCACCTTGAATTGTATTTGATAATGGTGCTTTACAATCTTTAGCCCCAATACAAACACATTTCATTGTTTCATAATCTAAAATAAGAATTCCTGATGTATCAATACCTCGTTCAATATTAGGATAATATTGAACATCTTTAGGTTTACCAAACAATCCAACAACAAAATGAATATTATAAATATTGAGATCCATTAAAGCTCCTCCAGACTTTGTATAATCAAAGGCTGGTAAAATATCTCCTTGTAAAAAAGCATTATAACGACTTGAATACTGTGAATAATTACATTCAACAATCTTTATATTTCCTAAATCAGGAAGCAAAGATTTTATTTTTGCATAATTAGGAAGATATTGATTAGTAATGGCTTCCCATAAAAACAAATGATTTTTTAAAGCTAATTTTTTTAATACTTGTGCTTCTTCAACATGCGATGTCATTGGTTTTTCAACAATAACATTCTTCTTTGCTTCTAATGCCAATTTTGCATAAGAATAATGTAAATGATTTGGTAAAGCAATATAAATCGTATCAACTTCCTGATCATTTAATAACTCTTCATAATGAACAGAATATCTTTGCATATGATGCGAAGAACACATCTCTTTCAATATCTCTTCACTACGTTTTGTTCCAGAAATATGAATTAGTTCAATGCCTTCCACTTCTTCAATAAATGATAATAAATCTCTGACAATCATTCCACTGCCAACAATTCCTAATTTCATCTTTATTCACCTCATTCTTATTTTATCATAACAAAGAAAATATAGAAAATTATTCTTATGATTTATTATTTGAAATCTGTACTTTTTATTATAAATTAAAAAAATCTGGCATAATATACCAGATTATCAATTCATATATTTTGCTAAAGTTACAGCAATACCATCCTCATCATTTGACAAAGTCACTTCATCAGCAATATCTTTTAAATCTTGTACAGCATTAGCCATAGCCACACCAGTACCAGCATAACGTACCATTGATGCATCATTATGCCCATCACCAAAAGCAATCATTTCTTCTTTTTTGTATCCTTTAGGAATCAAAACAGTATCTAATGCTTTGGCTTTATCAATTCCCTGTGCAGTAAATTCAAAATAAAATGGTCCTGTAAACATACAGCTTAAAGTTTCTTTAAATGGTTCCATCATTTCTTGATAATGAGCTTGTAAATATTCTGGATCACTTGTTGTTAAGATTTTATTCAATTCAAAATCAACAAACTCTGCCAAATCATCAACTTCACATAACTTAAACTTTCCACCACGTGATTCATATTGAATAACATCAAACGGTGCACCATTGAATTGAATCATATTATCATATACATTATTAACAAACATATATTCCCCTTTATCAATCATTGGACGAACCTTTTCAAATTTTTTCATATGTTCAAGTACAGCTTTTCCTTCTTCAACACTTAATGCCTGATTAAATAATGTTTCCATTGTTTCACAATCAATAACCTTAGAACCATTATATGACACTAACAACCCATGATGTTGATCCATTTTTAACTCTTTAGCAATATCTAACAATCCTGATGTTGGTCTCCCTGATGCTAAAACCAATATAGCTCCTTGTTCTTCTGCCTTTAATAAAGCTTCTTTCGTTTTTGGAGTAATCACTTTTTGTGTGTTTGTCAATGTCCCATCAACATCCATAATAATAACTTTTATACTCATTTTCCCATCCTCCTCTATTCATATATCATATAGATTTCAAATTATTTTTCAATAAAACAAACAGATTATGAAAATAAGTTCCTTAACGGAACTTATAAATATTCAAAAACATCTAATAATGATTCTAATACTGTCACTTGTGGATCATCTGTTTTTTCTTTACTGATGAGAAAAGCTCGCATTCCTACTGATTTTGCTGCTTCCATATCTTTATTTAAACTATCACCTATATAAACTGCTTCATTTGCATTTAATTTTGTTATTTCTAATGCTTTTTCAAACATTTCTTTAGCCGGTTTATAATAATGAGTCGTTTCACTAGAAATAATACCCTTAGGTTTTAATTCTAAATTTTTCATACTTTCTTCAACATAGTAAGTATCATTATTAGTAATGATATAAATTGGTAATGGACATTGTGCAAAAAAATCATATGTGTCATCATAGGCTGGTGTATGCATCCAATGCTGTGTAAGCAAATCACAGTATTCGTGACTGTCACCTTCTAATTGAATTTCTTCTTTAATTGCATCAAATGCTTCTAATGCAATATCATACTCTTTTTTATAATTTTCTCCATTATATTGTTTTAATAATTCATCATGTTTTTGATACCACATCTCAGCAATTTTTTGAGGATCCTTTTCAATGGAATGATCAACACATTTTTGAATCAATGATTCTAAATATTCACTTTGTTCATAAACCAATGTTCCCATATGATCTATAAATATTGCTTTTAACATTTTTCTACCTCCTAAAAGAAATCATTTGGTTTTGCTACAGCACATGCTTTCTTTAATTTTTCAACTAATGCTTCAATGATAGAAGCATCACATTCTCTAGCCTGTCTTGGACACATACTCACACAACGCATACATGATATACAAATATCAGAATTTGTTTCACGAGGATGTTCAAGTGAAATAGCCCCTACAGGACAAAGTTTACCACATAATCCACATTCTGTACATTTTTTTGTCGCAAATGGCACCATCGCACTTACATGATATTCACGATATGGGATATTGCCAGATACAGTAATCTCACGATAAGGAGATTTCAGTCGCTCTTTAATTGTATGAATAAACAAATCAATTTCATGATAATCTGTGGCATCTGGTCGCCCTTTTCCAAATTGATGCATGATTGAATGCTCACATACAATTGCCATAGCAGCTATACAAATAAAACCATTCTGATTTAAATTTGTTTTTAACTCTATCAAAGTATCTTCATATGCTCGATTTCCATAACTGGCAATCATAATTACTGGTGTATGATCCCCTTTAATCATATTCAATCTTTCTATAGCAATTTGTGGAACACGCCCACCAAAAGAGGGAACACCAATGATACAAATATCTTTTTGTTTCATCTTAATTGTCAAATCTTGATGATTAACAGAAAGATCAATATCTTCATATTGTCCTAATTGTTGACTCACATAAGTGGTCAGCTTTTGTGTATTTCCTGTTGGACTAAAATATATATTATAATGCATTGATTCCCCTCCCTCACAATATCGATCTTCACAAACTTCACAATTTTCTTACTGAACTGCTTCAATTTTTCTAAATAAACGTATAAGTGCTGTCACACGCCCACTTCGATAATTAAGGTAATAAAAGTTCTTTGTTCCCTCTTCTCTCATTCCAACAACACCACAGTTCTTTAATATCTTCAAGTGATGTGATAATGCGGTTCTAGAAATATGAATCTCTTCTACAAGATCACCAACTCTCATACCACCCATCTTCATATTTTCTAATAAACATAAGATAATACTTTGTCTTGTCGTATCACCCAATACAGAAAGAATAGGACGACATTCATTAAATTCTTTTGCTAAACTTTTTCTTGTCTCTCCCATACATCTTTCCCTTTCGTCAATATTCATTGACCATTATATACATAAAATGGAAAAGTATCAACATTGGTTAAGCAAATCAATACCAATCAAATTCCAAATTCTTTTGCATAAATAACAGAACCATCTAAAATAGGTGCATTTTCTTGTAACTTTATAGCCATAAAATTATCTGATGGCATACCTTCAGGAACGTGAATACCAAATTGAATAGCTGGAATATACCCCATACGTGGATAATATGTTTCACTTCCCAGCACGAGAGAATATGAATAACCTCGTTCTTTTGCAATTTTATGTCCTTCCTTAATCAATGCAGTTCCTATACCTTGTTTTTGATATTCTGGGTGCACTGACAATGGGGCTAAGATTAATACTGTCTCATGACCAACTTTTCCTTTTGTAAATAAGATATGACCTACTATCTTATCATCTCTTTCAGCTACCAAAGAAAGTTCGGGTATAAAAGCATCACTTGTTCTCAGTGCATTGGTTAAATCATGTTCAGTTCCATCACTATGCTCTGCTGAAGCAAAGGCTTGTTTAATAAGGGTATAAACCTCTGCATAATCATTCTTCGTTTCTTGTCTTATTAACATTTTTTTCTCCTCTATTTTCTCTATAGGTGTTGTCATTTCAATATGATTCCCTTCACTATCAATAAATTCTACAACCCAATTATCTCCAATCTGTGTCAATGGAAAACACAGTTCCAATTGTGCGATCTTCGATTGCAGAATTTCTAAACTTTCAACTTCTAAACTAGGCAAACAATTGCTGCCAAAAATATGTTCTTCTCCCATTTTCTGATATGCAAATAATCCTAATCGGAAACCATGAATATCAAAAACACTATAAATTTCATCCTTAATTAATACTTTCTGTTCAAGCAAGTTTTCATAAAAAGTAATTGCTCTAGCCATATCATTTACACATAAATACATTGATTTTATATAGCATTCCATTTCTATACTCCTTTACATAACATAATTATTCATACATAACTCTATTGATTTCACATTGACTATAAATAAGTATACATGATAAATATAACAAAGAAAAGATGTTACGAAAACTGAAGAAATATTCATTTCAAGTCTCGCTCTTTTATTATTTTATGAAGAACATCTAAAATATACATCAGTTATCTCTATTTACAATCATTGGAAACTACGAAAAGAGCATGAAAATTTTTTTCTAATCACAACATTTTTTATATTATAAAAGAGATACATTTAGCGTATCTCTCTATGAGTTGGAATAATAACAACCGATTGACTGTATAAATCTTTATAAGCTTTCTCAACAATATCTTTTGGATAAGCCGTATTTTTCTTTTGCATTGGATCATTAAAATAATAAAAATTCTGATCGTAGCCAGTTAATAATAAACAATGTTCTGGTGATTTCCATATTATAGGTTCTTTTGTTTCTTCATCTAACCATGTTTTTGTATTTTTTAATGGTTTCATATTGACTGATGCCCATAAAATGACAGGAATATCATATTGAATATATTTCTCACATAACTCTTGTATGGGAACATCATAAAGTTCTTTAACCCTATATTCTTTATCTTGCAACAATACATTTAAAGCTTTGTAAATAACTGGTGCATAGCAACCATAACCCGTCAAATCATATGGATTACCTGGAAACTGTTTCCAAGGATTACTTCCCCATAATTGCCCTTCCTTCATATAAGGTGCAATTCCTTTTTCTAAATACTGATCAATAAATTCCTCAGGAGTAACATTGAATCCAAAGTATTGAAGTGCCATAACAGTTGAGACACTTTCACATCCTGTAGGATACTTTTCTCGTTGATTAATGAAGGGCACATCAAGTAAACAACTGTCTTTTACAACCTGAGATTCTTGATCTTGAGAAGACTCTATAGTCTTATAAACCCATGTACTTGTTTCAACTGACTTGTTTTGTTCATTCAACACTATAAGTATAATTCCAAAAATGATTATAACAAATAATACATTTCTTATCCTCATAATTCCACCACCCTTTAGGGCAGTATAATGAAGAAATCAACATGAAATCTTCACCGAATTGTAAGAGAAATGTAAAAGATTACTTTTTACTAAAAATAAATCCTGATATATCTTGAAGTTCTATATTAAAGATTAATATAAGACTTGTATCTTGGTTCTCATCTGATGGCTGATAAATCATAAAGATTTCATTTTCATCTGCCATTGTATAAAAATGAGCTGATATTAAATCTTTACTATAACTCATTGATGAAGGTAACAATGACCAATTCACCATATCATCTATAACTTGATTAATTTTTAAAAATGGATTACTTAAATGATTATTCATATCTATATGATATAAATTTTGATATCCATATTCATTAACTCTATTAAGATAATCAATAGATTTATCTCGTTCTTCCTTATTAGGCTTATATCCAGTTTTTGGTTGAACATAACAATAAATGGTTTCACTCGCATTATTATGCGAATGAATATAATTCAATATAAAAGTCTTTTCATCAATAGTTTGGTATTCATAGTCTTTTAAAAAGATTGATTTACCATTTTGACTATTATACTTTATAGACTGATACATATCATCTAAATTTTTAGGCTTAGCTTTTTCATTTATCTCAGCTAATATTTCAACAATATCTTTGTCTCCTTCTTTATAATGAGATGCTAAATACTCTTGAGTAGATGTAAATGAAGGTAAGGATTCAGAATAATCACTCCACAATGATTCCATAATATTTTTATCTAAGGCTAATGACTGTGATGTTATAGCTTCATGAGATGTTATACTTCCTTTATAATCAGGCAACAAATACTCCATTATTATTCTTTGAAGAAACGATGTTGCGATTACTATACATATAAGTATGATTATAAATTTATACGTTTTCAATAACACTCTCTCCTTTCATTCGAATAATAACACATGTCCCTTTACCAAGTTCACTTTCAATCAACAATTCTGCACCATGTACTTTAACAATTTCAACACATAAAGCAAGTCCCAATCCTGCACCCCCTGATTGTCTAGAGCGAGACTTATCAACCATATAAAATGGTTCTACTACTTTTTCAATTTGGTCTTGGCTCATACCTATCCCCTGATCACAAACCTTGATTTCAATGACATCCTTTTTTTGATGTGCTTCTAAAAGAATCTCTTGTCCTTCTTTCGATGCCTTCATAGCGTTATCAACAAGGTTATATAATAATGATTTGAACAATGTCTTGTCTACACAAAGAGAAACATCTTCATAATTGACAAGAAGTGCTATATGATTTTTATCAAGAATAGGAGAAATACTTTTTTGAACATCTTCAAATAATTCTTTTATGGATATATTTTCTAATTCTAATACAGTTTGATCAGTCGTCACTAATTCCAAAAGTTTAGTAGATAAACTCTGTAAACGTTTAGCCTCTTTAAAAATAATATTTGAATATTCACGACGCTCTTTTTCATTAACATCTTTTTTTACTCTTAAAATATCAGCAAAGCCTAAAACTGATGTTAATGGTGTTTTCATTTCATGAGCCAAATAATGAATAAATTCTTTCCGATTATCTGCTAATTCCTGAATTTTATTTGCATCTCTTTCAATTGATTCCGCCATGATATTAATATTCGATGCTAATTCTTTAAACTCAACCGTTCCCTCTTCTGGTAAACGGAGATAATATTGACCATGAGCAATTTTCAATATTGATTGATTCAAAGTTTTTAAAGGATTAAGAAGTTTTAATGTAATCATAAGCAATATAATTGATAAGACACTTGCAAATATAAAAGCAACTCCTTGTATTAACAAGTGTTGATTATAATATTGTTCATAGAGAAGTGAAATATCTATGATTGTATACAAATGATAATTTTTAGATTCTAAATTTAAAGATGAGCCAGTTATTAAATAAGACTTATGATTGTACTCTTCAATAAGTGAACTATAGTTCTGCTGATTTTTTACTGTTTCAACAAACTTTGACGCTTGTTTTAAAATATTTAGAGACTCTCCTCTAATCACCTCATCTTGATCATTTAAAATCATGATATCACTATTATCAATATTATATGGTTTTAATTCAATGTTACGAAGAGTAGATTCCACTTGTTCTTGATTTAAGAATAGTGGTTTTTCCTGTACATGATATGCATCTCCATTTAAACGTTTGTTAACAATAGAACTTGAAAGAATTTTTTCAATATACTCCTGTTTTGTAATCGCCTGTTGTTTTTCACGATTGATAATTGTGGAAAAATTAATCTGTACAACCATGACAGCAGTCATATCAACTGCCAAAACAATGAATACTAATGAAACCAAAAATACTTTTTGCCAAAGTTTCATCTGTTTCACCTACTCTCTAAACGATAACCCAATTTAGGTATTGTGACTAAACACTTCTCAAGTCCCAATTTTTTTCTAATTTGTTGAATATGTATATCAACTGTTCTTGTTTCACCTTCAAACTCATATCCCCATATCTCTGCCAATAACCTTTCGCGTGTCAAAACGATATCAGGATGTTGTAAAAAAAATACAAATACGTTAAATTCTTTAGGAGTCAAGGCAATCATTTCTTCTTTTTTTGTGATGATATGCTGTTCTACATCCACATTTATATCTAAATACTGATAACATCTCGTTAATTTATGAGCCCGTCTTAAAACAACTTCTATTCTTGCTAATAATTCAATAGATTCAAACGGTTTAACAATGTAGTCTTCTGCTCCTAATCGCAATCCCTTTACTTTGTCAGCCACATTCTGTAAAGCAGTCAAAAAAATAACTGGTATATTTCTCTTTTGAATTCTTTTCATAACCTCAAACCCATCTGTTTCTGGTAGCATTATATCTAGCAAGATCAAATCAAACATTTCCTGATAAATCAAATCAATAGCAGCTTTACCATTATGGCATACTTTTGACTCATACCCACTCAATGAAAGAGTTGTTACAATAAGTTTAGCAATATTCTCATCATCCTCAACAATCAATATTTTAATCATATCTCTATTTTTCCTACCCTTTCATTTAAAGATTTCGAAACGCATTTTCTTTTACTACACAAAATCATATCATAACCGTTTTAGAAAGCAATAAGAAAACTATGTAAACAGATAAAGTCTTTTTCTCTTTACATAGTTTCTTTTGACTTATGACTTATTTTGACTTGCAGCGGTAATAAAACCTTGGAATAATGGTTCACTATGATTAGGACGTGAACTAAATTCCGGATGGAACTGACATGCTACAAAATAAGGATGATCTTTTAATTCAATGATTTCAACAAGATTTCTTTCTGTGTTCTCTCCAGAAACAATCATGCCATTTTGTTCCAATATCTCTTTATATTTATTATTAAATTCATAGCGATGACGATGTCTTTGCTGAATGACTTTTTGACCATATAAATGATATGCTTTGGTTCCTGGTTTTAAAGTACAGGCATAATTTCCCAGTCTCTGAGTGCCACCCATATCATCTAATGACTGATCACTCATTAAGTGAATAAGAGGTGTATGACATAATTCATTAAATTCTATTGAATTGACATCTTCTAAATGACACACATGTCTAGCAAATTCTATTGATGCCAATTGCATTCCTAAACATATTCCTAAAAATGGGATTTTATTTTCTCGAGCATATTGAATAGCCATAATCATTCCTTCAACTCCACGTTCTCCAAAGCCACCCGGAACCAATATACCATCTGCACCCTTTAACATCTCATCAACATTATTGTCATGGATATCTTCAGCATTGACCCAGTCAATATGAATGGTACTATTTTCATAATATCCAGCATGTCTCAAAGCTTCATTAACTGATAAATAAGCATCAGGTAATTGGACATATTTCCCTACCATTTTAATTGTCATCTCTCGATTCAATCCTTTTACACGACGAATCAGCTCTTCCCATTCTTGCATATTGGCTTTAGGTGCTTCAATACGAAGATGATTCAAAACCAAATCATCCATATGTTGATCAAGTAACATTATAGGTAACTCATAGAGAACATCAACATCATAGTTTGAAATAACTGCTTCTGTTGGAACATTACAAAATAATGAAATCTTATCTTTTAATTCTTGGTCAATATATTTTTCACTACGACAAACAATTAAATCTGGTTGAATTCCATATCCTCTTAATTCTTTCACACTATGTTGAGTTGGTTTTGTTTTGACTTCATGACTTGCACCAATATAAGGTAATAACGTTGTATGTATATATAAGGTATTTTCATATCCTAAATCTAAACGGACTTGTCTAATCGCTTCTATAAAAGGTAAACTCTCAATGTCTCCAACTGTTCCACCTATTTCGGTAATCATGATATCAGCCTGACTGCTTTTTGCAGCTGCATATATTTTTGCTTTAATTTCATTAGTAATATGTGGAACAACCTGTACAGTTGCTCCTAAATAGTCTCCACGACGTTCTTTAGCAATCACATCACTGTAAATTCTTCCTGTTGTAATAGATGAATTACGATTTAACTCTTCATCAATAAATCTTTCATAATGGCCAAGATCCAAATCTGTTTCAGCCCCATCTGCTGTTACAAACACTTCACCATGCTGAAAAGGTGACATTGTTCCTGGGTCTACATTAATATAAGGATCAAGTTTTTGCATAAAGACTTTTAATCCACGTTGTTTTAATATTCTACCTAATGATGCTGCTGTTAGTCCTTTCCCTAGTCCGGATACAACTCCACCTGTTACAAATATAAATTTTGTCATTATTTTTCACCTTTCTTTCTAAAAAAAATGCACATCAACGGAAAGCCGTGAGTGCCCTTTCTCATTCTAACAAAAAATAATTATCAATGCAATTATTTTTTACCTGCCTTTTCTTATATTTTTTCCATAACTCAAAACAATATACATTTTTTTATTGTTGTTTTTATATTTTTCCTTATAATAAGTATGAAGGAGGATGAATTATGACTATACCTCATATACTCGTTGTTGATGATGAAAAAGAAATTACTGATCTGATTGAGATTTATTTAACTCAAGAAGGTTACCAAGTAGAAAAAAGATATAATGCATTAACATTACTTGATGACATTGAAACTCATCATATTGATTTGGTGATTTTAGATGTCATGATGCCAGAAATAGATGGTATTCAAGCTTTAAAAATGATTCGTGAAAAATATAATATTCCAGTTATTATTGTTTCTGCAAAAACAGCAGATACTGATAAAATTAATGGTCTTATTTCAGGTGCTGATGACTATATCAGTAAACCTTTTAATGCAATGGAATTAGTGACAAGAGTGAAGGCTCAAATTAGACGTGCCCAAGTATACAATCAGCCTATCAATGATTCTTCACACATCATTGAAGCCACTGATTTAATTATTGATACTCAAAAAAAATCTGTCACTTTAGATAATGTCCCACTTGCACTCACAAGAATCGAATATAATATTCTTGTGCTCTTAGCAAGTTCACCAGGAACAGTTTTTTCTATTGAAGATATTTTTGAAAAGATATGGCATGAAAAATCAACAAATTCTAATAATACAATTATGGTGCATATTAGAAAATTAAGAGAAAAAATAGAAAGACAGCCTAGAAACCCTCGACATATTAAAACAGTTTGGGGAATTGGCTATAAATTTGATTTATGATGAGTAAAATCAGAAGACTATTTATGAGTAGTTTTCGTTGGCGACTATTAATTAACTTAATTATTTCTTATATTATGACTTTCTTGATTTATAGTGCAATGATTATTGTTTTAGAAAGTTTTGATATTTTTGGAATTTCTATTGAAATTAAATACTTTATTTCATTTATTATTTCTTTAATTATCTTTTTAATTATTTTCTTTGATCTTATGAATATCACTTTAAAGTATCTAAAAGTTTTAAGCAATACAATTCAAGAAGTAACTGCTGGTGATTATCATGTAGAAGCACCTATTGAATATGATGATGAATTAGGTTTATTGGCTGCTAATATTAATGCACTTGCTAAAACATTACACGATAAAGAAAAAGAAAGTGAAATCTTAAAAGAAAATGAACGCTTAGCATTTGATGCTGAACGTAATGCTGAAAAACAAAAAAATGATTTAATCACAAATGTTGCTCATGATTTAAGAACACCTTTAACAACAATTGTGGGATATCTTGAACTTATTAAAAATAATGATCAGCTTTCTATTGAGGATATTCAAAAATATTCTACTGTTGCTTATGAAAAATCAAAAAGATTACAAACAATGATGGATGACCTTTTTGAATTTACGAGTTTAGATCAAGCCAATGTAAAGATACATATGACAACATTAAATATATCTGAATTATTACTTCAAATGATTGATGAATTCTATCCTAATTTTCAAGAACATCATCTCACTCCAGTTGTTAAAATCAGTCAACCTAATCTTTATATTAAAGGTGATGGTCAATTGATTGCTAGAGTTTTTGATAATCTTTTATCGAATGCTATTAAATATGGTGAAGATAATCATGAAATCAAAATTGAAGTTTTAAATGATGATGATAATATTACAATTAAAATTATGAATTATGGTCATCCTATTGCTGCAGAAGATTTACCTTATATTTTTGATAAATTTTATCGTTCTGATTCTTCACGTTCTTCTTCAACTGGAGGAACTGGTTTAGGTCTTGCTATTGCAAAAAATATTGTTCATATTCATAATGGTGAAATATTTGCAACCAGTCATAAAGAAAAAACAACTTTTGTTGTTGTCTTAAAAAAATTACACATTGAGAATTAAAAAAAGATGAGCACTTTATATTTGTGTTCATCTTTTTAGATTAATAATTTTCACTCATTCTTTCGAAAAAGGCTTTTGGATATCCACAAGTTGGACATCTTTCTGGTGCCCGCTCACCTTCATAGATAAATCCACATTGACGACATTTCCATCCTTTAGGTGCATCACCCTTGAATGTTTTATCTTCTTTATAATTCTTTAATAATCTTAAATATCTTGCTTCATGTGATTTTTCTACTTTTCCTACATTTTCAAACTTGATTGCTAAATCTTCAAAACCTTCTTCTCTTGCTTCCTTAGCCATTCTTGCATACATGTCTGTCCATTCTTCATTTTCACCAGCAGCAGCAACTTCTAAGTTTTCATCAGTTGCACCAATACCATGGAATTCACTAAACCACATTTTAGCATGTTGTTTTTCCTGATCTGCAGTTTCTTCAAAGATTGCAGCAATTTGTTCTAAACCTTCTTTTCTCGCCATTTCTGCGAAATAAGTATATTTATTTCTGGCTTGAGATTCTCCAGCAAAAGCTTCCATTAAATTCTTTTCTGTTTTTGTTCCTGCATATTTTGATTTTCTTTCTTGCTGATCATTAATAGGTAAAATTCTCATCAATTCTTCTGCAACATTTTTTATATGATTATCATTTACTGTATCTACAATCAATTGTAATAAATCATGCGTATTTTGACTTTGTGGTAACATATAGCCTGCTTCTCTTGCGATATCTTCTGCCATCACACGACAAGATGTTTCTAATGCTTGTGCTAACTGTGTAATTGTTGCATCTTGATGATGTTCTTTTAAATAGTGAGCAATTGCTTCCTGTTTTGCTTTACTGCTTAATAAACGATGCAAATCCTCTACCAGCATTTCTTCTTTTGGCTGTTGTGGTGGATATTCATAAGGGACCAGTGACAAGGCATGAGATGGACATGATTGAACACACATACCACATCCAATACATTTTGATGCATCTATTTGACCATTTTCTGTATCACTTGCTCCTGTTGGACATACATATAAACAAAGACAATCTTTCGTACATAATCGAATATTTCTTAACGCGCGCATTTTACTCATAGTTCTAACCCCCTTTTCACTTCATGAATTTTTAAGCGTGGGACTTTACAGACAGGGCAAATCTCTGGTGCTTGCTGACCAATAGAAATAAAACCACATATTTCACAAACAAATACTTTTGTGTCTTTTAATAATTGATTTCCAGCTTTTTGATATTGTTCAAGAAGAGAGGCTATCATGTGAGTTGACTTTTCACTCCAAACAAGTGCTCTTTTTGCTCCTCTATCATGAATTTGATCTGCCGTTTGATGAGCCAAAGGATAATTTTGATTCAAATCTTCTTCAACAAGTGGGAGAAGATCTAATACAGATTCAGACGGAATAGCTAAACTACATTTCTGATAATAATCAGCCAATTGTAAAAACAATTCCTGTTCATGTGCTAAATACTGTTTTTCACATCCCTTAGCAAGATTAGATAACAAGATACTTAATTCTAATGGTGACCAATCTTTTGTCACTTCTTTTCTTTCCATTTTCTTCTCTGGTTCACTTACCAACTTTTTAAAAGCACTTTTTGGTGCCTTGCATATTGGACAAACCCAATTTGAATCGAGTTGATCCCATAGGACTTTTGGATTCACTTTTTCTTCATCATAGATGAATCCACATACTTGACATACATACTTTGCCATATTCTTTCCTCCTTTAGCAATTTTTATGTAAACGCTTACTTAATGTTGTAAAAATGAAGAACCAAATCTGGTTCTTAAATTTTATGAAAATGACTTGCATCAACCTTACAAACTGGACAAATATAGCCTTCTGGTAAAACATCTCCCTCATATATAAAGCCACATACATCACAACGCCATCCTGTCTTATCTTTTTCTTCTACATAAGAAGGAGCATTTTTAGGAGTTGTGCCATTCTTTTTGTCATGATATGCAGCATATGTTAAGACTTCTCCTTCATCCAAAGTTTTCGCATCCAAAACTTCACAAATAAACATCAAATGTGTCCCAACATCAACTGTTTTATTCACTTTACAAACAAACATCGCAGCACTTTCCTGAGTTAAATATTTCACTCCATTTTGATCAACATCCCATTTGATTCCCTCAAATTTATTGACATCTCTTCCGCATTGGAATCCAAATTGACGAATTGTATCCATTGAAACATCATCAAGCAGTACACTGACATTTAATACTCCACTTTTTTGTATAATTTGTGTTGTATAATTCTCCTTATTTAATGTTACACATACCTGTGCCGGTTCAGCTGTAACTTGTGTCATTGTATTGATAACACAGCCACTTTCTTCATCATTATTTTTTGATGTTACAATATATAAACCATATGATAATTTAAAAAATGCTTTTGTATCCATAATATAACCTCCTATATCCTAGTATAGCACAATTTCATAAATATAAATAGTAATTATTACTATTTAGTAAACTTTTTATAAATATCATGATTAGAGATTGCTTTTTGCAGTCTGAAAGAGTAAAATATCCTCGATTAATTACAAAATAAGAGAGGGATATATCATGAAAACTTATCAAGATATGAATCATGAAGAATTGGTTTCTTTACATACACAATTATTAGAACAATATAATTGTATGAAAGCATTAAATTTAAACTTAAATATGGCTCGAGGGAAGCCAGATTTTGAGCAGACAGAATTATCATTACCTATTTTAGATGTTATTAATAGTCATTATGATTTTGGGGATAAAATAGCTTATTGTAACTATGGTATTTTAGATGGTATTGATGAAGCGAAAGATTTCTTTGCAAAAATGCTAGATACAAACCCCCAAAATATGATTATTTATGGAAATTCAAGTTTAACAATTATGTTCGATCAGATTAGTCGTGGTTATACACATGGCTATTTAGGAAATACACCTTGGTGTAAATTACCAAAAGTTAAGTTTTTATGTCCTGTTCCTGGTTATGATCGTCATTTTGCAATTACTGAGCATTTTGGTATCGAGATGATCAATATTCCACTTTATGAAGATGGACCTGATATGGATATGATTGAAGAATATGTGAATCATGATGAAAGTGTAAAAGGCATATGGTGTGTTCCTCAATATTCTAATCCTACAGGAACAACTTATTCTGATGAAGTCGTAAAAAGATTTGCTCAATTAAAACCAGCAGCTTCAGATTTTAGAATCTTCTGGGATAATGCTTATATTGTTCATCATCTTTATGATGAACATCCTCAAGTCCTTAATATCTTATCTGAATGTGAAAAAGCTGGTCATCCTGATCTTGTTTTTGAATTTTGTTCAACATCTAAAGTGACATTACCAGGTGCTGGTGTTGCTGCACTAGCTACTTCACTTGCTAATAAAGAAGATATATTAAAACATATGTCAGTTCAATGTATTGGATATGATAAAATCAATCAGTTAAGACATGTTGAATATTTTCAAAAAATTGAAAGTCTTGATGAACATATGAAAAAACAAGCCGCTTTATTAAGACCAAAATTTGAAACAGTTTTAGATATTTTTGAAAAAGAATTAAGTGGTTTGAATATTGGAAAATGGACAAAACCTCGTGGTGGCTATTTTATTACTTTTGAAGCAATGGACAACTGTGCAAAAGATATTATTCAAAAATGTAAAGAAGCTGGAACGCTTTTAACAAATGCCGGAGCAACTTATCCATATGGAAAAGATCCTCGTGATGCTACGATTCGAATTGCCCCTTCTTATCCAACTCTTAATGAATTAAAAAAGGCTACTAAACTTTTTGTTTTATGTGTAAAACTGGTTAGTATTGAGAAATTATTAGTTAATAAAAAGATGATTTGATCATCTTTTTATTTAAAAAAAGCAAATAATATATAATAAGGGGAATTTCTATATAAGTCTGAAATAAAACGATTAGACTATAAAAATCACTTAAATTATGACCATACTTTAGAATATATTTCTGTTGAGGATGTACAAAAAGTAATATCTGAATTTGAAATCAAATTCTTTACTTATCAAACGCAAAAAGATATTGTTGGTATTAATAAGCTAAAAAGTATATTTTCAAAATATAGTATGATGCTTTATGATCTTTTATACTATCTTAATCATGATGAAGAAAGAGAAAGATTGAATAATATGATTGATGAAATGAAAGATTATATTATTTCTAACCAATGATATATTATTCACCAATTTAAAGTATTATGATTATGTCTTAAAAGATAAGAGATATTGGTTGTTGTTTCGTTTAGTCCACTCTTTTCAAACTTATATATTATTAAAAAAACAATATTCTTTGTGATATAGAGATAAACTTATTATTCTTGTTATAAATATTGGACACAGGAAAGAAATCTATAAAAAATAGGTTTCTTTTCCCTTTATGCTAGTATCACTTTAGGTGCAAGACCAATCCTTCTAAATATTTTTTCTATATTTTTAAAAAAAGATATTGACTAACGTGGAAAAACTTGTTATATTATATGAGCATGATTATTGGGATATAGCCAAGCGGTAAGGCAACAGACTTTGACTCTGTCATCTCCCTGGTTCGAATCCAGGTATCCCAGCCATGTATGGAGGTTTAGCTCAGTTGGGAGAGCATCTGCCTTACAAGCAGAGGGTCAGCGGTTCGAGCCCGTTAACCTCCACCATTGCCGGCTTAGCTCAATTGGTAGAGCAACTGACTTGTAATCAGTAGGTTGAGGGTTCAAGTCCTTTAGCCGGCACCATGTTTTGGGGAGGTAGCGAAGTGGCTAAACGCGGCTGACTGTAACTCAGTTCCTTTCGGTTCGGTGGTTCGAATCCGCCCCTCCCCACCATTTACAAGACCCGCTAGCTCAGTCGGTAGAGCATCTGACTTTTAATCAGAGGGTCAGGCGTTCGAGTCGCCTGCGGGTCACCATTTTAATCGCATATGCCCAGGTGGCGAAATTGGTAGACGCACAGGACTTAAAATCCTGCGGACCTTAAAATCCGTGCCGGTTCGACTCCGGCCCTGGGCACCATTCATATGCGGGTGTAGTTCAATGGTAGAACTTCAGCCTTCCAAGCTGACTACGTGGGTTCGATTCCCATCACCCGCTCCATTGATTCGCTTGAATAGCTCAGTTGGTAGAGCAATCGGCTGTTAACCGATCGGTCGTAGGTTCGAGTCCTACTTCAAGCGCCATTTTTATGGCCTGTTGGAGAAACGGTTAACTCACATGCCTTTCACGCATGCATTCACGGGTTCGAATCCCGTACAGGTCACCATTTAAAAACAAACGATCGTAAGATCGTTTTTTAATACTTAAAAGGCAGGAAATCCCTGCCTTTTTTTATTTTACATATTGATCAAAAGGAACTTTCATACGATCAACAACATATCCACTTCCACCACGACCTTTGACATCCTCAACCATTGTTGATATGACAATCGGTGTTGATGAATCTGTTGTCATAACAGTAAACCAACCAATTTCAGTTCCACTATTATCATCTTGTGATGATTTAATTTCTCCTGTTCCTGTTTTACCAGCCAAAGTCATACCACTATGATAAAAACTATGTCCAGTTCCATGACTATCATTAATAACACCAACCAAATCATTTTTTATTTCATCAGCTACATTCTTCGAAAAAGCTTCTGACCATACTTGAGATTCCGTTGATTTTAAGATATGTGGCTTCATCATTTTCCCATCATTAACAAATGCACTATATATAGACGTCATTTGAACTGGATTCATCAATATTTGACCTTGTCCATATCCACTATCAGCAATCTGAATTTCATCTTTAAAATCACTGCTTGTATATTGTGACTTATTCAAAGATAATTCAAAAGGAATTTCTTCACCAATTTTCAATGATTTATAACCTTTTTCAAGATTATCTTTACCAATAGTTAATGCTGCTTTTGCAAAATATACGTTATCTGAATACACCAAAGCATTTTGTAGATTATTGGGTTGTGGAGCATGTAATGTTGTCACATAATAACTTCCCCAACTTGAATCTTTTTGCCATTTCATTGCTGCCCCAAAATCTTTTGATGAATCTAAAGATTTTGTATTTAAACCAATAGCAGCTGTAATTGGTTTCATTGTTGAACCAGGAACCCAAGTTGATTTAAAACGATTAGATAATGGTTTGTTTTTATCATTATTTAAACCATCCCATTTTGATACACTCATTCCTAAAATAAAATCATTACTATCAAATGTCGGTGTACTTACCAATGCAAGAATTTCTCCTGTTTTAGGATTCATAGCGACAGAAGCACTCTTATCTTTCTGGAAAGACTGATATAGATTATTCTGTAAAGTGATATCAATTGTCAAAGTTATATTTTTTCCATCTTGCTTATCTTGACTTGCTAATGTTTTTTGACGTTCACCATTAGCATCAACAATATAAATAGAAACTCCATCTTTTCCTTTTAAATCTGCTTCATATGCTGATTCAATTCCACTACGTCCAATATATGAATTTTCATCATATCCTTCACCTTTATGTTTTTGTAAATCTTCAGCAGTTACTTTTTGCATATAACCAATCAAATGTGATGTAACTTCTTTATACGGATAACTTCTGACATGTGTTGTCGCTAGTTTCACTCCCGCAATCTTTAACAAATTATTTTCTAGATTTGTATCAGATTTAGAAATGGTTTTTAATGGTACAAAAGAATCATCTTTAATCCATGATGCACTCATTGTTTTTTGAATACTCTCTTTACTCAAGTCTAGTAATTCTCCAATTTTTGCATAATCTGCTTCACCATTTAATTTACCACGAACTAGCCCAACTGAGTAAGCTTCTCCCATGCCAGCCAGCACTTTCCCATTACGATCAAGAATCTGTCCTCTAGAAGCTTTATCATCAACAATTCTTACTTTATAATCACTTTTTAAGTCTGGAAAAATAACTGAATCATTCCAAACAATTTTACCATCTGAAAATGTTGTTACATTATCAAAACTTATTTCCCCAGCCAATGTTTTCATCTTAACATTATATTTTAATGTTTGATCCTCTTTTGAATCTACATTTATTTCAATATCACTGGCTTCTATTCCTTCATATATATTTTGATTTCGATTTATAAAATCTTCTTTTGAATATTGACTTTGTGATTCTTGATCTAAATATGTATACATTTCCTCATACTTTTGATCAGATAAAAGTTTATAATATTCTTTTAATGTTTTTTCCTTACTATCACCCGTGAGCAGAAAAAATGCGACAATTGCTATCACAACAACGACAACAATTCCACCTACCATCATTATCATTTTCTTTTGATTACGACGACCTGTATAAACATCATTCATATGATTCCCTCCTTTTTATGCTCACAGTATAACATTTTTAAAGCAGATTATAAATAAACAAATCAGCATAATAGACTCTTTCTACGTAACGTAGAAAAAAATAAACATACAAATGTATGTTTATCAAATCATTATCATCGTTCAGACTCAGGAGTATTCATATCAGTAACAATCGCTAATAATGTTAAGATATGTGCTAATTTATCATCTGTAATTGCTCTTATTGTTTCTCGTAATTCTATATCACCCTGATTGTAAGTTAATTTTCTTAACTCTAAATAAGATGATAATTCCTGTTTTTGAATTTCATTTAATAAATCTCTATATGTTCCTTGAATATTACCTTCAGGAATCATTGGATCAAAACCTGTTCCAAATTCCTGTCTATAAAAATAATTCAAATAATTTGCATTCTGTTCGGCATTTTGAGCAAATGATAGTAAGACCTGTCTTTCATCCTGCATAGTCGCTCTCGCTGCTGCCTGTCGATATAATTGAGCCAGTAACTTCTCAGTATAAATATAAGATTGAAGTTGTTCTCTATTCATTTCATACACCTCTATATATCCTATGAACGATTATCAAATATGTGATGACTATTTCAACTTTCCATATTAATTACAATTGATAGAACCGCAATTGTATGTGTCAATTTTAAATCAGCAATACTTCTCATTGTTTCACATAGTAACATATCTTTTGGAAAATACGTATGTCGACGATATTTTAAAAAGGATGATAATTCCTGTTTTTGAATTGCATTCAGAATATCACGATAGCTTCCTTCAAATTCTATATCAGGAATGACTGGATTGTATATTTCCCCTGTATATTCTTGATAAAAATAGTTAAGTTGCGACGCTGCTTCATCACAACTTTTAGAAAAGTTAAAATACATATCTTTTTCATCTGTTTCATCTGTATAAGCAGCAGCACGTTTATAGAGTTGGCATAATAGTTTTTCATTATATATATACGATTGAAGTAAATCTTTCATTTCAAACACCTCTTTATAGTTTATGAAAACATACACAAGACGTGAAAAAAGATTTACTTTGAAAGTAAATCTTTAATCACTTCACTGGCTATTAATAGACCTGCACTAGAAGGCACAAATGCGTTACTTCCAGGCACCATTCTTTTATTTGTTTGTTCATGAGAAAGACTCGGTTTTATAGGAATTTCTTTAGAATAAACAACTTTTAAATGTTTGACCTTGCGAGCCTTGAGTTCTCGACGCATAACTTTCGCTAAAGGACATACAGATGTTTTATAAATATCTGTCACTTCTAACATAGCTGGATTCATTTTGTTTCCTGTTCCCATAGAACTGATTAAGGGAATATGAGCATTTTCACAACGTAGCGCAAGTTCTATTTTTGCTGTGATTGTATCAATAGCATCAATAACATAATCATATTGTGTTAAATCAATTGTATCAGCTGTTTTAGGCAAATAAAACATTTCTAATGTTTCAACATGACAAGCAGGATTTATCGATAAAATTCTTTCTTTCATAACCTGGACTTTCTTTTTACCAATTGTCTTACTTGTTGCAATAATCTGTCGATTCAAATTAGTTAAAGAAACCTCATCATTATCTACAATTGTTAAATGCTCTATACCACTTCTCACCAATGCCTCAACCACATAACCACCTACACCTCCTACACCAAAAACAATAATACGTTGATGTTGGAGTTGTTTTAATTTTTCTTCACCAATTAAAAGTTCAAATCTTGAAAACATATTATTCTTCTCCCTTATCATAATGGTCTAAGAAATGATGACTACCTTCATCATCACTATAAGCAATAATGGTTGCTAAATTAACATTTTCAACACTCTTAAAAACGTTCTTTTTCACGTTTGGATTCATAGTTTCTAAATATTTAAGTAAGTTTTTCATTTCTTCTCTTTTGGATGTATGTTGAACTTCACCTAATTCTTCCATTTCTTCAGTAAAACGACAAGCACATTGAATAAAAGTTAGATCATTATATTGACACCAATGAATAATATCTTTTTCCTCAATTAAATACATTGGTCTAATTAATTCCATTCCTTCAAAATTTGTACTATGAAGTTTTGGCATCATCGTTTGAACTTGAGAACCATAAAACATTCCCATCAATATTGTTTCAATCACATCATCAAAATGATGCCCCAACGCAATTTTATTACATCCTAATTCCTTGGCTTTTGCATATAAGAAACCTCTTCTCATTCTTGCACATAAATAGCAAGGTGATTTTTCAATATTAGCAACGACTTGAAAGATATCTGATTCAAAAAATTCAACTGGAATATTTAATATACGTGCATTTTCTTCTATCTTCTGTCGATTTTTTTCATTATATCCAGGATCCATAGACAAAAACACTAATCCAAAATCAAATTTCCCATGACGTTTAAGTTCTTGTAAAAGTTTAGCCATTAACATTGAATCCTTACCACCAGAAATACACACTGCTATCTTATCTCCCGGTTGTATTAAATCATATGTTTGTACTCCTTTGACAAACTTTCGCCATATTTGTTTTCTATATTTTTTTATAATGCTTTGCTCAATTGTTTTTGTTCTGTCCATAGTCATACTCCTTTGCGTGATACATTTTAACATTAACTTCTATTTCAAAGCAATTCTTTTTGTAATATAATAGTGAATATGGAGGTAGTTATATGAAAAAATATAATTGGGGTATTATTGGAACTGGTCAAATTGCCTGTTCATTTGCACAGTCTTTATTAAGAGTTAACAATGAAATATATGGAGCTTATAATCGACATGTTGAAAAAGCCCAAACTTTTGCACAAACTTATCCGGTGCAACATGTCTATGAAAATCTTGATGATTTACTTAATGATGAAAATATCGATATTATTTATGTCTCAACACCTCATAATGCACATTATGAAATGATTATAAAAGCGTTGCAGGCACACAAACATGTTTTATGTGAAAAAGCGATTACAGTGAATGATCGTCAATTAGAAGAAGCTGTTTCGATAGCAAAAGAAAATAATTTAATTTTAATGGAAGCTATGACAATTTATCATATGCCACTTTATAAACAATTACGTCAAATCGTTGAAAGTGGAAAAATTGGTCAAGTTAAAATGATTCAAGTTAATTTTGGAAGCTGTAAAGAATATGATGTTCATAATCGCTTCTTCTCAAAGGATTTAGCAGGCGGAGCATTATTAGATATTGGGGTTTATGCAACAGCTTTCGCAAGATATTTCTTGCAATCTTGTCCAAATACATTGATTACAACAAACCAGTACTTTGAAACAGGTGTTGACGAACAGTCTGGTATTATTATGAAAAACCAAGATGGTCAAATGGTTGTAATGGCATTAACAATGCGTGCTAAACAGCCAAAACGTGGAGTTGTCGCTGGGGAAGATGGTTATATTGAAATCAATGATTATCCACGTGCTTCACAAGCCACTATCACATATACTGTTGATGGTCATCAAGAACACATTCAAGCGGGTGATACATCCCTTGGTTTGGATTATGAAATCATAGATATGCAAAATGCTGTTTTTGAAGGTAATGAAAAGACTCTAACTTTCACAAGAGATGTTATGAAATTATTAACTGAAATCAGAACACAGTGGGGAATGGTTTATCCTTTTGAATAAAGACTTTGAAAGTCTTTTTTCTTTTAGCAAACTATGTTATAATACTTATAGCAAACCTTAATTCTTTCTTAACAGAAAGGAACCTTATGAAAACATATTTATTAATTCTTATAAGTGCAATATTCATTGTATTCTTTCACTATCAGTCTTTACCTCATGCCTCATCATGTGTTTCACTTCCACTTCAAGAAGCCACACAAGATAACCGAGAAATGGTGCAATTCAGTGAAAAAAAGATTGATGTGAAACAAGATAGTCAAAAGACAGTACAAACAAACCTAGAAAAGAGTGATATCAAAGAAAAAGATACTTCTTCTTCAAAATCCAAAGAAGCATCTCAACAAAAAGAAAGTCCCCCACAATCAGAAGTATCATCACCAACCCAATCATTTCAAGATAAAACATCTAACACAACAATCTTCACATCACATCAGCTCAATCTTATAAAAACAACTTTTATTCAATTGATTAATCAAACGAGAGAAACTCCTGTTGTATTATCTACATCTCTTAGTAATAGCACTTCATTAAGAGCTCAAGAAGCGATTATCAAATGGTCACATACAAGACCTAATGGTAGTCATTGGGATACAACCCTATCTTCTCTCATAAACATCAAAAAAGTTGCCCATGGAGAAAATTTAGCTCAAGCAACAATCAAATATAAAACAAATTATACTGATAATGAACTTATTGAAATGGTTCATTCATTACACCAAGGACTCATCAATAGTCCAACACACTATCACGTAATGACAAATGTAAAATATAAAAAAGTAAATATTGGCATTTGTACACAATTAAAAGATGAACAATTGCTTATTTGTATTGCACAACATTTTATTGCCTAAGTCTGAAATGACATCTCCTGATGTCATTTCAACTTTTTTAATTTAAAAAAAGAAAAATGAACTTTTTTTGTGTATATATAAGTATAGGGATCTTTTGAATAAATATTTACTTTAAGCAATTATTATGGTATATTGTTATTAGATTCCTTATATCAATATAAGGAGGTTATGTAATGAGTTTTTTGATTTGCGAAAACAGTACTGATTATCTTGATTCTATTGCCAGACTGAGACTGATGGATGATGACTTCATGAGGATTGTCTTTAAGGATGAGGATGTTGTCAGACAGTTTCTTGAAATTATCCTTGAAAGGAAAGTTGATATCATTGAATGTCATGCTCAGTATGATATCAATAATATACTGGGAAGAGCGATCAGTATTGATGTGCTGGTTAAGGATGGTGATGACTATATCAACATTGAAGTACAGAGAGATACCAAAGGAGCACATCCTAAAAGAGCGAGGTTTCATGGAAGCCTGATAGATGCGAATACATCGTTTCCCAATGAACAATGGGATGAGTTACCTAATGTGATTATTATCTTTATAACCGAGACAGATGTATTGGGATATGGATTACCAATCTATCATATTTGTTCAATAATTTCTGAAAATACTCAATGGTTTAAAGAAGGAAGAGAGATTATCTATGTGAATGCAAGCATTCAGGAGGACACAGCACTAGGGAGATTAATGCATGATATGTTCTGTACTGATCCAAGTGAGATGCATTATGAGTTTTTAAGAAAGAGAGTAAGTTATTACAAAGAAAGTAAAGGAGGGAAACAAGAGATGTGTGAGATATGGGAAGAGATTAGAAGAAAGGGCTTGCTTGAAGGCGAAGCCATTGGCAGGCAACAAGGGATAATTGTATCAATAAAAAAATTGATGAGTAAAAATGGTTGTACACTAGAAGAGGCATTAGATTTCTTAGATATCCCCAAAGAGGACCGCACTACATATATAGAAATAATGACTTCATAGTGAATTGATAATAATATTTTGGTAACATCATCGTTGAACATTAACAAACAATCAAAGATTTCACAAAAAAGCATCAGCATTATATGCCGATGCTTTTTTTATTCTTCACCACTGAAACAATATGTACATAAATCACATGGTTTTAAACCAATAGATTCAACCATATCATCTAAACGATGATATCTTAAAGATGTAAATTTTAATCTTCTACGAATTTCTTCTAACATTGATTGATATCTTTGGCTATCTGGATTCGCATACTCCTTTAAAACTTCTTCACTAATTTCTTCTTTTCCTTCTAAATCACGAATAACCCTTCTTGTGATTAAATCCATTTCTGAACTTGAACGTGAGAAATTTAAGAACTTACAGCCAAATAAGATTGGTGGACAAGCAGGTCTTACATGAACTTCTTTGGCACCAGATTCATATAAAAATTCAGTTGTTTCTCTTAACTGTGTTCCTCTTACAATAGAATCATCAATCAATAACAAACTCTTATCTTTAATCAATTCTTGAACAGGAATTAATTTCATTTTTGCAATTAAGTTTCTTTGACCTTGACTTGATGGCATAAATGAACGTGGCCATGTTGGTGTATATTTAATAAATGGTCGAGCAAAAGGAATTCCAGACTGATTTGCATACCCTACTGCATGAGCAATTCCAGAATCAGGAACACCAGCAACATAATCAGGATGAGCATCATCGCGTTTTGCTAAAAGTTCACCACAGCGATTACGCATCATCTCAACATTTTCACCTTCATATGTAGATGTTGGATAACCATAATAAACCCATAAAAATGAACATATTTTCATTTTTTCAAATGGCGCCTGTTCTTGTTTTAAATAATCATGCGTCATAAAAACAATTTCTCCAGGTCCTAAATCCTTTTCATGATGATAACCTAAATTTAAGAACGCAGAACTTTCAAACGTTACACAGTGTGCATCATTTTTTGAGCCAATAATAACAGGGGTTCTCCCAAATTTATCTCTTGCACAATAAATCCCATCTTTTGTCATAATCAATATACTCATTGATCCCTTGACAACTTCTTGAACATGTTTAATTCCTTCAACAATAGATTCCTTTTGGTTCATGATTGCCGCAACCATTTCTGTAGGATTAATAACTCCCCCACTCATTTCTAAGAAATGAGTTTTCCCATGTTCAAAACATTTATCTTTTAATTCATCTAAATTATTAATTCTTCCTACTGTTGTAATTGCAAAAGATCCTAAATGTGAATTGACCAACAATGGTTGAGCTTCATTATCAGAAATACACCCAATTCCTATTTTTCCTTCAAATTCATCAACATCTTTATCAAACTTAGTTCTAAAAGGTGAATTTTCAATATTATGAATAGATCTATTAAATCCATCTTTTCCATAAACCGCCATTCCACCTCTACGTGTTCCTAAATGTGAATGATAATCCACACCAAAAAACAAATCCATTACACAATCATTTTTAGATGCCACACCAAAAAAACCACTCATATATCAAATCTCCTTTATTATCGTCAATTTTACACACTTATTTTAGTTGATTTTATTTTGAAAGTCCACATATAATCATGCTTTTTTATAAGATACCGCTTTCTTTATCAAAATAACTCTAATGATTAATACTTAAACATATCCATTATCAAAATAAATTATTTTAAATATTGATCTATTCCATTCGCAATTCCTTGAGCACACTTCTTTTGAAAAGATGAAGATGACAATAATTTATCCTCAGTTGAATTTGATATAAATCCCATTTCAATATAAATAGCTGGCACCGTACTCCAATTCAAACCAGTTAAATCATCTTGATAAGATACCCCTCGACTCTTTATTCCAGTTGCTGATGTATATGAGTTAATAACCTTTTGTGCAAGCGATGATGAAGCACTATATAGTTGTGGACAAAATGGATTTTTCTTAGAAACAGCAATCGTATGAGCACCTCTAATACTAGAACTATTTGAACTATCACAATGCAAATGAATAACTGCCGCTGCATTGTTTTGATTTCCTACTTTAGCTCTTTGTTGATTAGATATATTAACATTTTGACTTGTTCTTGTCATAACAACAGTATATCCTCGAGCTTTTAATTCATCTCTTAACTTCAAAGCAATTTCTAAATTCATTTGTGACTCAGCTTTTCTTGAAGATACTCCAGTTGCTCCAGTCGTTACTTTGGCTTTTGTTGTAGAAGAACCAGGACCTATTGCTTCTTTAGAACTATTCCCTTTTCCCTGATGACCTGGATCAATGACAATAACCTTATTATTAGGTGTTGGTGTATATGATGAAGAATTGATGTTTTGATTTTTCTCTTCTTGAACAGTAATTGTGATTGATTTTTCAGTCTTATTATTATTTTTATCTACTGCAATATAGTGAACTATATAATCTTTTGGTTGTTTTGTATTCACATCACTTTGATAAGTATAATAATAAACATCATTTTCTTGAACATCATTTATTCTTTTATATGGCAATTCACCATCAATAGGATCATTCATTGATTTTATATATTTTTGTGGTTCAAATGTGGAACCATATGCCACATTATCTTTTTCTTTTGTAACAACAATCTGTGGAGCCTTTGTATCCTTAACTTCCACCTCAAGATGAAATTCCTTTGTTTTTCCATTTTCTTTCATAACAAAAACAAGATCCTGTTTCCCTACCCTCATTGTATCCAAAGCAACCTGACATGTTACTTCTCCAGAACTCTCTTTAACTAATGAATTTGAATCAACAGATTCCCCATATTCAAATTCCTTTTTATCATTCCATTTTAAAACAATATCACTTGCTTTAAATCTCGTTTGATCATAAACAAAATATCCCCCAATAATCACTACAATTCCTAAAATAATAATGACAATTTTTTTCATAACTATCACTCCCCTTTTACCTTATTTTAGCATACTTTATATCCTCATAAAGAAAAAGAAGATATTTCTATCTCCTTAGTCTTATTCAAAGTCTTTCACAACTCTTTTCAAATCTTCTCTAATTGGTAATTGTTGTGGACACATCTTTTCACATGCGCCACATTCCTTACAATTACTTGCTTTTGCTTTATCAGCCATCTTTTCATATTTTCCTTTAAACAATGCTTCATCATCATATACAAAACAGTTATTCCAATATTTAAAGTTACTTGGAATATCAACACCAAATGGACAAGGCATACAATATGCACATCCTGTACATCCATTTTGAGTACGTGAATGTAACGTTTCAGCAACCTTATTAACAATTTCTAATTCCTCTGATGATAAATTTTGATAATGATTAAATGTCTTTAAATTATCTTCAACTTGTTCTAAAGTAGACATTCCACTTAATATCACTTTCACACCTGGTAACGTTCCAACATAACGAAGTGCCCAAGAAGCAAGTGTATCTTCTGGATTATAGTCTTTAAACATCTTTGTCACATCTTCAGGCAAACTTGCTAGAGATCCACCTTTAATAGGTTCCATAACAACCAAAGGAACACCTAACTCATTAGCCAAATCAACACCCTTTTGACCTGCTTGAATTCCCATATCCATATAATTTAATTGAAGTTGACAGAAATCCCAATGATGATACTTAATAATCTCCTCAAAAACATTAAACTCATCATGAAAACTAAATCCTAAATATTTAATTTTCCCTTCACTTCTCAACTCTTCACACATATCAATAATATGATATTCTAATACTTTTTTCCATTTATCAGCATCTAAAGCATGCAATAAATAAAAATCAACATAATCCACATCTAATCTTTTTAATTGAGACTCAAACAATTCCCTTGCTTCTTCTTGACTATGAATATTCCATACAGGTAATTTTGTTGCTAATCTAAAACTTTCTCTATTATATTTCTTCAATACTCTTCCTACAAATGGTTCACTATCCCCATTATGATAAGGATAAGCTGTATCAATATAAGTGACACCATTTCCAATAGCCAAATCAATCATTTTTTCAGCTTCTACTTCTTCAATATCTCCCTTTTCATCCAAAGGAAATCTCATACAACCAAACCCTAATAAAGAAGTTTCAATTCCTAATTTATCAAATTTTCTTTTTTCCATAACCCATCCTCCATATCTATAATATAGTATAGGCTAATTAAAAACAAAAAGAAATAGTCTTTCTGATATTGAAAAAGATTTTTAAAATCATCTTCAATTGATTATAAATCCTATTTGTGATAGACTCATCTTAAGGAAGTGGATTTATGTTAAAAAATAATAAAAAAGGATTTACACTTATAGAAATCATTGTCGTTGTTGTTATATTAGCTGTCCTTATGGCTGTTGCTGTGCCTTCTTTATTAAAATATTTAGATACTGCACAAGAAGCTCCAGCCCTAACAGAAACACATGCTATTGTTACTGCTGCTCAAAAAAGGGTTATTGAAAAATATTCTCAGACAAAAGACGAAAACATATCTCTAAATGCTACTGATAATAAGTGGATAGAAGATTTTGTTGATGAAGGTGGAGAAATTCAAGGTTCTGTGACTGTAACTAATAAAGAAATTGCTAGACTTCTCTACAAAGCATCAAACGGTTTATATGTTTTATATGAAAATCAAGAATATAAAATTGTAAGTGGCGATCTTGTTATCAATAATGTTCAAGACTATTTTGCTTATTTAAATCGTTTAGCCACCGAAAATAACATGAGTAATATACCTAATAAAAACGGTTCTACTCTTGATCAAAATCGTACTAGATCATTGCAAAAAGAATATTATGAAAAACATGGTAATAAATATTTAGAATTATCTCAACAAGAACAAGAGATGCTAACTTCTAGATCCTATGCCGATGTTGATAAATTAAGTTGGAAGCCTGTATATGATAAAACTGGAAATATTGTCCTTGTAGCTGATACAAAAAGTTCACGTGGTGAAATCTATGGCGCTGGACAAGGTCCACTTATCTATTATAACGGTGAATATTATTATTTCACTCATAATTATAATCCAAATAAAGCTGATGGAAATGGATATGTTCGTGAGGGAGAATTTGAATTAACAGATAGATGGAAAAAAATAGACTAATAAAAAACAATGTGATATATTTATCCATTGTTTTTTATTATATGATAAATTAATAGTAAATGACAATTAAAACAAAACCTAAATGTTTTATAAAAGAGAACACTTTTTTCTTGACATAGAGTTAACTCCAGGTGCTACAATGTAAGCGAATAGGAGATGGAGGTCAAGTTATGGAAAAGTCAAAAGTTTATTATTGTGATATGCATACTGGTAGAATGAATCTTCCAGAAAAATTAAAGTATTTGATGAAAAAAGCTGGATTTGAAGATATTGATTTTAATGATCAATATGCAGCTATTAAGATTCATTTTGGTGAACCTGGAAATTTAGCATATTTGAGACCTAATTATGCAAAAGTTGTTTGTGACTATGTAAAAGAATTAGGCGGAAAAGCTTTTTTAACTGATTGTAATACTTTATATGTTGGTGGTAGAAAGAATGCATTAGATCATTTAGATAGTGCTTATACTAATGGATATAATCCATTTCAAACTGGTGTTCATACAATTATTGCTGATGGATTAAAAGGAACTGATGAAGCAATTGTTCCTGTTAATGGTGAATATGTGAAAGAAGCCAAAATTGGGCAAGCGATTATGGATGCTGATATTGTGATTTCTTTAAGTCATTTTAAAGGACATGAATTAACTGGATTTGGTGGTGCTATTAAAAATATTGGTATGGGATGTGGTTCTCGTGCTGGTAAAATGGAAATGCATAGTGCTGGTAAACCTTCTGTTGAACAGGATTTATGTATTGGTTGTGGGCAATGTATTAAGATTTGTGCTCATGATGCTCCTCATATTACAGATCACAAAGCATCTATTGATCATGATAAATGCGTTGGTTGTGGTCGTTGTATTGGTGTATGTCCTAAAGATGCTATTAAAGCAAGTATGGATGAGGCTAATGATATTTTGAACTGTAAAATGGCTGAATATGCTAAGGCTGTTATAGATGGTAGACCATGTTTCCATATTTCTTTGGTTATTGATGTTTCACCATATTGTGATTGTCATAGTGAAAATGATATTGCAATTGTACCTGATGTTGGTATGTTTGCTTCATTTGACCCTGTCGCTTTAGATCAGGCTTGTGCTGATGCGGTTAATAAACAACCTGCGATTGCAAATAGTTTATTAGATAAACACGGTCATGATCATCACGATCATTTTACTGATGTATCACCTGAAACAAATTGGAAATCTTGTCTAGAGCATGCTGAAAAGATCGGTATTGGAACAAGAGAATATGAATTAATCGAAGTTAAATAATGAACGAAAACGTTAAACCATAGATATAATGATTTAACGTTTTTTCTTTATTCAATAACTTCTGTCGCTTGTTTTTTAGCTGCTTTATTAGAAATAATAACAAATGGAGTATAAATTGCAATTCCAACAACTAAAATAACAAGTTGAACAATTGCACCTCTAATATCCCCAGTAGATAAGAAACCAGAAAGAAGTGGTGGTGTTACCCAAGGAATTGGAACAATTGTATGTCCAACTAATCCCCATGCTGTTGCAAAATATCCAATTAATGTTGAGAATATTGGAACTAGACAAAATGGAATTGCATAGATTGGGTTATATACAACTGGCAATCCAAACATGATTGGTTCTGAAATATTAAATAAACTTGGAACTCCACCAATTCTAGCCACCATTTTTTCATCATCTCGCTTAGAGAATATGAACAATGCAATAACTAGGCATAGCATGGTTCCGCCACCACCCATGTAAACATAAACATCTAAGAATGATTGAGTCACAATGTTTGTTGGTGCTAAATTTGAAGCAATAGCCGTACTATTTTCAACCGTAGCCTGTAATAAGATTGGTCCTGAAATAGCTCCAAATACAAATGCTCCATGAATACCAAAGATAAATACAAAAGTAGATAAGAATACATAGAATAAGATTCCTGGTAAAGATTGAAATCCTGATTTTAATGGTGTTTGTAAAACTGTTACAATTAAATCTGGTACTGTACTTCCTGTTCCCCAACGAATAGCAACTTCTAAACTAGCAAATATAGAAATGACAATAACTGATGGAATTAACCCATTAAATGCTTTTGCAACACCAGTTGGTACACTATCTGGCATTCTAATTTGAAGTGCTTTTACACTTGATAATTTACACATTAATGTTGATGCAACGAGTGCTGAAACAACACCAATTAACATCGCTGATGAACCAGTAATAGAAGTTGTGAGAACTCCAGAAGCATTGATAGTTGTTGCTTCTTCACTCAATTTAACAACACTTGGTGCTAAAGCAATAAATGCCACCACGGAAATCATTCCTTCCAATGGTCCATCTGCATCATAAGTTTTTGCCAAATAGTAACCAATAAGGAAAGTAATTAAAACTCCCAAGAAATCTAAAGTTCCTTTACTCACTTGTGTGCCAACTTCACCAATAAACTGACCAAATGCGGTTGAAGCTAACCCATCAATTTGACCAATAACTACATAATTAATAACTAAGAATACTGCTGCTGCAATTGTCACAGGTATAGCTGTAGCAAATGCATCACGAATTGCCTTGATATGTCTTTGATTTGAAATCTTTCCAGCAACTTCAACCAACTTATCAACATAACGATTATTTTCCATTATATTTTCTTCCTCCTCTTATTTTTTATAGAAATCTACCAATATATCCATCCACTTACCTGCTAATCCAACCCACACTTCTTTATAAGTTGCATTCGTAAACTGCGGCCAATATGGTTCATCCCCGTTTTCAAATGTCTGTACACCAACTGGCATTTCGCCAACCATTTCTCCAGTCTGTACACTATACTGTTGAGCATAATCATAACCTTCGCCATAAACAAGCGATTGCCCAAATGGATTCATACCAACCATCCATTGTAATTGCCCTTCAGCTATTTCTAGTAACTCATTATCATTTAATCTTTTTCCAATTAAGGAAGCTGATTTTCCCATTGAAAGAAGAATTCCATTATTGCCTTTAAATGAGAACCAAACCGGGAATTTTTTCACATAAAGGTTTTTAGCAACATGATGTGCTTCTTTCAATTGCTCTAAATAACTTTCTTTTGCCTCATCACCGACAAGCAAATGTTGGCGATGGAAACTCTCATCATCTAAATATTCATCTTCTAAATATACCCCACTTGCGATCATTGGATAAGGATAAGTAAACCTCATTAAATATTTTAAATATTCCCCATAATCTTTCATTCTTTGAAGATAGATTTCTTCCATCTCATCACAAATATGTGTTTCTACCAACATATCTAATGCTTTTGCATACATATGTTCTCTTGCCTGATGATTAAAATGTTGAATAACCTGATGTGTATGATCACGATAGAAAAAACCTTTTAAAACACTTTTATCAAATAATTCTATACCATCACATTCCTGACATTTTAATAACTCATCAGCCCACTTTTTAGCATTTTGAGCATAATTGATTTCATTTGTTAATCGATAGAGAATACAACTACTCCAAACCATTGTAGCAAGAAACAGGCTTTCAGACATATTGTATGTATGTTCCCAAAAGATTGGTTCATGTTTAAATCCATCTTGCATAAATTTTTCTAATGCAAAGGTATAATCTTCCTGTGCAATTGCTATTGCTTTATCCTGTAAACGATTATTATCAAGTAATAAAGCGATTTGCCCCTCGATACCTGCCAATAGAAAATTTTCATATGCATTATTATGAACTCTTGCAACAGTATCATCCATATTCCCTATCAAACAATCAGACCATCTCGTAATTCCAGCACTGGTTGCTCGATAACCATCACCAAATCTTGTTTTTAATATAAAATCAAATCCCCATTCAGCCTCTTCTAATAACCTTAAATAAAGCTGTTTATCCTGTTCTTTTAACTTATGACTCATTTCAAATAAAGCCAAAGTCACTTCAGCAGTCTGTACCAGTTGTTGAGAAACATCACCAGCATCATGCCAACCACCATTGAAGATAATAGTTTGTCCATTATGAGTTGCTAAAATATCTTCATGACAGCTTCCATGAATATCAGGAACAGGACACCCACATCTTTCACAAAAGATAAAATTTAAACTTCTATAAATCGATTCGCCCCAACGCTCTTGATAATCATCTATAGGAAAAACTTCTGATTTGAGATGTCCAACTTGTAAATAATAATCTCCACAAATTTCAAATTCACTAAAGTCTAAAATTGCATATGTTCCAATCTCTGTTTGAATATTTTGAATTTTATTTTCATAAATCACATGATTGTTTTTTTGACATATTAACTGAAAAGTTTTTTCTTGAGTTTCATTCATAATGGCTATCTTATGACTTGTCATCTGATAACCATTATGACTATAGATAATTTGATTTTTTAAAGGTTGCCAACCTAATGATAAACTTGCTGAATCAACCTGTTGCAAAGCAATATAACGAATAGAGAAATGCATTTCATCTAATGTTGCTCGATCTTTTCCATTCATTAAGACAGTGAATGCTATTTCAGTAACTGCATCTCTTGGTAAATCAGTGATTTCAACAAAACATTGATTCCATTCTTTATTTTTGAGATTAATTGTATGATATCCTTCACGATTATAAATATCTGGAACTTTGATTTGTCCATCATTTTTTATACTTAACATCATATGTGGATTAACCATTCCTGGACAATCTGCTTTTACTTCAAAATAGATACGATTATATTGATTCATATCAACATGATCTAAATGACAGTAAGCAGTAACTTGTCCATAATTTGTATAATCACCATCGTCTGGTGCACCTTCTGGCCATGAAGAATAAATATGAGTTGCTGTTAATTGAAGTTCATTATCATTGACTAAACTCTGTCCTCGACCACGATGTTTCCATTTTAAATCTTTATGTTTGGGAGAAAAAAGGACTTGTTCTAAGGAAACATGCGAATCTTTATGTCTTTGTTCAAAAGAGCGACTCTCATCTAGTTCTAATGGTCTATGAATATATCCAGATTTGAATATATCTTCTAAAAACTCTTTATGCATAATGTTCTTCACCTGCCTTTTCTATTTCTAATATTGCCAGTAATGCTGCTCCTTTTAAACCAATTGTTTTCGCTTCTTGTTTTGTTTTTTGAATTCCTTTTGTTATAAAGCGGGTTGTCTTGGCATTCATTAACATTAATAAATGTTCAATAAACCAATAACTGCTACCAACTCCACCACCTAAAACAATAGCATCAGGATCACTGACACGAATCAAATTCATAATTGTTATAGCAACTGCTTTTAATGCTCTATCAACAACAATCTTACATAATTCATCATTTTGATCATAGCCTTCAAAAAGTTCTATTGCTCCAATTCTGCCTGATTCTTTCTTTTGAATACATGAATGAGGATATTGTTCAATAAGTTCCATCACACGATTATGCAGTCCTAATCCAGAAGCAAGCGTTTCTACACAGCCTTTATTCCCACATACACATTCAACATCACTATTCATATCCACAACCATATGACCAACTTCACCAGCATCAAAATTCTTTCCTTCTATAATTTGACCATTAATAACACAACGTGCGGCAATACCAGTCCCAATATTCAAATAAATAAAATCATCAGTTTCTTGTCCAATTCCATAAATCTTTTCTGATAATGTTGCACAATAGACATCATTTCCAATATAACAAGGCCAATGGAATTCTGATTCTATTTCTTTCGCTAAATCAATTTGTTGTGAAAGTTCTGGATGAATCTCTATCCATATTCCCCGTTTTCTATCTACTCGACCAACAACGCCAATACCAATCGCCTGAACTTGACCAATTAATGGAATTGTTGATAAAAAATCATGTAGACATTCTTTAATGCATTGAGTTGCATCTTTTTGTGAAACAACTATAGAAGTATAACTTTTTTGTGAAAGAACTTCACCAGTTAAGGTTAACTCTCCAATCAAAATCTTTGTTCCACCTAAATCCACTCCTAAAACAGTTCTCATTGCCCCTCCTTTCTGATATGGTAACGTTACCAAATCGATATAAAATAAAATGATACGTAAAACAACTATGTTTTTATCCCATTTATCACTATTATTTGATAAAAATATCGAATAATCATTGCTTTATGGAAATGTATCAGCTTACATTTACAGTATACGAATGTTTTTATCTGCTGTCAACACCTTTTTTAATTTTTTGGTAACGTTACCAAAAAATGCTTGATTTTTATAAACAAGTATATTAAACTATAACTGTAAAAGAAAGAGGTCGTGTTATGGCAAAAAAACAAGTAACAATTAAAGAGATAGCAAAACAGAGTGGTGTTTCGGTTTCGACAGTGTCTCGTGTCTTAAACGATAGTCCATCAGTTGCTCCAGAGAAAAGAAAAAGAATTCAGGAAGTTATTGATCAACTTGGCTTTCAGCCAAGTATGTTAGCAAGAGGTATGGTTTCTAAGGAAACTTATACATTTGCAGTTATTGTTCCAGATATTACTAACCCTTATTTTACTTCTTTAATTTTTGAAATTGAACAATATAGTAAAAAACGTGGTTATTCTTTATTACTTGTCAATACAATGACAGCTGGTAAAAACAAGGATGAAAACTCATCAACTTATGAAATTAATAACTTTAAAACAATTAAAGAAAAACAGGTTGATGGTGTGATTATCTTAGGTGGAGAGATTGATAAAGTTGATGTTGATCCTCATTACATCAAAGCTCTTAATGATTTACATAAACAAATTCCTGTCATTATTATTGGACAAAAGCATGTTGGCTGCCAATGTATCTTTATTGAAAGAAATCATGAAAAAGGGGTCATTGCGCTTACTCAACATTTATTAGCCCTTGGGCATCGTGATATAGCATTTATTGGTGGAGAGCCTGGCGTTATTATTACTGAAGAACGTTTACGTGCTTTTAAAAACACATTATCTATTTATTCTCGAATTAAAGATGAATATATTATTTTAACTGATTACTATACAAAAGATGGATATAATGCAATGAGACAGCTAATTGGTGCAGATACTCCATTACCTAGTGCAATTGTTGCAATTAATGACAATGTTGCCATGGGAGCAATTAGAGCTTTAACTGATGCAGGATTGAATTGTCCTATTGATGTGAAAATTGTAAGTTGTGATTATTTTTCTAATAGTGAATACAACGTCCCACGTTTAACAACAATTGATCAGCACAATGAATATCTTGGCCAATTTGCGGTTTCTAAACTAATCAATATTATTCATTCACAGGATAATGATAGTCAGTTCTTCCATGAACCAGAATTGATAATTAGAGAATCATGTGGAACTTATTTAAAGGAAGATCAGTCATGAAAAGATATTTAATATGTAGTGATATTGACGGAACATTAATGACTAGTCAACAAACAATATCAAAGAAAACTCGTAATCTTATTCACCAGTTACAAAAACAAGGCCATCTCTTTTTTGTTGCTACTGGTAGAATGCATCTTTCAGCTATGAAAATTGCTGAAGATATTGGCTCAAAAACTGGTGTCATTGCTTCTAATGGTGGGGTTCTTTCTTTAAACAATGAAATAATCACGTATAATCTGGATGTTGAGAGTTCTCTTTCTATTTATAGACTCGCTATCCAATACAATCTCCCCCTCTTCTTCTTTACTCAAAATACAGTTTATTACAGTTCTATCTTACCTGATTATTTTCAAAATGATACAGATAAAGGGCGAGTAGATTCCGGCAAACAAGAATCATACTGTAAAATTAAAAATGAAGCAGATTTAATTAAACATGCCAGTGAATATATTAATGCAATTATTATTTCAGAAGATGATATTGAAAATCTTCAAATAGTAAAAGAAAAATTAACTGAAAATACAAATATTCATGTTTCATCTTCTTTTTGGAACAATATTGAAATTGTTCCAAAAGGTGTTTCAAAAGCAACGGCTATTCATCAATTGCAAAAACATTATCAAATTGATCAGCAACATACGATTTCATTTGGTGATGGTGGCAATGACATTGATATGTTTAAAGCCTCTTCAATTAGTGTTGCAATGGAGAATGCTACTAATGAAGTCAAAGCACACGCTAAATATTTGACTTCTTCAAACAATGATGATGGTGTATATCAATTTTTATATCAATATTTTATGGAGGAAAAAGAAAATGGAAAATAAACCAACTATGTTATCTTATATTTATCAAGAACAAGAAACAATGTTAAAGATTTTAAGCACATACCCAGCAAATGTCGAGGATGCTGTTAAACGTATCGGAGACAAATCAGAAGAATGGCTTGTCCTTGCAACTGGTTCAAGTATTAATGCAGCAAGAAGTGCCAAATATTATATTGAGAAATGTGCTCAGGTTCGTATAGATATTCAAGAACCTTACAATTATTGTAATTATGAAACAATCAACCCTCACTTAGATGTTGTCTTAGGTGTTTCACAAAGTGGTCAAAGTACATCAACCATTGAAGCATTACAAAGAATACAAAAGCAATCAAAATTAACAACAATTTCTGTAACAAGTAGACCAAATAGTGAAATTACAGAAGTAACAACAGCCACTTTAGATATTGGATGCGGTCAAGAAAAAGTGGGATATGTCACTATGGGATTTACTTCAACTGTTTTAACAATGATGTTAATGGGATTACATTTAGGTGTAAAAAAAGGACTTATAACTCCTGAACAAGAAAAAGATGAAATAGAGAATTTTATTAAAGAATCACACAAAATTAATGATATTATTAAGAAATCTGAAGCTTTCATTCAATCACATATTGATGATTTTAAAGATGCTCATCGTATTACAGGTGTTGCTTTTGGATCTATCGTTGGAACAATTAAAGAATTTGAAACAAAATTCTGTGAAACTGTTCGAGTTCCAACTGCCGGATATGACTTAGAAGCTTATATGCACGGACCATATTTGGAAGTCAATCCAGAGCATCGCATCTTCTTTGTCGAAGCAAAAAGTACATGTTTAGAAAAATTACACTTATTAAAAGCCTATGAATCTAAACACTCAACTCATGTCTATACAGTGTCAACAGCCTCTCAAGCCACTGATAACCATATATTAGCTTTAGATATTGATTTAGACGAATACAAAGCTCCTTATTTATTAATCATTCCTTTTCAAATCTTTGCTTGGTATGTTTCTAAATCTAAAGGTATTGATTTAACTCATCGCATCTATACAGATTTCTCACAAGCAGTCAAAAGCAAAACAACAGTACAAGATTATGTATAGAAGTCAAAACATTCCCGCTATAAAGCAGGAATGTTTTTTTAGACACTTTGATAATTTGAATACTAACAATTGCATGAAATAAAAACATTTGGGAATATGGCGTAAAAATATTCACAATTCTGACACTAAGCAACAGGGATAGAAACAATATACGCATGAACTTTATGATTACAAAAAGTTACATAGTTTCTATGATAAGAAAGGATGTATTGAAAATAAGGAAAATAGCAGATTGTATTATGAAGAATTGTTTAAATAATTCAATAATGAGTATCAAAGAAAGAGTACATGGTCATAGTGAATGAAATGGATTGGTTATTGAAGCAAAAAAAGAACTATAAAACAGATTCTCATCATGCTTACAGACAATGTGTTATCTGATAGATAGGAGAAAATGAGATATAGTTTTAAACAGAAGGCAAGAAACAATCTTAATTGACTATAAGTTAGGTGGAATTATTGAAAATAATTTCCTTTTTTACTTTTTATAATGATAATCTTTGTCTTGAGAGACATCCTTCACCAAAGGTGTCGATAGCGATGCCAATCCAACGTTACCTGGAACACGATAACTAATTCTAGCCGCTAAATAAGCACCATCTGCTTTCATGATTCGATAATCTGGGATTAATCCTGATGTTTCAGATTCTCCAGTTGAAACATTTTCTATGTATATACTGACATCTAATCCAACAAAGAAATCTTGTATACTTCCTGCCGTTACTGTTATTTTTTGAATTTGACCATCTTCTTTAAAACTTCCATCATTGTATAAATTTTGTTCTGTTATGTATGCATCTTTTGCAATTTCAAAGTAATCTTGAGATGTTGTTTTAAATTTAAAAATAGATTGTGTTGATTCAAAGTTTTCTAAAGTTGGATCTTCTTGAATGATTTGCTGCATCTTTTCTACAAGACGAACTGCTTCTTCTCGCATTTCATTATCTATATTTGCTTGTACTTGGGAATCTTCTTTATATGTTGTACAAAATAATTCTACAGGTGTTTTATCATCTAAAGAAACAATTGTAATATGTCCATTTTTTTGAATCAGATAATTTTCATCAAGTGTGCAATCTTCATTGAGGACAATGACATATTGAGCTTTTGAACCTTTATATAAAGTAATCGCAATGGTTCCATTTTGTTCAATTTCCTGTGGTGCAAAAACAATTTCTTGTTCTTGATCATGAATTATGATTGAACCATTTTCTACATCAATTGTATAGTTTTTATCTCCTCGATTAAATGTTTGCCAATTGCCATACATACTTCCAATAACATTGTAATAAGAAATTCCATTCCCTCTTTCACCATAAGTCGCAACATATGTTTTTTCCTGTCCATCATTATCACGATAAGTCACAAGATTACAATCACCTGTCAGCCACTTAGTATCAATATCTAAATCTTTATTTGCTGACATTTCATTTGATTTTTTTCCAAAGCATAAAAATGTATAATGATAATCTTGTAGTTTTCCGGTTTCTTTATTTTGTTTTAAAACTAACTGTGATGTAAAACGAGGGGACAATGAATATATGGTTTGATAATTTGTGAATGTATTTCCAATTATGAATGTACCTATGATAAGGATTAGTCCTGAGATAAATGAGATCATAATATTTTTTCTATTTAATTTTATTTTACAAATAAGCACTATTAATATTGTTAATACAATCATAGACATCACAAATGTCACTTCTAATGCATCAAAAATATATTCAAAACCAATTCTTTTTAAAACCTCTTGATATCCTAATTCTAAACACCCCAATTGTACAATAGCAACAATCATCACAAGGACTATCCACCATTTATATCTTTCATGTTTAGAAACGATTTGCTGCTTAGTACATTGTATATAATCTTGTATCAATAAATAGTCTTTCATATCTATAAAAAGTTTTTGTTTTCCGACCCTTAAAACAGCAAAAGAATCTCCCAAAATCACTTGATAAATATCTTGATAAAAATATTTACTTTCTTCATGATTGCCTGTATATAAGATACCGTATCGATCATAAACATATCTGGCATCAATGTCATGAAATAATGCACATTGTATTTTTATAAAAATGAATGGTAATAAAAGAATAATAAGCCCTATACCAGATAATACAAATCCTAATATATCCATATGATTTCCAATATAACGATGCATTGAATAAACTGCAAAACCACCTGTCAACAAAAGACTTCCAAAAACAATATCTATCATTACAAGAATTCTCTTTTGATAATAAAGATAATAAATAAATTGTTTATATAATGATTTATCAATATGAAACATTTGATATTGTTTTTCTTCTTTCAATGATAGTTCCTGATTATCCTCACCTTCCAACAATTCATCCACTGTAACATTTAATGCCTTCGCAAGATCTTTTAATATTGAAATATCAGGAACTCCTACACCAGTTTCCCATTTAGAAATGGCTTTATTTGTAATCATAAGGATATCTGCTAACTCTTGTTGTGTCATACCCTTTTGTTTTCTCTTATAGGCTATATATTTACCTATTTTCACACTATCCATACGCTTTTCCTCCTACTTCACTGTTATTATACAAATTGCCTTTGATAAGACAACATACATCTCGTTGATTGTTTCTACGTTACGTAGATATACTGTTTTTAACGAAAAAATGAGGTCTAACCCTCATTTATATCGTTTTTGTTATCTTCTTCAGCTTGTATTTTTCTATAATTCTTTAACATAGACTTCATACTCATTTTTGTTTTTAACTTTGCACTCACAATCACATCTTCACCAAAATGACGAGTTGGTTTTATTCCTTCTTTTAATTTTTCATCAAAAGAACCAAATAAGACTTCAACATGTTCATTATCATATTCTTTTATCTCTGCTGAAATCACTTTATGATATGTTTGACTCAGATATTCCATAACAAACTTCTGTGGATAAAGACATTCTAAAACTCTATATTTAGCAACATTAAGTTTTGTTTGATTTCTTTTCATAGGTAATTTTTTTGTAAATGAAAAACCTGGAACTATTTTTTCATCTGCTAATTCTTTTTCTTTAATACTGGTATACTGATTTTTAAAATCTTGAATGACTGCATTATAAAATTCTTCTTGTGAACATTTTAAAACTAATTTTTCTTTTTTCATTGGTTTCTCCCTTGACTTCAACAGCTCTATCTTTTACATATATTATAAGATATCAATAGATTTTAATCAATTGAAGTTGAAAAGAAAAAACAGGAGAATCCTGTTTTAAAGTTTACTTATAAATCAATATTTTCACCAATAGTTGCAACCATTACTGCTTTTATTGTATGCATTCTATTTTCAGCTTCATCAAAAACAACTGATTGTTCTGATCTAAAGACTTCATCTTCAACTTCTCTAATATCAATTCCTTGTTGAGATTTTGATAATGCAACTTCTGTTTCAAAATCATGATATGAAGGTAAACAATGCATAAATAAAGTAGACTCTTTACCTGTTTTATTCATCATTGCTTTTGTAACTTTATAAGGAGATAACATTTCTACTCTAGGTTTATATAAACTTTCATCTTCTCCCATACTTACCCAGATATCCGTATAGATGACATCAGCATCTTGAACTGCTTTATCAACATTATCTAAAACTTCAAGTTTACCACCTGATTTTTCTGCTTCTTTTTGACAATAAGCTAAAACCTCTGGATCAATTTGTAATTCTTTTGGTCCTAAACAAACAAAATGCATTCCCATCTTTGCAGCACCATACATTAAACCATAACAAACATTGTTTCTAATATCACCTGTAAATACAAATTTTACTTGATTTAGTGGCTTATCTAAATGTTCTTCAATAGTCATAAAATCAGCTAATGTTTGTGTAGGATGATCAACATCAGTTAAACCATTCCAAACGGGAACACCTGAATATTTCATTAAATCTTCAACTGTTTCTTGCTTAAATCCTCTAAATTCAATACCATCATACATTCTTCCTAATACTTTGGCAGTATCTTCAATAGATTCTTTCTTACCCATTTGTGAATTGCTTAAAAAAGTCACATGTCCACCTTCGTCTAATGCTGCCACTTCAAAAGCACAACGTGTACGCGTAGATGTTTTTTCAAATAACAAAACAATGTTTTTTCCTTCTAATGTTTTTCCAATTCTTCCAGCTTTTTTTGCTTTCTTTAATTGATGTGCTAAATCTAATAAATATCTTATTTCTTCCTGAGAATAATCTTTAAGTGTTAAAAAACTTCTATTCTTTAAATTAACCATATATTGCTCTCCTTATCTTTTGAACATTGTGCCAATACCATCCTTAGAAAGCATTTCAATTAATATTGAATGAGGAATTCTCCCATCAATAATAAATGCTTTCTTAACTTTTTGACGAATAGCTCTCACACAACAATCAACTTTAGGAATCATCCCACCACTAATAATTCCTTTATCAATTAAACTATTCACTTCATAGACATGAACAAATGGAATCAATGAACTCTCATCATCTTTATCTGCTAATAAACCAGGTATATCACTGACAAGAATCATATTCTCTGCTCCAAGTGCTCCAGCAATCTCTGCTGCTGCAGTATCTGCATTAATATTATAGGTATGACCTTCTTCATCTGTTCCAACACTTGCAATGACTGGAATATAGCCTTTATCTAGTAAATCAAAAATGATATGAGGATTAATCTTATCAACATCCCCTACATATCCTAAATCATCTTCACACTCATGTTTTTTAGCAACAATCAGTTGATTATCAATACCACTAATTCCAACTGCATTACCACCCTTTTGCATAATCAGTTTCACAAGATCTTTATTGGTTTTTCCAGCCAACACCATTTGGACTACATCGATTGTTTCATCATCTGTATATCTTAAACCATTGATAAATTGTGATTCTTTATTCATTTTCTTGAGTGTTCCATTAATTTCCGGACCACCACCATGAACAAGAATGACTTTTACACCAATTTCAGATAATAAAACAACATCCTCTATAACATTCATCTTTAATTTGTCATTAATCATTGCATTTCCGCCATATTTAATCACAACAATTTTATTATTATATTTTTGAATATAAGGTAAAGCCTGAGATAAAATCTCAGCCTTTACAATTGAATTTTTATCCATATATAAACCCCTCTAAGTTCTATAATCTCCATTGATCTTAACATAATCATATGTTAAGTCACAGCCCCATGCTGTTGCTTGATAAGTTCCATCATTTAAATCAATGATAATTTCGATTTCATCCTCACTCAATATCTTTAATGCTTCATCTTCATCAAAAGGATATCCTCTACCATTTTGGCAAACACAAATGCTTCCAGCCTGGCTTTTTAATGCAACTGCAATTTTATCTACATCATAATCAGCACCACAGTACCCAATAGCACATAAGATACGTCCCCAATTTGCATCTTTTCCAAACATAGCCGCTTTGAATAAAGAACTTGTAATCACTGATTTAGCTACAATCTTTGCATCTTTGATGCTACAAGCCTGATGAACATGACAAGTTAACAATTTCGTTGCTCCTTCACCATCTTTGGCTATACCTTTAGATAAACATGTACAAATATACATTAATGCTTCTTTGAATATTTCATAAGATTCATCTTTATCAATAATTTGATTATTACAAGCCAATCCATTCGCCATAACACTTAACATATCATTGGTTGATGTATCACCATCTACACTTACCATATTAAATGTGTCATCAACAACTTCATGAATCACTTCATTAAGCATTTCTTTAGAAATAGCAACATCCGTTGTAACAAATGCTAACATTGTTGCCATATTTGGATGAATCATTCCACTACCTTTAGCAATGGCACCAATATGACATGTTTTCCCATCTAATTCAAATTCAACAGCATACTCTTTTTTCACTGTATCAGTTGTCATTATTCCTTCACAGGCATCGCTGCTTCCATTCGTATTTAAAGCAGCCACTAGCTCATCCATATGCAACTGGAATGGTTGAATATCAAGAGGTTGTCCAATGACACCTGTAGATGCTACTATAATATCATTTTCATTCATATCAAGTGCTTTTGCACATATTGCACAAACTTCATTAGCAATCTCTTCCCCATTAGGATTACATGTATTGGCATTCCCACTATTACATATGATTGCTTTTGCTTCACCATTTAATAGATGCTGTTTCGTAACCGCAATCGGTGCTCCTTTGACTTTATTTAAAGTATAAGTACTTGCCGCATGACACATTACATCACTAACAATCAATGCCAAATCTTTTTTTGATTTATTCTTTCTAATACCACAATGTATGCCTGTCGCCTTAAAGCCTAAGGGAGCACATACACCACCAGTTATTTCTTTCATATTCTTTCCCCTTAGAAAGATGGTGGAACCATCTTTAATCCTTTCGTTTCTTCTAGACCATACATAATATTCATATTCTGAATAGCTTGTCCAGCTGCACCTTTGACCATATTATCAATAGTAGAAACAACAATAACCTGATGTTTTCTTTGATCATAATGTAAAGATATATCACAATAATTAGAATATTTTACAAATTTCAAATCAGCAGTTTTACCAACAGGTAAGACTCTCACAAAATATTCATCATCATAAACATCATGATATTTTTGAACAACCATATCAAAAGTAACTTCTTCTTTTAATGGAACAACAATTGTAGAAACAATCCCACGATTAACAGGTAATAAATGTGGTATAAATGTCACATGGATATCTTGGCAAGCCATCTTAGATAATTCTTGTTCAATTTCTGGTGTATGACGATGGGTTGCTAGTTTATAAGGATGAAATGATTCATTGCATCTTGGAAAATGGGTATCTTCAGTTAAACTTTTACCCGCTCCTGTTGTTCCTGATTTACTATCAATAATCAAATCATTATTTTTATGAAAATGATTTTTTAATAACGGATATAATCCTAAAGTAATAGATGTTGGATAACATCCTGGATTTCCGATTAGTGATGCTTGTTTAATCTGTTCACGATTGACTTCACTTAAACCATAAACTTGTTTTTGATGAAGTGCTGGTTCATGATAATCTAAGTTATACCATTGTTGATAATCTTTTTCTTCATCTAATCTAAAGTCTGCCCCTAAATCAATAAATTTTTTATGATTTTCATCACAATACTTAGCATACTTTTCACTTAATCCATGTGGTAATGATGCAAAAATCATATCAGCTTTCTTTAAAACATCTTCATCAGATTCACATAACATATCACATATTCCATAAAATGAAGGATATAAATCAGAAATTGGCTTTCCAATATAACTTCTGGCACCAATCGCAACAATTTCTACCTCATCATGATTTAATAATAATCTTAAAAGTTCCACACCAGCATAACCACTCACCCCAATGATTCCTGCTTTAATCATAATGTCTTCACCTTCTTTTGCATTTTCTCAATAGATTTTTGTACAGCCACAGGTGATGGTCCACCATCAACCTTTCTATTCATAACACATGTATCTAAAGAAATTGCATCATAAATAGATTCCTCAAAAGTTGTATCAAATTGTTGATAAACATCTAATGGTAATGTTTCTAAAACAAAATCATGTTCAATACAATAAGCAACCAATTGACCCGTTGTCTTATAAGCATCTCTAAACGCTTTTCCATGTTTCACTAAATAATCAGCACAATCCGTTGCATTAATGAAACCTTTAGCTGCAAATTCTCTCATTTTATCTTTGTTAACTTTCATTGTTTTTAACATATCTGTAAAAACTGGTAAACAAAGTTTGACAGTATCAATCGCATCAAAGAGGGCTTCTTTATCTTCTTGCATATCTTTATTATAAGCAAGTGGTAATCCTTTCATCATTGTCAATAATGTTGAAACATCGCCAATGACTCTTGCACTTTTCCCTCTAACAAGTTCAGCAATATCAGGATTTTTCTTTTGTGGCATAATACTTGATCCTGTAGCATAAGCATCATCTAATTCAACATATTTAAATTCCCATGAACACCATAGAATCATTTCTTCACTAAATCTTGATAAATGCATCATAATTGTTGCCAAAGCAGAAGCAAATTCAATTGCATAATCTCTATCACTGACACCATCTAATGAATTATCAGTAATACCATCCATATCTAAAAGTGTCGCTACATACATTCTATCAATTGGATAAGTTGTTGTTGCAAGGGCTCCTGAACCTAGTGGTGAAACATTCATTCTTTCATAACAATCTTCTATTCTTGTAATATCACGATAAAACATCTCAGCATAAGCCATCAAATGATGAGCAAATGTTATGGGCTGTGCACGTTGTAAATGGGTATATCCACACATGATTGTCTCTAAATGCTGGGAAGCCTGCTCAATAATCACATTGATTAAATTGATCAGCATATCTTTGATTTCTTTCATTTCATCACGTGTATATAAACGTAAATCTAAAGCCACCTGATCATTTCTTGATCTGGCAGTGTGTAATTTTTTTCCACTGACTGGATATTTCTTTGTCAGTTCACTTTCAATAAACATATGAATATCTTCAGCCGTAGGATCAAACAATAACTCTCCTGTTTCAATTTCATGAAGTATTTCATTTAATCCTGTTAAGATTTCATTTAAACTCTCTTCATCAATGATGTGTTGTTGAGCTAACATCTTAGCATGTGCCTTACTACCCATAATATCATGCTTATACATTCTTGCATCAAATGATAATGATGAATTAAATGCATTCACATTTTCATTGATTTCTTTTGTAAATCTACCTGCCCATAACGCCATAATTTTCACCCCTATTTATTTCTTTTTTGATCTAATAAAGCTTTTACTTTAATTGGTAAACCATATAAATTAATGAATCCTTGTGAATCCATTTGATTATAATCTTCATCTTCTCCAAATGATGCTGTTTGTTCACTATATAATGTATCAGGAGAACTCATACCAGCATTCGTAATATTTCCTTTATATAATTTTAATTTAATTTCACCATTAACTGTTTTTTGTGTTTCATCAATAAATGCTAATAAAGCCTTTGTAAGTGGTGTATACCACTGTCCATTATATAAAATATCAGCTAATTTCAATGAAACTTGTTGTTTAAAATGTTGAGTTTCTTTATCTAATGTAATTTCCTCTAAATCAGCATGAGCTTTATAAAGAATTGTTCCTCCCGGTGTTTCATAAACTCCTCTTGATTTCATTCCAACCAATCTATTTTCAACCATATCAATAATACCAATACCATTTTTTCCACCAAGTTCATTTAATTTTAAAATCAAATCAACACCATTCATTTTTTCTCCATTTAATGCAACTGGTTCACCTTTTTCAAATGTTAATGTGATATATGTTGGTGTATCAGGTGCTTTTTCTGGTGTTACACCCATTTCTAAAATCTTATCATACATAGGTTCATTTTGTGGATCTTCTAAATCTAATCCTTCATGAGATAAATGCCATAAGTTTTTATCTTTTGAATAATTTGTTTCTTTATTAATTTTGAGCGGAATATTTCTCTTTTGGGCATATTCGATTTCATCTTCTCTACTCTTTAATTCCCATGTTCTCCAAGGTGCAATGATATCCATTTCTGGTGCAAAAGCTTTGATTGTAAGTTCAAATCTAACTTGGTCATTTCCTTTTCCTGTACAACCGTGACAAATCGCATCTGCACCTTCAGCAATTGCTATATCTACTAACTTTTTAGCAATAATTGGTCTTGCTAGTGATGTTCCAAGTAAATATTTTCCTTCATACATTGCATTTGCTTTCACTGCTGGGAAAATAAAATCATTGACAAATTCTTCTTTACAATCTGCACAATAATATTTAGAAGCTCCAGTTGCTAAAGCTTTGGCTTCTAATCCTTCTAATTCATCAGCTTGACCAACATCTCCAGCTACAGCAATGACTTCACAACCATAATTTTCTTTTAACCAAGCAATAATAATTGATGTATCTAATCCCCCAGAATATGCTAATACGACTTTTTTATATTGTTTCTTTTCCATAATATTTTTCTCCTCTTTCTTATTTATTTTATTTGATGTTTTTTTATGAATTTAATCTCCCTAATCGCCGCATTTCAATCACCCTTTCTATAAAACAAAAACGTCTCTGGAAAATCCAGAGACGTATATATACGCGGTACCACTCTCGTTGTCAGAATAATCTAACCACTCTTGCCTTTAACGCAGGTGACGTTCCATTATACTTGTGTTCCAATGGACTCTCATGGGCGCGGTTCATTCATTTCCACTTAGTAACCTTCCACTCTATGTTACCTCGCTTGAAGCGTTCAATAAATTACTCTTCCCAATCAACGATTTCATTTTTAACTTGCGTTTATCATACAGTGATACCTATTTTTTGTCAATACTTTTTCTTTCATTTTTTGAAAAAAGCAAAATATTTTATTGTTTTTTATTAAAACCATAATTTTATTGATAAACATTTATAATATTCAATTCTTTTAATTCTGTTCCCTTCGCTATCATATTCAATTCAATTCCCTGATTATATTTCTCCTGATAAGGAAAATCAAAGTTATTCTTTAATCCAAAAACAATTCTAAAAGAAAGACTCGTGTCTTGATATTGACTATTCACTAAAAAATGAAGTGTTCCTTTGACATCAGGATGAAATGGGTTGATATAGGTTTTAAGACTTTGTGTTGTATAAGATTGCAAATAATCATTTGTAATATTGTTCGTTAATTGAGATTCATAATTTCTACCAGTATGATCACAGATATAATTTTTTGTTATTTGATTCGTTAACATGTAACCTTGATATTGATAATAACAAATTGTATCAAGCATATATGTATACTTTGGTAATTGTAACCAAGTATACTGTATGTTATGTTCAAAACTATCATTGTCTTCTCTTTGTGTAATTGAATACCTTATTTTTAACTTCATATCATCAAATGTATATGTTTCTTCTTTCAAGTTTTTAACTGTTTCTTCACCTTCGTCATAATAACTTTGAGTTATCTGATATTGTAAAGAGGTTGTTGTAATAAAACTTAAAGGAATACATATAGCAATACATAAGATATAAATAATTGAAATGCGAAGTAAACTGATTTTGTTAATAAATAAAGGAATCTTTTCATGAATCTCTTGTTTTATACTTGAAATGACATACATTAAAAATCCAAATGATATAATAGCAATCAATAGACAAAGATAAACAAGTTGATTCTGACAGATATTTCCTAACATAAGACTTGCCTGTAACAGAATATATGTTTTGATTAACTGACTCATTAAATCCTTATCATTGACAAATGGTTTCAATCCCAAATAAACAAAATAAAACATCAGATAAGTAATTGCGGTTGCAAAAACATAAATAGATTTCACATTTTGATAAAATGGTGTTGCTATGATCATTAGTGAAATCAGGTGAATAATTATACTCATCCATGATAATCGATAAGCTATTTTCAGATCATAATTTCCTTCTTGAACCATTCTTAAACCTAAAAAGATAAATAAAATTCCAATACATGATGTTATATATTTTAACCAACCAAAATCAATTTGAATTGTTGTTAAAATAAGTCCTACCTGTACATAAGTTAACATCTTTAAAATAGGATTGAACGATTGATTTTTTTGAGGATAACCTAAATCACTCATTATATCCCTCCTTGTCTCTTATATTTATCATAACATAGTTTTTCTTAAATTCATCTCTATTGTTTCATTATTCATCACATTATGCTTTTTTTTGCATATTGTATAAGAGGAATTGAATGTTAACATGCTTATTCATACAGCCATCAGCACAGCACTCATATACTCCTCTTCCCATATATCTGAGTTCGTGAAAACATTTCAATTCCTTTATTATATCCATTAAAGAGTTCTACATATTAAAATAATAAGCTAGAGAAAATAATCTCTAGCCTAATCTTCTAAAAATAATTGTTTAATCTTTGCTTTTTTCTCAGGTGTTACATCCAAATACTTTTCTAAATAGTTTGGTATTGTACCTGCTAATTTGATCATTTCATCAATCGCTGCATCAAAATAGATTTCCTTTGTTTGCATAAGTCCAGATAAATAATCTAATACAAACGGATTATCTGTATATTGACGATACTCAGCCATTCTTTTTTCATTTCTTTCACACATACATTTTTTAGTGAGCATATAGTCTTCTTTCACTTTATCTAAACTGACATCTAGGATAAATAATGTTATCATAGCGCCAAAACCAGTTCTATCTTTTCCACCTTTACAATGATGTAATAATGGCAGATTGTCTTCATTAGTCAAAAGATTAATAAAAGCAGTATATTGCTTATTGGCATATGGACTATTCACTAACTCTCGCATTTGTTCACTCATTTCATCAGTACGAGCTTGTAATCTTGCTCTGCCTTCTTTTGTGCTTGCTTCTTTTATCAGTGTATCAATTTTCACTTTATCATCGACAATATTTCCACTTGCAAGATTAGCAACTTCTGCGTTTGGCGATAAATGAATTTCTTTGACACCTGCTATTTTGATATCAGGTGCTTTCTCAATTTCTTGTTTTCCTCTGAAATCAACAATTGTTTTTAATCCTAATTCTTCAAGATATTCCACATCATGATTGGTTATTTTATTCAATGCGTCAGAACGAATCATACGATTATATCGTACATATTTTCCCTCTTCATTCATGATTCCACCCATATCACGAGTATTAAATGTTCCCTCTAATGTAATGATTTTTGTCATGAAACAGTTTCCTCTTTTGCTTGTGATTCATTAAGTGCTTCTTCAGCACATTTACGTTTATCTAACACTTTGAAGAATGGTAAATAGAGAATAAAGATAGCAATCATTTGGATCAATTGTACAACTGCCCCTTGCCATCCGGCAGCTAAGAACCCACCAATAAGTGGAGGTGCAACCCATGGAACAGCAATACTCACAATTGACATAAATCCTATTTTTATCGCAAAATAAGCAATTAACAATGAAATAACTGGAGCAAGTGACATTGGAATTAAGATAATTGGATTGAAAACCATTGGAATCCCAAACTTCATTGGTTCACTAATTCCAAACAAACCTGGAACAACAGCAATTTTACCTACTGCCTTTAATTGTTTTGATTTTGCCATAAAGGCTAACATGGCTGATAAAACACAATGTCTTGGTCCTTTAAAAGCTTCTAAAAAATAAGAATTAACCGCATTTGTAGCTGGTAATCCAGCAGCTACATTAGATGCATTTTCAATGGCTCCTGGCATAAACAAAGTATTATTCGCAGCACTTGTGACATTGCTTCCATGAATACCAAAGAACCAGAAGAACTCACCTAATAATGCTAATAAAACCATTGCCCAAATTGAATTACCTAAACCTTCCAATGGTGCTTGTAAAACGGCATATACTGCGGAATGCACATCACCATAAGATGTCATTGAGAAGACTGCTCCAATAGCAATAAAGATAGTTGCTACACCAATAGCTGGTATTAAGGATTCAAATGATGCTGTAATAGCTGGTGGGACACTTGAAGGCATTTTAATCTTTGGTCCTTTTTCAGCTAACAAATAGAACAAATATGTTGCTAATAAAGCAACGATAATCCCAACGAACATACCTCTTGAACCTAAATATGTTGTTGTAAATACTTTTGCGGCCTTTTCCCCAATCATTGCATCAGTCATTGGTGTCACAATAAAGAATGACACAACTGAAACCAATACTGCATTGAGTTGATTGACTTTTAATAATCTCGCCATATCATATGCTAATGAAACAACAAGATAAATTGTAATAATATCATTTGTCATTTTAGATCCAATTGTAATAATTGAACCAATTCCTGAACTTTCTAAAAATGCTAGCCATGGATCAATTGGTAAACTAATCAATAAAGTCACTATTGATCCAATCATGATAACTGGTAAAAGTCTTGCCATTCCAGAAGCAATTGTTTTAACAATTAAATTACCTGAAAACTTACTTACTGCTTTACTTAATTTTTGTGCAAACGTTCCTTTCATAATTATCCTCTCCCTTATTCAACTTTTTCTAAAACCTCATTTAATACTTTTTCCCCATTCATCATTCCATAATCCATCATGTCAATTGTGAAAACTGGCATATCTAGATCTGAAGATAAATCTTCTAATTTATGGGCAATTTGTGGTGCTAACAATAGAACATCTGAATCTAACTGTTCAAAAATATTATCTTCCCCTACAGCTAATATTTCGATGTCTAAATTCTTAGCGGCGGCTGCCTCTTTCATTCTCTGCACTAACATACTTGTAGAAAACCCACCAGAACAAGCTAACAAAATTTTCTTAATCATAACTTTTCCTCCATTTTCTTATTTAATTCTTCTGCATAAGCGACCATTTCCTCTACCATATCTCTAATAGCCATAGCTGTCATCAAGTGATCTTGCGCATGTACCATTAATAAACTCACTTCCTGTTTCTTACCAGATATTTCTTTTTGAATGAGTTTTGTTTGAACATCATGAGCCAACACCATAGATTGACTCACTTGTTTTAATAAGTCCTTTGCTTTTTCAAATTCTCCTTTTCTTGCCGACTTTAAAGCCAATAGACACTTAGAACGTGCATCCCCAGCATTTAATATAATTGTCATAACTTCTTCTTCCATCATATGTACTCCTTACAAAAACTCTTTTACAAACACGCTTAATTTCTGATATGTGTTTATAAGGTCTAATTGTTTGATTTTGTTGCTATCATTCATCAGTTTGATTAAGAAATCACTAATTTCCTGATGCAATAATAAGTGCCCTTTTTTGACATTAATTACAAATATACACTTCACTTCTTTATCATGAAATACTGCTGGCTTTTCCAACAAGATAACACCAACACTATCAATATTTCCCATTGGTTGAAGACTATGTGGAGAAGCAATACCTGTATCATATATTGTAGAAAAACGTTTTTCTCTTTCTAATACAGATTCTCTAAAGCCTTGCCTTGCATATCCTTTATCAACCATCTTGTCACACATTTTAGTAATTAAATCAAGATAATCACCATTTTTTTCAACCCAGAACAAATCTTCATAAAACAAATCCTGTAATCCTAAGACATTATTTTTATATTGTTCTCCTGAAAAGATAATTTCATTTTTAATCTTATGAAAATCTTTCTCATCAAGATTTTGATGTATGACAACAACTTTATTTTGTCCCTTTTCTAAATGAACAGGCTCAGTTGAAATAATTAATTCTATTTCCTCCATATCATGCTTTGCAACTGACATATGGGGAATCACCATAATATTAGCCAAAGGAAAATAAGATTGAATTTTTGTTTTAATTAGCAGTGTTGAACTCTTCATACTATCAGCAATAAAAACAATTTTTTTAATACTTTGCATCTTGGCTTGATTTTCTCTTTCAATATGAGTTGCAAAATGTAATGCCAAATATCCTATCTCATCACGGGATAACTGATATTCTTTTAATTCCTCATGATAATCTATAAATCGCATAGCAACGAGAAAAGCATTCATATATTGTACAGATACTGATTTCACCAAAGAATCACTTAATGTTAAGCCATAAGTCACACGCATAATCAATGGATGCAAATGTAATAATAAACTTTCTTTTAAGACTGTATCTTCACTAAAATTTGTATCAAAATCTCTATCCACCTTTATTAAAGCTTCACGAATGGATTTTGCCAGTTTCATCTTTTGATTGAGTGGCACCTTTTCAGAACTGGCTTTTCCAAAAATTTGTGATGCCACTAAATCAATTTCATCATCCGTGATTTGAATTGAATATTGATTTTCAATAAAGGAGAGTAATTTTTTGGTAATCGCAAATATGTTAGAATCAATCAGATTCTTATTAATCTTAATTTCATTGATATAATTCTTCTGTAAAATACGATAAATCAAGATTTTAAGATGAAACAATATAGATTCAATAGCATTGTTAGTCATAATAATGTTGTATTCATTTAATAAAGAGATAAATTTATCTGTCACCAAATCAAAATCCAATTTCTCAATAAATTCAAAGAATTCCAAATGAACATTTTGATCCTCTATGACCTTTCTGCTAATGCTAGACAACATCTGTCGTATGTCCTTTTCATCTCCAGACACCCTAATCCCATAATGAGAACGAGATTCTAAACACAAATGATTGTGTAAGAGTTGTGCTTTGACATCATTCATATCATTAATCACTGTACTGCGACTGACATCTAGAATTTCAGCGATTTGATTTATTGAAGTAAATCCAGTATTTTGTAATAACAAGAATAAGATTAATGATATACGATACTCTTTTTTAGCAATGGATTGCTGGAAATCATCATTGAGTTGATGTAAATAAGATTGATATTTTGTATCATCTGTTATTTGTAAAAAATAACCACGTTTACTTACAGTCACAATTTGAAATCCATTCTTATCTCCTGCATCTCTTAATTCACTTAAAAATTCTCTCACTTTTCTTTCTGAAAAACCAAGATAATTCTTGAGTTCATCTAGTGTGATAATGTCTTGAGATTGAAACAAATCTAATATTTTTTTATTCACGTTACCCATCTCCCAAATTCATTATAGCATTGGCATTATTCTTATAACAGTTTGAAAAGTGCATAAATAATTTGTCGAAAACTATACTAATCATCATAATTGCTTTGCATTCTCTTTTATAATGTCTTGAAACCAATAAAACGATTTCTTTTTATGTCTTGATAAATCACCACTTCCATCATCATATTTATCAACATAAATAAAGCCATATCTTTTTTTCATCTCACCTGTTGTCAGACTCACAAGATCAATAGGTGCCCATGTTAAATAGCCAATACAATCAACATGATCTTCTACAATAGCTTTCTTCATCTCTCGAATATGTTCTTCTAGATAACTGATACGATAATCATCTTCAATATTTCCATTAGCATCTCTAACATCAACAGCCCCTAATCCATTTTCAGTAATCATAATGGGTATTCCATACTTATGATATGTATAGTTTAAAATATATCGTAATCCTATACCATCAATTGCCCATCCCCAATCGCTTGTCTTTAAATAAGGATTTTGAACACCACCAAAGAAAGCCTCTTCTTGTTTGTCATCACCTTCATATTTAGCAACACTTGACATATAGTAATTAATTCCAATAAAATCTAATTTTCCTATCATAAATGCCTGACGATCTGACTCAGTAATATCTAGTTGAATACCAGTTTTTTGATACTCGGCTATTTTATAATCTGGAAATTGTCCATTTGCCATTGCATCAATCTGGTAATAATCTTTCTCCATTTCCCTAAAAGCATTCATAACATTAATAGGATTACAATTCCTTGGATAGACTGGTGTGAGTCCAAATACACATCCCACCTGATTTTTCTCATCAATCTCATGAGCTAATGCAACAGCTTTAACACTTGCGAGTATCATATGATAACTCATAGTTGCTAGGATTTGTTTAGGATTTTCCAGACTTGAATATTTGATTCCTGTAATCATATAGGTAAAGAGATCTGAATTTTCAGTTTGTGGGTCAATATGATTCATCTCATTAAAAGTAACCCAATATTTCACTTTTCCTTTCAAAGAATTCATCACAGCTTTACAAAAATGTAAATATAGATCAATTGTTTGACGATTCATCCATGAATGATATTTTTTAACTATATTGATTGGCATTTCATAATGATATAGAGTAACAATAGGTTCAATATGATATGCTAAAAGCGTATCTATTACTCGATGATAATATTCCAATCCTTTGGAATTAGGTTTGTCTTCATCACCCATTGGAAAAATTCTTGACCAATCAATTGAAATACGCAAAGCCTTAAAACCTAATTCAGAAAAAAGCTTGATATCTTCTTGATAGCGATGATAAAAATCAATTCCAGTATGTGATGGATAGTATTGATCTTGATCTATTTTATCTGTAATCTCTCGTGCTTTTTGATATGAACCAGATGTAATATAATCCATAATTGCTGGTCCTTTTCCATCACTATCCCAGCATCCTTCTACTTGATTTGCTGATAAACTCCCACCCCACAAAAACGTCTCTTTCAATTCCATTTTTAATCTCCTTCTTTAATCATTTATTATTTGAGGACAATGAAATAAACTATATTCAGTCAAAAACATTTAAAGGGGATATATCAATATAGCTTATTTCATCTTATCTATCATGTCAGGATATTTATTCCTCAAGTTTATTTTCTCATGGTTAAATTTTTTACAAAAGATTAAATACTGCAAAATAATTTTGCATAATTTATATCAAATCACTATTACCTTTTTCTAAATAATAACACAAAAAAAGATTTAAACTACTGTTAAACAATAATTTAAATCTATCTTTTATTATTTTAAATTGTTTACAAAAAATTGTACTGTTTCATCAACAAGGAGTTGTCTTGGTTTTTGTGACCCTGAACCATCAGCTGCATCAAAAACATGATCACTATTAGCTACATTTAAGACTTCTATTTTCTTAGCCGCATTAATGACATTATTTGTTGTTTCTTTACTCACATATTCATCAAAATCATCAACAGCTATCATAAGTTTTCCATTATATTGAGCAATATTTTTTAATGGATCTGCAGCTTTATTTTCTTCAAAGAATTTTAGACTGCAATCCACATAGGGTTCTCCCCAAAGTTTAAATGATGAAGCACCTTTTTCTTTGGCTTCATTATACATTTTATTAACTTCTTCATTACCTCCCATAAAATCTGCTAAACCTTTCAATCCAGTATTGGCAGCTGGTGCCCATAAAGCAGCTGCTTGTATCTTATCATTAAGATATAATGAAACTATTCTGCCACCCATACTATGTCCAATAAGACCAACATGATTTTGATCACCATTATACTTTGATTGCATAATATCTATAGCACTAGATATATCATTTGTCATATTTGTCAAATCATAAGCAGTATATGCTTCTTTGCTGTCACCATTTCCTGGGAAATCAATACGAATACTGGCAATTCCTTTTTCTGCCAGTTGATTAGCAGTTGGTTCAAAATTGTTGCACCCATTACGCTCACCTATAAATCCATGCAATAAAACAACATAGGGATGTTTTTCTTCACCTTTAGGAACAACAACTGTTGCTGGTATGTCTGTATTTCTTTGAGAAGTAAGTGTTATATCTTCACTCGTGTACTCTAAAGTTTGATCAGACTTTGTGTTGTTATTTTGGCACCCACACAATAATGCAATAACGAAAATACTACATAATACTTTTAATTTCCTCATCTTTTACTTTCCCTCTTTCAATTTAAATGATTATGATCATTCATCACAACATGTTGTCATTTAGTTAATGATATAAAACAATAAGTTGTTATGAATTTATCTATATTATAGATTTCTTATATCGTTATTTAAATCGAGCATTTTTCCTTTTCTAAAGAGGAAACGACTAAAATACAATCTATTCTCTTAACAATTGCCTTTTCATTTTATATAAAATGCCACTTATACCAATAAATACAACAAATATTTCAAGTCTACCAAGTAACATCCCACACATTTCTATAATTAAGATGATAGCAGGGGTTTGGGGCCCAGTTAACCCAACAGATAAACCCACAGTTCCTAAGGCAGAGGCAAACTCGAACATTGCACTTTGTAAATCGCAATTTAGAAATAAGGTTATGAGACCTGTTCCGATTAAAAAGATAATAAAATAAATCAAAATATAACTCACTGTATCTTGCATAAGAGAGGCATTAATTTCAGTTCTTCCTTGTGCACGATAATGATAAATTTTATTCACACTTCGTTTTGAGGACAATTTTTGACGAAATGTTTTTTTCAATGTTTGAAAAGCAATATAAACACGAGTGAGTTTCATACCTCCAGCAGTTGAACCATATCCTCCACCTATCAACATTAATACAATCAACGCAAAAACAGCAAGGGTTGGCCAATCTTGATATGACATGGTTGCGTAGCCTGTTGTTGATAAAGCAGAAACCACATTAAAAACTGCTATTCTTAAACTTTCACTCACTGATATGTAAAGTGAATAACTGAGTGATACAGCAACGATTATCGTAAAGGTGATAACCAATACAGTAAATAATTTTAATTCGCTAATCTTTATAACTTGTTTCCATTTTCTTTTAACCATTAATAACAAAACAGCAAAGTTTGTTGTTCCAATAATCATCAAGAGAATCGTTACCCATTCAATAGCAATACTCTTATAAGCGCCTATGCTTTCTACTTGAGTTGAAAATCCACCTGTTGACAATGAACACATTGCATGAAAAATACTATCAAACCAATTCATACCAAATATATAATAAAGAAAAGATCCAATAATTAATGACACTGAATAAATCCCAAAGATCATACGCACTGTGTTAATAAGTCTAGGTTCCAATCGATCAGGATGGCCTTCAGCATCATATAAATTAGCAGCTTGATTTTCTTGTACAAAGAAAAGAATCATCATAATAAAACCCAATCCTCCACAAAACTGCATGAAACAACGATGAAACTGAAATAAATGATTAACCTTTGTTACATCAACAACTGATAAACCAGTTGTTGTCCATCCACTCACTGCTTCAAATAAAGCTTGAACAAACGATAACTGTCTGCTAATGACAAATGGCATTGAGCCTAAAACAATCCCTATTAACCATGCATAAAGAACTGTTAAACTGCCTTCATGAATAGAAGTTCGCCAATTATCTGGGAGCATTCTTCTAGGATGAACATAACATATTCCTAGACCTAGAAAAATAGCAATAAGAGAAGGAATCACAAATGCATAGATTTGATTTATATCTTGTGGATAAAAGATAATCGTTACTAAAGGAACAAGCAATAACATACCAATAAGAATGAGAAATTGTCCATAATAATTATTACTTTTTAAAATACGTTTCATTGTCCTGTCATCTCCCTAGTTACAAGAGCGCGAACAGATGTATCACAAATCACAATCAAAGTATCACCAGTTAAAATTCTGGTATCCCCTCGTGGTACTATTCCCTGATCATTTCTTAGAATATATCCAATAATCGCTTGTGCCGGTATTTTTAATTCCCATAATTTCTTATTCACGGATGGCATTTCAGAATTGATTTTCAATTCAATAATACTGACACGTCCATCTTCCATTGATATTGTTTTGCTCATTTCATCTACAAATGCTTGTTGTTCAATAATCCCCGTAATCGCATTAATGGCACAAACAACGGAATCTATTCCCATTTGATAAAAGAATGCTGTTTTTTGAGGATCACGAACTAAAGCAACTGTTTTCTTGACTTTAAATTTTTTCTTACTTAATTCACAAATCACTAAATTATCATCATCTTTCTGTGTTAATGCAATAACAATATCTTTTCCTGAAGTATCTGCTTCTTCTAAGATAAATGGTTTTGTTCCATCACCATGAATAACTTCTAAATCTTCAATGCTAGCTAACATTAAGCAGTCTTCATAATGATTGTTAATGGCAGTCACTTCATAGCCCTTTTCAAGTAATGATTGAGCTAATGACATGGCTTTATGCAGTCCACCTACTAATAAAACTTTCTTTTTCATGCTTCCTGCACCCCTTTATCTTTTAAAATATGTTCAATGCGATGAACTGATAAAAATGTTGGACAAATGGTTTCAATATGAAATTCATCATAAACACATTCTCTTTGTGGATCATATAAACGACATATAATTGTTTTTATATGATAAACTTCTCTAGCAATCTGTGAAATCATAATATTTGTATTATCATTATCAGTCACAACAATAAGAATTGTTTTTTTATTAATATTCAACTCTTCAAAAGTATCGAGTTCTGTTGCATCACTCACTAATGTTAAACCTCCATATGATGAAGATAATTTTCTAAATGCTGTTTCTTCTTTGTCAACAACAATGACTTCTTTCCCTTCATCATATAAGCAATCAGCTAAATTGGCACCTAATCTCCCACATCCTATTATTACTATTCTATATGTCACGCTTTTTTTATAAAATTCCATCATCCTAATCTTCTCCTTATAATATGAAAATCTCTTTGTTTCTTTCTATTCTCCATGTTTTCAATATCTTGATCATGAAAATAATATTCACGATGATATTCCATATCAACCAAACGCTCAATATTTGCATGAGCAGGTCGATAATCTGGAGCTAGTGCCCAAGCTGCACGATAATGCTTCATTGCTAAAACTTTATCCCCTTTAACTTCAGCAATAATTCCAAGTAAGTTTTGAGGCTGAGGTGCATCTGGATACTGTGTTAATAACTGTGTCACTTTTCTTTCGCATTGCAGTGAAGAATTTCTTAAAAGTTCTTTTATCTCCTGACTCGATTGTTCTAAAACAATGTAATCTTGTAAACCTTTCTTTGTTTTCATATTCTCCCTCCTTTAACACTTATATTGTAAAATTTAACTTGTGAAAATGGTGTGATAATGTCCATATGGCTGTGAGAATTGTGTGAGAATACAAAAAAGAGCATGTTTATGCCCTTTCATTTATCTATGCTCTTTTTACCCACTATATTTTATTCGACTTTCAACATTCTATAACCAACACCAACATGCGTTTGAATATATTGTGGAGCATCAGATGTTTTTTCAATCTTTTTTCGCAAAGTTGCCATAAAAACACGAAGTGAAGCGACATCACTATCCCACGCACTTCCCCATATTTCACGGGTAATATAAGTATGAGTTAAAACTTTTCCCATATTCTTGGCTAACAAACATAAAAGCTTATACTCAATTGGTGTAAGATGAAGTTCTTGATCATTTATATAAGCACAACCTGCACTATAATCAATTTTCAAATCACCATTGATAAACAAAGATGAACTACTATTTCCCTGATTCTCTATATAACTTAAGCGTCTTAAAGTCACACGAACTCTAGCTAATAATTCCTCCACTGAAAAAGGTTTAGTTAAATAATCATCAGCACCAGCATCTAATGCTTCAATTTTATCAGTATCCTCACTTCTTGCACTAATCACAATAATAGGCATATTTGACCAACTGCGAACCTTCTTGATAATATCAATACCATCAATATCAGGTAACCCTAAATCCAAAAGAATAATATCAGGATTATGTGATGAAGCCTCTAATATAGCAGTTTCACCATTAGTCGCTAATATATATTTATAGTCATGAGTTTGTAAAGTTGTAGAAATTAAATTGCGAACTGCTCCATCATCTTCAACGATTAAAATTGTTGATTTCTTAATCATGTAAAATAACCTCCTCTGTTGGCAAGATCACTCTTAATATAGCACCTTTAGGTTGATTATCAAGAACTTTTATCATCCCTTGATGAGCATTGACAATAGATTTACACAACGCCAATCCCAATCCCAAACTTCTGCGACTATCAGCCATCTTTTTATTACCAGTATAAAACATATCAAAAATATGTTCTTTCATTTCATCAGAAATCCCTTCACCATCATCTTTGACATCAATGTAAACTTGCTTTTTCTGTTGATACACATGGATAATAATATGTGAACCTGCTGGTGTATATTTAATAGCATTATCTACTAAATTAATAATAACCTGTATCATAAGTCTTGCATCTATCTTGACTAAAATCAAATCATCGTCCTGTTCAACTGAAATATGATGTTCTTTTTTTTGACGACTAACATGTTGGATTGCTTCATCAATCACTTCATCAATGAGTTCAGTTGTCATATGAAGATGCATTGTTCCATCTTCAATTCTTGTTACAGAAAGAAGATTCTCAACAAGATTAATTAGCCACAATGAGTCATCATAAATCGCTGTATAAATTTCCTTCTTTTTATCTTCATTAAGCATTGCACCATTCGAAATTAATATCCCAGCATTCCCTGAAATTGCTGTTAAAGGGGTTCTTAAATCATGTGAAATAGAGCGCAACAAATTTGCTCGTAATTGTTCATTTTTTGCTAACAAATCAGCCTTTGATTTTTCTTCAATAGCATGAATACTTTCTAATGCTAAAGCTCCATCTCCTAAAATCGATAAAACAATACTTTGTTCAAATGAATCTAATGAATCATGATTGATTCTTATTCCTACAACACCATAAACACATTCATTAACTCTTAATGCTAAATAAAGGCATTTGGCATTTCCTAATGTATGTGTTGTCGCTCCAGCACGTTTATTATTTTTATAAACCCATGTTGCAACAGCAGTTTCATTCTCATTTAAACAGTCCTGAATATCTTGATTATGCTTTACTGAATAAAGAATCGGAGATTGTAATTCATTTTTTTCAATAGGATAAAAAACAATATCTCTATTTAAGAGTTGAATCAGATGATGACAGATAACATTAATAATTCCTTCTTTTGTTTTTTCTTTTTGAAGAAGTTGATTGGTATCTAATAGAACTTTAGTACGATAAGCGGTTTGAGCAGAACGCTTCGCATTTTTTTTAATTTGAACTGTTAAACCACTAGTTAAAAAGGCAGCTATAAACATAATCACAAATGTAACTGGATAACCTGAATCATAGGCTAAGAATGTAAAATAAGGATGAGTAAAAAAGAAATTGAACATGAGAACACTAATAAATGAAGAGATAATACTATATATTCTTTGAGTTGTTACAATAGATATAATTAAAACACCTAAAATATAAATTGTAATTGTATTGGCTTCACTAAAGCCTAACCCTTTAAATAAGAAACCTATAAATGTTGAAATAAGAATAATCCCTATACAACTCATAAAATCTTTTAATATAAATTGTGTTTTTTCTGGACTTTTTTTAGGAAAATAAGTATTTTGAGTTTTCACTGGAATAATATAAATATCTAAATTCGGTGCAGCCAAAGTTAACTGTTCAACAAGCGATGATTTAGAAAAGAATTTTTTTCGCGATTGACTACGACCCAAAACAATCTTAGATACATGACAAAGTCTCGCATACTCAGATATTTGATATGCAATTTCATCGCCACAGATAGCCTCTACCCTCGCTCCAAATTGTTGTGCCAAATGCATATTCTCACTAAGTGTCTTTAAACAATGTTTATCCATATGCACATAATCAGAAGTTTCAATATATAGTGCTGTTAACCTTGCCTTAAAAGCCGATGCCATACGAGCTGCAGTACGAATAACTTTAGCATTGGTTGGTGAAGAAGAAATACAAACAAGAATATGCTCTCCTGTAAAATAATCACCAGTTTTATCTGACAGTATTGAATTGCTCATCTTATTAATACGATCAGCACATCGTCTTAAAGCAATTTCTCTTAAAGCTATTAAATTATCTATATTAAAAAAATTTGTTAATGCTTTTTGGGCTTGATGAGGCTGATATATTTTTCCTGCTTCTAATCTTTCAATTAAATCATTAGGCTCAATATCAACTAATTCAACTTGATCAGCTTCATCAAAGACATAATCCGGAATACGTTCTCTCACCATTATACCAGTAATAGAAGCTACCATATCATTCAGACTTTCAATATGCTGAACATTAACTGTTGTATAAACATCAATACCAGCATTCAACAATTCACGTATATCCTGATACCTTTTTTGATGTCTTGAGCCTTGAGCATTGGTATGAGCTAATTCATCTACCAAAATTAAGTCTGGTTTTCTTTTTAATGCTTCATCTATATTGAACTCCTTTAATTGAATTTGATTATATTTAATGAGTTTAGGCGTTAAACATTCCAAACCATGAACTAAATTCATTGTTTCTACTCTAGCATGAGGTTCAATATACCCAACAACCACATCTATACCATTATCTTTAGCTGTCTGAGCAGCTTCCAACATAGCATAGGTTTTTCCTACTCCAGCAGCATAACCAAAAAATATTTTAAGATGCCCTCGTAATTGTTTTTCTTCATCATTCTGAATTTTTTTAAGAATTTCCTCTGGTTGTAATCGTTCCATTGCTCATCACCCTCTTTTCTATTTTAGCATGGTCAATATTAAAATAGTATAAAGATTAAGAAAAGGAACTCGTTTACAAAACCAGTTCCTTTCCTTTTATTTTAAAATCCCATCTAACATCAAATTAACTTTTAAGACATTGACTGTTTTTTCACCTAGTACTCCTAAAAGTTTTCCATCTGTACATTGATCAACAATTTTCTGAACCTCATCTTGACTCATATTTTGTGCTTTAGCAATACGTTCAATCTGATAATGAGCAGCTGCAATAGATATATGTGGATCAAGTCCACTTCCTGAACAAGTCACTAAATCTTCAGGTATTGCAGTATCTTTTTGATCTGGATGTGCTTTTCTTATCTTCTCAACACGCTGAGCAATTAATTCTTCATATTCTTCACTAGCAGGACTTAAGTTTGACGGACTAGCATACATCATAGGATTTCCACTTTCATCAGTATATGTCGAAACATCAATATTCATAACACGTCCCCACATATGCTTATTATCAGTATACTGTTGCCCCAAGAGTACACTGCCATACTTTTTACCATCAACTTCAATAATACTTCCATTTGCTTGATCAGGGAAGAAAACCTGTGCAATTCCTGTTACGACTCCTGTGTATAAAACACCACAAACTACTGTGAAAATAATAAAGATAATAAGAGCTTTTGGTAAAATACTTTTTAACATTTTCATTTTCTTCACTCCTTTATACAAGATGACAGAACACGAGAAGCATATCAATTACTTTAATACAGATAAATGGTGCTATAATACCACCTAATCCATAAATAAGTAAGTTTCTTGATAAGAGTTTCCCTGCTGAGACTTCACGATATTTTACACCTTTTAATGCTAGTGGAATTAAGGCAACAATAATCAAGGCATTATAGATGATTGCTGATAACACTGCACTTTGTGGTGAATGTAAAGACATAATATTTAATGCCTGCAAACCTGGATATAACCCTACAAATAGTGCTGGTATAATCGCAAAGTATTTCGCAACATCATTTGCAATAGAGAATGTTGTTAAACTTCCTCGTGTCATTAATAACTGTTTTCCAATACGTACAATATCAATAAGTTTCGTAGGAGAAGAATCCAAATCAACCATATTTCCTGCTTCTTTTGCTGCTTGTGTTCCACTATTCATCGCTACAGCAACATCAGCTTGCGCAAGTGCTGGAGCATCATTTGTTCCATCACCAGTCATCGCAACAAGATGTCCTTTTGACTGAAAATCACGAATCATTTCTAATTTACCTTCCGGTGTTGCTTCAGCTAAGAAGTCATCAACTCCAGCTTCAGCTGCAATTGCTGCTGCTGTCAAAGGATTATCTCCTGTAATCATAATCGTTTTAATACCCATTTTACGCAAATCAGCAAATTTTTCCTGAACGCCACTTTTGATAATATCTTTTAAATGAATAACACCTAAAATCTGATGATCTTTTGCAACAACTAATGGTGTTCCACCTTGATTAGCAACTCTTTTGACTGCCTGGTCACATTCATGGCTATATGTTCCACCATGGAGTAATATATAATCTTTAATAGAATCAGCAGCACCTTTGCGAATCTCATGTCCATCAAAATTAACACCACTCATTCTTGTTTTTGCACTAAAGGGAATAAACTCTATATTCTTATCTTCTAAGCTACGTGCACGGATATTAAATTTTTCTTTTGCCAAAACAACAATACTACGTCCTTCTGGTGTTTCATCAGCCAATGAAGATAATTGAGCACCATCAGCTAATTCATGTTCACTGTGTCCATCGACTGGAATAAATTCATAAGCTTGTCTATTTCCTAAAGTAATGGTTCCAGTCTTATCAAGCATTAAAATATCAACATCACCAGCTGCTTCAATAGCACGTCCACTCATAGCCAAAACATTGGCTTGATTTAAACGACTCATTCCAGCAATCCCAATAGCTGATAGCAGTGCCCCTATTGTTGTTGGGGCTAAACAAACAAGCAAAGCAACTAATGTTGTGACTGATGTTGGATTTTCTACACCTGCTTGGGTAGCAGAAAAGCTTGAATAAGTATAAAGTGAAACAGTTACAAGAATAAAGATAATTGTTAATGCAATTAAGAAGATTTGTAAAGCAATCTCGTTAGGTGTTTTCTTTCTGGCAGCACCTTCAACCATGGCTATCATTTGATCTAAGAAACTATGACCTGGTTCACTTGTGACTTCAACTATAATCCAATCTGATAAAACTGTTGTTCCACCAGTAACCGCACTTCGATCTCCACCGCTCTCTCTAATAACTGGTGCTGACTCGCCAGTAATAGCACTCTCATCAACTGATGCCGCTCCATCAACAACATCACCATCAGCAGGAATTTGTTCACCTGCTTTGACAATAATCAAATCTCCTTTAACTAAAGCTGTTGATGGCACAACAACAAACTCATCCTTTTCTTGAACAGAATCAATTTTATGTGCCTCAACATCTTTTCTAGCAGCTCTTAAAGAATCAGCCTGAGCTTTTCCTCGTCCTTCAGCAATGGCCTCAGCAAAATTAGCAAAGAGAACTGTCAACCATAATACAATCGCAATAGCAAGTGTAAAACCAGACATTGCATCTTGAATATTGACTAATGAAAATCCCCATAACATGGTTGTTAAAATAGCTGATATATAAACCAGTAACATAACTGGATTCTCTGATTGCGTTTTGGGATTGAGTTTTAAAAACGAATCTTTTATGGCTCTTGTGACCATTGCACGATTAGCCAGTTTATTTTTTTGTTCATTTTTCATAATGAATATCCTCCCTTTATAACATACTGAAGAATTCAGCAAGTGGTCCAAGTGCTAACGCTGGGAAGAAACTCAATGCTCCAACCAGTAAGACAATAAAGATAAGCAAGAAAACAAACATTGCATTTGTTGTTGAAAGTGTTCCTGCTGTAACAGCAATTTTTTTCTTGCCAACCAAATTTCCAGCAATAGCTAAAATTCCTACAATTGGTACAAATCTTGCAAATAACATAACAAGACCTAGTGATAAATTCAAGAAAACTGTATTGGCATTAAATCCAGCAAACGCTGAGCCATTATTTCCACCACAAGATGAATAAGCATAAAGCATTTCTGATAATCCATGTGCCCCACCATTATTCAAACTGTCAGCAGTGCTAGGTAATGCGGCAGCAATACCACTACCAACCAGAATAGCAACTGGGGTTGCTAAACAAACAACAACAGCCCATTTCATTTCATATGGTTCAATCTTCTTGCCTAAAAATTCTGGTGTTCGACCAACCATCAGACCTGCAATAAATACAGTTAAGATAGCAAATGCTAACATACCATATAACCCACAACCAACACCACCAAAAATAACTTCACCTAATTGCATCTGTAGCATGGTGACCATCCCACCAATTGGTGTATAACTATCATGCATTGAGTTGACAGAACCATTGGACGCTGCCGTTGTATAGGCTGCCCAAGTTGATGATGTCGCTATCCCAAAGCGTGATTCTTTTCCTTCCATATTACCTCCAGACTGATCAACCATTGAAATATCAACGTTGCCACCCTGAGCCAATTGAGGTGTTGCATATTGCTCACTAACCGCAATTGTTCCTAAAGCAATGACTAAACAAATGGCCATTGCTGAAAAAATTGCAATACCTTGTTTTTTATTTTTGATCATTGTTCCAAAAGTAAAACATAGCGCAACTGGAATCAACAATAAAGAAATCATTTCTAATAAATTTGTAAAAGCATTTGGATTCTCTAATGGATGAGCTGAGTTGACACCCATATAGCCTCCACCATTTGTTCCTGTTTGTTTAATCGCAACCTGACTAGCAGCTGGTCCCATTGGAACAAATTGTTGAGTGATAATTTTAGCACTACTGATCTTTTGACCATCAACCATAACTGTTTTTGCTACAACATCAATTTTAGCATTTTCAATAATTTGACCTTCGCTGTTTACTGCAATAGGTTCAACTAATGATACTGACTGGGCTGGACTCAAATTTTGAATGACTCCACCAGCTACTAATAAAATTGCAATAACTAAATTTAATGGAATGAGAATATGAATAATTGATCTTGTTAAATCAACCCAGAAACTTCCAAGTCCCTTTGATTTCACTTTCATAAATCCACGAATAAGCGCAAATAATACTGCAATTCCTGTTGCTGCTGAAACAAAGTTTTGAACAGTCAATCCAATGGCTTGAGTCAAATAACTTAATGTAGATTCACCACTATATGCCTGCCAATTTGTATTGGTTACAAAGCTAACTGCTGTATTAAATGATAAATCCCATTTAACCCCTGAAAGTCCTTGGGGATTCCCCATCAGTACACCTTGTAACATCTGCAACCCAAACAAGAAGATGAGTCCTACAGCGGAAAAAATCAAAACACTCACAGTATATTTCTTCCATGACATTTCTTCATGTTCATTGACATGCATAACTTTGTAAACAAGTTTTTCACATGGTATAAGAACTCTTGATAAGAAAGTCTTTTCACCATTCATAGCTTTTTTAATATATGCTCCTAACGGAATAGCTAAAATAACAAGAATAACTAAATAAATAGCATACTGTATAATTGTACCTATCATTTTTTATCTCCTTTCATGAGGATATAAACATAATAGAATAACAAAATCATCGCAATCAAACCGATTGCAGAAATAATGATTGTCATAATCATTCCCCCTTTTTTCTTTTGACAATCATAGTATATTCTGATTGATTTTAAGATGGTGTTAATATCATAAGCAAAGATATTAAGATTGTATAAAGAAAAAATGAGATAGATTGATTTCTATCTCATTTATCTTTAAATACATAATACACAACAGCAAGCAAACTTACAAAAACAATAACAGATATCAGTAATTATATATAGTTCTTTCTTCATCATATTAAAAAGGTGTTAATATCAATAAACGATATATAAAAAAAGAATGAAGATTTTATTCTCCATCTTCTTTCAGTCTATATCCTACACCTATTTCTGTCATAATATATTCAGGTGTTGCTGGATTTTTCTCGATTTTACGCCTTAATCCTGCCATCAATGCTCTTAATGCCTGAGTATCATTGCCATAACCTTTCCCATAGATTTCTTCAATGATTGTATGCGTTGTTAAAACTTTTCCAATATTTTGAAAAAACAATGTAAGTAATTGATATTCCATTGGTGTTACATGAAGTTCCTGATTATTAAGATAAACCAAATGCTTATTGAGATCAATTGATAAATCTTTGACTTTATAGAAAGTTTGTAACTGTGATTGATTAAAACGATAGTAATGTCGAAAAGCTACCTTTATTCTTGCAATAAGTTCAGTTGCTGAAAAGGGTTTTGTTAAATAATCATCAGCCCCTAAATCCAAAACTTGCGCTTTTTCTTTATCCTTATCTCTTGCTGATACAACAATAATAGGTATTTCTAAAAATTCTCTTAATTTACGAATAATATCTACACCATCAATATCCGGCAATCCCAAGTCTAGTAATATTAAATCTATATTCTCATTTGCAATCTTTCTTAAGGCATCTTGTCCATTTGCAGCTGTTAGATACTCATAATCATTATTTTCTAAACAATAACAAATGAATTTTCTAATTTGAACATCATCTTCTACAACTAATATTCTTTGTATCATTTTGGCTCCTCCATTGGTAATCGTATAATAAATTTTGCACCTGGATGCAGTTTGCAATTTTTAGCTTCAATAATCCCACCATGTGCCTCTATAATGGCTTTACAGATTGTTAATCCTAAACCAATCCCTTTTGATCCATCAGATAAAACTGTATTATTGGTATAAAACATTTCAAAAATTTGATCAGGATCTTGTGTTTTCAAACCTTTCCCATAATCTTCTACTTCTAAGTATGCATTCTGATTTTTTTGATAAGCATTTATACAAATCGGCTGATTTTCTAATGTATGTTTCATTGCATTATTTAATAGATTAATAAGCACTTGTTGTATCAGTTGTGCATCCATAGGAACCATCAAGACTTGTTCTGGAACATGAACCTGTATATGATGATTCTTTTGATTTTTTGTCACATGATAAACAGCACTCCCAATGACCTCTTCTAATGCTTCTAATTGCTTATGAATAACAAGTTGCCCTTCTTGAACCTTGGTCAAACTCAAAATATTCTCTACAAGTAGATAGAGCCAGCTTGCTTCCTCATAGATGCCTTTAACCAATTCAAAAGTTTCACAATCCTGCTGTTTCATATCCATAATCATCTCAGATGTTCCCATAATACCTGACAATGGTGTTCTTAAATCATGAGAAATAGCACGTAATAAATTACTACGATATCTTTCTTTAACTGTCGTCTCTTTTAAACGCAGTTGTTCCTTTATAGCAAAGATATGATCCAAAGCTAAAGAAACACTTTCATTCATAGATGTTAATAATTTTTTCTGATTCTCATCAAGTTGATCAATCGTTTCTTTGGGAAATATGAGTACACCTAATATTTTATGAATACCATATAACGGATAATGATATTTGTGATCAATAGATAGGTATAATGTTTCCATATTCTGAAAATAACCTTGATATTCTCTTATATTTTCAATCTTTGATTCATTGATTTGATTGTTTTTACCATACATAATAATACTTTGATCTATCTGTTCATGAAAACAAATACATCCAACCTGACAACTCAAAACATCTGAAAATATTTCAATAACAACCTGACATAGTGCTTTATCATCTAATGTATCAGATAAACGATTTGTTAGAGTATAAAGTGTTTTCATATGATGAGCATTTTCATTAGCAATCTGTGTCGAGTGTTGTATGCGTGTTGTAGAAGCGCTTGTAATAATTGCAGTTATAGTCATAACAACAAATGTTACAAAGTATTTTGAATCATAAACAGAGAATGTATAAAATGGTGCTGTAAAAAAGTAATTAAACATAAAAGTTGCGATAATAGAACATACTATTCCATAAATATATCCCTGTGTTAAACGTGATGTCATTAAAACAGATAATATATAGATAAGAATAATATTGGTGTCAGGCCATCCTAAATTTTTAAATAGCATCCCAATGAGAGATGAAATTATCAATAAACCTATCATAATTCCTATTGACTTTAACCATTTACGATTATTGTACATCATTTATCACCACCTATAATGTTTTATTATAACTCTTACTTTAAGGAAAATATACTCTTAATATTTTAAGAATAATATCAAAACAATAACTTCTTTTCAAATATTCATTTTAGACTAAGCAAAAATCAATACTTATTATCTTAAATTATAATAAGTATTGAGTTAACTTTAATAATAAAATAATTTCCTTATTAAAAGTAGCAAAAATGTAAACCATACTTGCTAGTGATTAATATGAATCATGTTATACTATTGCTATGTAAGGAGGACATCTATGTTTCATGACAAATTAATTTATTATCGAAAAAAGAATATGCTGACACAAGAAGAGTTAGCAGAGAAACTTTGTGTTTCTAGACAAACAATTACAAAATGGGAAAATGGCATGATTACACCTGGTTTAGAATACATGATTGACTTATCTCATATTTTTGGAATCACTATAGATCGTTTAATTAAAGATGATGATTGTTTTAGTGATACTCCACAATTAACAAATACCAATCAATTGATTAAGTTTCTTGTTGAGGCTAAAAAAGCAACATATGCATCTCATCAAAATAAAATTCAATCTACGAGAAAAGATTCGCATGATTATATTTACCATAGTGGAAAATATACATATTATGATACATTCTTTGGTGCTTCTTCATTTTCTGGTCAAGAACTTGTTTATGAAAATGAACAGGTTTGTTGGTCTATGAATTATTATGGACAGGTTTTGAGTGATGATTTTAATAGTCATTTTCTTAAAGAAGCTTTGCTAATGGTTGATGAACTTAGACCTTTTAGAGGACCAGAAATTTATACAAATGGAGAATATACTTATATTTCAAAAGTGATAGGTGACTATTCTTTATTTCATGGATATGAAGAAATTTATTATCAATCAAACAAAATATATGAAGCCATGTTTCATGGTGGTTTGATAAAATAAAAGGAGAAAAAATGAATACACTTTATACAAATAAATACATTGAAATTTATCAACAAATAGGCGATCATGCCAAAATTGTTTTAGCCACATCTTATCAAGATAAAGTATCAGTTAGAACAATGAGTTTTGTTATTATGAATGGTCTCTTTTATTTTCAAACAGATAATACCTTTCGTAAATACCAAGATATTAAGGGCAATGAAAACGTTGGATTATGTCTTGATAACATTCAAATAGAAGGTATCTGTAAAGAAATAGGACATCCTTTAGATCATCCAAACTTCTGTAATCTCTTTAAAAAATATTTTTTATCATCTTATCAGGCATATTCACACCTCAAAAATGAAAGATTATTTATCGTTGAACCTACTTTTATCCAAAGATGGAATTATGTAGATGGAAAGCCTATTATTGAACAATTAAATATTCATCAAAAACAGTTTATTCAAAAAGAATATAAAAATGATTAATCTTTATCTTTTGACAACTAATGAATAAGTCATGAACATTCAATTCCTTAGAAAGAATATGTTGTCTGTATGTTTAAATATTAATTTCTTAATGAGAAAAAATGCATAATTCATAATCAATTGCTCTATAATAACAGACAAAGGAGGAATTATTATGTCGCATATATTACAATTTGTTAGCTATATACTCAAACATTCCTCTGGTTTAGATACCGTCGAATATCTGAGTCAAGTTCGTCATGAAAATCACTCTATTCCAGATGAGAAATAGAGTGATTTATTATTATCAACAATCATTGAGAGATGATCACAGACAAAAAATCAATAGATAATTTAAACAATAGAGCCACTCTTCTTATTTAAGAGAATACTATCTTCCATTATATTTAAGGCTATATTCATTAAGAATTCTCTATCATTATTTTGTTTTATTTCATAATCTACTGTTACTTTTATTGCATGTTCCATGTCATAACAGTAAACAAATTCTATATCACTGTCTCCTTGAAACGTATAATAAATATTTAATTCTTCATCTATTAAGTGATAGTCACGCATTTGTGGATAAATATAACCATTCTTATTTTTAGAAACAACATAGCCTACATTAACAACTCCAAACTGATCACTGTTCTCATCAAAATGACAACCATATGTATAATCATCTCCAGTCAATAACGTATAAAATCTTATTTGATTTATTTCAGTTAATGTTTTCTTTGAAGCCGTATTATCAAAGTATGAATGTGGATGATAAAAATCATAAAATTGTTCTTTTATATTTGATTGAACTTCTATAACAGACGAATACCAATTAATATCTGTATGCTTAGGCATTTTCTCCATAGTATAAAAAGCCAGTATGATAATAATAACTGTCAATCCAATGCCGTTTATTAATTTCTTCATTTTCCCCTCCAATCCCCACACTATCAATTCTTCAATACAAACAACTTCAAATTTGTAACTTATGATATCAAGTCGATAATCATCCTACTTCAATGATTATAAAGTCTTTATCTCTCTTTTATTATACTATAATCATTAAATAACTTGTATATTTATCAAAAAAACAAAGGATTTTCTGCCTTTGTTTCTATAAATATGATAATAATTGTTTAACAAAATCTGTTTGAGGATTTCTTTGAATTTCTTCACTTGTATCGAATTGTTCAATATGACCATCCTTCATCACAATAACACGTTCGCCTAATCTTAGTGCTTCTTGAATATTATGTGTGACAAAGATAATTGTAATAGGTAGCTTTTGGTGTATACGTAAGATTTCATCTTGAAGAATATGTCTTGTAATTTCATCAACAGCTCCAAAAGCTTCATCCATAAGTAATATTTGAGGTGATGCTGCGAGTGCTCGTGCTATCCCAATACGCTGTTTTTGTCCACCTGATAATTCATCAGGATAACGTGTTAAAAGTTCTTCATCTAAATTCATTAACTGGATTAATTCTTTGACTCTTTTTTCAATAATAGAAGCATCTGTTTTTTGAAGATTTAAAACATAAGCGATGTTTTGATAGATAGTCATATGTGGGAATAAACCAATACTTTGAATGACATAACCAATATTTCTTCTAAGTTCATTTTGATCAATTGTTTGGATATCTACATCATCTATATAAACATGCCCACTATCTGGTATTAACAGACCATTCATTAGTTTTAACATCGTTGTTTTTCCACTACCACTACCACCAATTACACTAATCATTTCACCATCTTTTATTTCTATAGAGAAATCTTTGAGAATGGATTGATTCCCATAGGATTTATCAATATTTTCTAATCGTATTTGACTCATTTTGATTCCTCCAATAGCCCTTGTTTGACTAAAAATGCCTTAGCAACAGCTGTTTCATTTTGCTTTTCTGTTTCAACTTGATAATTCATTTTTGCCATTTCCTGTTCACTTATTTGATTATTCAACAACATTAAAACTGATTTTAATTCTGGATATTTCTCTAAAGTTTCCTGTCGAATAACTGTTCCAGCATAATAGTTTTCAAAATAATGATGATCATCTTCTAATAAGACAATTTGTGAATCACTTAATTGTCCATCAGTAGTAAAAGCTATAATAGCATCAACTTCACCTTTCTTTAAAGCATCATATTTTAAACCAATATCTAAATCAACTGTTTTTTTGAAATGAAAATCATTTGCATTAGCCATAGCATTATATCCATCATCTCTTTCATAGAAATCATACTCACTTCCAAAGATAAGTTGACTTGAAATAGATGCTAAATCAGAATATGTCTTTAAATGATAACGATCTGCTAATTGTTTTGTAACTGCAATACCATATGTATTATTAAAACCATATAAACCTAACCATGTTAATTGATATTGTTGTTCATATTGACTAACTAATTGTTTATATAAAGTCTCTTCATCTGAAATAGTTGTTTCTTTTAAAACAAAACTCCATGAAGTTCCTGTATATTCAGGATAAATATCAAAGTCACCTTTAACCATAGCCGGATGAATATTACTTGTTCCGCCACCTACGCCTTTTGTCATTTCCACTTGTATATCCGTTCTATCTTCTATCAATAACTTCATCATTTCACCAATAATAAATTCTTCAGTCATCGGTTTGGTCGCAATATGAACCATTTTCCCTTGATGAGGAACATAGAAAAGACTAGCTGAAAATACAATGACAACTACCAATAAAGCAGTAACAACACGTTTCTTTTGTTTTTGACTATGATGACGATTTTGAATATATCTTTCAAATATACCAATCAAAAAATCAGCAAGAAAAGCTAAGATAGCAACTGCTAAACTACCTGCTATAGTCATAGTGATATTATTTGTTGTAATTCCTCGATAAATAGCAACACCTAAACCACCTGCTCCTATAAATGAAGCAATCCCAGCCAAAGCAATTGTCATAACTGTCATATTTTTGAAACCAGATAAAATAACCGGAAATGCTAATGGAAGCTTAATTTTTAATAAAATTTGAAAACGAGTACTTCCCATTCCTTTTGCAGCTTCTAAAATATCTTTATCAACCCCCTGAATACCTGTATATGTATTACGGATAATCGGTAATAAGGCATAAATACTTAAAGCAATAATAGCACTCTTATTGCCAATTCCTGTTATAGGAATAAGAAAACCCAACATTGAAATTGAAGGGATTGTGTATAAAAAACTCACAATCCCTAAAATAATTGGTGATGTTTTTTTGTTTTCAGCAATAAAAATACCTACAGATATTCCTATAATTGTTGCGATAATGATTGCTATCATTGATATTTGTAAATGTTCTAATATTAAAGGGAGAAAGAAATCAGAACGTTCACTATAAAATTGTATAAGTTCCCTAAACATCTTTATATACCTCTTGCATGATTGATGCTCTTTCTGATGGCGATATGTGACTTTCTGTTATCTTAACAGTTTTCCTGCATATTTCCAAATTATTCACCTTGTTCCATAAAATATTCCTCAATATAATGTGATGAAACAGCTCCATCACTCACTGCTGTCACAACTTGTCTTAAAGCTTTTTGACGAACATCGCCAATCGCAAAGACACCAGGTATATTGGTACGTGTTGATTCATCTGCAACAATATAACCACTCTTATTTAATTCTATTTGTCCTTTGACAAGTTGAGTATCTGGAACACGTCCAATGGCAACAAATACACCGTCACAATTGATTTCAGTGATTTCCTGATTAACTTTATTAAGTACCTTTACACCTGTGACATGTTGATTGGCCAATATTTCAACAACTTGACTATTCCAAATGAAATGAATTTGACTCTTTTGTAATTGTTGTTCATAAACACGAGATGCACGAAGTTCATCACGACGATGTATTAATGTCACACTATGACATATTTTAGATAAATATAAAGCATCTGCAATTGCACTATTTCCACCGCCAACAATAACAACATCTTTATTTTTAAACATCATTCCATCACAAGTAGCACAATAAGCAACTCCACGTCCTCTTAATTGACCTTCATTACTTAAACCTAATTCACGAGGATGTGCTCCAGTTGCAAGAATAACTGTCTTAGCTAAAATTGTCCCATCCGTTGTAATGACTTTTTTAGGATTTTCTGTTAATTTTAATTCCACAACAGTTTCATACATTGTCTCAGCACCAAATTGTTCAGCTTGATTTTGCATTTTTTCAGCCAAATCAAAACCATCTATTCCTTCATCAAACCCAGGATAGTTTTCAATGTTTCCAGTTGTGGCCATTTGACCACCAGCTGAAAGTTGTTCAATCACTAATACTGATCTTGCATTTCTCGCATTATATAAAGCCGCACTATATCCTGCTGGTCCTCCACCTATTATGACCACATCATATTGTTCCATCATCTTTCCTCTTTTCTATAAAATTTGATTTTCTTTTAACCAATCACTAATTACTGATTTTGCTTGTGGGGCAATCAATGGTTCACTTGCTTCACCTTTTCTTAATACAAGTAATGTAGGAATTGTTTCTACTCCATATTCATCACTAAAAGCTTCTAATTCATCTATATTAACTTGATAGATATCTATATCTTTCGCTACTTGTTTTAAAACAGGCGCTAATCTTTTACAATATCCACACCATGGTGCCCAAAACTCTACAACAACTTCTTCTTTGTTTTTTAATGTTTCTAAATCATTATTTGTTACTGTTATTAAACTCATAAACTTATCCTCCTTTATGATTTACAATTTCATTATAACGCTTAACTTTATTTTATCAAGTAACTTGCTTAAAAATATTCATAATTAAAAACCACTATCGTTTTATACAATAGTGGTTAAATATTAATGTCAAAATTATTTTAAGTTTTTAAAATATTTTAAAGTTCTTCTCCTTGTGTTTCAATAACATGCTGATACCAGTAAAATGAATCTTTAGGAAGTCTAGATAAATCACCTGTTCCATCATCATATTTATTTACATAGATAAATCCATATCTTTTTTTCATCTCTCCTGTTGTTGCACTCACTAAGTCGATAGGTCCCCACATCAGATATCCAATACATTCAACATGATCTTCAACAATTGCTTTTTTCATTTCACTTAAATGCTGTTTTAAATAATCAATACGATAATCATCATGGATTTTTCCATCAACCAATTCATCAACAGCTCCTAACCCATTTTCAGTAATCATAATAGGTAATCCATATTTACGATATGTATAATTAAGTAAATATCTTAGTCCTATTGGATCAATAGCCCATCCCCATTTACTTTGTTGAAGATATGGGTTTTGAACTCCTCCAAAAAGTTTCTGATCTTCTAAACTTTCATCAGCTACTTTAGCTACACCAGTTTGATAATAGTTCATACCAATAAAATCAAGTTTTCCTTCTTGAAAAGCTTTTTTATCTTCCAAAGTGATTTCAATATCAATCCCATAATCTTTATTTTCTTCTATTTTATACTTTGGAAATTCACCATTACACATGGCATCAATTTGATAAAAATCACGATCCATTTCTTTAAATGCATTCATAATATTAGCTGGATGACAATCTCTTGGATAGATTGGATGTATTCCAAAAACACACCCAACTTTATTATGAGTATCTATTTCTCTAATCAGCTTGGCAGCTTTTACTCCAGCTAATGTCATATTGTAGCCAATTCTTGCTAGTACTTCTTTTTTGTTTCCTTTAATTTCACTATATTTAATTCCAGCAATAATATATGTAAAGATATCCGATGCTTCTGTTTGAGGATCAATATGATTCATCTCATTAAATGTAACCCAGTATTTAACTTTCCCTTTTAAAGCCGATACAACCGTTTTTACATATTTTAAGTAAAAATCAATAACCTGAGGATTTAGCCAAGAATCATATTCTCTTACTAAAGTTACTGGCATTTCAAAATGATAAAGAGTAATAATTGGTTCAATATGATAATGAATTAGTTCATCTATAACTTTACTATAATAATTTAATCCTTCTTGATTGGGCTGCTCTTCATCTCCACGTGGATAAATTCTAGACCAATCAATAGATATACGTAAAGCTGTAAAGCCCATTTCAGCAAACATTTTGATGTCTTCTTTATATCTATGATAAAAATCAATTCCATCATGAGAAGGATATTTTTTATCTTCCTCTAATTCATAAGTGAATTCTCGAGGTATCTCATAACTTCCTGCAGTCGCATAATCCATAATTGCAGGACCTTTACCACCTTCTTGCCATGCACCTTCACATTGGTGGGCAGCAATACTACCACCCCAGAAAAAATCTTTTGGAAATGTTTTAGACTGCTTCATAATGTCCACCTGTTTCTAATACATCATCATAATCATCTTGACTTTCATTAATTTCTTTTTCATATTGTTGTTTGTCAGCCATTTTAAAGAATGGATAATATACGACAACTGAAATAACAACAACTAAGGCTGCCCAAATGGTTGTAGAAATAGCGCCTCCTGTCATGAAGAAACCAATAAGAATTGGTGGTAATGTCCATGGTACCATACCAATTGTTGGCATTGCAACAATTCCAGCTTCCATCAATAAAACTGTAGAAGTTGCTAATACACCTGGTAAAATAACAAATGGAATAAAGAAGATTGGGTTAAAACAAATAGGTGTTCCAAAGATTACTGGTTCATTAATATTGAAAATTCCTGGACCAAATGACATTCTACCTAATGTCTTAAAGAACTTACTTTTAGCAACAAATGTCATAAGTAAAACTAATCCAATTGTCACACCAGTTCCTCCACCCCAAATCATTGTATCAACACCGTATGTAGCCGCAAAGATAGGAGCTTGCCCTGCAGCAACTGCTGCTTCATTTGCTGCTCCATTTGCTAAAATAAATGGTAAAGCAACATTACATACAACAGCACTATTAATACCACAGAAAAATACAAAACCACATAACATATGATAGATTCCATATCCCCAAGGAGTAGAAATAAATGATGATAATGGAGACATTAATGTTTGAACAGATGCATTAACATCGAAACCTAAAACAACTGAAATAAATGTCCATAACCCTAAGATAACTACTGCAGGTAATAATGATGAAAATGCATCACTTACTGCTGGTGGTACACCTTCTGGCATTTTGATCATTATATTCTTTTTATCAAACAAATGTAAAATATAAACTGTTGTGAATCCAACGGCAATAGCAGTTAACAATCCAGTTGATCCAAATCCAGCAGGATTTAATCCATTTTCTACATCATATTGTGTAATTAAGAATGCAGAAACTGATGTTACCAATGTTGGAAATGGTTTGGTTCCTAATTCATCTGATGCATAAAATCCCATTGATGCTGAAATAAATAATCCCATAACCCCTGTTGTACAACTTGAAATAGTATTAAAGAAATTATTGGCTGGTGCTAAGAAATTAGCAACTGGTTCGTAAGGAATATTAGCTAATAATGTAGCAATACTCCCAATAATTAATAATGCCATTGATGCTGTCATTGCATTACGTATAATTGTTAATACTCTATTTGAACCAAATTTTAATGCAATCGGCATTAATTTGGCCTCAACAAAACCTGAAAACTTATCCATTTTTACTTCCTCCCTATTTAATAATTCAATTTTATGTAGAGTCTGCAAAAGAATTCGTTCCCCGTTCATTTGTCCATAATCTCCTCGGCCGATTGGAAAGACTCTGACTTTATAGGGAACTGCTTTTTCACGAATTCTATTGAGTTCGTAAGTTAATTGTGGTGCAACTAATATAACATCAACTTTAGAAATGTATTGTGGAACTTGCGTAACACTTACTGATGCTATAGCACAATCAACTTCAAGTTTCATAGCAGCCTGTCTCATACTCTTGACAAGAATGCTTGATGACATACCTGCTGAACAACATAATAGAATTTTCATCTTTGTACTCTACCTACTTTCATTATAATTATTTTTCGTAGCACTTAAATCGAATCAATTTCCGTTTCTAGAGAGGAAATCATTAACCAAATAATGTATCTATATCATTTTCTTTTTGTTCATCTGCAATCTTTTTTAATATTTGTTTTAAATGAGTTAATGATGAATCTTTTTCTAGTTCATGCATTGCTTTTTTATCATAAACAAGTGTTGATAATGTTTCATGCAATAATCCTAAAGCTTCTTGAGAATCTTTTTGAATACTTAATAAGAAGATGTATTTTACATGTTGATGTTTCCATTTGATTGCTTTATCTAAAATACCTACTGCCACAAATGTTTCATCTGTAATAGGTTGCATTGGATGAGGCATTGCAATCATATTACCGAATTCAGTTACAGAATAGGTTTCTCTTCTTAAAACCTCTTTTTCAAAATGATTAGGTATATCTTTTACTTTATGTATATATGTACACATTTCGTGTATTAATTCTTCTTTTGTTTTTCCTTTTAAATGATCAAAAAAGAGTTCATCATGAAAATATTTATCAACAAAAGATAACTCTTTTTGATTTTTAAAGAAATCACTTAATGAAATCATGTCTTGATTGTCTAAAAAATATTGTACATGGATAGCTGGTATCTGTGTAGGAAAAGGGATGGGAACAGTGCTTAATATAAAATCATATAAACTTTGATCTATATTGGGCAATTCATAAAGTTCTGTAACATAGATACTATTGATATTATCTTTGAATTTTTGTTTGATTTTATATAGCAAAATTTGTGAGCTTCCCATGCCACTAGCACATATAATAATGATATTTTTCTTAGGTCCTTGTTTTTGATATCTTTCTATTGCTAAAGCAAAATGTAAGGCAATATAACCTATTTCATTTTCACTGACATCCACATGATATTTTTGTGTAATAATATTAGCTGTCAGAACACTAATTTCAAATGCTAAAGGATTTTCTATTTTTATTTGTTCAAGTAAAGGATTTTGAATGACCATACCATATTTTAACCTATTCATCATAGGCTGAAGATGTAATGATAATGATGTTTGTAAATCGATATCAGCAGAGAAATCTATATGATAATTGTCTTTAATTTCTTTAATCATTTGTTGAAGTAAGCTTTCATATTCCTGATTCATGAATAATGAATTGGAATTGTATTGAACTGCTTTTTTACCAGATAGATGTAATGCAATATAATAAATTTCTATATCTGGAAATGTAACATGAAAATGCTGTTCAATTTGTTTACACAATTGAATAGCAATCTCATATTCTTTACTGTTTTTTACATAATTATCATATTCATAATTGGTTTGCTGTTGTTTTTCTTTTAATCGTAATAATGCAATCATAATATGAATAACGAGATTTTGAAAACCAATATCTGTTAATTTAAAACGTTCATTAACCATTGTCTCATATAGAATTTGTGATATCTCTTCTTGTTGTTTGGTTGACTTTGTTTGTGATAAAAACATTTCATCATTTCCATTTGTATGATAAAAGTATTGTGAAATACAGGAACGTTTATGAAATTCACTTCCTATAATCTTTAAGCCATAAGCTGGTTTTGTTTCTAATTCCAGATGAAAGTATTTTAATTTTTCTCTTACTTCTTTTAAATCATTACTTAAAGTAGAACGACTCACAAAAATCATATCACATATCTCTTCTATTCTAATGTAATCGTTTTGCGTTAAAAACATACGAATTAAATAATTGACACGTTCTTCTGGATAAATAGGAATAAGCATTTGATTCTCTGATTCTTCTTTCATCATATCTTCTAGATATTGATAATAATGTTCTTCATTTATAATTGATAGTTCATACCCCACTGCATGTTTAGAAACAATCTCAATACCATGTTGTAATAATTCATTACGACATTCTTTGATATCATTTCTAAGTGTTCTGACTGTAATACCTAATTGCTCACATAACTCTGGTCCACTCATTGGACTTTTTTCATGACTAAGAATCTTAATCAATTTTATAATTCTTTTTTTATCCATATTATATTCCTTTCTGTATTGAGATTGATATCATACATATTATACAATACTTTAACCTCCCAAAAAATTCCATTTTCATACAATTATTTTCCTCTTGTAAAGAGGAAATCAAAAAAGCAAATTCACATTTATCATTGAATCTGCTTTCTTTATTATTTTAACATTTCTGCTTTTAATTGCTCATATGTATATCCCTGCTTAACCATTTCAAATGCTTTTGATAACTGTTCATAACTACAATTATCAATCCATGAATTATCCTGAACACCATATATAAGCTCAATCAATTGCAAGACATTATAATATAAATTGTACCCTTTGTCAAGGACATTTTTAAGTAAAGAAGAAGGGATTTATGTATTGTTACTTTTCCCTATTTTTAAGGGATATTCACCACTCATTATATACTTATAGTATTCACATGGGGAAAGTTTTGCTAATCCCCATTGATATCTATCATTATTATAATATTCCATCCAGTCATCAATAATTGATTTAACTTCTTTATATTCTCTACACTCACTTATGTCTATTTCATCTTTCATATGTCCAAAAAAACTTTCCTGTGGTGCATTATCCCAACAGTTCCCTTTCCTCGACATTGATTGTCTTAATTTTCTATCCCTTAATATCTGAATAAAACTATAACTTGTATAATGACATCCCTGATCTGAATGCACCAATGTTTCTTCACTTAGTGATATTCCATGTCTATCTATTAATTTATTTACTGTTTCTAAAACAAAATCTACCTCCATTGTTTCACTTAACACATATGCTAGTATTTCTTTGGTAAAGGCGTCTAATATTGTTGAAAGGTAACATCTCTCCCCATTATATGGTATATATGTTATATCTGTTAGAAGAACTTTTCTTGCTCCATATTTCTTAAACTCCCTCTTTAATAAATTATCTGCTACATTATTCGTTTTTAATGCCTTTGCCATTCTTCTATATGGATTAGCTTGCCGTATTGGACAGTACAGATTATATTTCTTCATTAATCTTCGTATTTTCTTTACATTCATTATGACTGGCTCTTTCAGGTGCAGCAGTCGCATATAGATGCTTCTTGCACCTTTACTGTATCCCCGATACTGATATGCCTCTAAAATGATTTCAAAATCTTCACGATCCTGCTGCTCTCGTTCCTCTCTTTTTCCTTCTGCCTGAATCCATCGATAGTATCCCGATCGTGACACCTTAGCTATTTTACACAGTTCTGTGACTGTCAATACATTTTCTTCTTTGCTTATCATTCCATGAATTATTTCAAATTTATAGCCTGTATCTTCTATTATTTTTAAGGATCCTCTTTCTGTTTGGATACTTTTTTTAAAAAATCTACTTCCTGTCTTAGATATTGTAATTCGTTCTGAATTTGTTTGATTGTCTGTGGTGATGCTTCTGCTTCAGGCTGTTTGATAGCCACTCTTTTTTGACGAGTATATCCTTCTGTAAATTCACCCGCCATACCCTCTTTTTTTATTCTTTGCACAATGCTGTCTATTTGTTTTTGACCAAAATATTCAAGATTATATTCCAGATCTTTAAAAATCATTCTTGGACTCATACCAGCCTGATATTTAAGCCAGAATACTTTCTTGAACTCGGCAGTAAAAAATATTCTTTTTTCATCAACCTGAAAAGTATATGGATTATCTTTTAATTCTTTAATCTGTTTTTTAGTATATTTTTTCATAACTCCTCCTCTGGTATCATAACTATATTAACACCTTAGGAAGTTGTCAATAAATTAAAATACCCTTTTTTCTGTGTCTACAATTAAGGAATCTGTCCCTTTTTTATTCGTCCATCTTATAGGATGCCTTCTTCTTATTGTGTCCACATTTAGGGGTACATTATAATAACATTCTTCTTTTTTCCCTTTATCTCGGCCTTCTTTAAGTCCTTCCTCTCTGCCTTCTTTAAGTCCTTCTTTTCTGGCTATGTTGGTTTTCGTTTTTATAATCATTCTTTCTCTTTCTAATTCAATATTTCTAAAGTAGTCATCATATCTTGACATTATTTACCCCTTTATTAAATCTTATTTTAACATTTCTGCTTTTAACTGTTCATATGTATATCCTTGCTTAACCAATTGAAATGCTTTTGATAACTGTTCATAACTGCAATTATCAATCCATGAATTATCCTGAACACCATATATAAGCTCAACCAATTGTAAAACATTATTATAACATTCTTCTTTTTCCCTTTATCTTGGCCTTCTTTAAGTCCTTCCTCTCTGCCTTCTTTTCTGGCTATGTTGGTTTTCGTTTTTATAACCATTCTTTCTCTTTCTAATTCATAACCTTTTATAATTTCATCATTTCTCATATACTTGTTATGAATCTGCACAGCTTCCTCTACTTCCTCACACATTTCACTATTTTCGTGTGGTTTATTATTCATAAATAAATAAACCAACTGATTAATTTTATTTAATCCTATTTCCATATTTAAATCCTCCTTCATCTTTCTTAGTTGCAGTAATGTTGTATGTGCCTTTTGATTTTCTAAAACAACCTTATAATTAAAATCTCCTCTTGTAATAATGTGTTGATAATGATTAAACTTCTTTATTGGTTTACCTGTGTAGAGAATAAGCTGATATACATCCTTCATTTCATCATAACCAATACCCTTTTTTTCTTGTCGATCAAACAATCTGTCAATATAACGTGAAAATCTTAATTCATCATCTGCCAGAATATCATAATTCTGCATTTCAAAATTATAATATCTGTCTTGATCATCCTTGACAACTATATCCATAATTAACTTTTTACCATAGTAATACGGCTTATAAGATTCACTATTTTCAATATAGGTTTCCTTTATCGTATAATCCTCAGACATATACTGACAAAGAGCAAGCCGAATTTTATCACTTTGTATCAGCAAATAATGGAAAAAATAATCATAACAATAATGAGTAACTTTTGCCTTAATTAAATCATCAGGCAAATCAGAATAAGAATAAAACATAACTTCATCTCCTTGTATAATCGTAAAATATAAAAAACCTTATACTTCTATATACACAAAAAAAGTTAGTTTTTCTTTTTTTTATTAGAAATAATTTATTATTTCTAACTTTATTATACAATCAAGCATTAAAATATGCAATAAGCAAATATATTTATATAAAAAATTGTAACAAATATTTTTTTGTTACAACCTCTACAAAAGAATATATTTTAACATAATAGTTTTATCAATTCTTAATATTCATATTTTTTAAAAAGCAGATATTATTGACTTTATTAAGCAATGATTCAATTATTTTTTTTAAAGACACACATACTATTTCACATTTGACAATTGCTTTATGCAATTATATAATAAAGTTGTAAAATGTTTCCATTATAAAAAGAAATTCCTCCTTTTTTTGCGTATATATATAATAGGAGGGTAAATAATGGAAGCAGATAAATTAGCACTTGATTATAAGGAAGACCTGTTTTTTAAGTACTACTGTGGCAGTGGGCATCTGGATGCCTTTAGATTCAGAAAGTTTCTTATAGAGAATATCACTCATCTGGATATGACGAATGCAAGAATCAGCAATACAGAACTGACAACCCTGTCCAAGACTGACAAGAGAATCATCATGGATACCTTAATCACTAAGGATGGCTATCAGGTAGATATGGAGATGCAGAATACAATATTGAATTCCTTTCTCAGCAAAAGGTTTCAGTATTATGCATGCAAGAGCATTGTGATACAGCTGGCAGATGGAGAAAAGGATTATGGCAAGCTCAAGGAGTTCTATCTGGTTATCTTCATCAATGAGGATAATATCCATCTCATCAATCATGGAACATTGAGATATGAAGATGGAAAGCAGATGAGAGACTGTGTGATACATATCTATTATGTGAATCTTAAAGCGATAAACAAAATAGCAGGACAAAGGAAATTAAGTGAGTTTGAAGCAGTCATCTATCTTATGGCAAACAATACAGTAGAAAACATTGAATATGAAGAAAAGGAAGGGATGGTCCAATATATGGAAAGAAGCTATGAAATGTTTAAAGCAGATGGAGCATTAATTAGAGAATTGCTGGAGGAAAGAGAAAAGGAATTCTTTCATGCGATGGAACTTAATGAAACAAGACAAGAAGGAATAGAAGAAGGAAAAAGAGAAGGGATAGAAGAAGGTGAAGAAATAGGAAAAAGATATGGCATGGTTAATTTACTAAATACGCTTATTAAGATGAAATATCATGAAGATGCTGAGAAGTGGTTAAATAAATGTAATGAACAAGAATTCATACAGATACTAACGTTGGTCAATCATAATGTACCTTATGAAAGGTTAGTTAAACAATTTGGCAGTAAAATATAATGTCAATAAATTATAAAGACAATCTAATTTATAGGGATAAGAATCATAATGAAAATTTAGATTCATTAAAATTAATGATGATATTATACATAAGAAAATCCAATGATTTTAAGTAGCAAAATATCTGCTATTTACAAACAAAAAAGGCACTAAAAAATATAATCATTTTAGCGCCTTTTTTGTTCATTCTTCAATTTTAATTTTATCAATAAGGTATTGATGAGATAGTGTCTTGTTATTAGTTATCCCCATAACAACATTATCATTTTCATTAAATAGAGAATCATATTTATAAAAATATAAACGTTGTAATGTTTTAACCAATATATGATATTGTTTCTCTTGATTTGATAATTCATCATAATTATCAAAATAAATATCTTGAATAGGAACTAAATACACATATTGATAAAAAGTACTATGAACTATAAAATCATCAATAAGACAATCATTCATATCAAAAGGATAAAAATAACCTAGTAATTCAGGTCCACCTTTAGTCATTTCATAATAATCATTATCTTCTAAACCATCAATAAATGCAAAACCTGTAAAACTATAATCCTGAAAAGTATATCCAAATCTTTGTTTTAAATATTTATAAGCATATTCATCATTACCATTTAAATTAACTTCTTTATTATGAATAAACATTCTTATATATTTATCATACTTAAAAGTGATTCCATAACTTTTAAGATATGTTGATAAACTATTTTCTTTTACTAATAAGTCAACAAAATTATATCCATTATCATCATTATCTCCATTGATTCTTCTTGATAAATGAACAAACAATATCTGATCTATATCTTTTGTAAGATGTTCTTTAACATAGGATTGAAAATAATCATATTGATCATCCAATATCATAATGCGATGATTAGCCTGTGTCTTGTTATAGCAATCTTCAAGTAAATCATCTAATTCTTTATGATTGATATTTAATACTTCACATATAGATTTCTCCATTGTTTCTTTTGTTGCTGTATTGATATACATGTATTCACCTCCTGTAATTATAAAAATGTTTTACCTTACTTAAATTTTAAACATCTTTTAATAGTTATAAAAATTGTACTTCTGAAAAGTACAATCTCAATCAGATATAATGCTATTACTACAATAAAGGAAACAGTTGAGTTAAAATTCAAAGATATAATTACAAACACAAGTGCTAAAATTTGCTCATAAATCATTATAGTAATATCAAGTGAATTTAATACTTTGCCTAAATATATTTCTGAAACTGAACTCCTTACCATAATACAAAATACCATTGAAATAAGAATAAGCATATATGAATTAAATATATATACACCTGCCAAACTTAAAATACAACTTAAAATAAACACGAAAAGATTTATAAAAAGTAAAATTTTTTCCTTCCTCAATGCTTTAAAATATGTATTAAAAATCATATTCATTTTTGCATCAAAAACACATATAGGTAATAATATTGATAAATATAACATACTATCTGCATATTGTGGTAGCCAGATATTTAATACTTCTTTAGCTGGAATAATGACAATATAAATCAATGGCATGCATGCAAAACACATTATTCTCATTGTTTCATATACAATTTTTTGAGTACTAATGTCAATTCTTTTAAGTATTGGAAAAAAAACCATACTAACTTGTGCTATAAAAGCTAAAGCAAAAGAAGTTAAAGATAATGCAAAGGATATCTTACCAAATATTTCGATTCCCCAATGATTATCTATTAGAAATCTGCCAATACCCAAAATTAGCATGCTAGCCATAGATGAAATTGTAATTTTAATACCTACCCTCATTGTCTCATTCAATTCTTGTATTATGCCACTATAATTTGATATTTTATTATTTATCAACTCTTTTGATTTCAACATACAAAACAACAAGCATAATATTTTGCCTATTAAATAAAATACTATATAAATTTTATAATGAGACTCATTTAATACAAAAAGCACTATGATTGATACCAAAAAAAACACTTTATCAGTTATAACAGAGTAGGAATACCATTTAGTTTTATTAGCTGCTTGAAATATATAACCAAGATAATTAGATAAATTAAAAATAACCATATAAATAAGTGTAATTACAATTATAAACAATCTATTTCCATCTATATCAAGTAATAGCAAGGGTATTATACTGATTAAAATTATTATACACTGTATAACAAATAATATCTTAAACTGTCCTCCAATATAATTTGTATTCATATCTGATAGTTCCTTACCACCATATCTTAGATATACACCATCATTTATTCCAAAATGAAAAAAACCTACATAGGAAGTGTAAAAAATAAATAATTGCCAATATGAAAAAAACTCTACAGATAACATTTTAGGTAAGATAAATGAAATAAAAAAACTCAAAATCATGGAAATACCTTGAGCTAAAAGAGCAATAATTAAGTTACTAAACAAATCTTTCCTATTCATTTTTCTCCATCCTTAAAAATCCCAGTAAACTATTAGGCAATTTTGAAGCTACTATAGCTTTTAATGGAACAAATTTTTTTAGATTCTTTATATAATTTGGATCATTGATATCTTTATAAAATATGTATCTATCTTTATTAAGTACTGTTGGATTTAAAAGATTGTTATTGTTTTTTGCAGCAATATCATATTTAGATTGAATGAAAGAAACATTTTCCATAAGATTAAATATTTGTTTCCCTTTGCTTGTATTAAGCATTAAGAAAGATATGCCATGCGAATCACAAAATTGTTTATAATATTTTTCTACTCCCCAAAAATCCCCAATTGTTATATCAGCAATATGATTTTTTGAATATTGACAAGAATAACAACAATATCTATAGTTTTTACCTTTAATGAAAGGTCGCAAATACAAATCAATACTACCTTTCCACGATAATTTTCGACCATCTCCTTGTACTGTAATTACAAATTTATTATTCTTTCTAAAAGATAAATATTCTATTTCTTTTATAGAATACTTGTTTTTTAAATAAATTTTATATTTCTCAAACAATAATGGGGATGGTACTCCATGACATATCAATTGAATCGTCAATAAATTATCATATTCTTTTCTTAAATATGATTTAAGTCCTGCTACTTGGCATGGTGTTCCTGTAAATAACACAATTTTTTTAGCCACTAAATTTTTTCTTATTTCTTCATAAACATTACCAATATAACTTTGAATATACTTGGACCCCATCATTTTTTTAACATCTTCTAGGCAACTCACACATTTATGTATTAATTTTAAGTTATTGTCAAATAATGCACCACATACAATCCCATTTTTTTCAATAACATATTTAGCGACTGTAAAAAATGCGCCCCCTGATGAACTATTTAATCTAATATGTAAATCATTATTCTTAAACGCATATACTTTTCCTATGTTAATAACGTTTTTTCTGTTTAGTTCAGGACATATTTGATCACATAAATTGCATTTCACACATTTTTCAGCATCAACTTTTGGTACTAAAAATCCTTCCTCATCTTGTTTCATGTGTATACATTTAATTGGACAAGACATTATACAAGCTGTACAACCTGTACAATTATGTTGACTTGGATTTATCAACTAATTCACCTCTTTCATAAAATAATAGACTAAAAATCAAGATTTTTTCTTTATTAATAAATTATACAATAAGACAAAAAATAAAACTGTAAAAATATTTGTAATAGACATAAAATTTCTTAATTGTATTTCTTCTATACCTTGCATAGCAACTCCGTATAATATAATCCCATATAATAATAAATAAACAGGATTATTGGCATTCTTTCTTAAAAGCGAATATAGAAAACCTATTATTAATCCTAAAATAAATTGTACTAAATATGTACCAAAATATCCAAAATCATACAGATATGTTCTTAGTGCAGTATATATATTAGTTCTTTGATTCTCGCCAGTGGTTACAAATGGCAAATGTAATATAGTATTTGGAACTTTTATACCCATTGCATTTAAAAATCCATAAAACCCATAGAATGATTCTTCACCAAAGAATCGACCATCATCTATATAGTTATTATTATATTCATTAATAGAAATGTCCAAGGCAATAATTGAAGCGCCCGAATATTCATATATCATTTCAACAGTTGACTTCTTTCCAGTTTTACCTGTTGTAATTCCTAGCAATTGGAACGAAACAAAAAAAACAAGTAATGCACAGATAATCATTTTTACATTTTTTATTAACACCCCTATACTATATTTATTAATATTTAAATATATCTTTTTTAAATATATAAACATTACAATACAAACAACTATGTATTTAATTAAAAATGTTCTTCCTGTACTCAAACTAGCAATTACTAATGATATAATTACAATAATTATTTGCAATAAAATTTTTAATTTTACATCATTATAATGAATTATGTAATTATTTATAATTACATATGAATATAAATATCCTATTGAAATACTTATAAATCCTAATAAAGAAACAAAAAAACTATTTCTTATATCCATATAAATCATTGCATTTCTTGCATATTCTAACATATTAAAAATATTTGCTTTTGGATTAACAAGGTGAGCTATATGTAAAGTATTATTATAATTTAAATATAGAGATATTATTAATAATATTAAAATAAATGTTGATACATTGATTGATATATTGAGTCCACATACTTGATTTTTTCGTTTTTTAAATAATTTTACATTTAATTTTATATGTGAAAAACATAAAAAACCAATAAAAAAAACTATTAAACTACTAATAATAAATACTATAGTTGTAAAAGAAATATCCATTTTGAAAAATCCATTATAACTAAATGCAATAAAAGTTACAAACATAAACGAAGCACATGACAGTGATACTGGTGATAATAAGTCAAAATTTGTAGCATAAAGAAATATAAGAAAAAGAATAAATAATGAAATTAGTAATAATAATAAATTAATATTTTTCAACCTCCTTCACAAATCTCGAAATCCAATTTTTAAAGTCATAATATTCTTTTATACTGTCATCTATTTTACAATAATCTAAATTGATAAATTTTTTTATATCTTTATGATTATAATCATTAATAATAAATATTCTATTTTCATCATAAAAAACTTCATTTTTTATACTGTGATTATTTGTTATAATTTTTTTATCATAGAATATAGCTTCCATAACACGCAATGACAGACCCATTTGTCCTTCCTGATTGAATTCGACAATACATTTCGATTTTTTAACAAAATCTATCACATCTTTATATGGTAAAAATTTGGAAAACATTCCAAATGATGGACTTGTTGCGTCTTTTATTATCATAAAATTTGTGCTATACCCCATACTCTGAATCTCACTTTCTAAACACCTTATTGTTTCATATCTTCCTTTATCTCTTCCAATAAAAAACATATCATAAATCACGTCATTTTCAATTGCATTTAAACAATTAAAGTAGTAAGTTGAATTATATTTCATATCATATTTTTTACAATCATTAACATCAAAACTCCATAATTCACAGTATTTTCTACTTATTTTTTTAGGAGAAATTGAGTTACATACTGGATTCCAATACCAATAAATAATTCGGTGATCAAACCCTTTTTTTCTCAAAGTACGAGGAACAGTTCTATTAATTTGATTTGCATGAATTATTATAATATCATATTCTTCCATACGATTTACCCAATCATCAAAAAAGAAATACGTTGATAGATTCATCACAGATAGAATTTTTCTAACTGTTCTACTTATCTTCCCACTATATTTAGTGTTATATAAATTTTTTATATCGACTATCTCATGATAGTTTTTATCTATCATTTTTGGGATATCTTCAGTAATATCAGGCCATAGCATCAATACTTTACTCATTTCTCTTACATACCTCATTAATTCCATTTAATAATATTTGCTTTGAACGTTTTGCTTCTTCTCCTATTATTTTTTGCCCCTCGACTTGAATACTATTATCTAGTATATTTGGGTATTCTAAATCAATTAAACGGTTTTCTAGATTAAATATTTCAACAATGTTTTTTATTCTTAAATCATTTTTTTCTGTATCAAAAATATGAACCGGTTTTTCAAAAATAAGCCCAAAAGAAATACCATGAAAACTGTTTGAAACAATAGCTTCACAATTATCAATTAATGAAAGAAATGTATTTACATCAGGATTCCAGAAAAACTTATCATTTCCACGAAGTTTTTCTTTTATTTCAACATTTATTACATATACTTTTGCATCTATAGATTTTGCTAGTTCTTTTGCATAATTGTATATTTCTTGAATATGATGCAAAGCGTAAACCAGAACGTACTTCTCTGTGTATTCAATTTTACATAGTTTCTTCCACTCAGTTTTTGATAGCAAATAAACAGGATCAAGAACATACTCTGATTCAATTCCTATATTTTTTAGTGTTTGAACATTTTGCCTTTCACGTACAGTTACTAAACTATAATCTTTAAGATAAGCTTTAAAGTTCGCTTTATATTGGTCAATTAAATCATAGCAAGCTATGCTTGCTGCATATGACATTTTATTTATACCATTAAAATTCAAAAAATAGTTTTCATCTCGTCCATTTTCCATGTTTGGATTCCAAACTTGATCGCTACCGACAATGTAAAGATCTGCCTTTTCTAACTTGTCTATATCATTTTTAGAGTAACATTTAGATGTAGTTATTAAATACTCTTGTTTAAATTTTTCAAAGACTCTTTTTGACATTAAATAATCAGGAAAATATAAAATACTTCTTATTAATCTTAAAAAATAATTTTTTCTATATTTTTCTGAAATTTTTCTCAAATAAGGGGGATAATAATCAATTATTTCAACAACATTGCCATTTCCAATTAAATATTGCTGTAATGCATATGCTTGTAATACAGCCCCATAATTATATGCATTGCTACATGTGATAGTATAAATCTTCATAATCTTCTCCCATATATATTTTCTCTATTTTTTTTACAGAATTATCAATGTTATATTTACTTTCCATTAATTCTTTATTGTTTTCATTACGATTTATATTTTGATTTAAACATTTATCAATTTTACTAACCCAATCTGATATATCATTTTCTAAAGATACAAATTCAATTTTCCCAAATAAATCAACACTTTTTGTTACATTCGTCGATGCTATTATCGGTAGTCCAGCGATTTGTGCCTCAACTAACACAAAAGGAAATCCTTCAAATTTTGATGGAAATAAAAAACAATCAAATAAAGAATAATATTCATTTATATTTGATTGATTATTTAGCTCAATTATATTTTTCTCAATTCCTAAATATGAAATATACTCATTAACTTGCTCTTTTAATTCTCCTTCTCCAATCAATACCAGTTTTGTATTTGGATGTATCTTTATGTACTCGTTGAATACTTTAATAATAAAAAAATGATTTTTAACATCAACATATCTTCCTATATGACCTATTACTTTCTCCTCATAGATCATATTCTTTTCTTTCAATTTAATTTTAGCATCTTTACTATAAATAAACTGATCTATTTGAACAGCATTATCTATTAAAATAAACGGTCTTTTATCAAACATCCATATTCCAGCTTTTTCGCTACAAGCTATATTAACAGTTTTAATAAAATTCAATATCATTTTTCTATTGAACAAATGAATAGCTTTTCCTACAATTCGTCCACTGTTGTTTTGTGTACTATGGCTATGTATGATTATTTTCAAACCATTCAGTCTTCCCATTATTATGGGTATAATATTTAACATTGAATTCATATGAATATGTATTATTTGATATTCATTATTTTTTAATATCTTGTTTAATTGAAATAATTGAGGAAAAAACCATTTTGTGAAAGGACTGACATAATACAATTTAGAGTTGTTTTTTTTGCAAAGATTAATTAAGTTATGATTATCATTTTTTTTGTTTTGTAATACAAAATCAATATGATATTTACTATTATTTAGCCGACTTATTGTATTATATATATACGTTTCTGCCCCACCAATATTTAAACCATAAATAAAATATAGTATTTTCATGACTTTTCTCCTTTCATTCGTACTTCAATCCTAAATATATTTTTTCCATTATAATATTTACCAATTTTATATCATATTTTTTAGCAACTTGTTTACAATATTCAGACATTATAATTCTCTTCTTCACATCTAAAAATAATAGTTTAATCCCATCACTAAATCCCTCAACATCAGTTGCATTATATGAGTAACCTGTCTTTCCAAATTTTGAATAATCATTTATCCCATTAATATTAGAAGTAATTAAAGGCAATCCAGCAGCCATTGCTTCTATTGCTGCTAGTCCAAGTCCCTCCCTTAATGACGGGAATGCAAAAACGTCACTTATTTTACATAACTCTGGAATATCTTCTCTAAAACCCAATAGTTTAACTTGATTGCTCAAATTATGCACTTCAATATAATGCATTAAGTCACTCTTTAGATTTCCTTGACCCGCTATAATATATTTAATATTACTATTCTTTAAAGATTTAATTGCTTTTATAATTACCTGATGATTTTTATTTTTATTAAGTTCTCCTACTGATAAAATTAAAAAGTCTTTTTCTGTAAATCCTAGCTGTTTTCGATATTTCTCACGATCAATATCTGTTAATCGAAACTTTTCAATATCGACTCCAACCCCAGGTATATATTCTAATTGTTTCATCTTGAATTTGTTTTTTGCTCGATTGTAATCCTCCTTGCTAATCGTTATTAAAACATCTGTATATTTTGATAGCCACTTTTCAATTGGATAAAAGACTATCCAGTTCTTTATTGGTGCCCCTTTATAAAAATGAAAGCCATGTGCTGTATAGATACACCTTGTATGTGTACTCTTACAAGCTAGTCTCCCAATGACTCCTCCAATTGGTGAATGACAGTGAATAAACTTATAGCTATTTTCTACCATTATTCTTTTTACCTGTCTGTATGCTTTAACATCCTGTAAAATATTGAATACCGATCTGGTAAAGTCAATCTGATAATACTTAACTTCTATTTCTCCAAGTTTTTTCTTTAGCTGTACTATTTTCTCCTGCGAACATGTACTGCCTTTTTCAAAGTTACAGGCAACATGAACCTCATACCCTAAAGAAATTAAAATATCTATGTTTGACATATTAAACTGATCTATCATTGAAGCCACTGAAGCCAGGATTAATACTTTATCTTTCATTTGCCAACCTCCGTTTCCTCAATGCCTTGTTTCATTGAATATCTGCTAATTGGACATTCCTTTTCATAAGTCATGTTTCCAAATGCTTTGTTGCACATTCCACCTATCTTCCCTGGTATCTTTGATGCTATATAGACAATTGGATTCAATGCCTTTGTCAGATGAATGGTTCTGTTGTTTGCTTTTGCTATTTCAAGGACCAGCTGTGATGTCGATATGTATTCACTGTTCTGTGGAAAGTATATTCCATGTTTTTGTTCATCAATGCATTCCTTAATGAAGGAACACAGATTCCCTATATACAGCATGCTTCTTTCATTTCTGATGTCCGGAAATATCGGTAATCGCTTCGCAACTTTTGATAGCATCTGATAATTGCCCTTGCATCCTGGTCCATAGATCATTGGCGGTCTTAAGATGCAGACCCTGAAATTGTCATCATTCATTTCCTGCAGCTTTATATCTGCCTGAAGCTTGCTGTCTCCATAGAAATTTGCTGGTTCTGGTGTTGTCTCAGCTGTAATCATCTTCTTCTTTCCTAAGGGTGCACTTTCTCCATACACAATGAGAGATGACATATAGATGAACTGTCTGACTCCTGACTTCTTTGCATGCATTGCTGTTTCAGTAGTCAGTTCAGTATTTACCTTATAATAAAGCTTCCTGACTTCCTCACTGACATGTCCAACATCTGCATGCGCTATCCCTGCAACATGAAAGACTGTATCATATATGGAAAAATCATGATTTCTCCATTCTGGATTCTTCATATCCAGCGTTTCAAGCTGATAGTCATCATATTCTTTCATATATTCCTCAAATGATGTTCCTATGTAGCTGTTTGCTCCGGTTATCAGTATCCTCTTCATAAACTGTCCTCCTTATGAAGTTCTCCAGTTCCCCCTTCTACAACTCCATCTGATTTCAATACTGATGTAATTGTTCCAAGGAAGCATTTCAGGTCAAACAAAAAAGACATACGCTTAACGTAGTCTCCATCTAACCTTGCTTTAACTTCTATCTCCAGTTCATCTCTGCCATTGATCTGTGCCCAGCCTGTCAGTCCTGGTCTGATGTCATTGGCATGATACTGCTCTCTTTTCTCTATCAGGTCTTCCTGATTCCATAAAGCTGGTCTTGGCCCTATGATAGACATCTCTCCTTTTAATATATTGATGATCTGTGGCAGCTCATCCAGTGATGTCTTTCTTAAGAACTTTCCACATTTCGTTATATACTGTTCTGGATTAGAAAGCATATGTGTTGGCATATCACTTGGTGTATCAGTTCTCATCGTTCTGAACTTATAGATATTGAAATAGGATTTATTCTTTCCAAATCTTTTCTGCTTAAAAAGAACAGGTCCTTTTGAATCCATCTTTATCCAGATACAGAGAATGATAAAAACAGGACTTAAGATGATAAGTCCCATTAATGACAGAATGAAGTCTATCATTCTTTTGATATATTTGTTATAGATCATACTCCCACCTCAAAACTGTATTTATCTGACGGCTCTATGACTGAGCCATCCCTTATATCACTGCATGCCTTTATCTTGGAACCTGATATAATAGTACAGTTGTTTCCTATTATTGCCAGAGAACCAATAAGTGTATTGGGTCTTATGACAGTACTGCAATAAATCAGACAGTAGTCCTCAATCACTGCATCATGATTAATAGTTACATTTGATGAAATGATACATCCCTCACCAATATTAGCATTAGCCTCAATCACTGAATGAGGAAAGACAACAGTTCCCTCATTTATATTTGCATATCTTGAAATATAGCTATCAGGACTGATAAGCGATGGACAATAATAGCCTATCTCCTTAGCCTGCATTGATAGTTTCTTTCTTAATTTATTATTGCCAACTGCAATAAAGATATCAGAATACTCAGGATAGTATGAAGACATTTCATCTACAGTTCCAATGACGTCACAGCCATTAATAGTTTCATGAACATGATTGTCATCAAGAAAAGCAATCTGATCATAGATATTCATATCTCTAGCGATATCAAGACAGCATCTGCCATGACCACCACTTCCTATAATTAATAACTTCTTAATAATGATTCCCCTCCTTTTCATCATTTCATTTTTGAACATAAAAAAACACAGGTTATTCACCTGTGAAGTACAACTTATATATAATTTTGGACATAGTTTCCCCTACCCCAAATAAGTCATACTATGTTCCAAATTACTGTGAAGGCGGATTACCAAGCGCTTCACTTAATTCTTGCATTTAATATCAATACCTAACATAATTCTTCTATCAAAGAATAATAAATCAAGATATGCACACTGATTATGTTTATCAACTTTTACAATATGCTTTTCAAAAGGTTTTAATGGTCCTTTTGTCACATGTGTTATTCCATTTTCCTGATAACCATATGAAAGTCTCACAATATATTGTTCATCTAAAATCATTTGAAAGAATTCTATCTCACTTTCTCTTAAAGCAGAAGTTTCACAATTCTTTAATTGCTTAATTAAACCATCATTTTCATCTTTCATCTTTAACAATAAATCATTAAATTCACTTTGATTTAAATCTGTCTTTACAAAAATATAATTGCTAAACATTGGTTTTATTGTTATTTCTTTTGTCTTTCGATGACAGATTTCATATTCAGGTATAAACGCAATCAATTCCTTTTTTCTATTAAGATTTGTAATGATCTTATTTGATTTTTGGCTAAGTGTATAGAGAACATACCAATTCATAGGCTTCTTTCAACCTCAATTGCAACAGTAAATTTACCATTAAACAAACTACTCTTCAAAGTTGCAAATCTCCCATGACGATTCACCTTAACAATAGCATCCTCTAATCCTTTTAATGGTCCACTATTTGCTTTAAATCGATGATTAACATTAGAACCAACAGAATGTCTGATAATATCTCCTTCACCAAATAATTTCTCAAAAAATGCTTGTTCCTCTTTTTTCAAAGAATAAACTTCATCATATTCCAATAAATCCACAAAACCTTCAACAGTTTTAAAGAAATTATTAAATTGTTTTTCAAACTCTTCCTTATTTAATTGACTTTTAATAAACACATAATCTGGATACAAATCCCTAACAACATAATCTTTAACACCTTTTATGTTAAACCATTGTTCTTTTTTCGGAATAAAGGCTACAGTTGCTTCTTGTTTATTAAAAAAATGAACTAATTTTGAAGCACGATTGAGTTTGACATGAACTACATACCAAAACACATTAAACCTCATCCTTTCAAAGTTTTATTATTTCGCAGAACTTTATATTCTGCGTAAAAATTAGTATTTTGAAATCTTAGCGACTTGCTTTCTTTTAAAATCTAATGAGGAATGAACATAGAGATTCAGAGTTGTCCCAACATTTGAATGTCCTAATATTTCACTTAAAGACTTTGTATCTATTTCCTGCATAACGCAGTTAGTCGCATAACTATGTCTGAGTGAATGAAATTTAATTGAAAAACCAAATTGTCTACATAATTTGGCAAAACGATATTGTGTTGTCCGTGGTTCAGGGATACGTTGACTATTTGTTAAAATATAGTCATCTTGACTATGAATAATAATCTGTTTTCGATAGTTTTGAATATATTCTAATAGAAATAGTGGTATTGGAACAATTCTTTTAGAACTTGTTGTTTTTGGATTAAGAATCATTAAGGATGTTTTCTTTTGTGTAGATTCTTTAGATTTTAAGCGTTCAATAGTATTATTAATTGATATATAACTTTCATCATCATTAATATCTCCCCACTTTAGTGCACATATTTCCCCTATTCTTAAACCACCATACAATGCAATTAAAACAGCTATTGATATGGGTTCATAATGATGAAAACAATAATTGGATAGATGACTATTTTGATAGTTAGTTAAAGTTGTCACACGATTTGGTTTTTTAACTATTTTTATGAGTTCCATCCGATTACCTTCAGTTCCATATTTAATTTGTATATATTGATTAATAGATTTTAATACATATTTAATTGTTAATAATGTGCTATTTGCATATTTATTTTGATTAAATAACATATTAAAAAAACTTAAAATCATTTCATCATCCATTTGATCAATAGGACAATTTTGAAAATAGGGATTAATATGATTATTAACAACTACCTCATATTTAACTAATGTTGAATATTTAACTGATAACCTCTTTAGTTCTAACCACTCATCTGCGACTTCTGATACATATTTCATACTCATGTTTTCATTTCTCCTTCTCATAATTAAATTTATCTTCTATAAATAAATAGAAGATATTAATAATTAGATAGGGTTGTCTCATAGAAAACAATATATTTTTGTTTTTTTGTAAGCTCAAATTTGAACGGAAAGTCCGATGAGTTCGAAACTTCCGTTTTTTCCTGCTTTTTAATGATTAAAAGAAGATGAAATATTTTGAAAGTGTGATAAAATAAGGGTGTGAAATCAAGAAAATGAGTACACAAAAACTCTGTTTCAGCTCAAATTTTTTTAATTTGTTCTGAAAAGTCCGTTTTTCATTCTTGGATAAGGTATGGATTTATCTTGATTTTAAACTTTTCTAGGGTATTTGAGTGTAACTTTATGAGCGGGTATCTCATGAAGCTGATTTAGCTCAAATACTTTTTTATTGAGTAATGACATTGTACTTTCATATGGTGAATGAAAGCCTAACATTTTTCTGGGATAATTGTTTACCTGATTTGATATCTTTATGATATCTGAATGCATATATGGATTAAAACTTATACCCTGAGGAATGCATTCTCTAAAGTGTTCATGATTCTTTTCACATTTTCCTTTCTGGTCACTTCTTCCTGGATTGCAGTAAAAAACATGTGTAAGTGTTTCGCCAGTCTGAGAATCTGCTTCAATTGATAACGGATCTGAAAATTCCTTTCCGTTATCTGTAAGCAGACATTCAAATATTTCCTTGAAGAGATCACTTCCCAGATGCTTTTTGATTCTTTCAAAAACTCTATTCACTTCATCTGCACAGTTTGATCTTAGTTTGAAAAACAACTGAAGATTTGTTTTTGTATAGAGAAGAGATAAGACTGTATTTTCGCCTTCTCCCTTTTTACCTATTAAAGTATCCATTTGCCAAATATTTACTCCAGGATTTTCAAGTAGATATTGAGTAAAGTCATCAAATCGTCTATTATTTAAATAATCATAGTTTAATGGCTTCGCTTTTGGCTTTATTGTATACCTTTGGTGATATCTGACTTTACGTTTCAGATCGATGTTCTTGACTTCCAATAAGTTAAGATCAATGTAATGATAGACAGTACTGGGAGCAATATGAAGATGATTTGTTTCTATGATGACTTCAATGGCTATTCCTCGTTTCACACCATCACTGATAATCTTATCAAGCTGCTTCATTTGAACTGCATTTAATTGAGGACCTTTTTTGTGTTCTGAAACATTAAATTCATATTCAGTTTGAGCAGTAGAAGCCTTATAGAATACCTTTGGTAAAGGGCATTCCTTGATTTTATCACAGCCATTGCATACATATGGGAAACGTTTCATTGTTTTGCATTCAGGAAGTTCCTGGAAATCACAGCAGAGAGTAGAACATTTAGCATAGCTGCAGTATTTGCATAAACCAGATTCACAGTTATTACAGAGTCTTGATTTTTTACAGACAATCTGCAAACCACATTTGTTTTTTGCATTCTGTCTAACGGAGAGNTAAATAACATATTAAAAAAACTTAAAATCATTTCATCATCCATTTGATCAATAGGACAATTTTGAAAATAGGGATTAATATGATTATTAACAACTACCTCATATTTAACTAATGTTGAATATTTAACTGATAACCTCTTTAGTTCTAACCACTCATCTGCGACTTCTGATACATATTTCATACTCATGTTTTCATTTCTCCTTCTCATAATTAAATTTATCTTCTATAAATAAATAGAAGATATTAATAATTAGATAGGGTTGTCTCATAGAAAACAATATATTTTTGTTTTTTTGTAAGCTCAAATTTGAACGGAAAGTCCGATGAGTTCGAAACTTCCGTTTTTTCCTGCTTTTTAATGATTAAAAGAAGATGAAATATTTTGAAAGTGTGATAAAATAAGGGTGTGAAATCAAGAAAATGAGTACACAAAAACTCTGTTTCAGCTCAAATTTTTTTAATTTGTTCTGAAAAGTCCGTTTTTCATTCTTGGATAAGGTATGGATTTATCTTGATTTTAAACTTTTCTAGGGTATTTGAGTGTAACTTTATGAGCGGGTATCTCATGAAGCTGATTTAGCTCAAATACTTTTTTATTGAGTAATGACATTGTACTTTCATATGGTGAATGAAAGCCTAACATTTTTCTGGGATAATTGTTTACCTGATTTGATATCTTTATGATATCTGAATGCATATATGGATTAAAACTTATACCCTGAGGAATGCATTCTCTAAAGTGTTCATGATTCTTTTCACATTTTCCTTTCTGGTCACTTCTTCCTGGATTGCAGTAAAAAACATGTGTAAGTGTTTCGCCAGTCTGAGAATCTGCTTCAATTGATAACGGATCTGAAAATTCCTTTCCGTTATCTGTAAGCAGACATTCAAATATTTCCTTGAAGAGATCACTTCCCAGATGCTTTTTGATTCTTTCAAAAACTCTATTCACTTCATCTGCACAGTTTGATCTTAGTTTGAAAAACAACTGAAGATTTGTTTTTGTATAGAGAAGAGATAAGACTGTATTTTCGCCTTCTCCCTTTTTACCTATTAAAGTATCCATTTGCCAAATATTTACTCCAGGATTTTCAAGTAGATATTGAGTAAAGTCATCAAATCGTCTATTATTTAAATAATCATAGTTTAATGGCTTCGCTTTTGGCTTTATTGTATACCTTTGGTGATATCTGACTTTACGTTTCAGATCGATGTTCTTGACTTCCAATAAGTTAAGATCAATGTAATGATAGACAGTACTGGGAGCAATATGAAGATGATTTGTTTCTATGATGACTTCAATGGCTATTCCTCGTTTCACACCATCACTGATAATCTTATCAAGCTGCTTCATTTGAACTGCATTTAATTGAGGACCTTTTTTGTGTTCTGAAACATTAAATTCATATTCAGTTTGAGCAGTAGAAGCCTTATAGAATACCTTTGGTAAAGGGCATTCCTTGATTTTATCACAGCCATTGCATACATATGGGAAACGTTTCATTGTTTTGCATTCAGGAAGTTCCTGGAAATCACAGCAGAGAGTAGAACATTTAGCATAGCTGCAGTATTTGCATAAACCAGATTCACAGTTATTACAGAGTCTTGATTTTTTACAGACAATCTGCAAACCACATTTGTTTTTTGCATTCTGTCTAACGGAGAGTTGCCTGTGGTTGACAATTTCTTTTTTGATGCCTCTTGGATCCTTATGAAGTTCTGAAGCAATATTGCAAAGCTTAACGGATTCATTTAAAAGAGTTTCAATGTGTTGCCTTTGTTTATAAGTTAAATGATGAATTGAATTACTTTTAACCATCGTTAATGACTCCTTTCATACAGAAGTAATCCATACCTATACATACATTATAGTAAAAAAAGATGAAATAACAAAAAAACGGAACTTTAATAAAAAGAAATACTTAAAACGGACTTTTCAAAAAAATTTGAGGGTTTTTTTGTAAGAAAATGCTTTTTTCTTATTTTTCATTGAAAATATTAACATTTATGCTATAATTTCTTTCGTAGAATATAAAGTTCTGCGAAAAAGCGTAAAAAAAAAGGACAAAATTTGTCCTTTGGCGGGTGATAAGTAGTTATCACCTTTTTTGTATAAATAAAAAAAATTAGGATTTTCTCCTAACTCTTTTATTATAATACTGTTACGTTAGATGCTTGATCTCCTCTATCACCTTGAGTGATATCGAAGCTAACATTTTGTCCTTCTTCTAATGATTTGAATCCAGAACCAACGATTGATGAGAAATGTACGAAAATATCTTTCCCTCCATCAGCAGTAATGAAACCAAAACCTTTATCAGAATTAAACCATTTTACTTTACCTGTATTCATTTGAATACCTCCTTTTTTGATGTTAACACAAGGAAGCATTGATATAAAAAATTCACATTAGGAATTTGTACATCAAGCGCTAAACGACAATTCCTTTTGTGAATTATAATTTGTACCTTCTATTACTCTATCACCTTAACACGTATAATCCAGCAAGTCAAACTTTATTTCATTTATTTTCATAATCATACTTTAATTAAAGAAAAAAGGCAGGAAATCCTGCCTTTTGATTATAATACTGTAACGTTAGATGCTTGAGGACCTCTGTCACCTTCAACGATGTCGAAGCTTACGTTTTGTCCTTCTTCTAATGTTTTGTATCCACTTCCAGCAATTGCAGAAAAATGTACAAATACATCTTTTCCACCATCAACTGTGATGAAACCAAAACCTTTTTCAGAATTAAACCATTTTACTTTACCTGTATTCATTTGAATACCTCCTTCTTTGTGTTAACAAAAGGAAGCTTTGATATAAAAAATTCACATTAGGAATTTGTACATCAAGTGCTCATTAACAATTCCCATTGTGAATTATAATTTGTAGCCTTTTATTACTCGCTCATCATAACATGACTCGTTCTATAAGTCAAACCAATTTATGTTTAATTTTTCTATTTAAATAAGTTTCCTAAATGGAAACTTTTCTTCCATGTGTTGATTGTAAATCCATTGTTATTTATACTGAATAATTTATAATGAAAGTATAAGAGGGAGGTCAATAAAATGAATGAACTAAACTTAGGTAAAAATATAGTTTATTACAGAAGAAAAAACAAATTAACACAAGATCAATTAGCAGAATATATTGGTGTTTCAAAGTCATCTGTCTCAAAATGGGAAAATAACTTTACTTTCCCCGATATTACTCTTTTGCCACAATTAGCAGCCTTGTTCAATATATCCGTTGATGAACTTATGGGATATTCACCACAACTTACTAAAGAACGAATTGAATCTTTATATAAGAATCTTGCTGTTGAAATGGGACAGAATCCAATGAGTGCATATGAGCATTCTCAACAACTCATAAAACAATATTATTCATGTTTTGAATTTTTATACTATATGAGTGTTCTTTATGTCAATCATTACATGCTTTTTGAAAATAAAGATGATATTGCCAATGATGCTCTTTCACTCTGTAAACGTATTGAAAATGAAAGTCATCAGCCATCTCTTATTAAAGATGCAATTTCATTAGAACTCACAATATTACTCGTTTTACAAAAACCTTATGATATCTTGGATACTTTAGGTGAAACTGCACGCCCTATATCTCAAGATTCCGAAATGATCGCTGCCGCTTTTCAAATGTTAGGAAATGTAGAAAAAGCAAATGAAATTTATCAAAGCAATATTTATCAACATCTTCTAATGACTATCCAGGATTCTATATCATTATTAAATGTGAATATGGATAAACGAGAATATTGTGAAGAAATATTAAATCGCGTTTTTCAAATCATGGATATATTTCATATTGAACAATTACATTTTAATATCTCTGCTGTTGTTTATTTAAATGCTGCTATATTTTATACAACTTACAAAAATATTGAACAAGCATTAACAATGATTGAAAAATATACACACTTACTTTTAACAACTGATCTTCATTCCTTAAATTTACATGGTGATGATTTTTTTAAAGACATTGATCATTGGTTAAATGATTTAATGCTTGGAACACATGCACCTAGAGGTCCTCAACTTATTAAAGAATCAGTTATCAATGCCTTAAGTCACCCAGCCTTAACAAAATTACAAAATGAAAAACGTTTTCAAATTTGTCTCAATCAATTAAAAAATATCAAGGAGGATTAATATGGATACACTTATAAAATATTTACCAGTATTATTACCTATTATTATTTTAGAATTATCATTAGCTATTTTCTCATTTATTCATGTCTTAAGACATCCACATTATAAATTTGGCAATAAGATTGTTTGGTGTATTATTGTTTTATTTGTTCAATTTATTGGACCAGTTGTTTATTTTATATTTGGTAGAGGTGAAGATTGATGACAATTCTTGAAATAAATCACATTAAAAAAAGTTTTGGTCAACAAGAGGTTTTAAAAGATGTTCATTTTTCAGTTAAGGAACACACAATATTTGGTTTTATTGGACAAAATGGTGCTGGTAAAACAACGACAATGAAAGCCATTCTTGGTTTATTAAAAACAGATGGTGGTGAGATTACTGTATGTCAAAAAAAAGTAAAATACGGTAATAATCAAACCAATCAATATATTGGTTATTTACCTGATGTTCCAGAGTTTTATAACTTTATGTCACCATTAGAATATTTAGAACTTTGTGGTCAAGTCACAGGTATGACAAAAAAAGATATCCAACATAAATCTCAAGAATTAATTGAATTAGTCGGACTATCTTCACATGCTAAAAAACGTATATCGGGTTTTTCAAGAGGAATGAAACAGAGATTAGGTATTGCCCAGGCTTTGTTGAATGATCCTCAATTGTTAATTTGTGATGAGCCTACCTCAGCATTAGATCCCATTGGTAGAAAAGATATTTTAGATATTCTTCAAAAAGTAAAAGATAAAACAACAATAATCTTTTCAACGCATATTCTTTCAGATGTTGAAAGAATATGTGATGAAATTGCAATTTTGAATAATGGAACAATTGCGTTTCAAGGTTCTTTAGAAGATGTAAAAGCAAAGCATTCTGTAAATACTTTATCAATTCAATTCTATGATTATACTGATATTGAACAATTTATACAGGAATTTTCAGATTTCCATATTACTCAAGATGAACATCAACGTATCATTATCAATTCAAAAGACATCTATGATACAGAAATGAAAGTATTTTATTATCTATATCATAATCATATAAAAGCAGAAAAAGTTATTATCGAAGAACCAACTTTGGAGAATTTATTTATGGAGGTTGTCAAATGAAATCTTTCATAGCATTTTCTAGAAAAGAATTTATAGAATACTTAAGAACATATAAACTTTTTATTGTAATTATGATATTTCTACTTTTAGGATTTTTAAATCCTATTACAGCCAAGTATCTTCCTGAAATCGTTTCTTTAGTTATGCCTGAAGGCGTTATGAATATTCCTACTCCTACTGTTTTTGATTCATGGGCACAATTTTTTAAAAACGTTCCACAAATGGGTCTTATTATTTTTCTCGTCGTATTTGGTGGAGTCATGTCAAATGAACTGAGTAAAGGGACATTAGTCAATATTCTTTCCAAAGGATTTCCTCGTCAAACAATTGTTTTATCAAAATTCATTTCAGTCAGCCTTATTTGGACATTGTGTTATTATTTGAGTTTTGGAATAACTTATCTCTATAATTTGTTATTTTGGAATGATACAACTGTTTATAATCTATTTGCATCTGTAAGTTTTGTTTGGATATTTGGCTTATTAATGATAAGTTTTATTATTTTAGGAAATATATTAACAAAAAATATGACTGGTGGACTTTTATTAGCTGGTCTTGGTTATATAATAAGTATGATCATTTCTATTTTTGAAACACTTTCTAAATATAGTCCCATTTATTTAATGACTGAGAATTTGGCTCTTTTAACACATTCTCTTTCTGTAACTGATTTTATTCCATCACTCATTGTATCAATTGTTATAATTGTTATGAATATCATTTTAAGTATAAGTCTTTTCAATAAAAAACAGTTATAGAATAAGCACCTATTTGATGTCAGACAAAAGCACTTATCGTAAAAAGATAAGTGCTTTTACATCTATAGTAGACCACTCTTATTTTAATAAAACGATTGTTTCATAAGGTCTTAAAGTAACACCTTTAGATAACTCATGGTCTGCATAATTAGAAATAAGAACTTTATAATCAGATATATTTTCTATATCAATTGTGACTTCTTTTTCATAGAAATTATTAAGAACGATGAGTTCTTCATTATTATAGTTTCTTTGAAATGCAAAGATTTGTGGATGGTCTTCTAATAAGGGAGTATATGTTCCATCACTGATAATCTTATGTGTTTTTCTTAACTGAATTAACTGCTGATAATACTTAAAAATAGAATCTGGATCTTTTAAATCATTTTCAACATTAATGTCCTGATAATTATTATTGACCTGTAACCATGGCTTAGTATCAGAGAAACCACTATATTGACTATTGTCCCACTGCATTGGCGTACGTGCATTATCACGTGATTTTTCTTGTAATATCTTATGAATTTGTTTTTCTTCTATGCCTTGTTCTTTTAAGATATGATAAGCATTAATGCTTTCAACATCACAATATTGCTTAATATCTGTGAAATAGTGATTGGTCATTCCTATTTCTTCACCTTGATAAATGTATGGAGTTCCTCGCATCATATGCATCACAGTTGCTAACATTTTTGCTGATTCTTTACGATATTTTTTATCATCACCAAAACGAGAAACACTACGTGGCTGATCATGGCAGTTCCAAAACAAAGCATTCCAGCCATTTCCCTGCTGCATTCTGACTTGCCAAGTATTTAATAAATCTTTTAATTCTTGAAAATCAAATGGCATTGATGTCCACTTTTCTTTATTGACATAGTCAACTTTTAAATGATGAAAACTAAAGACCATATCTAATTCATGATTATTTGGATTTGTATAGCCAATACAGTTATCTACACTAGTTGCAGACATTTCACCGACCGTAATACAATCATTAATATTTCCATATGAATGTATATTCATTTCATGAAGATAATCATGAACCTTAGGCTGGTCACAATAGAATTGTTTTCCTAAACCATCTGGACTATCTGCAAAAACACGCTTATCAATATTATTAATAACATCGAAACGGAATCCACGAATTCCTTTTTTTAACCAAAAATTAATAATTTTAATCAATTCATTTCTGACTTCTTCATTTTTCCAATTTAAATCAGCTTGTTTATCATCATATAAATGAAGATAATACTCATCAAATTCAGGAACATATTTCCATGCTTTTCCACCAAATTTAGAATCCCAGTTTGTTGGAAGATTTCCATCTTTTCCCTTTTTAAAGAAATAATAATTTTTATATTTTTCATTGCCTTTTAAAGCTTCCTGAAACCATTGATGTTCAGTAGAAGTATGATTAAAGACCATATCAAACATCAAGGAAATATCTCTTTTTTTAGCTTCAGCAATCAACTCATCTAAATCTTTCATTGTCCCAAATATAGGATCAATCTGATAATAATCTTTAATATCATAGCCACTATCTCTTTGTGGTGATGCAAAGATTGGACACATCCAAATCATATCAATACCAAGTTCTTTTAAGTAATCAAGTTTTTTGATAATTCCTTGGATATCTCCGATTCCATCATGATTCGTATCACAAAATGACTTAGGATATATTTGATAAATAACTTTATTTTTAAAATCTGACATATGAGATCCTCCTATACAATTTGAAGAATTTCCTGATTGGAAAGAACTTCTTTTTTATCCTGCAATGTAATATGTTGACCACTTGTAAAGATAATTGGAGAAACCAATGACTTGCCATGTTTTCGTACATAATCAAGATCAACTCTTGCAATTATAGCTCCTTGCTTAACTTTATCTCCTACTTTTACCAAACATTCAAAACCTTCACCATTTAACTCAACTGTATCCATTCCTAAATGAATAAGGACTTCTACACCATCACTGCGTTTGATTCCATAGGCATGTTTGGTTGGAAAAGTCATCATCACTTCACCATCAAATGGAGCAACAACTTCTCCACTTTTTAATTCTACAGCATATCCGTCACCCATTAAGCCTTCAGAAAAAACTTTATCTTCTACTTCTGATAAAGGAATAACCGTTCCTTGTAATGGTGATACAAATGTCATATTTTCAACATCAATGATTGAATCATTATCAACTTCACCATTTAAATCAGAAAGTGTTAACTTCTTCTTTCCAACAATGAAAGTCAAAACAAATGGAACAGTTATTGCAATGATCATAGCAATTGCAAAATTTATCATATACTGAGGTAAAATAGATAGGATGCCTGGAATTCCACCGACTCCAATAGAAGCTGCCATTGTTCCAGTTGCTACTGAGAAAATCGCTGCCAATGATGAACCAATCATTCCACATACAAATGGAAACATGTATTTCAAATTCACACCAAATAAAGCTGGTTCCGTGACTCCTAAATAACAAGAAATACAAGCAGGAATAGAAATTTGTTGTGCACGTTCATTTTTCTTTTGTAAGATGATCATTGCCAAAACAGCAGAACCTTGAGCAATATTAGATAAAGCAATCATTGGCCAAAGAATAGTCCCACCAAATGAACTCACTAATTGTGTATCAATAGCATTTGTCATATGATGCAATCCTGTAATAACAAGTGGTGCATATAAAAGACCAAATACGCCAGCAAATAACCAATTCAATGAAGATGTTAAACCAGCCCACACAACACTAGAAATCCAATCACCAACAACCCAACCAATTGGTCCTAAAATAGTATGTGCAACTAATACTGCTAATAATAATGAACAAAATGGAACAATAATCATACTAATCGCAGCTGGAGATATCTTTCTAAAGAATTTCTCAAAATAAACCAATGCAAAACCTGCTAAGATAGCGGGAATAACTTGCGCCTGATAGCCAATCATCTGTACCTGAGCAAATCCAAAGTTCCATGTTGGAATATCGCCTGCTGCTGTACTTGCAACTGAATAGGCATTTAATAACTGTGGAGAAACTAACGTAATTCCTAATACAATTCCTAGAATTTGGGTTGTTCCCATTTTTTTAGTTATTGACCAAACAATTCCAACTGGCAAGAAATGAAAAACCGCCTCACCAATCAACCATAAAAAACTATCTACCCCACTCCAAAACTGCGAAACTTCAACCAATGTCTTAGTTCCATTTTCAAAAAACTGAATAGCATCAATACAATTTCTAAAACCTAAAATCAAACCTCCACAAATTAAAGCAGGAATAATTGGGGCAAATATTTCACCTAAATCCCCCATTAATTTTTGTAATCGTGTTTGTTGCCCTTGGGCTGATTTTTTCACTTGATCTTTACTCACACCTTCAATTCCACTCACAGCAATAAAATCATTATAAAATTCTTGAACTTCATTACCAATAATCACCTGAAATTGTCCTGATTGTGTAAATGTTCCTTTTGCTGAAGGTATCTTTTCAATCGCCTGAACATTTGCTAACTTCGCATCAACCAATACAAAACGCATTCTTGTGACACAATGTGAAACAGCCTGAATGTTTTCTTTACCACCAACCTGTTTTAAAAGTTCTTGTGCATCTTGACTAAACTTTCCCATCTTTCTTCTCTCCTCTTTTAAACTTGTACGTACATCTTTTACACTCTCATCTTAACATGTACGTACATGTATGTCAACAACAAAATAAAAAAAGATAAGTTTTTTACTTATCTTCAATAAATACGACTTCTCATTACCAAAATATATAGAAAATGCATTCCATCTTTCTTAAGAATATCATATTTTTCTATATATTGAGCGTTCTTCTTTAGGGCTATCTAAGAAATTTAGCGCTTTTTCACATATGTAACTATTTTTAGTTATGAATTTATAATCTGTTCAATTCATATTTCATCCAAAACTTTTTTGAGTTTGAATGACTTTTACCACTTTATAATTCAGTTCTACGGGCAAAATCTACAAATCTAAACTTATCAGGACGATGTTTAGAAATAGTATATTGGAATAATGTCGCATCTTCTAAATATGTATAAGATTTCACACATACCAGCAAATCATAATCCTGCATATCCAATAATTCTTTTTCATGCTTACTTGCTTTCACTACAGTAATTTCTTTTCTAGCAAAACTAATCTTTAGTCCTAACTGTTTTTCAATATATTCATATAAAGAATTTTCAGCATGTTTTCTCTCTAATCCTGTAATAATATTTGCATTTAGATAATCCAAATCTAAAATAACTTTTTGTCCATCAATTTTTCTAATTCTTTCAACATGATAGACCATGCCTTCCTCCATATATAAATCTTCTTTTAACTCATCAGGTACTTCTTCTTTTAAAAAGAGATGAACAATTGTTTCAACATCTGTCTGCATAGTCTTTTGTAATTCTTTAAAACTTGTAACTCCTGAAACTGGAAAAGCAATTCTATCAACATCTAAAACAAGAGATCCCTTTCCTTTATTTTTTTGAATATAACCATTCTGTAACAATAAATTTAACGCTTTTCTAATTGTATCTCTAGAAGCATCATATTGTTTCATTAATTCATTTTCACTAGGTAAATAACTCCCTGGTTTTATATCTTTATGTTTAATTTTATTTAATAAATCCTGATAAATCATCTGATATTTACTCATCATTCCACATCCTTTATATCTAGTATACACAACTCTTTTCTTTTTATCAATAGATGTCCGTACAAGAAAAGAGTGAATTATTCACTCTTTAACTCACGACCATTCATCATATCCTGACATGTAAATAAAATAATTCCTGAAATAACAAAATTTAATACTAATGATGAATAAGAAATGATACTAAGTATTGTCATATCGTAGTTTCCATTCAATATAAAATAGACTGTAAGAATAATACTTGGTAAAGCACAAACAATCATAATAAACATTCTCATCATATTTTCAAATAATTGTGAAGAACGACTTTTTAAGATTCTTAAAGTGAGAATACTTGCACTCATAAAGACACAAATATATCCTATTAAATTAATAATGTACATAATTAATGTCAAAATATCTGTTTGATAATAGATTCCTATAATTATAAATGAAATTATTGAAACTGCACAGACTTTTAAAAATGTAGGAAGAATGACAGCTATTAATTTTTTTAATGGTTTATCAGGAATTAAATAAACTTGATAATTCTTTAATTCAGTTGCTAATTCACTATTCTGTAATGAAGAAAAAACCCAAATAACCATCATATATACAAAAAATCCAAATCCTAAACCACTAAAAATAGTCACTGCAATATAAATCCCAATCGAAACAATATCACTTAAAGAAATCAGATGCCCAGTTTTTTTCATAAGTAAGAAATTTTTTGACATAATAGCATAAGCACCATTATAAAAATGAGAATGAACATCTTTTACTTTAAGATCTTTCATTGCATTTTGATTTCCTTGTTTTAAAGACTTATAACGTTTAGAATAATCCAATGAATCTTGAATAGCCTGCTCATAAAAATCACCTTTATAATTAATAAATAAAACATATATTAAAATAAAACCTACAATCAATAATCCCATACCAATTGCTATCATTATATTATTTCCCATCGCAAAGCCAATTAATGCTAACTTTAACCAACCAAAAACAGGTATATAGTAAAATAATGATGATTGAATAAAATCAACCATTAATGTTGTTAAACGTCCTGTTTCTAAATATGTTCCAATTAACACTCCAATAACAGCAACTATAAAAACACCAATAATCACTTTAGGTAATATTTTCAATTTCTCATCACTAATAGAAACAACATAAAGATAATCCGTTAATACTAAAAATATCATAATAGTCACAAAAACACCCAACAACAATAATCCAATAAAAGTACCATTAAAAGCTACTCCACTACTAAATCCAGCAAAGAAAACCAAAGCAAATAAACTAATAAATAAAGATTGGACAATTGTCTGCAATGTTAAATAAGCCATAATTTGTTTTCTTGTAAAAGGACCACCAAATAAATAAAAAGCATCCTCTCCAAAAAACAAAGCTTTCTTTGAAGACATCATTGTTGAAAATAACATCATTGCTAAAAAAGCAATAATCAATAAAATAGATGAATGTAAATCATAACTTACACTCATATTCGTTTGCTCATTTCCTAAAAATAAAGCAACAAAAATAAATCCATAAAGCAATATCATCAAAACAGTAAAAATAGCACTGGCAGGTTTTTTAAAAAGATTTCTGATATTTGCTTTTGATTTTAAAAACCAGAGATAAATAAGTGTTTTCATTTATTCACCATCCGTTAATTCAAAGAAATACTCTTTTAAAGACTCACCCTGCAACTCATCTTTCATAACATGTTTAATAATATGCCCTTTATTCATAATATAAGCTTCATCAAATATTTCACTCACAATATCAATAATATGTGTACTAATCAAAATCGCACATCCTTCATCAGCCAAACGTCTAAATATGTGCAAAGTTTCTTCAATACTCGCTGGGTCTAATCCAACCATTGGTTCATCTATTAATAAAGCTGTTGGTTCTATCATAATAGCCAACAACATACTTAACTTCTGAGTCATTCCTTTACTTAATTCTTTAGCCATTTTCTTTCTTTTTTCTGTTAATTTAAAAAGATCTAAATATTTTTCTGCTTTTTGTTTATAATCTTCAATCTGATAAGCATGACCAATAAAATCAATATGTTCTTCAACTGTCAATAAATCATATAAAACAGGTGTTTCTGGAACATAGCCAAAACAACGTTTTGCTTCAATTGTTTCATTAGGATGACTACAAATTTTAATTTCCCCTTCAAATTTTAATAAATTTGCAATACTTTTAATAGTTGTTGATTTTCCAGCACCATTTGGTCCTAATAAAATTGTTATTTTTCCTGTATCAGCAATTAAATTAATATCTTCGACTGCCTTAAAATCTCCATATCTTTTAGTTAAATGATTCACTTCTATCATAATAATCCCTCCTATGTTCATTATACTTGATATCACTTTATTGTTCACTTACTTTTGGACAAAGAAAAAAGATTTTAGCCAATAACTAAAATCTATCAAGTATTTTTTCCATTTTTCCAACGCCACCTAAACGTTTGTTTGTATAAATATCCCAAGTTGTGCGAATTGTTACTAAATAACGAACATATTCTCCCATTGTCAATTCATCAGAAACTCTGATTTCAATTTTAATGATAGGATCTTTAGCTGATGCAAATTTTAAAGCCTTTTTTAATTTTTCAATATCATCAGGATGAACTTCACTAAACATATTCGGTTTAAAATGTTCTGTCCCTGTGCGTCCTAACACATTGAAATGTTCTAATGTTCGATACTCAGAATCAAATTCAAAAAAAGACTGTGATAATAATTCTGTATAAGCACGATGATAAGCACGTTCTCTTTCTAAATTATGCAAAACCAGATTATTATCTTGTATATTTGAAATTGTTTTATTACTTATTTTTTGATTTTTTTGAGAAGTCATCATAATTTTATCTTCAATATGTAAAAAGCATTCTAAAACATCAGGATTAATAACTCCACATTCTCCATTAAACATCATTTGAACAGCAGTTTGATGATCATAAGGCGGTTTATAAACACGAGTACTTGTTAAGGCATCATAAATATCAGCCACTGAAACAATTTGTGCCCAAATTGGAATTTCATTTCCTTTTAAGCCATCAGGATAACCTTTGCCATCCCATTTTTCATGATGATATCGAATCACATCATAATAAAAGCTATACGTATCATCAGTATACAACCCTTTAAAATGTTTAAGAATCTCACAACCATATTCAGTATGCTTTTTCATCTGTTCAAACTCATCATCAGTTAAACGTCCTGGCTTATTTAAAATGGTATCGCTCACTGATATTTTCCCTATATCATGAAGAATAGAAGCCATACATATTTCTGGAATCATTTCATCAGAAATATTATACTCTGGATAACATTTTTGAAATTCTCGCATTAATAACTCTGTTATAAAATGGACTCGATAAATATGTTCACCTGATTCAAAACTTCTAAACTCTACTAATGTTCCCAAAGATTCAAGCACTTCCATTCTCATATGATTAAGAATTTCAATACTTTCACGTAACTCTTTGGTTTGCGTATCAACCAGCCATTGTAAGCGATACTTATGCCTAAATAGTTCTGTTAAATTAAGAACACGTGTTTTTAAAATATCAATTCGATAAGGTTTACGAATAACCTCATCAATCTTTAACGAAACAGCTTCATTATACAATTCATCATCTTCTGTTCCATCTAATAAAAACATTGGCATTTGGGTATCAAGTTGTTCCATTATACAAAAACTTAAAAAGTTTCTAATATCCTTTTGTCCCATACTATCATCAATAACAATAGCCGCTATCTGATCTTTATAGACACAAAGATTTTGAAGTGCTTTTGTTATTTCTGTTTCAATGATTGGCTTATAATAATCAAGAAGTATTCCCGTTACTTCTTGGTTAATTTGTTCATCTTTCCCCACCATAACAATATAATTATGTTTTGTTGGCATGATTTCACCTTCCATTCTTATTTATTATATTCCATTTTATGGAAGTATGCGAGTCAATTATTGAATTTTAGATAACTTATAAAGTTCTATATTCTTTATTTTCGTTTGTTCTTTTATAATCTTATAAACAATCTGACTTAAGACATAATATCCATCATTAATAAATATTTCAAAAACTTGACCATCATAATAAATCTCTAAATCATAACGCTGATTTAATGGTGGTGTATGTGTTAAATTACAAACTTTATCCTCATGAATAGATATAGCTTCTCGATTGCACCATAAACAATCATCTTGAATATATAAATGAAGTCCACCTAAAAAAACATCCTCATTTTCTAACATTGATATACGCATTAAAAATGGTTCATCAAAATCAATTGTATTTGTTTTTTGATTAAATAATTTTTGAATATGTGGATGTACCTGCTGATAAATATGACCACCCTTTTGTGTTAAGACACGTGGCATTGTCAGCATACCACACCAATTTTCACCTTCCACTGGTTTACGCATACGTAACCAGCCAAACATCACTCGATTTTTATATTCATCAACAAATGTTTGCGGTGCATAAAAATCCAATCCATAATCAAGATACATATACGTATCTAATTTAGTGAGTGAACAAGTTTTTTCATCAAAAGCGACAGGCATAATCACAGCGTTACTATTAGGACGTGGAGCAACATCGATATTTTCAGGTGAAAAAATCATATAATCCTGTTTATCAATCGTCAAAATATCTGGACATTCCCACATATCCCCAATGGAAGAATCTATAAATCTATTTTGATATGTAAAATGCACACCATCTTCACTCTTATAAAATAAAACTTCTCCATCATATCCACACCCATTTGAGACTTTACTACCAACAACCATATAAATATACCCATCATGTCCAATCCATACCTTAGGGTCTCTTGTATGTCGTACATCCCCTAAATTTTGATCTTTGATAACATCTACAACCAAATGTTTACAATCTCGATTGTCAAAATGATAACCATCTTCTGATATAACAACTGCCTGACTTGCTATTAAATCATCATCGCTATATTGAACATGTATATATTCTGGATTTTCTTTGGCATAACGTATTGCTGTATAATAGAGATACATCTTCCCTTGATATTCTATAGCAGAACCTGAAAAACAGCCATTACGGTCGTAATATTTAGAAGGATATAAAGCAATAGGTAAATGTTCATAGTGGATAAGATCACGACTCACAGCATGTCCCCAATGCATTGTTCCCCACTCACAAGTGTATGGGAAATGCTGATAAAAAATATGATACATTCCTTGATAATAAATCAGTCCATTAGGATCATTCATCCAATTTTGTGGTGCTGTCAAATGTAATTGAGGTCTCATCAATTCATTCCTCCTTATTATTCTCCTTTTATGTTATCATTTTAAAAATAAATTTCCAATAACAAAAACATCTTTATCTCATAAAAACAGATAAAAGATGTTTCATTATTTATATCATATTCACTTTTAAAATGATGACTCCAGATAGTCAATAACATCCTTTAAAGAATCAACGATCTTTGTGGCTTTTGAAGCATAATCAGGCTCTGGATACTTCATATCAGGAACACAAATCACATCTATACGACCATTATAGGCAGCTAAAATTCCTGCTTCACTATCTTCTAAAACCAATGCTTCATCAGGAGTTACACCTAATTTTTGACATGCTGTTAAAAAGATTTCTGGATCAGGTTTCCCATGTTTAACTTCATCGCCACAAATACTATCATCAAAATAATCAACAATTTCAGCATTCTTTAAAATTTCATCAACACGTACACGAGCACTAGAGGTAGCGACTATTGTTTTATATCCATGAGTCTTTAAATATTGTAAAAGCTCATCTAACCCATCTTTCTTAGGAACATGATTTCTAAGACTTTCATCTATCCAAACATGAACATCATCCCAAACTTCTTTCATTGGAAAATTATCTCCATAGTGATCAGTAAAAACTTTACAAATACCTGCTTTATTTTTACCTAAACAATGTTTATATAAATCTTCTGTAAAATCATCATGTCCTAACATATGTAATTTCTTCACATATTCTTGATATGTCACTCTTTCACTATCTATCATTAATCCATCCATATCAAATATTATTGCTTTTTTCATAATTGACCTCCTTTTTTTCTATCATAACAATTTCTATGATGAAAATCTATTTTCATTCAAAATATGAAATTAATTTAGGAAGGTAAATGTTTTTTCATAAACGATTTAAATGAGAAAGTATTGGTTATAGTTGTTAATAAATCTGAAATAGGTTCAGCTAAAATAACAGCATATAATCCATATGGTAATAAATAAGGTAAGATATAGATAAGTGGGATTAATAAAATAATCTTACGATAAAATGCAAAGAAAAAAGATCGTTTACCAAATCCTAAAGATGTATATGTTTGCTGATATGTTGAATTGGCTCCTAAGATAATCATTCCAAATACATAGACTCTTAACATCTCACTACTTAATTGAATGAGTGCACTATCTTTCGCAAACAAACTTACAAATACATTAGGGAATATTTCCATAGCCAAAACACCAATTATTGAATATGCCAGTGAAACTTTAATGGCTAAGGAAACAGTTTCTTTCACACGATGATAATGCTTAGCACCATAATTGTAACTAATAATCGGTTGTGTTCCCTGAGCAATTCCTTCCATTGGTAAAAGTAATATTTGTGACATAGACATAAGGATTGTCATAGAACTTACAGCTAAATCACCACCAAAAAATAACAATTGACGATTAAAAGAGACTTGTAAGATACCTTCTGTTGAACTCATAAAGAATGGTGAAAACCCTAAGCCTAATACTTTTTTCATAATTGATAAGTCTAATTTTAAATGTTCTTTTTTGATTTGTATTGTTGACTTTGGTCCTAGTAAAAACTTCATAACCCAAATACATGAGACAAATTGTGACAATACTGTTGCTACTGCTGCACCTGCAACATCCATTTTAAAAACAAAAATAAAGATTGGATCTAAAACAATATTTAAAATACCACCAATCAATAATGTCATCATTCCATATTTTGCAAATCCCTGTGCATTTATGAAATAATTTAATCCTACACTTAACTGAACAAAAATTGTTCCAATTAAATAAATACTCATATAATCCATCGCATAAGGTAAAGTATTTTGACTTGCTCCAAATAACAATAAAATATCTTCACCAAATAAAAATAATACTCCCATAATCAAAATAGAAGATATAAGTAAACTTACCAAACAATTCCCTAAAATCTTTTCAGCAACATCTATTCTTTTTTCTCCTAACTTAATTGAAGCAAGTGGTGCTCCACCACGACCAAATAAATTTGTAAAAGCTGTAATGATTGTAATAATTGATGCACATAATCCAATCCCTGCAATTGCTAATGCACCATCAGGTAATCGTCCAATAAAAATACGGTCAACCATATTATAAATAAGAGTAGTTAATTGTGCTAAAATAGAAGGCAAAGCAAGTGACCATAATAATTTTGATATTTTCTCATTTTCAAGTCTTTCATTCATCCTCTCCACCTCCTAAATTCTGATAAACCCTTCTTAACCAATAATGATATTTCTCTATCTCCTCTTGACTCATCCCCTGATAAGCCATCGCTTCAAATTCTCTTTGAATAGCCTGTATTTTTTTAACTAAATCTTTAGCATTTTCTGTTACTTTTAAAGTATTACAACGACGATTTTTTAAATCACATTGTCTTTCAACATAGTGCTTTGAAACAAGTTTTTCAATCGCAATAGAAACATGTCCTTTTGATATTCCTCTCCTATTCACAATATCTTGTGCATGATTATATTCTGGATTATTAGATAAAAAAGCCAAAACATCTATTTCTATTTGTGTTATTTGTTCTTCTTGAATAAGCTCATCAAATAATGAATTATATTTTTTAATGATATATGGATGAATAGCAAATGTAAAAGTTTTCATATTCTTTCTCCTAACTGTTTATTTTTGAACAGTTATATAATAAACAAATAATGAATATATGTCAATAATAATTTATAATATGAAAAGATGATTTCACATACACAAAAATAATATGTTATACTAAAATTAAGAAGGGGATGGTACTATGACAATAAACAAAAAAAGAATTTTATTAATTATTTCTCTTTTACTCCTTGCAATAATACTCATATGTGCTCCAAGGTTTATCAATGTGAATTCTATTCATGAATATCATTCTATTGATGAATTTGAAAAAGAAACACAGTTAAGTTTTTATGATTTATATGATTTTGAGCATTTTGTTCAAAATCATCAAAAACAATTACTTCGTGATGAAAGTGATTTTATTCTCCATTATGATGAGGAGAATCCTTCAAGTTATTCATATATTTCTAATGTTAATGAGAATAACTCATATAGTGTTGATTTTCACTTTATCAACACTATACCAAATCATTATAATCAAGTTGAACAGATTGGTGATTCTACCTTATATACTTTTACTCAAGATGATAATACAAAAAGATATTTCATTGTTGTTTTCAATCAGTTAAAGTATGAATTTTCTTTTCATAATACAAATCATCTTGATGATACTTATATTATTGAAAAAGCCAAAGAATATGTTGCATTGAATCAAGAATATCATAATCAATAATGCTAAAAAGGAGTCAAAATTGACTCCTTTTATTTCGCTTTTAAAAGATATAAACGTGATAAGTAATCACCATCACCATCTTTATTTTCTCCACAAGAACTATCACTTGTGATTAACCCTGCATTCATTAATTCATCACCATAACAATCTATATCATGGATAGAAACATGATATTCCTTATCAGGATCTAATCCCATTAATTTCACTCTTCGATATCCTTGATTGACTTCTTGTAATGGCCGATAATATCCTACAATGGCTGTATTTTGATCTTTAGAAACAACCATCCAAACTGTTTCATTACCTTCAAAAGGACTCTTTAAACGATAGAATGTTCCAAATTGAATAACTTCACGATAAGTTTTCATAAATTGTACTTGTTCTTTAATTTCATTTTGTTCTTCACAAGATAATTTATTTAAATCTAGTTCATATCCAAAAGTCCCAAAATAGGCAACATTAGCACGTGTTTGTAAAGGTGTTTTTCTAAAAACCTGATGATTAGGAACTGCTGAAACATGGGCTCCCATACTTGAGATTGGATAAACCAAAGATGTTCCATATTGAATTTTTAAACGTTCAATAGCATCTGTATCATCACTTGTCCAGCACTGTGGTGCATAATATAGCATACCTGGATCAAAACGTGCACCACCACTTGCACAAGATTCAAATAGAATTTCTGGGAACTTCGTTGTTAACTTATCATACAGATGATAAACACCTAAGATATATTCATGCATTACTTTCCCCTGATCTTGAGCACTATGCACATAAGAGTACACTTCACTCATACATCTATTCATATCCCATTTGATATAAGTGATATGTGATTCTTCAATCACTTTTGCCATCATATTATAAATATATTCAACAACCTCAGGATTAGAAAAATCTAATACATATTGATTACGACCATGAGATGTATGTCGATTTGGTGTTTCTAATGTCCATTCTGGATGTGTGCGATACAAGTCAGAATCTTTATTGACCATCTCTGGTTCAAACCAAATTCCAAACCTCATACCTAAATCAACTATCTTTTGTGATAAACCACTGATTCCTTCAGGTAATTTTTCTAAATTAGGATACCAGTCTCCTAGACCAGCATTATCACTATTTCTTTGACCAAACCAGCCATCATCTAAAACAAATAACTCAATACCAAGCTTTTGAGCTGTTTTAGCAATACCTAAAATCTTTTCCTCGTTAAAATCAAAATAAGTTCCTTCCCAATTGTTCACAAGAATTGGTCTCACCTGGTCTCTATATTGACCTCTAGCCAAACGTTTTTGATAAAGTTCATGATAAGTCTGCGACATCTGATTCAATCCACAATTACTATACACCATAACAACTTCAGGTGTTTGGAATGACTCTCCTGGATTTAATGGCCACGTAAAAGCATGAGGATGAATTCCCATAGTGACTCTAGATACATTATAAGTATCTACTTCTACCTGTGCTAAGAAATTGCCACTATATACCAAACTGAATCCTAAAACTTCACCTTCGTATTCATTACACATTGGTCTTTTTAAAGCTATAAAAGGATTAAAATTATTGCTTGAACAACCTCTTAATGAATAAATAGACTGAATCCCATGTTCTAATTTTCGATTTTGAATATGACGTTCACGTGACCAAGCTCCTGTTAATTCAATCATTTCATAATCTTTATCAGGTAAATCTAAGGACATACTCATCATTTGATTTAAAATTAAGTTTTGACTGCCACAATTTTGACAATAAGCATTTCTTGTAATAACTGCTAAATCTTCATATATTGTATAACTTAAAATAATTTTTGTTTGAATAACTTCATCAAATAATGTAATAAGCAATGTTGTTGCTTCTTGATTGTTTTCTACATAAGTAGCAGGAAGATTTTCCAATGATGGTTTACCTGCAATGATTTGATGTTGCTGATATGTGAAATGGACAATATGACTTCCATTCTCCTGAATAATATCCATTGCTGGATGACGCATATCTCCCGAACCATAAGCAGGATACTCTTGTTTAATATGTTCTAAAGAAAATGTCAAATCTCCTTCAAATGCACAAGGTGCCATTGGTCTTTGGATTGTTTCAAAAAGATGATCAAAATCTTCACGATCATTCACTCTTTTTCCATAATACAATTGACCTAATTGCTGATTTTTTAAAACTTTAAAGATATAACTGATTTTTTGATTATATAAATGAAAAGTTTGACTTGATTTATGATATTGAATTGGCATATTGATCCTCCTGTAATTTCAAAGTTAATTGTTCATTATCATCTTCTTCATTAACGATTAACATTTCTCCATTTTCCTGTTTTCTTAGATTTAAAATAGTCATAATTCTTGTAAGATATTCACCATTTAACTTATAGTATTTTTTATAGATAATAAAACTAACAACCACAAACACCATTGGTAAAGCAATCATGATAATACGCATTCCATTTAAAGTTGTTGCTGATTGAATTGCATCAGGAATATATCCAGTAGCATCTAAAGCAAATCCTGTAAATAAGGCTCCCATCGCAGAAGCAAATTTCACTAACAAAGTTTGAATGGAAAAGATAACAGACTCATTACGTGTCCCTAATTTATATTCTCCGTAATCTACGACATCTGCTAATACAACTGTCACTGTTCCTAGTTGTAAACCAGAACCTAACTTCACACAAATTCCTGCTAAAGCAGTCAAAAGATAATTTTGTGGCATAAATACACCTGTTAAAAATAAGACTATTAAACCAATAACTGGGATTCCACTTGCTAAAGCATAAACTTGTTTTTTAGTCATATATTGAGCTAATCTTGGAAAAATCAATAATCCAAAGATTTCTGCAAATCCGGCAAACATTGTAAAGATAGAGAATAATGCTTTGTTTCCTACAACATATATAAAGTAATATGTTTGAACACCACTTATACAGTTCATAGCAAAATTAAAAGTCAAAATAACACCAATAGCAACTAATAACTGATCATTTTGTTTAATAACTTGAAGCACTTGTTTAAATGATGTTTTCTCAGTTTTCTTTGTTTCAATACGATCTGCCGATTTCACATTTACGACAGTAATTCCAACTGTTACAATAAAGATAATTGCGATTAACCATGCAAAATTTGTAAATCCTGCTTGAGCATTTCCATGCCCAATAAAATCCATAATCTGTAAACCAAATCCACCAACCAATAAAGAACCACCAATTGAAGCAAAAATTCTTGGAATAACTGCGACTTTATCACGTTCTTTAGGATCAGATGTTAAATTTGGTAACATTGACCAATAAGGAATATCCATAATGGTATAAGTCATTCCCCATAAAATATACATCACTGTTGCAAAGACATATAATGAAGTTCCAGACAATCCCCAATCAGTAAATAAACAAACCAAAACTATTGCATTTATAATTGTTCCAATAGCTAACCAAGGTCTAAACTTTCCCCATCTTGTATGGGTATTATCTACAACCATTCCCATTCCTAAATCATTCACAGCATCCCAAAATTTTGCCAAGAAAAATAACGTTCCTACAAATGCTGCTGATAACTTCAAAACATCTGTAAAATATAACATACAATAAGTAAAGATAATACCACAGCACATATCCTTACCAATAGCTCCTATTCCATAAGAATACTTTTCTTTAAAAGATAATTGATCATTCATCATTAAGCCTTCCTTTCAATTAATATAAATGGTTCATTAGCATTCACCATACCATATTGTGTTACTGTTATATTTTTACGATTCAAATTCGTAAAAACAAATGGTGTCACATTAATACAATGATGTGCATTTAATATCTGTGAATCAAACTTCAATAATATATCACCTTGTTTAACTTCATCCCCAGATGAAACAAAAACCTCAAATCCATGTCCATTTAACTTATTCGTATCTAATCCTACATGAATCAAATACTCAACACCCTGACTCTTTAAAGCAATCGCATGTTTTGCTTCAAAAATAAACTCCACTTTTCCATCAATTGGAGCATAAACAGTATCTCCAGTTGGAAAAATAACAACTCCCTCACCAGTTAATCCTTTTGAAAAAACTTCATCCGGACAATATTCCAAGGGGCTAACTTTTCCTTCAATTGGACAACAAACAGTTAATTCCTTTGTAAACAATCCCATAAATCAATCTCCTTTTTTATATTGAAAGCGCTTTTTATAGTTGAATTATAACATTAAGACATATGAAAGAAAGTATCAGATGTTTATAAAATATGTCCAAATGTTAGAATAATACGCTTACATCATAAATATATCCACCTTTATGTTAGATAATAATATAGTCGAAATAACATATGGACATATTCATATAACATTAAGAATAAAAATCAATTATGCTTAAAATACATAGTTATTCATTCCAAACAAGTATTAGACATCCCAAGCAACAAAACATACAATATAAATATAAAGAAATGAAGGAGAGACAAATATGAGTAGAGAAATATTAGCCAATGAACTTTATCAAAAATTATATGGTGAAACCCAACAAGCCAATGATCAAGAATATCAAGAAATCATGAAACGTTATATCTATGGTGATGTGTATCAACATGGTCATTTAAATGACCAATTAAGAGAGTTGATTTTAATTGTTGTACAAGCAACAAATCATACTTTAAAAGCATTAAAAAAACATACCCTTGCAGGTATTCGTGTTGGTTTATCACAGATTGCTATGAAGGAGGCACTTTATCAATGCAGCCCTTATATAGGTTATGGAAAAGTTGATGAAGCATTAGATGCTATGAATGAAGTTTTCCAGCAAGAAGGTATCTCTTTATCATTAGAATCACAAAGTACAACGCATGAAGAAACACGTTTTGATAAAGGCTTTGCAGTGCAGTCAGCAGCTTTTGGTCAAGAACGTATTCAAGCCGGTCATGATCAGGCGCCTCAAGAATTAAAGCATATCCAAAATTATTTATCAGCCCATTGTTTTGGTGATTTTTATACACGTAAAGGCCTTGATTTAAAAACACGTGAATTACTTACCTTTGTTATGCTGGCAAGTTTGGGTGGATGTGAAAATCAGTTAAGAGCTCATACCAAAGCTAATATAAGGGTTGGGAATACAAGAGAAATACTGATTGAAACAATTACACAATGTCAGCCATACATTGGTTTCCCACGTACACTCAATGCAATTACTATTATCAATGAAATCACTTTATAAGAAAAAAGCTATGATAGAGGTGCTCAAAGTCTATCATAGCTTTTCATTTAGTTTCCGCCTGGACCATCTTGTCTTTTTCTTTCATCTGGATAATACTTAAGATTGTTATTGGTCCATTGATTGTTATATGCTGTTTTCTTAGATTCTGATTGTTTGTTTTTTTCTTTATCTTGCGACATATTCTTCACTCCTTTTCCATTATTATGTGTGGTAATCATTGAAAATATACTTATTATTTTATGATATTATGCGTTATAATAATGTCGAGGTGAACGTGATGAAACATCAAGTAGAAGTTTTTTGTGGCAGTTATTATGATGCAAAACAAGCAGAATATGGTGGTGCAACTTGTATTGCTTTAAGTCATTATCAGTATCAGCAAGGATTAACACCAAGTATTGGAGAACTTTTAAAAGTTAAAGAAAATACAAGTTTAGAAGTTATCTGTATATTAAGACCTAGATTATCTGGATATTATTATAATGATGAAGATATAGAAACAATGTTTTTAGATGCTGAGGTTTTATTGGATAATGGTGCTGATGGTATTGCTTTTGGTTTTTTAGATATTGATAGAGATATCAATATCAGTCAAACAAGAAAAATGATTGAACTCATTCACTCTTATCATAAAAAAGCTATCTTTAATCAGGCTATAGACTATGTAGATGATATTGATTCGAGCATGAATATTTTAATTACGATGGGTATAGATGGCATTTATACCAAAGGATTACAAAATGATATATATTCAGGTAAAGAAATGATAAGTTATTTGCAAAGTGCTTATGGTGAACATTTAGAAATAACTGCTGTATGGGATGATAATCAAAAAGAAAAGATTAATCAATTTATAAAAGAAACAGGTATTTATAGAATTCAATGTATTTGTTTAAAACAAAGTATTGAACCAACGACTCATTCATATGCAAGTATTGATTGGGAAATGGTGGAAGCAATAATTGAAGAAGTTGAAGAAGATGTTTATGATTTTGAAATTATATAATTCATTTTCATATTATGAATGTTATATCTCCTCTGATTAATTTATAGTATAATATTTAAAAAAGGAGGCAAAATGAATGGAATATCTTGTTTTAGATGTAGGAGGAAGTGCTATTAAGTATGCACTTATGAATGATGAATTAGAAATGTTAGAAAAGGGAAAAGTTCCAACACCCCATGATACTTTAGACAACTTTAAAAATGCAGTACACAATATATACAACCAATACAAAGAAAGAGTAGATGGTGTTGCTATGTCTTTACCTGGGTTGATTAATAAACATACCAAAAAGGTACAAGTTCCTGGTGCACTGACATATAACTTAGATGTTGATATTGTCAAAGAGTTACAAGCAGTCACTACTTCTAGATTAACAATTGAAAATGATGCCAAATGTGCGGCTTTATGTGAAGTTGAACATGGAAGTCTAAAAGGAACAGATGTTGGTGCAGTCTGCATTATTGGAAGTGGTATCGGTGGTGGTATTACTATTGGAGATAAAGTCTTTACTGGAACTCATGGTTTTGCAGGTGAATTTAGTTATTTGTCTGATGATTGGACAAAAAAAGAAGGTTTTGATGGAAAATGGGGATATGATGGTAGTGCCCTTAAATTGGTAGCTATGATTGCGAAGGCTGTTGGAAAAGAACCAAAGGAAATAGATGGTTTACAAGCTTTTGAGTATTGTAATCAAGGTGATGAACGTGCTTTATCAGCATTAAAAGCTTTTTGTGATACGATTGCTATGGGATTGTTTAATATTCAGGCAACTGTTGATCCAGATAAGATTGCTATTGGTGGTGGAATTAGCCAACAAGCTATATTACATGAATACACTCAAAAATCATTGGATGAACTTTATGAAAAAATGCCAATTCCAATACCTCAAGTACAAATTGTTCCTTGTACTTATTATAATGATTCAAATCTTATTGGGGCACTTGTTAATTATCAAAAAATATATAATAAAAAATAGGCGTTATGCCTATTTTTCTTTAATTTCATGAGGATCTTCCATTCGTGTTTTTTCGTGATCTAAACGATATTGTTTTCTATATTCTTTAGGTGATATTTGATGATATTGTTTAAAGGCTTTAGAAAATGATAATTGATTCCCATAGCCACATGAGAAAGATATTTGATTAATTGTTAAATCTGTAGTTACAAGAAGTTCTTCAGCCTGATTCATGCGATATCTTTTGATAAATTCTTGTGCTGATAAATGCAAATGCTGTTTAAAAAGTGTTGTTAGATAACTTCTATTTAAAGATAAATAATCTGCAATTTCCTGAACTGTAATCACATTTTGATAATTATTTTGAATGTATTCTAATGCTTTTTGGATATAAGAATTATCACTCTGATGCGTATCTTCTTTATATGTTAAATTGGCACTTTTCATTAAATAAGATAAAAAGTGAAAAAACTCTCCTTGAATAAACATTTCATTACTATAACTTAATTTATAATGAGCCAACATCGAGATCATCGTTTCTCGTATTTCATCAATATATTCACAATGAACAACTAAATTCTGTTCATTCAAACGACAACGTTCTAAATATAGTTTTGCTTTCTGTCCATCAAATCCCACCCATGCATATGTCCATGGATCTTCCATATCAGCACGATAAAACGTTACATTTTGAGGTGTGATTAAAAATGCATCACCTGCTTTGATATGATATATTTTATTATGAACATGATATTCGCCCTTACCAGACAAACAATAATGAATAAGATAATGCTGTCGAACTGCCGGTCCATAGGAATACCCTGGTGTACATGCCTGCATACCACAGAATTTAACATAGAGATCTTCAAATGATTTATTTGTTATTTCTAAAGATGAATACATAATTATCCCTCCACAACGATTGCGAATTTCATCGCATCATATGCCGTTTGAAATGTCTGAAAAGAAACTTCTGTCAATTTTCTATCAGCCGGATCTTTAATATAAAAGATTTTCTTTTCCTTGTCATAACCATTAACCAATACAATATGTAAATTACTTGTGACTTTGCCAAAATAATAATTTTCCATAACAGGTTTTGTAAACTTACCAGTAACCCAGGCAATAACTGGATGATCATTAGCTAATTCATCCATAATCTGATCCAAATCACTGCCAGATATATCTCTCATTTGAGCATATTTATAAGTGGCTTTAATCAAGGCTTGAGGAAAAACTGTATAATAATCGCCAAGATGTGTGGCTCTTGAAAAAGGGTCACCAGAAAATCCTTCATAAGGAGTTTCTGACTGAGGAACGACACCAATAAATGAGTGTAAATCAGTATTTATTTTATTTTTATATTTCAATGCCATATAAAGTGAGGTTGCTTCACAACCATTTGGAGCATCGACATCCATTTGATTATAATATGGAACATCTAAAATCTTTTTTGATGGGATATGATAAGTTATTTTATCTTGGATTTTCACAGTGATTTGACGTGCTTCATATCCTATGTCACCGTATGAATTTTCAGATATTAATATTTTTGCAGGATAATCCCCGACTTTGTGGAAATTCACTTGTGAAGTATCAATATTTGTTAAATACATTCTATAAGGAGCTTCAACTGAATAATGCTGGTAGAAATCAAAATCAACATCATCTTTTTTGACTGCAATGATATTAGGTCCTAAGACGGTTGGAGAACGAGTGACTACCACACAAATAGTAAAATCAACGGTTTCATCAAAATACTTAATTGAACAGTCATAAGTTCCTTCACTCTCACAAAAAGCTATCGCTCTTCTTTCATTTGATAATTCAAGTGGTCTTTTGGTGACTTCCATTTTTGCATTTTCTCTAATACTATTGATATTATCATCCGTTAATCCATCTAAATCTAAATAACATAATGGTTCTTTTACAATAGCATTCCCTAATTCCACATGAAAAACATCATATTTTAATTTTAAATATGTCTTTTCCTGATGACAACCATACAATAATCCCACAACAAAACACATAGAGATCCATATTTTTATTAATTTTCTCATTTTATTACTCCCTTTAAAAGAAAAGAGTCCAAAGACTCTTATTTCTGATAGTTACATTGATAAACAAAAACATCAAATAACTTTTGCATTTGTTCATTTTTTTCACACATACATTCAGGATGAAATTGAACACCAACAATATTGAGAATATGATGCTGAATAGCTTCAACAATACTATCTTCACTTCTCGCAACAATTCTAAAGTCATCAGCAATTTTTTTAATTGACTGATGATGAAAACTATTAACATAAGCTTTATCTCCAAAAATCGGAAATAAGAAACTATCTTTTTTTATTCTAATAACATGAGTTGGGTAATCACGTCTTTCTTGTTGTTCATGTTGAAAAACATATTCATTAGCATTACGATTATCCTGAAATAGTGTTCCACCGAAAGTCACATTAATGATTTGTAACCCTCGACATATTCCTAAAATAGGAATATTTTTTTCAGCACATTGCTTAATGACTTGAATCTCATATTGGTCACGATGTGAATCAGATGTCCTTTGTTCAAATTGCCAGTTTTCATGATAAAACAAAGGATTAACATCTACCCCACCAGTTACCAATAAACCATCAATACGCTGAATCTGTTCTTCTAAAATATCAGATTGCCCTGTCACCGATAACAGCAAAGGAATACCACCTGCTCGCTCTATTGCTGCAATATACTCTTGTTGCACATATTGTTCATATCTTCCCTCAACACATCTTTCGCTACATGTTATTCCAATAATCGCTTTCATATATCTCACTCTCTTAAAATATTTTTATCTTTGTTTCTATTTTATCATTGCCCCTATCACAAAGCAATGGCTTTAAAGCTCTAAATCACAATTCAATAACAACTCTTGATATCAATCAACTTTTATATATTTTATTGGCTATGATTCATTCGATTATTATTTTGTGTTCGTAACCATTTTTCTAATATCTTTTCTAATTTCTTCATATCAATTGGTTTAGAGATATAATCATCAAATCCTTCTTTTAAAAACATTTGCCTCGCTTCTTCTGTTGCATTAGCAGTTAAAACAACAATCGGAATATCGTGATATTTTTTATCTGGTAAACTTCTTATTGTATGCAAAGTTTCGACACCATCCATAATAGGCATCATGTGATCCATAAAAATTAAATCAAAATCTTTTTCTTTGATCATGTCTATTGCTGCTAGACCAGATTGTGCCCCTTCTGTTTCAATACCATAAAAGCCAATAATTTCCTCGGCAATTTCTCGATTAATTTGATTATCATCAACAACTAAAACACGCATATATGATAATGGAGCAATATCTTCATTTTCAACAAGATATTGATGAGAATGATTTTTATGTTTTGAAAGAAGTGAGACAAGCTGTAAACCAAATAAAGGAGTATAGATTGTTAATTCTGTTTGTTGAACTGATAACAGTGATGTATTATTTTGTTTTAACAAAATAATAATCTTGTCTAAATCTATGTCTTTTGGAATTATATCTCGTAAACTTTGATTAACTAAAATATAATCAAAGTGATGATTTGATATTTGATTTAAAAATTCTGTTTCATTTTGACACATTGTATAAGATATCTTCAATTGATCTAAATATCTCTGATAGAACTCTCTTAATATATCAGATTCTTCTACAATACAAAAATGTTCTAAACACGCTGGACAATCTAGTAACCTCTCCTGATTTTGAATCTCTTGTCTAACAACTGCTGTAAAAGTTGAACCAACTCCAAATTCACTCTCCACACTTATATATCCACCCATCAGTTCACATAACGATTGACAAATAGCGAGTCCTAATCCTGTACCTTCCTGTGAATGATTATAATGGCTATCTACTTGACTAAAACTTTCAAACAATTTTTCTAAATTCTGTTTTTTAATACCAATTCCTGTATCTTCCACCTGCATTTTTAAATAATCATGATTATCTTTATGCAACAGTGAAATCCTCACCTTAATATATCCTCTTTCTGTAAATTTAATAGCATTACCAACAATATTAACAAGAATTTGTTTGATCCTTATCATATCACCAATAAGTTGACTTGGAACATTTTCATCTATATCAACAAGAAAATAGATATCTCTATTTTCTAATTTTATAGCCGCTAATGCTGTTATATCATATAATAGCGCTTCTAATTCATAAGGTTCATTTACAATTGAAAATTTACCTGATTCAATCTTTGAAAAATCTAAAATATCATTAATAATTGATAATAAGCTTTTGCTTGAACTCAAAATATTTTGAACATAATTTCTTTGATTATATTTCAAATCACTTCTTAACAATATTTCTCCAGTTCCAATAATTGCATTCATAGGTGTTCTAATTTCATGACTCATATTGGCTAAGAAAATAGATTTAGCAGCTGATATATGTTTTTGTTTTTCAGATATAATCCATGAAATACCTGCAAAGATAAATAAACCAAAAAAGACAATAACAATACAACTTGTCATTAAAATTAATTCTCTCATCAAAACATCTGTTTTCGCTGTTACCACATCTTTATCAACAATATTAATAATTCTCCATGAATTAATAGCTAGTGAAGTATAGTAGGCATATCTTTCTTCACCCATTTGTGTATAATGAATCATTCCTGAATCACCATTTTGAATATGGCTTTTTATATCATTTAAATTCATATCATCTGCAAGTGTAGCATTTTCAAGAATCCTATAAAAATTACCATAATCCATACTTTTATTATGTAAAATCAAATCTCCCTTTTGATCTATAATATAAGAGTAACCTTCACCTTGAAAACTTTCCACCTCTAAAGCATCATCAAGTTGGGCGGAATCTATCATCGCTGATATAGCACCTGTAGGTTCCCTATTTTCATCAAATAATGGAACTGTCAGTATTATTCCTGAAACAACATGGTCATAAAAGATTTTATGTTCTAAATCACTGATTGATGTTTGACCTAAAAGTGCTTTTTGAAAATAAGATTCATTTTTGATATAACCACTTTGTGTTGATTCAGTTGCATAAAAATCACCATTCTTATAAGCATATCCTATATATGCAAATTTTTGTCTTTTCGCAATACTATTTAGATAATCTAATTTTTTATTTTCTGGAATAACCAATAATGAATTTGCAGCATCCTGTAAAGAATTTTTTGTGTTTTCTATTGCTGCTTCTGTATAAATTGTAATATGATTAGCAATTTCTGATAAATGGGCTTTATTCTCTTCTATTAATGTTTCATCAAATTTATGTATATACATAAATGAAATCCACACAAAAATCCCTATAAAAACAATAGAAACAACACAAATAATCCATATTTGAAGATGTTCATGAATATTCTTTTTTATTTTTTTCATGACAAGACCTCCAATTTTCTTATTGATTTATTCTTGATTTTCGTAGTGCAGTCATCTTTTCTAAACACTCTTTTGCACTCATTTGGCTATCTGGATGAATATATTCATATATACATATTGCATCCATTTGTGAAAATTCTTTAATTCTTAGCCACGCTATAGAATCACGATAGTTTTTTTCAATTAAACGTTCGTTTTCTAAATATTGATAAGTGGTGATACTTCCAACTTGATTTTTAAAAACTGAAGCTGTAGGAATATTTTCAAAAGCCACATTATAGTTATATGGATCTGCTAAAAAAGTAATAAAATCTAAAGCTACATCTAATTTTTTACTCTTTTTATTAACCATAAATAAATTTAAATTAGGTCCTTCAAAAGTTCCATTATAAGGAACCCCTAGAAATGCTGGCATTAATCCAAATTGTGATGCATCTCCTTTAAAATCAGTATATAACCATGTATCCCAACATAATAACATTGCATATTTTTGACTTTCTAAAGCTGGACTCATGCCATTCCAATCATCTTCAAGATAATGATCACCAAAATATCCTTTGGTTGCCATCTCTTTATACCACTCAACAATTTTTAGCATTTCAGGAATATCCTCATAACCAATTTCAAATTGGTTCAATTGATTTAAAATATCACTATCTTCAACTATACTATCTAATGGAAATTGGTATAAAAGCATAGATATTTCTTTAGCCGGCATATACAGAGGTGTTATGCCATGAGATAACAGTTCCTCACAAACTGACATAAACTCTTCCTGTGTTTTAGGAACTTCAATATTGTATTTTTTAAAAATATCTTTATTATAAAGCGTTCCTGAAACAGATGCTTCCCAATGAGGAAGTCCAATAATTTTTCCATGATATACTGTTTGATTAATAGATGTATCTGTTAAATCATTGATCCATTTTGCCTGAGAAAAATCATAAAAATTATCATCTGGATTATAGACATCAATATTTGTTCCACCATAACTCACAAATATATCTGGTGCCTCGCCCTGATTTAATGCTGTTGTCATTTTTTCAACAATTTCATCTTTAGAATATTGAACTACTTCCAATTGATTATGAGTTAATTCTTCATAACGTTGAAATGCTTTTTGAATATATGTTCTCTCTAAATCAGGTGCACTTCCCCAAACAGTTAAAGTTTCACCACTTATTTTCCCCCAATCATATTGTGGCTCGGTAAAAACCTGACGCTTGGCTTCTTGACTCTGACATGCTGTGATGAGCAAGCAAAATATGAGAACACTGATAACACCAGGTATCTTTTTCATAAAAATCATCTCCATTATTATCTTTTAACATATTCATTCTTATTTTTGACTCGCTTTTTGTCTTTTTATTTTATACATTGCCACATCTGCTTTATCTATAAGTGTCATGGCTGTATCACCATCTTGACTATAGGCAATTCCAATACTAATATCAACATAAAATTTCTGATTACTTTTATAAAATGGATGTTTTAAAACAGCTTCTTTTATTTCATGACAAATAATCAGTACATCATGTTCACTTACATCATCTAAAACAATCATAAATTCATCGCCACCAATACGACTTGCCAAAACATGTGTATTGACTAAATATTTTTTTAATATATCAGCTAAATATAAGATGACTTCATCACCTTTAACATGTCCATATGTATCATTAATATTTTTAAACTGATCTAAATCTATCATTGCCAGTGTCAGCTTCTTTTGCAAACTTAGTTTTTTATCTATTTCCTGGATTGCATATTTTTTATTATAAAGACCTGTAAATGTATCATGAATGACATAATCATTTAAACTATTAATCAGTTCAGCAATTTTTTTACCACCTTCATCTATACTTCTTATTGTTAAACTTTGTGTGACATCCTTTATCAGTTCTAATATAAAATTCCTTGATGATATCTGAATAGGATAAGAAATAATTAAATATAATTTCCCATCTAAAAACTCTAATTTAAACATTTCGCATTGATTGATCCCAGCCTGACGTGAAGTACAGTTTTCACATGGACCACCACGATTCCATATTTCATAGCAATATTGATTATTTTTAACAAATTCTCCTTTTTGATAATCATAAACTTCATATGATTTATAATCAACTAAACGATAATTATCAAATAATTCAAAGCGATTAATAATTTCTTTTAATTCTTGATCGATACTTTCTAATGCATACATAACAATTCCTCATTTCATAACTCCTATCTTTATTATATTCAATATTCTGATAACTGGAAAGAAAAACCATTGATGTTAAAAAAAATTAAAGAGCAACTTCAATCAAAAGTTGCTCTCATATCTACTATTTTTGATAATTTTTAAAGTTAACAAGTTCAATTTGATGATCACAAATCCACTGTTTTAACCATTCACTACATAAGAAATCACATTCCATTGCTCTAATTTTTGTAAAAGAGGAATGTGTCAAAATATATTGATCTAAATACCCTGGATGAAAAATAGCGACACTACATTCATTCTCCTTAATCAATTGAAAATTGTCTTGCATATATTCCTTTGGATCATATAAACCATCACTATCCAACTTGAAAAATGGTAAACCATAAAGATGATTTTCTTTTTCCCATTCTTTATCAATAGAAGGATTACAGAAAAATAAACCATGTTTATCAGCAACATTCTTTAAAGCTTTAAAAAAGTTCTCAGAAAACACTGCATGTCCTTCAAAATAATCTGGCTTTCTACCAGTTATCTCAATAAATCTTTGCAGTTGTGCTTCTATTTCTATTTCCGCTTCCTCAACAACAATACTATCTTCCTTTCTTGCTCGTATTTCTTTACTGGAACAAAATTCACCATTTTTTTGAACTAATGAAGGAATAAGAGCGGGATCACTAAGTGGTTTCCCAACACAAATATTTGTATGTTGCCCTAATGCAATATCTAAATTTTTAACCAGTTCATATCCATGTTTAGCACTTTCCATATTTGGCATCATTCCAGTACTGGTAATTACCCCATCAACAATTGATTTTAAAATTCCATAATTCACTGCTTCACTAAATCCAAGATCATCAGCACGCATAATTAATTTCATATCTTTTCAAACCCTCTTTCTTTTAATATTTGATGTATATAATTTAATATCTTTCTTCCATCAAAAGTTCCATATAAATTCCTTGATGGAATATCTAAAATCGTATCAGTACGACTTAATTTTTTTTGAATCATATTTTTCTCATAACATATCTGTGGAGCCAATAAAATAACATCTACATTTTCATAATCTTCAAATCTTTCAATATCTTTCGATTCAATAATCCACTCTTTTTCTGCTTCATTTTTCTTCTTATTCATATCCATAACCAATAAATCAGACATTGTGCCTCCACTAGAATGCAGTAAAATAATTCGAAAGGCATGTGTCTTTTCATATTGATTAAAAATATTTGTTACTTTTTCAAGAACACTATAACCATCCATTTTGGTATAGTCCAATGAATCAATCACCATAAAAGGAATATGCTGTTTTTGACATAATGGCAAAAACTCGTCTTTCATATAACTAATATGAGGAGCTAATAAGAAGATATCACTTTTCATAATAGTCAGCTGGGCACTTACAGTATCACTACATTGAATATGGTACTGATGATTGAAATCAGCTTCCTGCATCTTTTTCACCATTAGACTTGTTGACATACCCGCACCACAGACCAATAAGATATTTTTCATCATCACACCAACCTTTCTATGATGCTTTTTAGAGTCTCATATGTTGGCTGATTGAGTAATTGCCATTGCAAGGATTGATCACTCATGATTGTTGAAATCACTTCATAAAAATCATCTAAATCTTTCATCTTATTATTTTCTATTGAAGATAATAAGATGATTCTAATTTTATGATTTTTCCAAAGTAATGGTTTTTTCAGTATAGTGACTGATACAAATGTTGATGAAGAAACGGGTTTATGTGAGTGTGGGAATGCTACTAAATCATTGAATTCTGTTGTGGCTAGTTGTTCTCTTTCTAAAACAAGTTCTTCAAATGAATCTGGTAAGTCATAGTCATGGCGACATTGTTGAATAATTTCATGAATAGCCTCTTCTTTAGTTGCAAAACTTTCATATGTAAAAAACAATTGTGGTGGAAAATATTGCATAATATCTGGACGATTAAGATTTTGGAGATTGTGTGTAATATGAATAGTATCTTTTGTATTCATGAGATGACTAATCATAAATATTGGAATATCTAAAGTTTGGCTAATGGGAACTGTTGTGAAAATACAATCATATGAGGAAATATCCTGAATTGAGAGTTCATGTAATGAACAGACTTTTAAATGCTGAATGTAACGACTGAAATTTTCTCTAAAAAAATATTCTAATAAACGTGCACTTCCCACACCACTTGAACATATTAATAAGATGTTCTTTTGATGAATATTGGTTTTCTTTTGTTCTAATGATAGATTAATATGTAATGCAAAATAAGCAATTTCATCTTCTGGTAGAAAACAATGATATTGACTATTTATTATTTCTCCTACTTTAATTGCTAATTCATAAGCCACAATTAAGTTTCTTTTTATATCCTGTAATAAGGGATTATTCATATATGTTGAATATTGAATTCTCTTCATCAGTGGAATAATATGAAGTGATAAAGCCAATTGGAGATTAAGATCAGATGTAAAAGCAATATGTGACTCGTTTTCTAATACCTGTAAAATATGATTTACCAATGTTAAAATTGTTTGATCAATATAAAGATGTGTCTGTTGTTTACAATTTTTACCACAAAGATGCATCGTTAAATAGGCAACTTCTTCTTCACGATATTCCATATTTAATATTTGGCTCATTAAAGACATGATGGCACTTGCAAGTTCATACTCTTTTTCACTTTGAATAGATTCAAGCCAGGCATGATCTAATAGAGCATATTCATGTTGACAAACACGCATATAAGCAATATAGAGATGGGAAACAAGATTATCTAAATTATCATCACTAATCACATAATCAGCATTAGCAATGCATGACATGATGATTTTTTTAATTTGTTGATAAATAGCTAAATCTTTTTGATATTGTTGAAAATGAGCAATTGCTCGTCTTTTATTTAATTCTGTTCCATTTAGATACATTCCATAATGTGGTTTGGTTTCAATAATCAAATCATAATCATTGAAATAACTTCTTAGTTCTTTTAATGATTGTTTTAATTGTGTTCTTGATAGATACAATTCTTCACATAAATCATCTATTTTTATATAATTTTGATTATCAATAAATCTTTGAAACAAATAATCAAAACGTGATTGTGCATCTTGTGTAACATTGTCTTGTTGGAGATACTGTAAAAAGATCTCTGGATCATCAATACTCAGTTTATAGCCAAATGTTCCTGATATAATCTTTGCACCTACAATATCTTCATTAATTGTTTTAATAATTGTACGGACTGTTCTGGTGCTCATTTGAATAAAATGAGACAAATCATTGCCAGACATTGTCTCATGATTCATCAATTCCATAAGTATGGCTTTTTGATTTTTATCCATAAGCATGCACCTCCATAATTCTATTTTAACACTTTTGATATAGGTTAAAAAGGCTGAATATCAGCCTATAATGACTATGAGTCAAGTGCCTGTTCTTCTTTCACTGCAAGATTATCCTGCATTTTAAAGAAAGGATAATATAATAATGCTGAAAGTGCAATCAAGATAATCTCTAAAACAACTCCTGATAAACCACAGATTAGCCATCCATCTAATAAGATAGGTGTTCCTCCCGCTCCCATAGCAATTCTTGGTAATGAAACAAGTCCACTGTTCATTGCAAAATAAGTAATTAAAATATTAATCTGCGGAACTATGAAATAAGGTAAAGCCATAATTGGATTTAAAATTATTGGCAATCCAAAGACAATTGGTTCATTAATACCACAACAAGATGGTAAAATCGCCAACTTTCCCAAAGTCTTATAACGATTACTTTTAGCGAATAACATATCAATTGATAATCCAATGGTATGTCCAATTCCACCTAACATTAAGAAAAATAATAACCCAACTGTGATAATATTTTGCATTTCTCCTCCAGATGCGAAAGCCGTCTGATTTTCAACACCTGCCTGCATAAATATCATCATTAAAAATGGTATTGTCACTTGCCCACCATGAATACCAAAAAACCAGAAAACAGATGCCAGCAACATTAAAATCATAAAAGTAACAAGACTTCCAGATAAAGCTGATAACGGTGCAGCAATAATACCATAGAACCATTCACTAAACGTTTGTCCAACCATTGCTGCAAAAGCACCATTAATAATTAAAAAGATAGCAGTTACAACAAACCCTGGAATTAATGCACTAAAAGATTTAGCCACTGTTGGTGGAACACCTTCTGGCATTTTAATCACCCAGCCACGATTCACAACAAAAGTATAAATAAAACCAACCAAAACACCAACAATTAATGCGGTAAATAAACCTTTTGATCCTAAATAATCAAAACTAATAAAAGTTGTTGGTGTTTCATTAACAACAATGTTTGCTAAGGGTGTCATAATAAAGAATGCCAATATAGATAACAATCCCGCTGGAACTGCATCTGCATTCATTCCCTCATTTCTAACAAAAGCATAAGCTGCAGTAAATGCAACATAGACAGCTAACATATCCGTTGTAAAACGACCAACTAATGCGAGAACTTGACCAATTCCTGAACTCGCTAAGAAATCCTGATAACCACCAATTGATAAGGTACTTAAAAGTGTGAAAATAGCGCCTAGAATAATCACAGGCATAATAAGATTAAAAGCAGTTGAAATAGCTTTTAAAATTTTGTTGCTACCAATCTTAGTAGCAAGTGGTGCCAATACTGACTCCATTTTTTCCATCATTTTTTGCATTGTTTTTTCCCCTTTCGACATGCTTGACAATATCATTATATAATCGTCTACAAAAACAAAAAGACTGTTAATTTCCTTTTAAGGTAGGAAATTTTGTATAGAACACTAATAATTCTTTAATCATTGATTTATACAATTGAACAGAAATTAACAAGTCTTCAATATGAACCATAAGCAAGTTCACTTCAACATCTTGTGATAACATCTGTGCATGTATCCGACTCATCTGCAACAATAATTCATCGCCCTGTTGAAAGTAATATTGGGATTCTTTTGGTTTCCCTAGTTTGACAAAATAAAGTGCTTGCTTGTATGCATCATAACTTCTTTGCGTCAATTCTATAATTGATATTGTATTTTCTCTGATATTATTCATATCATCAACTCCTACAAGCATCATATCTTATTTAACAATGATTCTAAAGACACTTTTTTTCCTAGAAAGAGGAAATAAAAAGCTATCACAAGATAGCTTTTAAGACACAATCGATTTATTTTCTCTTAATACTTCTTCAAACTCTCTTATTGGTAATGGTTTAGAGAAAATATATCCCTGAATCATATCACAATCTGTCTTTTTGAGAAAATCCAGTTGCTCATATGTTTCTACACCTTCAGCAACAGTTATAATTTCAATATGTTTTGCCATATCAATAATTGATTTAATAATTTCTTCACTACGTTTCGTATTCACACTATTATCCAAGAAAACTTTGTCTAATTTAATCACATCAAATGGTAAATCTTTTAATGAATTAAGTGATGAATAACCACTACCAAAATCATCAATTGAACAACTAAAGCCATAACTCTGTAGTTGAGAAATTGTTCTTTCTATTGTTTTCATATCTTCCAATAAAATATTCTCTGTTATTTCTAATTCTAATAAATGATCTGGAATATTATATTTCTTTTTGATATTAACATATCGTTCTACGAAATCTGACTGATAGAAATGTAAACGTGAAATATTAACAGAGATACAAACAACCGGACGTTGTTTTTGAATACGATCAGCTAAATATTGACAAACACTTTCATAAATATATTCATCTAATTTTAACAAAAAGCCATTTTTTTCAAAAATAGGTATAAACTCTCCTGGCATAATCATCTGACCACTCTTATCTACCCATCTTACTAATGCTTCCGCTCCTAATATTGCATTTCCATAAACATCATATTTAGGTTGTAGATAGAAAATAAATTCTCTATTTTCTAAAGCTTTTTCCATTTTAGACTCAATATCTGCTTCTTTCATCATTCTTTCACGCATAGAATAATTATAAAAACAATAATAGTCTTTATGATTAGCATCTATTTCATTTAATGCCAGATGACTACGATCTATCAATCCATCAATATTTTCTATTTTATCATCATCTTCCAAACAACAAATTCCAAATTTAATAACAATTTCTTTCTCTAATCCATACTCCTTTAATAAAAGTGAAAGTTTCTGATAAATTCTCTGACAACAGTCTATCAACTCCTGTTTATCACGATATTCACGCATCATCAAAAATTTATCAGCTGTCATATGACATGTTAAGTCATTTGATGTCTCTTCATCTTTCAGAATATTCGCTAACTCTTTTAAAACTTTATCCCCAAATTCATATCCATTTAAATCATTAATAATTTTAAAACCTGCAATATCACTATAAATCACTGCCCAATTTAAATGTTTATCCTTTAATTTCTTTTGACCTTCTTCTTTAAATTTTTGATAATTATATAAATTTGTTAGATGATCATAATAAGCCAAATGAAGCATTTCATTTTTATGTTTTTTATTATTATATCGATACAATAACAATACAAATCCAATAGCTCCAATAATAATTAAAGATAAAGTAATTGTAAATAATATAATATTATTTGCTTGTGTCATAATGACATTATTAGGAATAATAGAAACAATATACCAATCATTCATTCCTGTTAATGGAACATAACAAAAGACATTTTTATCATCATGATAGTTAAACAATGCATAACCTTTTTGATGATGAGAAAAAGCATCTTCAAATGATTGAATTGTTCCTTTATCATTACCTTCTAAATCAATAATATCAAACAAATTCTGCATTGTTCTATTAGCATTTTTATGATTTGTTCTTACAAGCACATTACCAGTATCATCAACAATATAAGAAAATCCTAAATCATTATAAAACGATAAAGAAAACTGTTCAGCTAAATCATCTATTTGAGTTTCTTTAATTAATAATTGATTTTCTGATTTAATATAGGTTGCTATAGTTTTTATACCAGTTATTGTATTATAATATGGCTTTGTTACTCCTTTTGAAGAAGAGAAAGTTTTTATTTGTTCTATTTCTTCAGGTAATAATTTTTCTTTACCACTACGATTAAAATAAGTATAATCAGTAAGATTAATGTAAACGAGATTATGTCCTTCTATTTCAGAACGTTGTATAATTGAAGATATGATATCTTCTTTTTCTGATGAAACACCTCTTAAAATAATACTTAAATTCTCTACATCTTTATCCATATATGACTGAAAGGCTTCCTGTACTTGGGTTGTTGAGTCTAATATATCATTAACAGATTGATCCCATAAAGAATCACGTACATAATTAATATACGTTAACATTGTTGCACTGACTATTCCAATTGCTAAAAGACTGCATATGATAATAATTGGTATCTCTTTCTTCTTCATGTTAATCTCCTTCTATTATTTTGAATCTTTAATATTATTTAATGCTGACTCAATACTTTCGCCTTTCAATAATTTTTGTATTCCATCACGTGTTAATGTCCAAATAGGATATTTGATACGAGAATCTGTTCCAAGTATAGAATTCTTATCATTAAGATATACATTTAATGGCTGAATAGTTTGATCATCTGCTAAACGTGATTCTATTAAAGGACTAAATGATGATTGACTATTTACAAATTTCCACATAACATCAGTTTGTGTTAAATATTCAATAAATTTTTTGGCTTCCTCCACGTGCTTCCCTTTAGCATTTGCACATAATCTTGTATCTATATTTGTTACCAAAACTGAATCATTTTCTAAGATAGGATATGGATGAACTTCAAAATTCAATTCTGGATTTGCATCCTGAACTCTAACAGATGCCCATGCACCTGTTAACATAAATGGGTTCTTGCCCTCTTCAAATTGTGTCAAATCATCTTTTGTCTTTTCTGTTTTTAATGTTTGTGCTGAATCAACATATTTATTTTTTATAATCTTCTCTACAAATTCATATCCTGTTTTCATATAATCTGCTAGAACTTGCGGATTAGCATTCATTTGATGAATCAGCTCTTCACTGTTTGATGATTGATAAACAGGATAGAGAGCTTTTGCGATTGCGATTGTTTTGAGTGATATATCATTATTAGCAATAATAGGAACAATTCCCTGATTAACAAAATACTGACAGACATCCATAAATTCCTTTTCATTTGTTGGAACTTTTTGATGATATTTATTTAATAAATCCATATTACAGTAAAGTCCAAAGGCAGATATGGTTGAAGGAACATAATAGATTTTACCATCATTTTCTTTCATTTGATCTATTGATTTTTGACTAAAATGAGAAATTGTCGATAAATCTGATAAATCAGCAAAATAGCCACTACTTTTTAATTCTTGTAAATGATCTTCATCTATCATAAAGATATCATCATAATGACCACTCTTTAATCTTTTCTCTAAGACATTATAATATTCAATTCCTTTAACACTTTCATATGTGATCTTTATATGAGGATTCTCTTTCATATAATCCTGTAAACTATCTTCAATTGCAACAACATTAATTGCTTCACTTTTATAACCATAGAACCTTAAATTAATGGTTTCCTGATCCTCATTATTTACAATTATATTTTTAGATTTATCCTGACACCCAATACACATCAAAAATAAATTTATAGTTAAAAATCCCTTTATCAATCGCCTTAATTTCATATTTTCCATTCCTCTCAAGAATATCACAAATGTGTCACATTTTTATTTTATCATTCCAATGATGAGAAAGCAAATTGTTTAAAGAAGACCAAAAAAAGAATAGGAAACAAATGATACATATGTTTCCTATAGACATTATTGCACATGACCACTACTTAATCCTTCTTTTTTATCTGTTAGTGGTAACCACTCAAGAACTTTTAAGATATATTTATCCCAAAAATCCCACTCATGACCACCTGGTCCCTCTTCATAAGTCACTGCTATATGATGTGCTTTTAAATACTTAACATAATCTCTATTTTCTTTTAATAAAAAGTCCTCACTGCCACAAGCCATATAAATATGTGGAATATCTTTTTGTGAAATCTGTTCTATCAATGCTTTGTAATCTTTATCACTGCCTATCAATTGATCAATGGGTCCAAATACACTTTCTAAATAGCTACGCTTATTCATATAAGGAATATTGTCTCCATCTTTTGATTTGACTATCATATTCAATATTAAAGCTGACGACAACCCGGCAATATAACCAAATGTTTGATGATATTTAAGTCCATTCACAATTGCTCCATAACCACCCATTGATAAGCCTGCAATAAATGTGTCTTCACGCTGATGAGATAAAGGAAATAATCGTCTTGTCATATCTACTAATTCCTCGCCAATAAAACGCGAATAATATTCATGTGATCTTTCATTATCAACATAAAATTTATTCTCACCAGCAGGCATAATGACGGCTACATTATAATCTTGAGCCCATCTTTGAATACGGGTTCCACTCACCCAATCCATATCATTACCAAATATGCCATGTAACAAATAAAGTGTTTTAAAAGGTTTCGGTGATGGTAATTCCTCTCCTACCTCTAAAATTTTATCAACTGGTAAAATTGCCTGTATTGTCACTGTACGCATCAGTGATTGTGAAAAAAAATCTACTTTTATAAGTGCCATCATATTCTCCTTATTTTTTTAATAATTTTTCAAATTCTTCACATGGAAGAGGTTTTGCATAACAATAGCCTTGAAAATAAGGTGCATTCACATGTAAAAGTGCTTGTTCTACCTCTTGATTTTCAACCCCTTCAATAATACATTCAAAGTCTAAACGATGACTCAATTCAGTCAAACTATCAATAATAATCATATCCTTTTGATTATGTGTTAAAGATATTTCTTTGACTAAAGATTGATCTATTTTAATATAATCAGCAGGTAAATTTTTGAGAAGATTGAGTGATGCATATGCTGTTCCAAAATCATCTAATGCAATCTTGAAACCTTCTTCTCTTAAATATTCAAATATTTTTGATAATCTTGGGATATTTTCAACATGACAGCTTTCTGTTAATTCAATAACTATCAGTGATTTATCCACTTGATATTCATTCGCTTTTTCAATTATATTCTTAATAAATTGTCGATCTTCAAACTGCATATAAGAGACATTAAAATTGATTTTTAATGTTGGATATTGTTTTTGGAAAATCTGTGCCTGTTTCATCACTTGTTCCATAACCCAATTACCAACTAAACGGATTTCTCCACTTTCCTCTAATAATTTGATAAATTCGATAGGTGAAACTTGTTTGGTTGCTGTATGCCATCTTAATAAGGCTTCACAACCAACAATTGTTTTATCATATTGATTGACAATTGGCTGATAATATAATTCAAAGTTTTCAAAATTTCTTTGGATACTCTTTGTTAAAGCTTCTTTAATATTTAAAGTACGTAGATGTAATCTCGCAATATCTTGAGAAAAGAAGATAATTTCTCCACGATGTTTGGTTTTCGCATGTTCTAATGAATGTTCCAAATTACTTAATAATTCTTCTTTTGTTGAACCATTATCTGGATACCTAACTGCTCCAGCAGTTATATTTAATGTCACAGCAGGTTCCATATGTTTTCCAATATTCTTAACCATTTTTTTAATTTGATAAAAGATTTCTTTTGCTTGTTGTTGAGTATAATCTTCACAAATAATGATAAACTGATCACCATTAAATCTAAAAACTTTTTCACTTGAAATCATTTTTATAATTTGCAAAGCAAATTCTTTTAAAATCATATCACCAAATGTATACCCATAATTATTAATTATCTTTCTAAATGCATCAAACCCTAACAACAATATAATTCCTTCTTTACCAAAATCACTTTTATAAAGTTCATGCACCGTTAAAAGATTAGTAAGTGGATCATATTTGTTTTGAGCTGAAATACGTGTCATCATTCCAGCAAAATAAAGGGGCTGACCATCATCATCCTGAATAACTGAGCCGCGACATTCTAACCAAATATAATCACCATATTTATTTAAGGCACGATATTGACAATTGTGCTGATTTGTTTTCCCAGAAAAGACTGCATCTATATCTTTTAAATAAATATCTCGATCTTGTGGATGAATTTTATCTAACCAAATCATTCCTGCATTTTTCATGTATTCTGAGGGCATGTCAAAATAATCAATAGCGTTTTTTGACCATCTTGATTCATCATCACGCATATCACATACATAAATATAAACATTATCAGAAGCATTGGCAAACGCTTCAAACAAGACATCATTTAAGACATTCATCTTCTCACCTTATTTCTTTATATCCTTATTTTATCACTTTGCCAGTTGTCATTCAAATGCAATAGCCTATATACCAAAGTGTTTATGAAATGCCAAAGCGATTCCATTATTATCAACTGTCTCAGTTATTTCACTTGCTGTTTCTTTTAAAACATCAACAGCATTTCCCATTGCAATTCCATGTTTCACCAATGCTAACATTTCAACATCATTCACACCATCACCAAAAGCATATGTATTCTCATAGTTAATTCCTAATTTCTGATAAACATATTGACAAGCAGTCCCTTTAGTAAATCCTTTGCAATAAACATCCATTCTGACTAAGCCTGTATCATATGGAACCATTGTCAATTCATCTTCTAATTCATGATAAGCAGCCCATAAATCATCTGTATTCTCAAACAATACACAACAGCTAATCGCTTTAACATCTTCTGGTAAAAATTCTTCATGAATGTCTGTTGGTCTTTCACTTGTGCCTTGGAACATTTGACGATGTTGAATCACCAAATCATCATCTACAAATGAACACCATTGCCCAAATCGACTATTAAACATACAGCGCCCATGATATTTCTGATAAACATTTAATTGCTTTTCTATTTGTTCTACACTAAATAATTCATCAATCCATGTTTCATTATTATAACGAATATAATGTCCATCATTGCATATATAACCATCAAACGAAATTTCTTGAACACTTTGAGGAACTTCTCCTCTTGCTGTTGCAATAACAATCTTATGCCCCATTTCTTTGAATTTTGTTAAGGCCTGAATTGTTTCTTTCGTTGGTTGCATTAATCCATGAGGAACATTGACTAATGTTCCATCAATATCAAAAAAAGCTATTTTCGTCTCCATAATACTCCTCCTACTCTAAGTTTTATTATATATGATTTATAATCCAATAGAAAGAATATCATTCATTCACTTAAATCTTTTCATAAAACAAAAAAATTGGTCTTAATCAACCAATTTCTTCTTCATATCACTATAACCAATCCATACTGTCCATACATAAGCACAAGTCTTAGGAATCATTAACATTCCTACCATTGGAATCGCATCTGCCCATAAAACAACAGGAATATAAAAACCAAAACTCAAGACAATTGTTAACCACATATATTGAAATGATGGATCATGATCATGTCTTGTCTGTTGATAAAACAGAACAATGATTAACAATCCTAATAAAGCAAATGGAATATTTCTCATTATTCCCCAGGAAATAGGTGCATTGGCACTTGTCCATCCATTCTGTGGAAACATACATAAAACAATACGAATAACTGCCAATCCATAAACTATGATTGTATAAAGTTGTTTTCCTTGAATCTGATAACGTAATCTCCATACATAATAAAGAATAACATAAAATACTGTCATTGTTATGGATGTAATCCACTTACCAATTCCTAATGCAACAGTATAATCTTGCAATCCTGTTGTACATAACGCATAAGCTCTTGGAACAAGATGAAAAGAATCACCTAAGCCTAAAGTCACTGCCATTATCCCAAATAATAAATACTGCTTATTTTCTTTTCCATTTCTTATCATCAAAATTCCTAATGTAATGACTGTTACTAAATAAACAATATCAAATAAAGTCTCTACAATTGCTTGCATACTATATTTCCTCCACCTTTCTATAGTTTACATGTTTAAAATAATTCACCATAAATAAAATTCCCGCATGACACAACGATACACCTAAGCCGGTATAAAAAACGGCAATAAAGACATCTGGAAAAATCCCTAATACTCTTATTCCAATACCAAAAGTCATCATAAATGCCATAATACAAAAAGCCTTTTTATCAAAAAACTTAAAAAAGTATTGTTTATCTTCCTGATAACCTAATATTCTTTGTGTATGCTTTTTAACCATTTTTTGAAATACAAAATATTGAAACATTCCATACACAATAACTGATAATAAGATATGAATAAAACTGATATATGATGAATATGTTTCAATCCCAATTCTTAAAATATTAAAACCTGCAATACCCCAAACACAACCACCAATCACTAATAAATATTTTTTCTGAATCATTTTCCACCTCCAAAATGAACATCGTTCAATTTCGTTCATTAATAAACCCACTGATGTGGGTTAATAAATTATTCTTCTGATAACCTCTTTTAAAATATGGCAAGACTCTTGATTTTGTGATAACAATTGCAACATGTTTGAAAAAACAAATTGAATGAATTGTTCTTCTGTCAAATCATCATCAAAGATATTCTTTTTCACTTGTTGATCTTGATGTAATACCCAAAGCATTCCTTCTTGAATATGCTGAAAATACTTTTCCATCATATCTTTACCTTGATAAAGACTTTCATCATCTAGCCCCTGCGCATGAGCTAAGAAAAAACCTGGATATTCCTTTGTTCCTTGTTGAATTGTTTCAAAAACCCATTCAGTACAATGAAGAAAGTTATCAAATTGATGATAGTCACTACGCATATGAAAGAATGATTTCCATATTTCCTCAATGGTTGCTATAATGAGATCTGCTTTAGAAGGAAAATAGTTATAAATTGATCCTATTGAGACCTGACATTCTTTTGCAACTGCTCTGATATTAATAGACTGTAAACCTTTTTCTGAGGCAATTTTTTGACTCACTTTTAAAATTGCTTCTCTTGATGTTACAACTTTATTCATCTTCTCACCGCCAAACTGAACAGCGTTCATATTAAACTATTTTGTTTGCTTTGTCAATAAGATTGCTTTATTCTTTTGATTTCTTTATAATGAGGATGGTGATAAAAATGATACGTTATGGAATATTAAGTACGGCTTCCATTGTAGGAAGATTTATAGCAGGTATTAAAGAGAGTCAGGCAGGAGAAGTTTATGCTATTGCATCTCGAACTGTGGCTAAAGCCAAAGAGGCGGCGTTACAATATGATATTAAGAATTATTATGGAAGTTATGAAGAATTATATGAGGATGAAAATATAGATGTTATCTATATTCCAACTGTAAATGGATTGCATTATCGTGATTGTCAAAATGCACTATTGCATCATAAACATGTGATTGTAGAGAAACCATTTACTTTAACTTCTATTGAAGCTCAAAAACTTTTTGATTTAGCAAAACAGAATCAATGTTTTTTAATGGAAGCACAAAAATGTGTTTTTTTACCAACAACACTTCAATTAAAAAAACTAATTGAACAAAATGTTATTGGTGATATTCGATACATTGAATTAAAAGCTGGTTTTCCAGGTCGCTTTGATTATGATCATTGGATGTATGATTTATCTATGGGCGGTGGTGCATTATATGGAAGTGCTACATATACTATTGAATTGATGCAGTTTCTATTTGATAATCCACATTTTCAAATTGATGGTAGTTGTATAAAATGTCCTACAGGGTCTGATGAAATCTGTAATTTCCAATTAAAAATGAATCATCAAATTTTGGTTTCTTCAACGATAGCTATGAATGTTCCGCTCAAAAATGAAGCTGTTTTCTATGGAGATAAAGGTTATATTGTGATTCCAAATTATTGGAAATCTAATCATTTGGATATTTATTTTCATAATGGTGAAACAAAACATTATGATTTTCCTTATCAAAGTGAATTCGTATATGAAATCAATCATATTCATGAATGTTTAAAGCAACAGTTACTGACAAGTCCTATAATGACACCTGCAAGAACAATGGAAGCAACACATCTTGTAGAAACACTTTATCAGAAATGGCAGGAAGATACTAATGAATGAAAGACCAATATTAGATAAAAATTTAGATGCTGATACTTTTTTAAATTATTATTATTTAAAAGAAGAACTTGTTTCATTTTGTAAAGAACATGGTATTCCTTCATCTGGAGGAAAAATAGACATTACCAATAGAATTGCTCATTATTTAAAAACAGGTGAAATTTTATCAGTTAAATCAGTTCGTTCACATAAATCAAATATTTCAGTTATTACAGAAGACACATTAATCGAACCTAATTTTGTTTGTTCAGAAAAACATCGTGCCTTTTTCAAAGAAAAGATAGGCCCTAGTTTTTCTTTCCCTGTAGCTTTTCAAAAATGGTTAAAAACAAATACTGGAAAAACATATCAAGATGCAATTAATGCTTATTATCAGATATTAGAAGATAAGAAAAAAGGTCGTAGCCAAATTGATAAACAATTTGAATACAACACTTATATTCGTGATTTCTTTGATGATAATCCGGGAAAGTCATTAGACCAAGCCATTATTTGTTGGAAATACAAAAAAGCTTTACCTGGTCATAATCGTTATGAAAAAGATGATCTTATTTCCTTACAATGAAAACACCAATGGTGTTTTTTTATATTATATAAGAACAAATAACAGCAATAACAATAGCAGGTAATAAATTAGCAGTTTTGACTTTCTTTCCCCACACAAGATTAACACCTATACAAAAGATAAGCACAGAACCCACTAAAGAAAGATTCGTAAATGCTGCTGGTGTTAAAATAGGTTCAATAACTTTAGCCAGAAGTGTCATACTGCCTTGAAATATAAAAACTGGAATAGCTGCAAACAAACATCCTTTTCCTTGAGATGCACTCATAATCAAAACAATAATTGCATCTAATATTGCTTTAGCCTGCAATGTTGAAATATCCCCTGTCAATCCATCTTGAATGGCTCCAACAATAGCCATAGCACCAATACAAATCGTTAAAGTTGTTGTCACAAAAGCCTCGACAAAAGCATTATCCTCCTGACTTTTTGTTACTTTTTTTAACCATTCCCCAAAATGCTCTAAATGACCTTCAATATTCAAAAACTCTCCTATCAATGCTCCAATTGCTAAACTTGCAATCATCATCATTGTATGTCCACTCACTAATTCTCCACTATTCACAACAAATACTTTTTCAATAGTCCCTATTATTCCTAAAAACAAAACACAAATACCAATAGCACTCATTAATGTCTCTTGATATCTTTTTTCAATATGTGATCCAAAAAGCAAACCACCTATACCACCTAATAGAATAGCACCTGTATTAATCAATGTTCCTAATCCAATCATATCTATCAACTCCTCAAATCTTTTATTCATCATAAGTTATCTGAACACTCAAATCAATACTTGTTTATTTTTTTCAATAAGAAAAAAAGAAGTTCAACGCTCTCAATAGCTAAAAAACTATTTATACGCTGCAACTCCTTATTTTTACATTTTTATTCATTCTCTTTTCTTCTTAAATAAATCATTACTCCTAATCCAACTAATACCATCCCACCATATAATATTATAAAACTATTATCTCCTGTTTCAACATTTGTTATCTTCTGAGAATTATCAGTTGATGGTGTTGAGTTTTCAATTGGGATAGTTGGTTTATTAACTGGTGGTATTGGTTTATCATTTGGTCGTGTTGGATCCTCAGGTTCTACAACTGGTTTATTTTCTATTGTAAACACAATAGTTAAACCTGTAGCACCCAGATATTTCTCGCCCTCATCAACATCAAATGTGATTTTATATGTACCTGCTTCTCTAACTTCATTTATTTCAATACCATCTTTTTCAAGTTTTTTAACTTGAGGTATACCAACGCCTTCAAGTGAAGATGTTATGGTATATGTTATTTCAACTCCTGTATAGGTTTCATTTGATAACTTCACACTAAAGTTATTTGCTTGTAGTTCTGCTTTCTTAGTCCATTTAGCATAGACTGTCTTATCTTCTAATGTATATTTCTCTATCTTCGTAATCTTCCTATCAAAGTCTGCACTGTCATACCATCCATCAAAGAAATATTCACTCTTTGTAGGTATAGGTAATTCATATCCTTCTAGAATTTCAAATTTATCTTGTTTACTTTCTAAAGTTCCACCATCTAATTCATACATAATATCATGAGTAATAGCTGGTGATAATGTATAAGTCACATAGTCATCAGATATAGGAATAATCGCTGCAGTACCACTATCATTATCATTTAAGATTTTATCATCTTCATCATACCATCTATGATTACTATCAGTATAAGGAATTTCTAACTGTTTTTTTGTCTTCACATGAACTTGAGATAAATGAGGAGTGTTGCTAAAAATAAAATCAACATCGCAGTTATCTTTAGTGATGTCTAACCCTTGAACATTAACAAGTGATTGACAACTAGAAAACATAAAGAATGCATTAGTCACTTGACTTGTATCAAAGTTGGATATATCTAATTTTTTTATTACCTGACAATTATAAAACATACCAGCCATATCAGTCACTTGGCTTGTATCAAAGTTAGATACATTTAATTCAGTTAAAGCCTCACAATTACAAAACATATAAAACATACTAGTCACTTTGCCTGTATTAAAGTTGGATACATCTAATTCAGTTAAAGCCTTACAATTAGAAAACATAGAATACATATCGGTTACGTTGCTTGTTTTAAAGTTAGATACATCTAATTCATTTAAAGACTGGCAATTATAAAACATAGAAGACATGTCTTTTACTTTGCTTGTATTAAAGTTGGATACATCCAATTCAGTTAAAGCCTTACAATTAAAAAACATAGAAGACATATCTTTTACTTTGCTTGTATCAAAGTTGGATACATCTAATTTAGTTAATGAATTGCAATTATAAAACATAGTAGACATATTCGTCACATGACTTGTATTGATTTTGTCTAAATTTTTAATTGTTTTGAGGTTTGTTAAATCTCGAAACATTCCATGTAAATTAGTTGCAGTAATATTCCCTTCAATAATCACTTTCGTTATATTATCTTTATAACCATACCACGGTATATCATTTAAAATAGCATCAGGTAAAATAACTTTCATTGTTCCATTACCACTAATCGTTAGTGTTCCATCAGCATAATCAGCTGAAACCGCTCCTGGATTTGATGCATCTGATATGTCCCAATGTGTAGTTGTAGTTTCTTGTGCATAAGCATTTTTTAAAATGTATGATGAACTACCAATAATTAAAAATAGACTACACCATACCTTAAACTGTTTAACTAAAAATGCATTCACTTTTAATCTGTACTTCCCTTTTAAATGATACTTCATTTGTTTCCCTCCTTTTGTTCGTAAAGGTACACATTAATTAACAGACTTTTATTTAGCATTAATATAAGGATTTATCTAAAATATTTAGGTATTTCCTTTTTTTATGCTTAATTCTTCATATTTTCTAATGTGTACATTATTGTACTAACTCAATTATAAAGCATTTTAATTAAGTTTTGGGAGTGCTTTAACAAATAGGATATTCAACGGATAAAAGAAGAGATTTAATCTGTATAAACCTCTTCTTTAACATTATCTTTATTAATGTTTATATCCTTTTTTGTTTTCTGTTAATGAACAATAACATTCCTGATAGCCCAGCAAGAATTATATATCCTCCTATGACTGTTCTATCTTCCGTTTCTGCTATATTGCTTTGTTTATCCTGATATGCAATAGCATATGTAGAGAATTGATCTGTCTCAATCGTTATTGTATTCGCATCAGTATCTAAATCCTTTAGAATTGTTGCCACTCCATCATGGACGCGTATCATCACAAATTCCCTGTTTGCCTTCCTTAGGCTTTCTGGTATCTCTATTGTGATTCTGATAATGCCTCTTGTTTGGCTTATCCTGCTTTCTTCATGATCAATGATCTTTAACAGACTGACATCCAGATACTGTCCTATCTTCATTTCTCCCAGCACTGATTCTACAACTGTCTTATCCTTGATACTGATCTGTCCTGAAGCATCATCAACTGTCAGAACAATCTTTATATCACTGCCTTTTTCTACTGCCTTCTTTTCATCATCTGTTAAAACAATATTGGCAAGTTGACTTTCAGTCATAGGTATCTTTACATCTGGTGCATTATTCCCTTTCTTAACTTCCTTTTGTATGCTTCCTGCTTCTTTACTTGCAACGGAAACATTCAATGTTCTTTCCACATAATGATTCTCTTTATTGTATCCTTCTACACCAGTATAGTCATAATTTATATCATCAACAATAAGTCTTGCTTTATATCCACTGTTTTGAACACTAAGCATAATATCTCCATCAGTCCATGTCCAACCTTTTGGCAGGACAACTGTTGAAAGCAACTGTTCTTCTACACCTTTTAGATTCGTAGGCAATTCAACAGTTGGGATTGCTTTATTAATATTGAATTCCTTCACTTCTTCCAATCCTGTATAGTTACCTGTTTCATTGACTTGTGCCTTGACATACCATGTTCCAGTATCTGTAGGAACTTTATCTGTAAAGACACCATCTTTTTTGTCACTATATGTATATTCGACTTCTCCAAACTTTGCTTCTGAAGTTGGTTCTTTTGCTTCTTCTCCATATATCCAGTTCTCTATTGATGGATGATGAATCCATTCATTCTCTGCCCTATTTACCTTAATAACAACTGGAATTGTTACTGTCTTATAATTGGAATCATCTGGTGTATATCTGAGCATTGCTGTGACATCACCAGCATCTCCTACCTTTTTAAGTGGCTCTACCCATTCGAAGCCATCATTAAGTGCTATCTCTCCTAGTGTCTGTCCATAGACTGCATTAAGATTGACTGGCAATGTATACACTGGTTCTGCCTTATCAATATTGAATCCCCTGACTTCTTCCAATCCTGTATAGTTACTTGTTTCATTGATTTGTGCCTTGACATACCATGTTCCTGCATCTGTAGGAATTTTATCTGTAAAGACACCATCTTTTTTGTCACTATAAGTATATTTAACTTCTCCAAATTTTGCTTCTGCATTTGGTTTGTTTGCTTCTTTACCATATGTCCAGTTCTCTATTGATGGACTGACTTTCCATTCGTTTTGAGCCTTGATTATGATTGTTAATGCTCTGACAACATAATGCTTACTCTCATTATAGCCATCTGTATTTGCATAATCGTAATTGCTGTCATCAACTTCCAAATATGCCTGGTACTTTGTCTGATCAGCTGTTAAGACTGTATCATCCTTTAGCCATTTCCATCCATTTGATAAGGCAACTGTAGAAAGTTTCTGACCTTCTCCACCACTTAGATTTTTTGGTTCAGTAATAATAGGTGCCTCTGCCTTTTCAATTTCGAATTGTACAGGTTCTGACAGTGCTTCTTTATAATTGTTATCAGCACTAGCTATTGCAGTTACACGATATGTTCCTGCATCTTTTGGCTTGTCTGTTAAGACTTCCCAACTATTATTCATCTGTTTTTCCCATTTAAATGTGACTGTTCCTGTATAACTAACAGGCTTTTCTACATTCACTGTCTTGTTGAATGGCTGTCCATTATAGATGCTCTTTAGATCCTGCTGTGAAGAAGTTATGCTGATCTTTCCATTAACTTTATTAATTTTGAAATCTACTGTCGCTTCTATTTCTTTATAATTATCAGTTTCTTCAACAGTTGCCTTAACTGTCCAATCTCCTGCTGTTGTTGGAACTGTTGTAGTATACTGATTTAATCCTTTCTTGCTGTAGGTATATGTGACTTCACCAAATTTTGCTTTTGAACTTGGTTTTTTTGCTTCTTCACCATATATCCAGTTCTCTATCTGAAGTTCATCTTTCCAGCTATTAGTTGCCTGTGATATTGTAAATTCCTTTGTTGCTGTTGCTGACTTGTGGTTATCATCCTCAGCCACATCAATTTTGACACGATATTCTCCGACATCCTTAGGTGCAGATTCAAGTTTTTCCCAGTCATTTCCATTCTTCTTTTCCCATGTATAGACTGGTGTTTTGCTGCTGCCTGTCCTGTCAATTGTTGGATTGCTGACTGAATTGCTGTCATAGGCTTTATCTAAAGTTCCCTTAACTGTAATCGTACTCTCAGCTTTTCTGATTTCAAGCTGCACTGGTTCAGATTCTGTTTTTTGATAATTGTTATCCTCACTGGCTATAGCACTAACTTGATATGTACCAGTATCTGTAGGTTTAGATAGTAACTCTTCCCAACTGCCATCAGCTTTCTTCTTCTCCCATTTAAAGGTCACTGTTCCTGTATAATTATCAGGTTTACTGATCTTAGGAGTTTTATCATATGTCTTGCCAGTATAGTCAGTTGTTAATTCTTCACTTGTTGATATGATTTTAAGACCGCTGTTTTCTGCCTTTAAAATCTTGAATTCTATGACTTTAATGAGTTCCTTATACTCATCATCTGCTGACACATAAGCCTTCATATACCATGTTCCAGCAGTTGTTGGCTTATTCTTAGTGAATTCGACATCCTTGCTTGAACTATAGGTAAAGATAACAGTTCCATGCTTTGCAGTACCTACAGGTGTACTTGCAGTTTCATTGTATGTCCAGTTCTCTATTGAAGGATCGACTGTCCATTCATTCTCAACCTTTGGTACAACGACCTTTAAAGTTCTTTCAACATAATGATTACCTTCACTGTAGCCTGCAACACCTGTATAGTCATAATTTGCATCATCAACTGTCAATCTAGCTTTATACCCATTATTGGTTGCTTTCAAAACCGTATCCTTATCAACCCATGACCAATATTCTGGCAATGTCACTGTGGAAAGCTTATCATCCTGTACACCACTCAGATTTTGAGGTTCAGTAATGGCAAGCGCTATAGCTTTGTAAATGGTAAAGTCTTTAGTTGCTTCCATTCCCTTGTAGTTATCAGTTCCTACAACAGTTGCCCTGACTGTCCAATCTCCTGCTGTTGTTGGAACTGTTGTTGAATATTGATTTAAGCCTTTCTTGCTGTAGGTATATGTGACTTCCCCAAACTTTGCTTCTGAACTAGGCTCTTTTGCTTCTTCCTTATAAGTCCAATTATCTATTGAAAGAGCCTTTTTCCAACTATTAGATGCCTGTGAAATCTCAAATTCTACAGGTTCAGACTTTGCAGATTTGTAATTATCATCAGCTTCCAATATAGCAGTTACACGATATTCTCCAGCGTTCTTAGGAATAGATTCAATTTCTTCCCAGTCATTGCCTTTCTTCATTTCCCATGTATAAGTAACATTTCCAGTTCCTGTCTTCTCTTTGATTGCTGGTGCATGATTAAAATCATTTCCGTCATATGTCTTGCCATCAATCGTTTCAATGGCAATGCTACCATCCGCTTTATCAATATCAAAGTATACGTAATCTTCTGCTGCGATATAATTGTCATCTGCGTCTACATGGGCGTGAAATTCGTATTCTCCTGCCTCTGTCGGAGCACTTGGAATTTCATCCCATTCGAATGTTTGATCATTCCATTTTTTCCAAATATAAGTAATGGCTTTACTACTCCCTGTCTTTTCAACATTAGGAGTAATTACTGGCTTTCCATCATATGTCTTATTCAAATCATTGGTAGTGATTTTAATGGTACTCTCCTCTTTTTGGAGAATTGTCAATTTGACATTCAATGTTATCGCTTTACCATCAGCAGTTCCACAATCATAAGAATATTCAATGGGTGTTCTATCAAGATATTCACTTACAATGCCAGTATTAGAATCATATTTTGCTCCTTTTGTTACATTTATTTTTTGAGGATCAATTCCTGGAAATTTATCTGCAATATTAAAGGTACTGTTTTTCTCTTTTAACTCTATCGAAGATAGTGTTGGCATTTGTATCTTTTTTAAAGAAGAAATATTTCCTATATCCAAGTATACAAGAGAAGTATTATAGCATAATAATTCTCTTAGTTTCGAATTCTTGCTAACATCTAGACTTTCAATTTTTGTATTATAGCAATATAAATTTTCTAAATTTATATTTTGTGTTACATCTAATTGCTCTATTGCTGTACCACTGAAGTCCAGTACTTTTAACATTAAGTTCTGGATAACATTCAAACTTTGGATTTTTGTAGAAGAACACCATAATTGCTCTAAATTTGTATTTTTTGTTACATCTAATTTCTCTATTGCTGTATCACTGCAGTCCAGTACTCTTAAACTTAAGTTATGGGTAACATTCAAACTTTGGATTTTTGTACTATAGCAAGACAAATCTTCTAAATTTATATTTTGTGTTACATCTAATTTCTCTATTGCTATAGAATAGCACTCCAGTTCTTTTAACTTTGAGTTCTTACTTATATCTAGATTTTCAATTTCGGTCATACTGCAGTTCAATTTCGTTAAATCTGTATTTTTGCTAACATCTAAACTTTCGATTTTTGTACTATAACAAGATAACTCTTGTAATTCAGTGTTTTTACTGACATCTAAACTTTTGATTTTTGTATTATGACAATCTAATTGCTTTAAATTTGTATTTTGTGTTACATCAAGTGTCTCTATTCCTGTTTGATAACAGGTCAATACTTTTAAATTCTGATTTTTATTGACGTTCAGACTTTCTAGATTCGTCCTATCACAATATAATGCTTCTAAATCGAAATTTTTACTAACATCTAGTTGAGAAATGCCTGTATTGTAGCACCACAATTTTTTTAATTTGGTATTTTGACTAATATCTAATTCCTCAATTTGGGTACCACTAAAGCTTATCACTTTTAAAGCCGTATTTTTACTGATATCCACTTCTCTAATTCCTACGCTGCCACAACTTAATTCTTCTAAAGCTACATTCTTGCTGATATCCAGCTCTGTAATCCCTGTTCCATCACAGTAAAGTGTTTTAAGCGCTGTAAAATATTCCAATCCTTTCAGCGATTTTATATCTTTTTTAAACAAAATTTCAATATCAGTAGCAGAATTAATTTCTGCTGATGATAGGATTTTATCTCCGTTTGTATTAATAGAAACGTCATTCAATATATACTCTCTAAATACATCATCTGGAAAATGCTCTGCATCAATAGGAATATCACCATTTGTTTCATTGCTTGGTGATGTATTTCTTGTTGTTGTATCAGTTGCATAAACACTTATAGGTTGAGTTATCATTGAGATAACCAAGATAAGTGTCAAAACTAAAGATACAATTTGTTTTTTAAGAATTATCCTTTGTACTTGTCTGATAAATGAGTCCATAAAATCTGTGACTCTCTGTAAGACATATAATAAACAATACATAATAGTTATTGTTTTCTTATATTGAGGATTCTTCTTTTCAAACCTGATTATCTTACTTACTAAATTCTTCATTCTTTCACTCCCTTCAAAGTTTGTTAAAGTACACATTAGAAAATATAAAGAATTGAGCATAAAAAAAGGAAATACCTAAATATTTTAGATAGCTCCTTCTATTAATGCTAAATAAAAGTCCGTTAATTAATGTGTACATTATTGTACTAACTCAATTATAAAGCATTTTAATTGAGTTTTGGGAGCACACTGATAAATAGGATATTCAACGGACAAAAAGAGATGATACATAGACATTGCTACTATCATCTCTTTGTTTGTTTTTGTTATCTTTTATTAATCATTCAAAAAGGGGTTCAATATATTCTTGAATAAGTGTTATACGATCTTTAGCCTCAGGAATAAATAGAGAAGCTATTGAAACAACCAAATTCTTTTGTTTATTAAAATAAATAACATTTCCACCATCTCCCATAGCTGCACAAGCTCTTTCATCCTCATTAATAATCCACCAAAGATATCCATATTTTAAATGGTTTTCTTCCCACTCACTATGTTCTTGAGTACTCTCAGTCAACCATTTTGACGATACAATTTGTTGTCCTTCCCATTGTCCATCATTTAAATACAATTGACCAATCTTTGCCATATCTATTGGTGAAAGTGTTAATCCCCATGCTCCAGTATTAAGTCCTTGTGAATCAGTAACCCAACCACTTATTGTTGTAGATTCATTGAATGCCATTTGTTCTTTAGCACTCTTTAAAACAATATTTTTTTCAACTGTTATATCTAAAGGTTTCAATAAGTTTTCAGTTGCAAAATCAAAAACTGATTGACCAGTTGCTTTTACAAGAATACCTGATAAAATATCTGGTCCAATTATAGGGGTATAACGGAATTTTCCAATCGCATCTTTACCGCCTAATAAATCTAAAGTTGATTTTAAATAGTCTTTGCTTTTAAAGTATTTTATATAAGATATAGGTGAATCTTTATATTTATATGGAGCACTCATTGTTAATAAATGTTCTATTGTGATATTTTGAATTGTTAATTCTTTCTTTTTGACTTGATATTTGGGAAAGAAATCTAGAACTTTTTGATGAACATTTTGGATATATCCTTTGTCAATTGCAATTCCTATAAGTATAGATAAAATACTTTTTGTAACTGAATAAACATGGACATAATTATTTTGATCATATTCATGAAAGTAATGTTCATATTGTAATTGATGATCTTTAAGTACAACAATACCTACAGTATTATTGTATTCTTCATTTATTTTCTCTTCTAATTCTTTTATTTTATCTTGATTCATAGGATTCTCTCTTTCTTATTGGATAATAGATTTCTGTAATTAAATCATTTTCATTTTGAACATCATGAGGATCATTAATATAAACTTCAAAAACAGCATTACTACTTTCATATCCATGTTGTTGTGCCCATTCTCTTTGTCTTGTGTAAACTGCTGGCAGTCCTAAATAAGAACCATAGAGAATTGTTTTTAAACATAATCCTGGCTCAAAGACTCTGCTTCCTGATCCATTTTCTTTAATTGGAATAGCAAATTCAGTATCTAATCCTAATGGTGTAAATTCATCACTATGAAAAAGAACAAGTGGAGCATCAACCATTGTTAGATTATCTTCTTTCATTCTTTGTAAGAGTTCATTGAAACAATGTTGATATTCTTGAGGGAATTGATTTTCAGATACCATTTTACGGATACTTAAAATAGATATAGGAGATACATTTATACATTGAACATCTATCTTTTCTAAAAAAGACATAATACTTTTTCCTTCTTTTAGATTATACATATCTTCTTCTATTTGTTTTAAGTTTGTTTCATATTTTTGTAATTGTTTTTCTATTTCTTTTTTCTTTTGATTTAAAGTCATATAAAGAACTGTTTCTTTTGATTCATTTAATTCTAAAATATTTTTAATTTCAGTTAATGAAAAATGATATGATTTTAAACGATTAATGAATAACATTGTCTCTAACTGATCAATAGAATAATATCGATATCCATTTTCTGGATTAATTTCTACTGGTAATATCAATCCTATATCTGCATAATAACGTAATGTTTTTGTAGATACTTTACATATATTTGAAAACTCTCCAATTGATAACATATTGTTCCTCCCTTTCTTCATAAACATCTTACACCTTTCCCTTAGGATAAAGTCAACAAAAAAGTATAAGATGCATATCTTATACCCTTGTTGTCATTTAAAGAAAACCATGATTTTGATCAAAATATTCTTCTTTTTCATCAATTAATCTTTTTAATTTTTCTATTTGACTTATTAATTTTTGTCTTTTTTCCTCTAGATTATCATCACAATAATCTACAAATGATACCCACTCATCAATATAATTAGAAATATCCATATAGAGATACTTACAAAATTCTAACATACTTGTATGTGAATATATATAAGCAATATTTTCTTTTTGTAAAGGATATCTCTCATCACTTTCAATAATAATATAACAATTCCAATAACTTACATTACATATAAGTCGTCCTGGTTCAAGAAAACCTTTTACACAAAACGGCAGTAATGTTTCTAATCCATGTATTGCCTGTTCTACCCATTCAAATGCAATATCATCCAAATAACTTAATCCATATGATGCTGTACCTTCAAGACTAAAATCAGTCCAACCATGAAGTGGTTTTGTTAACATATTCATCCTCCCTATAACTCATTCATTCCATTGTTTAGCTAAATCCTTAATTTTTCCTCCATTACTTCTGATTAATTGTCGCCATCCTGTTTGAGCAGCTATTCTATATAAGAATCTTGGAAAAGCAATTGATACATATTGATTCTCCTGACTATTCCCTTGAAAGATTGTTTCAGCTAAAGTTTGTAGAGCTTTATCAACAGGAGCTTTTGGTCCATGATTCTTTTGAGTCGCTGGCATCTGCATAAGTGCACCACCGCCTCCAATACCAAGACCGTCTCCCCAATCAAAATTTAATTTATGTGTCCAATTCTTTAAAATCTGTAATGCAATTTTGGCTTGTTCACCTTCATAGAAACCGCAATTCACGATACCATAAATGGATATTTGACAATCCTGCCAATCTTCTTTTTCTAACTGACAAAGACATGATAACAAATGTCCTGGAATTCCATCTACATATAAAGGACACGAAAAGATAAAGACATCTACCGTTTTTAGTTCTTCTATAGTTTGATCAGATATGATAGGTTTATGCAAAGCTATTTCTAACACTTCTGCCCTTTCTCCAATATAAGATTTAACATCTTTAAGCAACAATCCACTTGTACTTTCCTTAATCTTAGGGCTTCCATTTATCAGTGCTATTTTCATAAAACAATCTCCTTTAAATCTTTTATTGATTGATAAAAAGATACATTTTTAACAACTCCATCATAATTAACAGCATTTGCCTTGATATAATGAGTAGCAGTTTCTTTTTCACTATCTGTCATATTTTCTCCATAAAAATAAGCTGAAAGCGAAATAATATTAGAATATCGACGTTTATGATGCATTTCTCCCTGACGAATAACAAAATCTGGATGAATATATGAAATAGCTCTATCTTGTACCATTTTTACAAAAGGACTGACACAACCATAACTACATTGACTAATCAAAATCAGTTCTGTACACTGACTCATGAAAATCCCTGTCTTTTCAAAGCCATCATGAATAACACATTTTCCTGGTGTTTTAACCCAACATCCAAAACAACCAATACAATTTTGAATATGATCTTTTGGTTTTATAATCTCATATTCACCTTTTATAGGAATATGAAAATCGTTGATATCTGTAATAATTAATTTCATTTTTACACCTCTTTTGACCATTATAAGCAATCCCCTATTTATTATCTATGAAAACAAGGTCAAATGCATAAAATAATAGGTCAAAAGCCAAACAAATCAAAATAAAGTCTCTATAATCGATGAAATATAGGTTTCATTTGTTCATATGTACAATAATATTCAAATCCTAATTTTTTTAATTCATCTTTTGCACTTTGAATATATGCCCCTAAATGTTCTTTTTTATGAGAATCACTACCTATTGTTATGATTTTTCCTCCAAGATCTCTATATAATTTTAAAATATCACGACTAGGTGTCATATCATTTAAACCATAACGATGATATGAAGTATTCACTTCAATCCCTTTTTCATCTTTAATCACAATGTTTAATATCTTTTGAATCATTGGTTTTATTTGATCAAATGGATAAAGACCATTTTCATCATAGCGTACAATTAAATCCATATGCCCTAAAACACTATAATCCTTATATAGAGTCACTAGATTTTCTAATTCCTGATAATATCTTTCTATATATTCTTGTTGAGTCCTTCCCTTTTGAAAATCTTGAGTCCAAAATTCTTGATCTTCAACCTGATGAACCGATAAAATAATAAAATCAAATGGATAACGATGAAACAATTGTTGATATCTATCAATGGTATGTACCTGCATACCAAACTCCATTCCCATCTTTATATTGATTTGTCCCTTATATTTTTCTTGAAGAGACTTTAACTCCTTTTCCCAGTTAACATAATCAACATTCGCAAGGGGCATACCATCACGATAAACCATTGTTTCTACTTCATCCCAATCATACTTTATTCCATAATCAACATGATCAGTTATACAAATTTCTTCTATTCCTTTTTCAATAGCATCCTTTATAACATCCTCCATCATATAGCTAGAATCATCACTATAACGAGTATGAACATGATAATCAATATACATATTATTCTCCTTTTCCTACAACCATATTATTTTTACAATCAATCCTATTACAAATAACCATATCACAATAATTGGAATAGCATAATACCATTTCTTAGGTTTACCATCTTTCCACATATCAATAGCTAATAATTGATTTCTTTGCCATATTTCTTTAGGAATCAGTTTTATAGTACAAATAATAAAAAAAGGTAAGATAATAACATCATCTAAATATCCAAGAACAGGTATAAAATCAGGAATAAGATCAATAGGTGAAAGAGCATAAACAACTGTTATACCTGCTAATAACTTTGCAAAAAATGGCGTCTCTTTATCTTTAAGCACTAGATAGACAACCGGAATATCAGCTTTTAGTTTTTGAACGCTCTCTTTTATATGCATATTTCTTATTCCTTCCTTTCCTTACATCTATAGTACTATATTCCTCACACGTTCACAATTGATTTTTCTATTTGGAATTATTTCATAACTTTTAAAATTATAACTTATTATCCATAACATAAAATTGGACAAAATTAATTTGTCCAATTTTATTATGAAATGAATTTTTCTATGTACTTAGATTGTTCATCTTCAGGAATATCTAAGAAATCTAATGCTTCTTTTAATGTATACCCATTTTTAGCTATAAGTTTGTGAATTGATTTCAGGATTCCTTTGATCTCTCCGTTCGCTTCTCCAATAGCTTTTCCTCTTGCTTCTCCCTCAATGATTCCTTTTCTTCTGATTTCTTCCCATATCTCACACATCTTTCTTTTCCCTCCTTCATTTTCTTTGTAATATCTTACTCTCTTTCTTAGAAACTCATAATGAATATCTTTTGGATCAGTACAGAACATATCATGCATTAATCTCCCTAGTGCTGTATCCTCCTGAATGCTTGCATTCACATAGATAATCTCAGTTCCTTCATCAAGTCTCTCGTTATTCTCATCAATTCTATAACGACTGTGATAGATTGGTAATCCATATCCCAATACATCTGTCTCTGTTATAAAGATAATAATGACATTAGGTAACTCATCCCATTGTTCATTGGGAAACGATGTATTCGCATCTATTAGGCTTCCATGAAACCTCGCTCTTTTAGGATGCGCTCCTTTGGTATCTCTCTGTACTTCAATGTTGATATAGTCATCACCATCTCTGACAAGTACATCAATACTGATAGATCTACCCAGAATATTATTGATATCATACTGAGCATGACATTCAATAATATCAACTTTCCTTTCAAGGATAATTTCAAGAAACTGTCTGACAACATCCTCATCCTTAAAGACAATCCTCATGAAGTCATCATCCATCAACCTCAGTCTAGCAATGGAATCAAGATAATCAGTACTGTTTTCACAAATCAAAAAACTCATTACATAACCTCCTTATATTGATATAAGGAATCTAATAACAATATACCATAATAATTGCTTAAAGTAAATATCCATTCAAAAGATCCCTATACTTATATATACACAAAAAAAGTTCATTTTTCTTTTTTTATTCAAAAAAAGTTAATCATTTTTGAAAATGTACTCACTCATATACATTCTATTGAACAAAAAAAGACTTGCTGCAATTCCTATTAAGAATGCATACAAGCCTTTATCTCTCATTATAATAACGCTTGAAGATATATCCCAATTCCATCATGTTCATTATCTCCACAAATATCATCAGCAATAGCTTTTACATTTTCAAAAGAATTAGCCATTGCTATACCTTTTCCTGCTAATTTTAACATAGAAATATCATTTTCTCCATTACCAAAAGCTAATACATGTTGAGTTGAAATATTTTTGATTTTAGCATATTTCATTAATGCAGTTCCTTTATTCATGCCATAAGGATTGATTTCTACCCAATCAGGTTCTACTTTACAAATATCAAATTGATGATTGTAGTCTTTCTGTAAAATTGGTATAACTTCATTAATAAGTGTTTCTTTTTGAATAAAAGCAACTTTTCTTAAATCTTTAAATAGTGATGAGGGAATTTGTGAAATATCTCTAGTTTTATATTTTTTTGAACTCATGAAATGATGTTCTGTTATACCAGTTTCACCAAAATCCATAATATAAAGACATTCTTCAAAGAAAAGAATCATATCTATATGATGTGTTTTCGCAAGGTTTGCTAAAACACTTGCATCTTCAAATTGAAGTTTTTTCTCTTGATGCAATTGATTCCCTTTTGCATCATATATTTCCAAACCATTTAAACAAATATAACCATTTTGAGAATAATCAGACAAATTTAATTTCTGACCAATTTTCTTTAAACTATCAATATCTCTCCCACTAGCAAGCACTAATGAAATACCTCTTTTTTGTAACTTCATGAGAACTTCTTTTGTATAAGGTAAGATTTCCTGATTAGCTGTGAGTAATGTCCCATCCATATCCATTGCTATCACTTTTAAATTCTTCATTCTATAACTCCTCATTTAGCAATTCTTTTATTTTTGCAATAACACTTTGTTCATCATGTGAACCAATAACTTCATAAGCAATATCTTGAATTGGTTTCACTGCATTACTCATTGCAAAAGCATATTTAACCTCTTGTAGCATTTCGTAGTCATTCATCTGATCTCCAAAAGCCGCACATTCTTGAGATGTTATTTTATAAAGCAGTTGTAAGTATTTAATTGCTACCCCTTTGTTTATATTCTTATTTTGAATATCCATCCATTCATTACCAGAAGTTACAACTTTAACATCGTCTGGTAATTGTTTTTGAATAGGTTCAATAATTTGTTCAATATGATGTTCCATATCATAAATAGCAATCTTCATAATATCATCATCAATTTCATCAAAAGAATTAATAAAAGCATAAGCACAATAATATTTTTTTATTTCCTGACGATAGGCAAAATAATCTTTAAGAATATAAGCTCCTTTTTTACCACACAATACAACAAAAATTCTAGATTCTTTAGATAAAATATATTTTAACTTTTCAACAGTTTTTGGTTGGATAATATCACAACAAAGTTCTGTTGCTCCTTGTGCTATATAACTTCCATTTTCAGCTATAAAATACATTTGTTCACTTAATGGAAGAAACTTTTGATATAAACGATAATATTGATTTCCACTTGCTATTACAAATTTTATCTTTTTTTCTTTCATCTTATAAAATAAATCAATAAACTCTTTATCAAAGTTTTTTTGTGAATCTAAAAATGTTCCATCCATATCAGTTGCTATTAATTTAATCACGACATTCCCACCTCATTTTTTCTTAGTATACCCCAAACACACCAAAAGAAAAAGACCTATTTGGTCTATAATTCATTTAACATCTGGTTAGGATTTTCAGCTGCTTTGACCTTATCAAAAGCTTTTTCAATAATTCCTTCTTCATTAATAAGATAAGTTGTTCTTACAACACCCATAACCTTTTTACCATACATGTTTTTTTCTTTGAAAACATCATAAGTTTCAATGACTGATTTTTCAGGATCAGATAATAATTGAAATGGTAATTGATATTTTTCTTCAAACTTCTTATGTGATTTCACTGAATCTTTACTAACACCTAAGATGACTGCATCTTTTTCTTGAAATTGTGGGTAATTTTCAGCAAATCCACATGCTTGTTTTGTACATCCTGGTGTATTATCTTTAGGATAGAAATACAAAATCACCTTTTTCCCTTGATAATCACTTAAAGAAACACTTTCACCATTTTGATTTAATAATGTAAAATCAGGTGCCTTTGTGCCTACTTCTAACATACAATCACGCTCCTTTGTAAGTATCATACTGTTTTAAAAATCAAAATGCAAATATAATGCCTATCTTTTATTCAAATAATGATTGCTGCATTTGTCCTGAAACAATATTTAAGTCTTCTCCTGATGAAGCTAAAAACATTTCTAAATAATGTTCATCTAATAACCATCTTTGGATATCTTCTTCTAAAATGATTAAGGGCATACGAGAGTGAATAGGTTTAATGGCATCATTAGCAGCTGTTGTAATAATCGTCACTTCATTTTCTTTGACACGATAAATTCCAGCCATCAGTAGATATTGATTATTTGGTGATTCAACTGCAAACTTATGTTTATGAGTATCCCATTCATAGAACCCTTTTGCTGGGATAAGACAGCGATGCTCTCTTGCATCATGTGAAAACATTGGTTTTTCTAGCAATGTTTCACAACGTGCATTAATCACTCTTTGAGAACTTGTATTGATTGAATATCCCCATTTCATAGGTTTTAAAACAAATTTTTCATCTTCAAATAAAATAACAGGAATATTTTCACCTGGATTAAAATCACACTTGATATCATCATATTCAACCTGATTATCTTGAACAATATTTCCAACCAATTGATAGGTTTCACCATCAAAGTAATATCTTCCACACATATATATAACCTCCTATATTTATTATAAACAACCTCTTCTTTTCTTAATCATATCATATATGAAACATTTCTTCTCTATTCATACAATTTTAAAAGATATCTTTTTATTGTCAACATTTTGATGATTTCCTTGTATAATAGATATAAGGATGTGTTGAATATGAGTGAAACGTATAGTAAAAACTATTTTGAAAAATATGCTGCTTTAACATTAACAAAGATTCTTCATGTCAATGAACATGAAATTATTCAATCAGATAAACCTGATTTACGGATTCCTATTTTGGATTTTGGTATTGAAGTGACTCAGGCAATTACTCCTGAAGAAGCTGTCGCTGATATGAAAAAACCATTATATGCTCTTTTGGATATGAATCCTTTTGATCATCAAAATGATAATATCCCTCATGTTATTGAGAAAATCAATAATGCGATTCTTCGTAAAATAGACAAAAGTAAAAATTATGAACAATATCATTCTAATGGTCTTTATATCTTTTCTCATTGTCATAATATTCAACAAAGTGAACTTTATATATATTTACAATCTTTAGATTTTTCATCTTTTTTCTATAGATACATTTTTATTAATTGTATTACAAATATTTATTGTTTTGATTATATAACAAAAAAACTCACTTCTACTTCTTTTCATAAAAGTGAATTAATTGCTATGAATATTGAATCTCTCATCTATGATCAGACATGTGCTAAAAAAAGAAGAAAGATTATTTTACCTAAGACCTCATAAGGTCTTTTCTTGATGATTTAAAATCTGTACTTCACTTTCTAATAAATAACCTGTCTGCTCATAAACTTCTTTTTGAACATAATGCATAAGAGTTAGAAAATCTTTACTTGTTGCATTTGCTTTATTAATTAAAAAACCAGCATGTTTTTTAGAAACTTCAGCATCTCCAATACTGAATCCCTGAAGTTGACAATATTTAATTAATGCTGAAGCATAATGTCCTTTAGGACGTTTAAAAGTACTTCCTGCACTATAATTTTCCATTGGCTGTTTTTGATATCTGAGATTCATTAATTCAGTCATTTTCTTTTCTATATGTTGAAAATTACCTATTTCTAAACGATAAATCACTTCTAGAATAATACTTTGATTTTGTGAAAAATAACTTTGTCGATAATGAAAACAAAGTTGCTCCCCACTTAAACATTTGATTGTATTATGTTCATCTAAAAAAATGACACTTTCAACAACATCTTTCATTTCACCGCCATATGCCCCTGCATTCATATAGACAGCGCCACCTACACTCCCAGGAATTCCACAGGCAAACTCTAATCCTGTAAGCTGCTGAGTTAAACAAAACTGACATAATCCTTTTAACGTCATTCCTGCTTGGACCTTAACATGTGTTTTATCCATCATTTCAATATCTGAAAAGTTATCATCCAAAAGAATAATACCTCCTCGATATCCCTCATCTAATACTAAAACATTACTTCCTTTTCCTAAGACAGTATAAGGAATCTGATATTTTTTAAACAAAGTTACACATATTTGGATTTGTGATATAGAATTAGGAAAAACAATATAATCAGCCTCTCCACCAATATGTAAAGTCGTATATTCTTTTAAAACAGCATTCTCTTGATATTTCACTTGATATTTTTCAAGATCATTTTTAATCATTCATCTATCACCATCACTTTTCACCTAGCTCCACTATAACAATATTTTATGATTTTTTACAAGTTTTATGCTTGCTTTCAATCAGAATCTATAGGAAATGTTTGTGATTGCTGCAAGATATGATGAATCTGTTTGCGAATCTCAATAATTCTTTTGTTTTCAAAATCAGGATGGTCTTTTAACCACTTTCGATTAAGTGGTGAAGGATGTGGTAAGACAAATAATGGTTTTCCTAAATAATTATGATCATTAAAAATTAATTCTTCTAATGTTAAATCAGGATAGAAGAATTTTGCTGCATAACTTCCAATTAAAATATAAATTTGTGGTTGAACAACTTCTAATTCTTTCTTTAAAAAGCGTTGTGCACATTGAAATGATGGTGGATTATCACCTGTTTTGGCTTTGCCAGGAAAACATCTACCAATCGAAGTGATGTAGAAATATTGCGGGTTATAGAATTGTTCTGATGTTATCTGATACCATTCATTTCTTAGCTTTTCCCCACTCACATCATTGAAAGGTAATCCAGTTTCCATTACTTTTCTTGATGGGGCCTGGCTAATTTGCATAATGAAGGAATCTTGTTGTCCTTGAAAGATAGGTCGTGGTGCATAAGGGATAATATCCTGACAAGCCTGACATGTTAATATATCTCGTTTTAATTTTTCAAATTCATTCATGTTCATCACCTTTTTATAATTATAACCCAAAATAGAAATTCTGAACAACTGTAACGAAAAAGATTTCATATCATCATATGAAATCTTCTATAATAACTTATTCTTGATCTTCTTTTTCATCTATTGATTTTTCATAAACTTTAAAGAAAGGATAATAAACAGCTACACTTATAGCAACCAATACACACATAAAAATCACATTTCTAAAATCTAATGCTGATAAAAATCCTTGAGCGAAAAACGGTGTAAATGATGGATCTATAATATATCCCATACTGACAAGTCCACTATTTTGAACTAATGCTCCTAAACCTATTGAAATACATGGCATTAATACAAATGGAATAGCTAAAATAGGATTTAAGACAATAGGTCCACCAAAAATAACAGGTTCATTAATTCCACAAATTCCTGGAATAACACTTAATCGACCAATAGATCTTAAATGTTTAACATGTGAAAAACACATTAATAAAACTAATCCTAATGTATTTCCTCCACCGCCCAATACGGCATAACGATACATCTGTAAATTCATGACATGTTCTGCTGCATTTCCACTATTAACTAAATCAGCATTCAATCCTGAATTTGTTAATCCTAAAGTAAAAACAATAGGGAAAATAATTGAAGAACCATTAATTCCAAATAACCATAAAATATTTGAAAAAGCAAAAATACCCATAAATGCCCAGACATTATCTACTCCAGAAATTGCTGGTGTTAAAATACTCATAATTAACTCAGGTAAAGCTTGATGAGAAAAAGCGATAACTATTAAATTTAATCCATAAATAATGATAATATTAGCAGCTAATGGCAATAATGAATTCACGAAGTTTGTAACTGCTGTAGGCACACTCTCAGGAAATGTAAAGACAACTTTATTTCCAACAACACGACAAATTTCAACTGATAATAATCCAATAATTAAAGCAACAAATAAACCATCAGCACCTAAGAAAGCCATTGATAATTGTCCATCATTAACAGGTGCTGCAATCATTAAAAAGACACACATTGAAATAATTCCATTAATAGCTGCTTTCATTTTATAACTTTCAGCTAAACAATAACTCACTCCAAATGATGTCACTAAACCAATGAGTCCCATTGTCATTGTATACGGAATTGTAATTGTATTATAATTAGCAACTGCCCATTGCTTCCATCCAATTAACGCTTTTAAAAATATATTACCTGTATTTAAATCAACAAGATCTAAATTAATTGGGGGATTGGCTACAATTAAGAAAATAGAACCCACCACAATTAAAGCTAATGACATCATCATTCCATTAGAAATAGCTTGTAGATGTCTTTGATTCCCTAATTTATTAGCAAATGGTGCTAATAATCTCTCTAAACCACTAATCATTCTCTTTCTCCCTTATATTAAAATTGCCATCCATTAAATTGAAATGCTGAATCAACAACATTTTCTGGATCATATTCTTCTAAGATCTTTGCATATCTTTCTTTATAATCATTATCTACTTCTTTTTGTGGAATCACTTGACTGGCTTCATTTAAGAAATGAAAAGAATCTCTCCCCATTGCCTGCCCACGTTGTGTATGTTTATCTAATGCGTAATCAGGAACTTCTGGAAATTTTCCCATCGCAAAAGATTTAATACAGATATTCTTTAATAAATCACTTGAACGATCTTTTTCAGATTGACACATATAACGAATTGCATGAATAAAATAGATAGATCTATCACCATCAGAATAATCAAATTCTCTACTCATTCGATATAAATTATTCACCATGATAGCTGCCATAGGATTTCCCATACCGATATCTTCAACTGAAATTGTTAATAATCTGCGCCATAATTTTTCTTCTAATTGTGGAGAGGAAACATAAAGTTCATAAGCAAACATACATGCCTGTTCTTCTAATCCTCGACGGATTGATTTTTGTAATGCTGAAATCACTTCATCACCAGCATAACCATTTCTTGTTGTAATTTTTGACCATGGATCATACATTGTTTTTGCCATAATTTCTTGCCCCTTTCTTTTTTCTATGACATAATTGTGCTAGGAGGTGAATTCTCATGAATATTGTGCATTTATCAGAGAAATATGAACTTAATGACTTAGAATTACAAATAGTTGCCTATATGAAAGAACATATTGAGGAATTAAAGTCAATTGGTATACGTCAAATGGCAAAAGATAACTATACAAGTACTTCAACCATTTATAAACTTTGTAATAAGTTTGGTTTTGAAGGATATAGTGATATGATTTATCACCTGACATCTACCAAGGATACATCTAACGATTTTAAGCATCGCTATCATGAGTATCAAGCTCAGTTTTCTCATTTGCTTGAAGATAAACAAAAAAGAATTGTTGTTTTTGGTCTTGGTTTTTCTGCACCCATTGCAGAATATATGCAACAACGTTTAACATTACTTAATTATCAGTCAATGTGTGTTGTCCATATGGAAATGTTTAGTCAAATCTTTAACCAGGACACTATCTTAATTGTTATCTCATATTCTGGAAAAACACCACGCTTAAATGAGATAGTTGAAACTGCTCATCAGAATCATGTTTCAATTATTAGTTTCATTGGTAATCAAGATTCCCCTATTTTTAAGTATTCCACACTTCCCATATTAATTGGTCAATATGATTCTTTTTCACATGATTTAAATCGTAGTAATACTTTCTTTGGTGAAACGATTATTGCTTTTGAAACTTTACTATTCCCTTAAGCCAACTTCATTATACAAATAACGACAAATAATTTATATTGATTTTATCAACAAAAAAACATGTTATGAAATTTATAACATGTTTTCTTATCCCAAAATACCTAATATATTTTTAATACATATCAAGATTGTGACAAACAGCACAATCACTCCCATTGCATTACTGAACTTTCCATTACGATATTGCCCCAACTTCTGATCATTCATACAAATCATTAAAAAGATTGCCATAATTGGTAAGATAATAGCATTCGCCCCCTGGGCAATCAATATCAACTGCGTTGGTGTAGACTGATTGATAGCCGTTAAAAACATTCCAAATACAATAACAATAAACCAGACCAAACGAAATTTATGAGATTTCATATCCAATTTCCAGCCTAGAATGCCACTGATTGCATAAGCTGCTGCTAAAGGTGCTGTAATAGTTGAAGTTAACCCAGCAGCAAATAATCCAATACTTACTAAAACAGTTGCAAAATCACCTAGTACAGGTTGTAAAGCCTGGGCTAAATCACCACCACTTTGAATGTCTAAACCAGCACAGTTTGTAGCTGCAACAGTTACAATACACATAGAAACAATCCCACCAAGTCCAATAGATAAAATTGTATCTATTCTAGCATTATGTATATCTTCTTTATTTTGCCATCGCTGGGCAGCACTAGAAGAATGTAAAAATAGATTATAGGGAACAACCGTTGTTCCAATTAATCCAACAACACTTAACCAGTCCACATTATGAAAACTTGGAATAAAGCCTTGAAATATCTCATAAAGATTAGGTCGGGATAAGATAGTTGTTAAAATGAAAGCAAATGCCATCACCAAAACCAAACCTGTTAAAAACTTCTCTATATATCGGTAACTCCCTGAATATAATAACACAATCGCTCCCATTCCCATAACAAGCGCTATTGTCTGCAAAGAAACTGATGGCAGCAAACTTGTTAATCCCATTGCTCCACCTGTTAAATTCCCTGTTTCATAAGCAATATTTCCTACAAAAATAGCAAGCACAACAATGCTTATCATCAGGATCTTTATGACTTTTTGAGTCATTCGCTCTCTGATATTCTCACCTAGACCTTGTCCTGTAACAATTCCTAGTCTTGCTGCCATTTCCTGAAACATAATGGTTGCTATAGTGGAAAATAGTAGAACCCACAATAATGTATACCCATAACTTGCTCCTGAGCTTGAACAAACTGTGATTGTTCCAGGGCCAATAAATGCTGCAGCAACAAGTGCACCAGGACCAATATTCTTTAATCTATTCATCAATTTCATGATTTATCATTCCTTTATTAAATCAAAATACCATTACAATGATCAATCTCATGTTGAATAATTTGAGCAGTCAAACCACTAAATGTTTTTATCTTCATTTTAAATTTATCATCATGGTACTGTACTTTAATCTTTTCATATCTTTTTGTCTTTTGAGTTCCCTCATGGCACAAACAACCTTCTTCAGTTTCATAATAATGTCCAGCTGTTTTAATAATAACTGGATTAATCAAAACAAGAATATCATCATTTTCTTTAACTGCAATAATTCTCTTTAATTCATTAATCATATTAGCAGCCATGCCAACACAACTTTCCTGATATGCATTCATTGTATCCTTTAAATCATCAATAATATATAAATCATCAACTGTCGCATCACTTGACTTTCGACATAATAAAAATTGATCCTTAATAATTTCTCTAATCATTATTTTCTCCTTTTCATTTTTGACAACACGAACAATAATAGTCAGTTTTTATTATTATAACATATCTTCTGATAATTATTATCTTAGAAATGACTATTTTTATCTGCTCGCTGATACATAAACAATCCCATAATCACAATGAAACAGCCGATTAATTTATTGATTGAAAAGATATCATAAATATAATAATCTAAGATAATTCCTGTTGTTAATTGAGCAATAAAACAGACTAATGTAAGTTGAACTGGAGAAATTTTAGACACAATCAGATTAAGAATAAGGATATTAAAAACCCCTATGATTCCACCAATCATGATAGTGGGTTGCTTATAAAATAATGTAAAATCATATCCTACTGTAGATATTCCCATCCATAATAAAACAACGATACTCAATAACAGTCCCGTAAAATAATTAAAGAACGTACTCTGATAAACACCTATTCTTTGTCCTAAATAGCCATTCACTGTTCGACTCAGAACAATTGTTACGCCTGCCATTATAGCACATATAATCGCGATCATAACATCATCACTCCAATTCCAATGATGATAATCATTAAACTCATCAACTGTTTGCTGTTAAGTTTTGATTGAGCAATTCCTAACCAGCCATTATATTCTAAGATAATAGAAGTTATCATTTGTCCTAATAATCCAAGAACAGTTAATAAAGATGCTCCTAATGATTGAACTGTCATAACATTAAAAAGTACTGTAAAAACACCAATCATTCCTCCACTATATAAGATCAAAGGAATCCTATTTTGAAATGTTATTTTTTCTTTTTTAATGATTAAAATCAATATCAATGTTATCAAACCAATCAAATGAATAATAACTATCGCTAAATATTCACCATAATAAAAAGATAACTGTCCATTAAAAACATTCATTATTGTAATAATCATTCCACTTAATATCGCTAGTAAAATTATCATTATATCAACCTCCTATGGCATTATAAACAATAAGTCTTGCTTTATAATAGGACATATGTCATATTATAGGCGGTGATATTATGAATCTAAAAGATAATTACATAAAAATGCTTAAAGATAATCATGTGATGAGTGAAATGAATTATCAATATTTTGAATTTGTTTCATTTTCTAAAGGACAATATCTTTTAAGACAAGGTCAAAGATTAGATTACTTATATATTTTAGTGAAAGGAAAATTAAAAGTAAGTCATACAACTGCTAATGGTTCTACGGTTTTAAATTGTTTTGCTTATCCTATTTATATTCTAGGAGAAGTCGAGTTCTTAAATAATCGTGATGTTATTAATGATATCTATGCAATAGATGATATATATTGTTTAAGTATATCGATTGAACTTTACAAAAATGAGCTTTTTAATGACCCCATTTTTATGCGTTATCTTGCTCAAACAATCTCTTGTAAGTTATATAATACTAATCATAATTCTTCTATTTCTATGAATTATCCTGTTAAAAATAGATTGGCATCTTATTTAATTGCCTGTCAAGATGATATGATGATTGAAGATAATTTTGTATTGGTAGCTGAAATGATTGGCTGTAGTTATCGCCAATTACAACGTGTGCTTAATAATTTTTGTCAAAAACAGTATATTAGTAAAAGAAAAAGAAGCTGTTATCAGATATTAGATGTATCATCATTACAACAGCTTAGCCAGGATTTATATTTCTTACATCAATAAATCATCAATAACCATTCGTATATAAAATAAGTTATTAATTCTTTTTCTGATATTTCATCATTATTAAAACCAAGTCCAGGGAGTATGTTATTGCTTTTTATATATTGTTTTATATGTGATTCATAAATTTGATTGTTCATTGCACCAATCCAATATGTAGAGACTTTCTGATTTTTTAAACTCATTTGATTTAAAAAATCTATCATTTCAACACTTGGTTCATCTTCTATTGGTGTTGTTCCAATAAGAATAATATCATATTGATTCATGTCTGGTTTTTGATAATCACCAATAGAATAGAGAGTACATGATACTTTTGATTGGATAATATTTGTGATGACTTCTAATTCTCCATATAAATCATCGCAAATCAAAAGAACTTTTTCTGACTTATGAGTATAAGTCTTTAACTGCTTATTTGATGTATATAAAACATCGCAACCTGTTAAGACAAGAAAAGAAATGATAAGTATAGATAATTTTTGTAATTTAAACATTCATTTTCCTCCTCATTATTCATTATATAATGAATAATGATTATTTTTTGTCATAATAACATATCTAATCATTGAAAATATATTTAATCCATAACAACTTTATAATGAGTAATTTCTAGAGTATAAAACATTAAGATAATGAAAAGTGATACCATTTGATATCACTTTTTCTATACTTATAATTCTTCTCCATGAGATTGAATAACTTTTTGGTACCAATAAAAAGAATCTTTCTTCATTCTCTTTAAAGTTCCTTTACCTTCATCATCCATGTCAACATAGATCATTCCATATCTTTTCTTCATTTCACCTGTTCCCGCAGAAACCAAATCAATACATCCCCATGGTGTATAACCAATCAGATCAACACCATCTTCTTCAACAGCCTTTTTCATTTCTATAATATGATCACGCATATAGTCAATACGATAATCATCATGAATAGAACCATCTTCTTCAACATGATCTTCAGCCCCTAAACCATTTTCTACAATAAACAATGGTTTTTGATATCTATCCCATAATAAATTAAGTGAGATACGCAATCCGATTGGATCAATTGGCCATTTCCATGCACTTTCTTTTAAATAAGGATTATGTGCCATTTGGACACCATTTCCTAATGCCATACCTGCATCTTCACGCGTTGTAACAACACCAGAATTATAATAGCTAAATCCAATATAATCGACACAGCCGTTTTTAAGAATTTGATCATCACTTTCTTCTTTGACTAATTGAATATTTTCTTTTTCCATTAGTTTTAAGGCATATGATGGATAATATCCTCGACATTGAACATCTGCAAAGAGATATTTTAAACGTCTTGAAACATTTAATTCTAATGCCACATCTTGAGGATTACAGCTTTCTGGATATGTGAGAATATTGGCTAACATCATCCCTATTTGATTATTTTTATCTATTTGATGTCCAAGTTGAACAGTTAAAGCACTTGCTATAAATATATGGTGAAGAGCCTGATAATATTTTTGTGGTGTCATTTCATGAATACCTAATGTTGCATAACCACGTAAGAGATTGATTTCATTAAATGTCATCCAATATTTGACTTTTCCTTTATAACGTTCAAATAAAGTTTGACAATATCTCAAATGACAATCTATTGTTTGACGTGATAACCAACCATCTTGATGTTGTGCTAAATAAATAGGCATATCAAAATGATTGATTGTGACAACAGGTTCAATTCCATATTTTAAACATTCATCAAATACTTGATCATAAAATTTTAATCCTTCTTCATTAGGTTTCTCTTCATTGCCTTGTGGAAAGATACGTGTCCATGAGATTGACATTCTAAAACACTTAAATCCCATTTCAGCCATTAAAGCAATATCCTCTTTATAACAATGATAAAAATCAACAGCTTTATGGCTAGGATAATATATATCTTGATCAATCACTGCCTGATATTGATGAGAAATCCATTCACTTTCATGTAAATAAATAATTTGATTATGTTCATCTAAAAAACTATGTTTTCGTTTACGTGTTAGGGAACCATTCGTTTTTGTATCAGAAGTTGCTAAACCTCTTCCACCTTCATTATACCCACCTTCAAACTGATTGGCAGCGATTGCTCCACCCCATAAAAAATTTTCTTTTAACATACTTTTCCCTCTTTTCTATAAAATGATTTCTTTTTATGTTTATTAATTGTAAAATAATAAAGAAAGGATGATATTTATGATACAAAGTAAACAAGAATTGATTCAATTATTAGATCCTCTTTATCATCATTTTGATCTTCCTCTTTTTTTACTTTCTCAAGATTTAATGATTATTGATTCATCACAATCTTTTTTAAAGTTAGAAGATGATTATTATCAAAAAATGATCAAAGAAAATCATATTAATGACTATAAAACATTCATGCATTTTTATCATCAAGCATCATTTCTTTTCTTTCCGTATTCATTAAATGATATTGCTTATATATGTATAGGACCCATCTTTAATAAAAAGATATCTTCACAGGATAAACCATCTGATTATGCCTTTTTAACTCATGTTATTTCAAAATATACAATTCAAGACTTCTTTCATTTACCTTATGTCAATCATACAACCGGTGATTCTATTTTATTTATTTATCAAATCATTACAGGAGAAGTCTTAGATCCTAATATTCTTAAGAAAAATTATAAACAACCTTCCTCACAGCCTTTAAAACAAGAGGACTCTATGCATCATGAAATCTTTACAATCAGAGAAAATCCAATGCATGATTTTAGTTATTCTTATGAAAAGAAAATTATCAATTCTATTCAAGAAGAAAATAGCACACAGGCCCGCATTCTCATGAATGAACTCATGCAAATTAAAGATGGTCGTGAATTATCTCAAAATCATATGACTTCTATAAAATATAAATTGGTGGCTGCAATCACACTCTTTACAAGAGGTGTTATTGATGTTGGTGTTCCAATTGCTAAGGCTTATAGTCTTAGTGATGTTTATATTAGTAAAATTGATCATTGTCAAAATGCTCGAGAACTGCATGATTTGATTGCTGATGCAATTGTAGATTTTACCAATTTAGTGAAAAGATATAAGCATATTCAAAATCCTTATTGGATAAAATCTTGTAAGAATTATATTTCTCATCATCTCCATGAAACAATAACCTTAAATGATTTAAGCGAACTTACTGGTATGAATGCCAGTTATCTCTCAACTCAATTTAAGAAAATAACTGGTCAATCTATTAAACAGTATATGAATCAAAAGAAAGTTCAGGAAGCTCAGTTTTTAATTAAAAATTCTTCTTATACTTTAGCTGAAATTGCTGATATTTTACAATTTTCTAGTCAAAGTCATTTTCATAAAGTTTTTAAAGAACAAACTGGTAAAAGTCCTCTCCAATATAAGAATACATAAACGATGAAAGAATGAATCTTTCATCGTTGTTTTTTATAATGGTAATAAGCCCCTAACATATTCGCATCATTACAATAACGACATTTCATGATTTCAGCATGTGGGAATTGAATTGGTAAGGTTGCATAAAAATCATCTATTGCTTTTTGTAAGCCAGCTATAAATATAGGATTTTCACTAACACCTCCACCAATACAGATTCTTTGTGGATCTAATAAGCATTGAATATTGTGAAATTCTAATGTAACTTCTCGACAATATTCTTCAAAAATATTAACACTTATAGAATCCCCCATAGCAATCCAATCAAAAACCTCTTTCCCATCACGGGTATCACTATTTTTTGCTTTTGCAATTTTTTCAACAAGATTGTATACACTGCCAATAGCACCAAATAAACCTTGTGAATGATGGATTTGAGGATCTTTGGAAAAAATCACGCTCACTTCTCCAGCAATGAAATGAGAACCTTTGTAGATATCTCCATTGATAATCAATCCACCCCCAACACCTGTTCCAAATGTCAAGACAACACCTTGAGATATACCTTGCATATTCCCAGTTTCTAATTCAGCAATAGCGGCACATCTGGCATCATTTTCAATTTCAATAGGTAATTGAAATCGTTTTTCCCATAATGTGACATCAGTATGATTATTATAAGTTAAACTTCCACCTGCATGAATATACTTACGTTTAACATCAATGACACCTGGCATTGAAAAAGCTATCCCTTCTACATCTTGCATATCTTCTAGCAATGTTTCAATTGTAGAAAGAAAATCTTCTTGAGAATCACGTGGCGTTGGAACCTTTCCTTGGGAGGTCATCACATCATCTATCATCAATGAATGTTTAATAAAGGTTCCACCGACATCAAAAACTGCAATTCTCATAAATTCTCTCCATGAGATGCAATGACTTGCTTATACCAATCAAATGATTTTTTACGGCTACGTTTCAATGTACCATTTCCTAAATCATCACGATCAACATAAATAAAACCATAACGTTTACTCATTTCACCAGTTCCTGCTGAAACCAAATCAATACATCCCCATGGTGTATAACCAATGATATCAACACCATCTTCAATAATCGCATTTTTCATTTCCTCAATATGAGCTTTTAAATAAGCAATACGATAATCATCTTCAACATAATCATTTTCATCAACTTGATCATAAGCACCTAATCCATTTTCAACAATAAAGAGTGGAATTTCATAACGTTCATAAAAACGATTAAGAATGTAACGTAATCCTTTGGCATCTATTTGCCATCCCCATTCACTTGTTGGAAGATATGGATTTTTAACACCTGAAACAATATTACCACCTGTTTTTTCAACCGTTTCATCTGTTGTAGCAGCTGATGAAGAATAATAAGAAAATCCAATATAATCTACACAACCATTTTTCATTGTTTCATAATCTTCTGGTTCAATTTGAACATGAATTCCTTGACGTTCAACTAGTTTTTTCACATAATGAGGATAATGTCCTCGCACCTGAATATCTGTAAAAGCAAATGTTCCATAACGCATCTTTTCTTCTGCTAATAAAACATCTTCTGGTTTTGCAACTAAAGGATATTTTACCAATGTTAAAACCATACAACCAATTTTATTCTCTGGATCAATTTGATGTCCTAATTGAACAGCTTTGGCACTTGCAACAAACTGATGGTGAGCAGCCTGATAACTACGTTGTTTAAAATCAGCTTGACTGCGATCTACTACGCCTGCAACTTCAGGCATAAAGATCACTGAATTAATTTCATTAAATGTCATCCAATATTTGACTTTTCCTTTATATCTTTCAAATATAATTTTGCAAAAGTTGAGATAAAAATCAATAAGTTTTCTATTTGCCCAACCACCATAATTCTGTGCTAAATAAAGAGGCATTTCATAATGAGAAATTGTAACAACGGGTTGCATTCCTCTTTTTATCATTTCATCAAATAAATGATCATAGAATTTTAACCCTTCTTCATTAGGTTCACTTTCATCACCATGAGGAAATATTCTTGTCCACGCTATAGAAGTTCTAAAACATTTAAAACCCATTTCTTCACATAATGCTAAATCTTCTTGATAACGATGATAGAAGTCAATTCCTTCATGATTAGGATAATAAACATCTTTTTCTACACCTTTTGTAAACTGACGTGATACACCCTTTTTCCCTGCTGTCGCAATATCCATAAGTGATAATCCTTTACCACCTTCTTGGTAAGCTCCTTCAGCCTGATTGGCAGCAATCGCACCACCCCATAAGAAATCTTTACTCAACTGACTCAAGTTGCTCACCAGCCTTTGCTAATTGTTCCTCTTCATATGCTTTTTTATCAGCAATTCTAAAGAATGGATAATACATCAAAGTATTCACCGCTAATAATATCAATACCATAATTAACAATGAAACCCCACCTGCCATAAATGCTTTTACAAAGAATGGTGTTGTCCAAGGCAACAATGACATAGCTGGATTAAAAGTAAATGTAAAGATCTGTGTAGCAGCCAATCCAATTAATCCCATCACAACATTACAGAAAACCATTGGAATAAAGAAGATAGGATTTAACATAACTGGCATACCAAAAATAAGTGGTTCATTAATATTAAATAAGTTTGGAATAAATGCTAACTTTAACATCTTTTTATATCTTTCACTCTTAGCTGTAAACATTGATAAACATAAACCAATTGTATTTCCATTTCCTCCAAATGAAGCAAATAAGGAAACAAGCGTAATTGTTAAATAAGTTAATGGTCTACCTGCTTGTGCATCAGCAATATTTGTTAAAACAAGAGTCATTTGTAATGGTACAAATGCACTATAAACTGTATTTGGATGAATACCAAAGAACCATAATAAATTAGCAGCAAAATATAATAAGAAGATTGTTGGCAATGATAAACCAATTTTAATAATAAATGCACCAATTGTTTGATCAAAGAAATTAACAAAACTTCCAAATGATGTATAACCAAAACCAACTCTTACTAAAAATGCAAATGCAACAATAATCATGGAAACAAAGATTGGTTCAAATGATTCACTAACCATTGGTGGAACACCTTCAGGCATTTTAAACTTTAAACCTTTACCAGATAAGAAATGGAACATTTCCCCAACAATAATCGCAAAGATTAATGCAACTAAAATCCCTGTACCACTTAAATAATCAACACTAAATGCATTGATAACACCATCTTTTCCTTCAACTGTTTGAGGAATAATCAATAAGAAACTCAGTAATGATAAAACACCACAAGATAAAGGATTATCTCCTTTTCTTTTTGCAAAAGCATAAGCAACTGTAAATGAAATATATAAAGCTAAAACATTTAAACTCGCATTTGAAATTGCATCAAAATGAGTTTTCAAACCAACACTTGTCAACCATTCAGAATATCCTGTTATTGGTAAATTCCCTAAAATAACAAATATACAAACCCCAAATGTTACTGGTCCGGTTCTCATGAAACCTTCAGCGACTGATTGAATAACATCATTATTACTCATTTTTTCAGCGATAGGTCCAATAAATCTTTGTAAAAACTTTTCTAACTTTTCCATATATCCTCCTCATATTGTTATTGAAATACGTATTTCTTTTTTATCGACAACCACATTATATAAATATATAAACATTATTTTTATATATTTTATAGATTTTTTATATTTTTTCTACATAACTTATAAATCTTTACATCAAATATTATAATTGCTAATTTAAAAAATAATGCTTAGATTTTATATCTAAGCATTAATCCTATACATGTGATTATTTCTTTTCTGCCATAACACCGACTAAGGCATGAGGTTTATAAAGTTCTTCTAAATATTGTTGTTCTAAGTCAGTTAATTGTATATAAACTGCATCAACTGCTCCATCAATGTGATGGGGCTTAGTTGCACCAACAACAGGCGAAGTCACCTTAGTTAAAAGCCAGGCAAGAGAGATTTCTGTCATTGAAACTTCTTTCTTTTTGGCAAGTTCTTCTACTCTTTGAATAATCTTGAAATCATCATCAACGGATGCATCATATTTCCCTTTTGCATATTGATCTTCTACCATACGTTTAGATTGTTCTCCTGGCTTTTTCGCAAGACGACCACTAGCTAAAGCACTATAAGGCGTCATAGCAATGTTTTCTTCTCGACATAAACGAGCCATTTCTCTTTCTTCTTCTCTAAAAATCAGATTATAGTGTCCCTGTACAGAAACAAATTCTTCCCAGCCTTGAGATCTCGCATATGCATTGGCTTTTGCTAGTTGATAAGCATAACAATTAGAAATACCAATATATCTTACTTTTCCTTGCTTAATAACACGATGTAACCCTTCCATCACTTCTTCAATAGGGGCATTGTTATCCCAGCTATGATAAATATATAAATCCACATAATCCATTTTTAAACGTGCTAAACTTGCATTTAAGCAATTTTCAATATGTTCAATAACAGTTACACCACGTGCTAAATCATCTGCTGTACGATTAGAGAATTTAGTCGCAATGATGACATCTTCTCGATGAGCATATTCTTGAATTGCACGTCCCAAAAACTCTTCACTGGTTCCTCCCTGATAAGCCATTGCTGTATCAAAGAAATTAATTCCTTTATCTAATGCATATTTAATTATCTTTTTTGATTCCTCATAAGATAATGTCCATGAATGCATCCCTTTTTGAGCATCCCCAAATCCCATACATCCTAAACAGATTCTTGATACCATTAAATCTGAACGCCCTAGTTTCACATACTCCATTTTAATCCTCCTTTTGTCTAATGACTTTCTCTAAATAAAATTTATTATTATCAAATTTATATACAAAAATACAACAATTTCCAAAACCTTTTTTTAATTCTTCCATTGGATCTTGAAAAGCTCTTAAAAAATTAAAACAGGCTCCGCTATGACTCACTGCTAATACACTCTGATGATCATCTTGTTGCATAATTTCTGTTAAAGTTTTTATCATTCTCTCTTTTACAGTTTCAGAAGATTCACCACCAAATTGTAAATAAAACGTTTCACAATCCTGTGGTGTTAAATGAGCATTTAATCTTTCACTTTCAGCTTCTAGTTCACCATAAAAATTTTCTTTTAATCCTTTTAGTCTTGTATAAGGCATATCCGTCACAAGTTCTAATGTATCACAACATCTTTCAGATGTAGAGGAATAAGCATGATCAAAATGAATTTGATGTTCTTTAAAATATTGTCCTGCTTTTTTTGCCTGTTGAATTCCTAACTCTGTTAATGGTGAATCACACCATCCTTGGATTCGCTGCTGAACATTGAATAACGTTTGTCCATGACGCATTAAATATAATGTTTTCATTGTTTTTCTTTGCGTGTTAAAACAATCGGTTCACCAGGTGCTAACACTTTTATTCTTTCTGGATTGATAACTTTATCTAATAAATTTTCAGGATTGCCATTGAATGGTGAAAAATCAGGTGCATCTACACATCCCCAATGAATACAAACCAAGTCTGCTTGTGGATATGTGTTCGCTAATGTTATTGCTCCTTCTAATGTGATATGCCATTCATTATCACAAAAATCAAAGAAAATCACATCTGGCTGTGGCATTTTTAAATGTGCATCTAAAAGCTTAGAATCACCTGGTAACCAAATTGTTCCATCAGCTGTTTCTAACCAATAGCCACAATAATCTTCTTCCTTCCATTCACGATAATTATATTTTGCTGAATCTTTTTGCCAATTATGACATGTTGGTGTAAGTGTAATCTTGACATCATCAATCATAAAACTTTCATGGATATTATGTCCTACTCCAGGAATCCCTTCCTCTTGCATAACTTGCGCAACATACTTAGGTGCATGATAAGACTGACAAACAGATAGGAGATCAATGCACGTTGCACGACTAAAATGATCATTATCAATATGCGTTATTAATAAGCCATCAAGGGATGGAATATCTTTTGGTAAGATAGGCATTTCAATTAATAAAGGCATATCAAAACCTTCTAATAATGGATCAATCATAATATTAGTTCCTCGACTATTAATCATCATACTTGCATTCCCGAGCCATCTTATTTCTGTTTGATTTATCTTTTGAAATGCTTCAGGACCAAAAAATTGACTTTTATCAGGCATTGCCTGACCATTTTTGTTTTTATAAACTTTCATTATAAAAACCTCCTTTTCTATATATTATTTTACTACATATCAAAGAAGGTTCAACTTACATTTATTCATTCTTGTCTATAAATTGACAATTCTATTTATTTGTCAATATTATTTTTTGGATTCTTTAACATTTTCTGATTATATCGATAGCGTCTCGTCATATCATGCTGTTCATAAAATGACTGTTTATCCTGATACATCAGTTCATCAGCAATATTAATTAATTTTTTAATATTTTGTGAAGAATCACTCCATTTATATCCTATCGCTGCTTTACAGTCATTAATCTGAGCAAAATGTTCTTTTAAATGATTAACATATGATAAGAACTCTTCTTCATCTATTGTTTGACATATCACAACAAATTCATCTCCACCAATTCGATAGAAAGATCCTTTTTCAATGCTTTTTTGGATAATATCTGCACATCTTTTTAATAAGTTATCACCTGAAAGATGTCCAAAATGATCATTAACTTCTTTAAGTCCATTAATATCCAAATAGATAACACCAATAGAATTTGTTTCTTTTTCAATCTTTTCAATATCTTCTATAAATCGATTTCTATTATAGAATGATGTTAATGTATCAACATAACTTAAACGCTGTAACATTTTTTCATCTTCATATCTACGAATAGCTAACATTACAAAATAACGTAGAGTTTCTAAAAAAGTCACTGCATTACTCATTAGGCTTGGATCTGGATTATCTAAACCAATACTACCAGCTAATAAGCCACCTTTTTCAATCGAAACCATAATAACACTTTGAATATCCTGTTTCTTTAAGAATTCATACTCTGCTCTTTGTTTTTCTTTTAAACTTTCAATATTTTCAATAACAATATCCTTTTGTTGTTTAAACATTTCTATCCATAATGCAAATTCAGATAAAGAAACATTCTGTAAGTTATCTATTTGTGGAACAATTCCTTCTTGGCACCACTCTGCTACATTACTTGCATAATCACCTTCCATTAAGAATACATAGGCACGTTGGGCTCCAAACATTTGACCAATATGTTCTAACATATAGTTCATTGCTGCTAACAAATCATGATTCCGATAAAGTTCACGAATACAATCGACAAGAATATTATCTCTTTCTAAACGCTTCTTTAATTCAATCTTTTCATTTGCTGTTTCTGTAATATCAAAAGCAATTTCCATTCTTGCTAAACGTCCTTCCCACTCCATCAAACGATCTTTAAGTAAATAATGACGTTTGGTTAAAGGATTGGTATATTCCCATGAATAAGTTTCATCCATTGATAAAAGATGATTTGTACAAAATGGGCATGGAGCATCAAAACCTTGAATTACTCTATAACATTTATTCTTTTTTGTATTATCAATATGGAATGTTTTCTTTCCTGCTTCATTAGCAAATAATAAATCATATGTTTCGATATCTGAAACATACATCAGTTCTGATATTTCATTCATTGGGACAAGCATATCTTCAAAACGCTTAGATAATTGTTCGCTTTTTTCTCTATTCTTTTTTTCTGCTTCAATCAGTTTTTGACGTCTTTTTTCCTGATAAAAGGCTAGGATTGCAAAAATAATAGCCATTCCAATAAAGAAAGCATTCATATAAAAAAGAAAATCTCTGGTATCTTGTACAACATTTTCACTATAGACTTCGGCTGCTAAAACTGTCTGATCAGCAAGTTCAAAATAATCTTCACTCATTGTAAAGAGTTCTTCTTTATAAGCATCATCTTCACGAAAGCGATAGATTTCATTTTTGATATCTGCCCAATCTTCTTCCATTTCTCCTAATAATGTTTGAAAATGATTATCATTTAACTTAATTAAATTCAATTCATCACTTCCTTTTGATAAACCTAATAAAATCTTATCTAACTTTGTAATCAGTTCATCATTAGGATGATGATTAAGCTCCATCTTAACCAGTCTTTGAGTCGCACCACGAACAATTCCAGTATAATTGATAACACGTGCATTTCCCTGAAGATTGCTATTAGAAAGAATGGATTCTATACTGGTAAAAATAAGAGCCAGGCATAAAATGATTGGTACCCCTATAACTCTTATTTTTGATAATAGGTTCTTCATTTTAAAACCTCCTCTTATACATTTTATTATAACACTTATTTTTATGAATTGCTCTTTTGATAAGGATTCTTTTTGATTTGTGAACCTTCAAAAAGTTTATCCATGCCTATTCCTCTTAACTGTGTAATTAATTGTGCCATTTCTTCACAACTTGATGGCATATCTGATAATATCCATGAAAGCGTCATACTATTTGATGCACTTGCATGATACTCAGTTGCAAAACGTAATGTATCTGGCATAGGTGTATCACCATATAATTTTTGATGCCATTGTAAATCAAATTGTTTACAATGTTCTAACATATAATCTTTCAAACAATTTTGATCTTCCATTAAACATGCCTGTTTCATAAAATAATGATACTTTTTCATTCTATAAAAACTATCTCGTAATGATTCATAAAAATCCATTTCAATATTATCTGCATAATTATATTCAGGAATAATTTTACTCAAATAAATATATTGAATTAAATCATTTTTATCAGCAAAATGATTATAGAATGTTTGCCGACTGACTCCTGTTTGATTGAGAAGCTGTTGAATTGTAATTGTATTGAGTGGTGTTGTCTCACAGAGTTTTAGTAATCCTTCTGCCAAAATCTCTTTAATATTAATAGCCATATTCTTGCCTCCAAATAAAATCTTGATATTATCTTTATTATATCAGAAAATCTTTTTTTTGACTTATCTTCTATAATAAAAGAAAGTGAATTTTAATCACTCACTTTCACTACATTAAATGAAATTGTCTTAATATTTCAAAACCTTCATAAACTGCTCCCTCATCAACAGTCTTTTCAAGACAATAATGAGCTGCCTGCTTTGCAAGAGCACAAGCATTCATAGGTGCAAAAGAATATTGAAAATGTTTTAACATATCATGATCATTCTCACCATCTCCAAATACTGCCACTTCATCTATATGATAACCTTTTTGTTCAATGACTTTTTTAAGCATTTTTCCTTTATTCATTTGATTGGTTGTAATTTCCATATTTTCTTCAAATGAAGAAGAGATATCTAAATAATCTATATTTAATTGATTTTTAATTCCTTGAACTAAACTTGCATCATGATGACGGGCATCAATTTTTAAAACTTTTATTCCTTGTTCAATGATTTCCTGAGGAGTCTTTACATAATGAAAGTCTCTAAGATAGCCTTCTCTTGTTGTAAATGTTTTTTTAGGTAATTCTTGATCTGGAAATTGTTTTGAATTTAATAATAATGTCATATGATAATTCCAAAATTCATCAGCATCTCTTAATGAATATTTTCCATGATCTGTATGAATAGCTAATAAATATCCATAATCATTTAAAATCTTTGTTATTTTTTGAAATGATTGATTATCCATTGGATATATTTGATTAATAGACTGATTATAATTACAGTATTGTGTTCCATTATTTAATATTAAATCACAATCTAATTGATAATCATTTAATAGATCAACAACCATATTATAATCTCTTCCTGTTGCTATCATAAATTCAATTCCTTGATTCATATATTGTTTTAAAGCTAATAAGGTTTTTTCTTCAATTGTATCATCTCTTTTGATAAGTGTTCCATCTAAGTCACATACAATACATTTAATCATTATTTTATTCCTCCATTGTTATTTATTATAACAAGACTCTTTAAAGAAACAACGAATTTTCTAGAAAAGAAAACCCCTCTAGTTATGATCTAACTTTTGGGGTTATTAAATAATGAAAGTCTATTCATTGACTAATATATGCTCAGCAATATTGTCTAAAATGAGAGGCATATTTAAGACATAAATATAATGATTATCTTCTTGACACAACTGATCAATCTTTATATCTTCACTTCCACCTTCATAGGGAACTTGATTGACTATACTTGAGCCATAAGTCATATAAGGTATATCATGAATTTCTAAAATAACTTGATATTTATGAACACGAAGCAATAACATGCATATCTCCTGATGAGTCTCATTCACACCTAATAAACGATCAAAAGAAAGCACTGGATAAATAATTCCTTTATAATTACAAAGACCACTTAACTTATCGTTAAGACGTGGGACTTTTGTTATTTTTTGTTTGGCCAATGTTTCCTCTACATATTTTAATGGAATGCCATAAATAGTCTCTTGTGTATGAAAACATAACAAATCATCCATGCTTTTCACCTCTCATATTTAATAAAGATTCTAAATTCAATGTCATACATACTCTTCCATCACCTAACAAACTACATCCTGATATACATGTTGCCTTCTTAAATGTATTATTAAGCAATAAAGGCAATGGTTTATCAACAATATGCTGATAACCAATGATATCATCAACAAGTAAACAGGCTTTGGCAGTGGCAGATTGAACATATATCAGAATTTGAGAAGATGTACTTTTTTGAGATTGTAGATTGAATAATGTATTCAATTGAATAATTGGTAAGACTTTATCTTTATATACATAAACATAATGACCATTTTCATGTTGTATATGTTGTTGATCATATGCAAAAAACTGCATAGCATAATGTGATGATATTGAGAAAACTGTTTCACCTACACAAAATAATAAACTTTCAATAATCATTAATGTTAAAGGTAAATGCAGGGTAATATGTGTTCCTACCTGATACTGGCTTTCAATCGTAATATGCCCCTTAAAATGATCTACCATATTCTTAACAACATCCATTCCAACCCCTCGTCCAGAGAATTCATTGGCTTTTTGATTTGTTGAAAAACCTGGTAACATAATAAAAGCATATATTTCTTCATCAGTATACTGATGATCTTTTTTGATTAAACCTTTTGAAGCAGCCTTTTCTTTAATTTTATCCAGATTCAACCCTCTTCCATCATCACTAATATGAATCACAATTTCACTATTCTTATTTTCAATATTAAAAACAATTTCACCAGTTTCTGGCTTATGTAAAGATTGTCTTTCTGCTTGAGATTCAATTCCATGATCAACTGCATTTCTTAATAAATGCATTAACGGATCAAATAGACTATCAACAATTTCCTTATCAATTTCTATTTCTTCACCTTTAACAACAAAATGAATATCTTTATTTTCTTTACGTGAGATATCTCTGACAACACGATGTAATTTAGGAACAATTTGAGCAATTGGTACTAATCGAGAAGACATAACAATTTCTTCAATATCTAGAAGTGATTTATGAAAATGACGATCAAATAACTCCATTAATTCTTTTTGATTTAACTGTTCCATTCGTGTTAGAATGTTTGATTCTGCAATGATTAATTCCCCAATCAGATTTTGAAGTGCATCCAATTTTGAGACATGGACGGGTATCAATGAACTAGGTTCCAATGAAATATTTTCTAAAGTTTCTTTTTGTGGCATTGTCCTTATTTGAGGTTGCGTTTTGATGAAGTATTCATCTTTATCAATAATTTCACATTTTTTTAAAAATAATGAACGATATAATGTTTCTAATACTTTTTGAGAGTCTGTTGCCTTGAATGTGATATAAAATCCATTCTCTTTAATATATTCAGCTGCTTCTGGATTGTTTTCCAGCTCCTTAGGATAATAAGTCAGCATTTGGCATAGATTCTTAATCTGCATCACAAGCATATATGCTCTTACATTTTCCATTCGTGCTTCTTCTTCAAAAGAAATGCGAATATAGACACTATTATCAATATCGGCTGGTTCTTCAATTATTTCTTCTTGATCTGATATGACTTTCACATCATTCATTTTATTCATTAATGCCTGAATTCTTAAAATATATTGTTGAGCATCTTCTGGAGTATAATCTTCATCTTTCATTTGATCTAATTGTGAATGCATATAATCTGATATATCAAATAAAAGATCAAATGTTTGTTTTTCATGATTGATTATTTTTTGAGGGTCATCTCTAAAGAATGAAAACAAATCTTCTGCTGTATGCATTAAAACAGATATACTTTGTAAGTTCATCATAGAAGATGAACTTTTTGTCGTATGCATGATACGAAAAATAGAACGGATATCTTCATCTGTAAAAGTATTGCTTTTTTCAGTCCGAATAAGAATCTTATCTAATTGTTCAAATAAACTATTTGTTTCATACAAATAGACATCTAACATTGATTTTTGATCATCATCAAATAAACTCATAATTGTTTACCTATCATATCATCATACCATATTGTACAATTTTTCCCGTTTCTTTTCCCAGCATATAAAGCTTCATCAACCTGTTCGAGATTTTGAATAAAACTAAGGCTTCGATTATATTCATTTAATCCTATTGAAACACTACAGTGAAAACGTTCTTGTTTAGAATAAAATGGAAAATTAAATATATCATTACGAATTCTTTCAATAATATGAAAAGCCTCATCATGATTAACATTAAATAAAATAATCAAGAATTCTTCTCCACCCCAACGTACAGCTGTCACTTTAGATGAAACACTTTCCATAATATTAGCAATCCCAATTAAAACAATATCCCCTGTTTCATGACTATAATCATCATTAATATGTTTAAAATTATCAATATCACATAATGCCAATACAGTTTGTTCTAAACCATAAATAATTCTTTCCTTAATTTGTTCCTCTACATATCTTCGATTATAAAGCCCAGTTAAAGGATCTTTAAAAGCATAATTATTCAGTCTTTTCATATTGGCTTCCATTTCATAATTCTTTTTCTTTAATTCATCCTTAGATTTCTTCTCTTCTAAATGAATAAGAATTCTAGATTTTAGAATTTCATTATGAAAAGGCTTTTTAATATAATCACATGCACCTAGAGAAAGTCCTTTGACAACATCATTATCTTGATCTTTTGAAGTCAGAAAAATAATCAAAGCATTATTTCTATCAATTGCTTTTACCTTATGATAAAGTTCATATCCTTCAGTATCTGGTAAAATCACATCTAATAGAATTAAATCAGGAGCAAACTCTTCCACTGCTATTAATGCATTCTTTCCATCATGAGCCTTTTTGATTTCAATATTCTCATTTATAAATATCTTTTCTATTTGCGTACAAATATAATCACTATCATCTACAATTAATAACTTTGGTATCCTATCCATCTTTTATCATCCTCTCAAAAAATCAAATAATCTCTATACCATTATTAATACTCTTCACTTTCAAACTTCCATCCCTACTAAAAAACCATATTGTTCGTCCAAAATTTTTTCCCGTATCCTCAGCAATAATAGGTATATCAAGTTGCTGGAGTCTTTTTTTAACAGCCATCACATTGCGTTCCCCAATTCCTGTTTTACATGCTTCAACTTGAAACATTTCTGCTCCACCAGCAATTTTCGCCACCATACGGTTCCTTTTGGCACCATAATTTTCCATTCTTTTCATTAATAAATCAATCCCACTATCTGCAAACTTGTATTTGTTTTCTGGTTGTTGAACCCCATAGTGACTCGGCAACAAAATATGCACCATACCAGCTATTTTTCTTTCTCTCTCATATAAGCAAACACCAACACATGAACCCAAAGCATAGGTGACTAGCGCACTATCTGAAAAAGCAATTTTTCCTTCAGCAATGCCTACTGTTACAAGCTTATTCATAAGAAATTTCCAAGGTATTTAACATATTTTTTAAAGAGCCCAATTCTGGGAGAAAAAGAATATGACTAATGAAACTTGTTTGATTAAATTCAAATTGATTTTCAATAAACATCAATTCATCACATTGACATCCATATTCAATCATTGGCACACTCAAAAGTGCTCCTACCATATCACAACATACTGCCGGAACAGAAACATGAATATCTTCTTTTAATATCATGGTTAATGCATTGATATATGAACAACACATTATATTCCCCATTTCTGCAATAGCTGATTCACACAATTCATCTAGTATTCTGACAGACTCAATCTGACATCCAAGTAATTCTTTAAGCATCAGTTTTGTAAAATCTTCATTTAACAAAAACATAAATACCCCTGATAATCCTTGTGTGACTTCTAATAAAATTCCTACCTGAATATCTTCAGGACCTCCTAGTAAAGTAGGAGCATCCTTATATGAAACGATTTTAATCACTGGGATATTCATATCAATCGTCTTTCCCGTCATTTGAGACAATGCTGTCACAGCATGACCAGTTCCAATATTTCCTATTTCCCGTAATGCATCTTTTGCAATATCATCTAAATCTGAATATTTATTTAACATATTATTTTCCCTTTCATTTATCGAGAAACTTCTGAATTGTCCTGATAATATAATCTTCACTAAAGGGTTTGACAATAAAATCCTTTGCCCCTAAATCAATAGCATTCATAATTTGTGATTCCTGTCCTATTGCTGAACACATGACAATAGGAATATTTGGATTTATACAAATCATTTGAGATAATGCTTCTATCCCATTCATAACAGGCATAGATATATCCAGGAGAACCAAATCAGGTTCAGTACTTTGAAAAAGCTCACAACCTTCTTTTCCATTCTTTGCTTCAATTGTTTCACAATCTATTCCATTTAATATTTTCTTGATTCTTTCACGCATAAATATGGCATCATCTACAACAAGAATTTTGTATTTCATCTCTATATTTCTTCCTTTTCTTGAATTTCAAAACTATTAACCAGTTCCTTTAAAATCTGAGCTTGAGCTGCCAATTCTTCACTTGCTGCTGCACTTTCCTCAGACGTTGCTGAATTTCCTTGAACAATATCTGATATTTGCTCAATACTTTGACGAATTTGAATAATAAAGTTAGCTTGTTGTATATTGGCTTGTGAAATACTTTCAATTTTATTGGCCACTTCTCTTGCACCATCAACAATATGTCTTAATGATTCTTCTGTTATATCAATCAAAGCACTTCCTTCTTCAACTGATTTTGTTGATTTTTGAATTAGTTCAGCAGTTAACTTACTGGCCTCTGTTGCTTTGGTTGCTAGTTTTCTAATCTCTGCAGCAACAACTGAGAATCCACGTCCAGCATCACCTGCTCTTGCTGCTTCAACAGCTGCATTAAGAGATAACAAATTGGTTTGGAATGCAATATCTTCAATTTCTTTAACAATACCTGTAATATTTAATGAGTTCTCTTTAATCGCATCAATGGCCTTTGTTACATTATCCATCTGTTGACTATTATCAAGAATTTCCTTTTCTACTCGATCAGCTAAGTCACTCGCAACAACAGCATCATCAGCATTATTTTTTACATTATCTGATATTTCATTAATATTGGCTGCCAGTTCTTCAATAGAGCCTGATTGTTCACTTGCCCCTTGTGATAACATTTGCGCACCATTAGAAATCTGTTGGGCTCCACCTGAAACTTGTTCAGCACTGTTATTAATCTTTAACATAGATTCACTTAACATTTGTGATATACAATCAAGAGAATCTTTAATGGCTACAAAATCACCTTTAAACTTCATATCCGTTTTATAATTCAGTTTCCCATTTCCTAACATAATTAAACTCTTTCCAATTTCATTAAGATATTTGTTTAATGTTTGAATGGTTTCTCTCATACTATTTGCAAGCATTCCTAATTCATTTTCTGAATGATAATCTAATTCAACATGTAAATTTCCTTGTGAAATTTCTTTTGCTGCAATTTCAATTTCCTTTAATGGTTTTGTTATGCTGATAGAAATCAAATACCAGATAACACTCACAAAAGCAATTGTGACAATTGCTAAAATAATAAAAATTGTTTGCATCAAATTTCCACTATTCTCACTACTATTATAATAATTTTCTGCTTCTTCTTTTGTTTTGGCTTCCATATCTCTTAAAAAAGCTCTTGCTTCTTTAGCCACTGGTTCATAATCACTTCGATAAACCTTCATTGCTTCATCATATTTTTCATTTTCCAATAGATTCATGACTTTTTCTCTTGGAATAATTAATTTTTCATGAAGTTCAGTCATTTTACTAACCATTTCTTTATCTTTATAGAGACTTTCTAAATTCTTAGCAGACTGATCAACTATCTCGATACATTGTTTTGTTTCTTCCATATCAGCAATGGCTTCTGTTACATTTCTTTCATATGCAATCTGATACATATTGCGTGCAACAACATATTGATTCAAACGGAAGTTTGTAGATTCTTTTACAATATTATAAGATACATTATGAAACTCATTAAAACTATTCATAATATTCGATGTTCCAATAAGAGCCGTTGCTACGGTTGCAATATATAATACAACCACAACAATAAAACTCAATAACAATTTCTTGGATATTTTCAGATCCCTCAGTTTTTTAATCATTTTTTTATTCCTCCTCATCCCTATATCGGATAAACTTTCTTTTGACTCGTTTCAATATAAACACTACCATCTTCCATATGAAAATAAAGTGTTCTTCCATATGTATCTCCAACATCCTCACTTGCAATAGGAATATGCAATGCCATCAATGTGTTATAAGCCACTTTAATATTGGCTTTTCCTATATCATGATCTTTACCATGATCTTGAAGGATAAACAAATGAGCTCCACCTATAATTTTTGCACAAATATCTTTATGCTCACAGCCATGTTCTTGCATTTGTCTATATAATGCTTCAATCGCATTATCAACATATTTTAAATCATGCTTTTGATTTGGATTTACTGGTAAAAGACTATTGACAAAACCACCAATTTGTTTATGGGCATCATATAGACATATCCCCAAACTTGAACCTAATGCATAACAAATAATCACATTCGTTTCATTTTCAATCACAATTTCTCCAGGCCGTGCGACAACTTCGTTCATATTGACACCCCCAAAGCTTTCATAACCTGTCTAATACAATCATCTGATAACATAAATAGCAGATGGTTCGTACGTGCCGAATTTTCTAACTTAAATTCATGCTTTAACCAATATGAATTCACATCCTGCTGAAGAATAAATGAAAGACCATTATTGACAATTGATCCTTTCATATCCATTGATACTGCTGGTAATTTTATTCTCGTCATAAGTTTTGTGGTTTTTGTTAAACTACCTAAATAAGCAGAAATCATAAGACTACACACTTCTTCTAAGATAGCAACATTTTCTGGATTCATATGGTTAAAATCAATATTTTCATGATAAAAACTTTTAAATACATCTAAAATAAATTCATCTTCTAAAATAAACAATCCAAAACCATAAAGTTCTTTATCAAAAGGAAAGAGAATACCAATAACTTGTTCTTGCATTTGAATATGACTAAACATATCAAGATTATTGATATGTTCTAGTTGAGAGGTTGTTGTCTCAACTGGTTTGTGTACAAGTGAAAATAAAGATGTGGCAGCAGCACCTATTCCAATATTTCCAAGTTCATGAATGATATCTTGTACTTGTGGTGTTAAATCAAGCTTTTTCATATTATTCTAAGGAACTAATCATTGAGATTAGTATATTTTCATTATAAGGTTTCACAATAAAATCTTTTGCCCCTAATCGTAATGCATCACTTATGATTTTTTCTTGACCAACTGCTGAACACATAATAACAATAGCTTCTTGATTGATATGAAGTATTTCTTTTAAGACTTCTAGTCCTGATTTATCTGGCATTGTAATATCCAATAACACCATATCAGGCTTATGTTGTGTATAAAAGGCAATTCCCTCTGTCCCATTTTTTGCCTGTATAACATTGGTATAGCCATGCTTATTTAAAGTTTTTAAGATTTGTTGTCGCATAAATAAAGCATCATCTACAATCATTATCTTTTTATTTGTTTCCATTATTTTCACTGCTCCTCTCTTTATGAAAATACTGTATTAAATAACCACTTATTGTAGATAAAGAAAGTTCTCTACAATGTGCTTTTAATCGTTTTGCTTCTTGAGGCATACTCTCCATTTCACTACTTTCTTTATCTTGAATAATTGTTAAAGCCCCTTTTTCTTTTAATTTCTTTAAACCACTTGCTCCATCACTCCCCATCCCTGTTAATAAAATTCCAATAGCCTTTTCACCAACCTGTTGAGCCATAGAATCAAAGAAAACATCAATAGAAGGACAAACACAATTCACTTTTTCACCATTTTGATAATGTAGAGAATATCCCTGTATTTCTTTTTGAATAATAAGATGCTGTTTTTGTTTTGCTACATAAACAACACCATCTTTAATCACTTCATCTTCTATTGCAACTTTTACTTTTAAATCACAATGACTTTCTAAATATTGAACAAAGGAAATTGTATTGGAATCAGTCATGTGCTGAACAATCACAATACCAGGCATTGTATTTGGTAATTGTTTGAGTATTTCTAAAATAGCATGTGGTCCACCGGTTGATGCTCCAATTCCAATGACATTTTGACTTATTGTTCCTACTAGTTTAGGTTGTACTCTTTTTTGGGGATAGAGTGATTTTATTCTGACAATAAGTTGATTTGTATAAACATTATGTACAGAAAATTCTTGTGGTTTAAAAATGACTTTTTGTTTATCAATGTTTATATTTTCAGCAATTTTTTCAACAACCAATAAATAAGGAATAGAAAGTTTTTCAAGCATATTTATATCAATCATATTTTCTTTTGTTAGAAAATCACACTCATATAAAATACAATCTATCTGATAAAGTTTTAAGCGTTCTTTCAACGCTTCATTGTTTTTGACAATATACAGAATAATGTCCTGATCATTGAAAAGGATAGTTGATATATACTTGGGATGCATGACATTCTTCTGATAGAGAATGATATGTTGTTTATTCATCAAATCACGTTCCTTTCAAACGATATATTGAAGATCTTAAATAGTCAAAATCTTCATTCCCTTGTGTTACCATCTCTGCATGTCCTAAAATGAGATAACCCTTTGGTTTTAAACTTTGAGCAAAATGATGATAAATTTGTTTACGTGATGGTTCATCAAAATAAATAAGGACGTTACGACACATAATCAAATCAAATGTTCGTTTTGCAAAAGGTTCCATTAAGTTATGTGCTCTAAACTTGATTTGATTTTTTATAATATTTCTTATTTGAAAAGTTTTTCCATCAGGTGCTATAACACAATAATGTAATCGCCATTTGGCTGGTATTCGTTCTATTGCCTCAATCGGATATTCCGCTTTTTTCGCCATCTCTAATACCTTCATACTAATATCACTTCCGATGATATCAATAGGTGGTAGAAGATAACCTTTCCTGCGATAATCTTCTAAATACATCGCTAATGTATAACACTCCTGTCCACTTGAGCACCCAGCAATCCATATTTGAAATCTTCGCTGAGGATCTAACTGTGGTAAAATATTTTTGACAATAAATTCAAAGTGAGCCTCTTCTCGCATGAAATATGTATAATTCGTTGTTATTTTATTCACAAATTCTTCAATCATCTTCCCACTTTTATCTTTAAAAAGAATTTGAAAATAATCTTTAAAATTTGTAACGCCATATTTATTCAATGTATTCATTAAACGATACTCAATTAAAACTCTTTTTTTTGTAAGATTAATTCCATATTCACTACTCATAAATTGACATATGTGTTGAAACTCTTGATCTGTTAATCTAATCATTTTTGAAGTCTCCTCTTTATCAAATTAAGATTAAGTAAATAAATATTTTGATTATCTTCCTGATAAGAATATATTTCCTCTTGCTGATCTTGAACTATCCAGATATCATCTTTAATAACTTTACGACCCATAATTTCATCTGCACAGATTCCTAAACACTCATCATCAAACTGTAAAATCATATAATAGTTTTCATGATCTTGTTGTTGTAAATCAAATACAGCAAGTATTTTTTCTTCTATCTTTAATACACCTTTTATATATGGTTCTGCAATTGGTAACTGATAAAGATCTTGCGCTGGTAAAATTTTTAAAACCCGATAATAATCAACGGCATAATATACCTGTCCACAGCGAAAATATAAATATGTTTCATCCATCATTAAATCTCTCCTCCTAAAAAAGGAGCCCATAGTTTTTCTTCTAAAATATCCATTGGATAAGGTCTTGAATAATAGAAACCTTGTGCAATATCACAATCTATTTCCTTTAAGAAATCAACTTGTCTCATTGTTTCAATACCTTCAGAAATAATACTCACATGAAGCTGTTTAGCCATTTGAATAATATTCATTAAAATAATCTTTTCTCTTTCACCACATTCTTTAATAAAGAAAGTTCGATCTAATTTTAAGGTATCTACAAATAAGTCTTTTAATAGACTTAATGATGAAAAACCAGTTCCAAAATCATCCATTGATAACATAAAACCTGCCTGTTTCAGTTCAATTGCTCGTTGTACTGCAATTTTTTCATTTTCTAAAAAGGCTGTTTCTGTAATTTCAAGTTCTATAAGGTGACGAGGAACACAATATTTATCACAAAGATGGGTTAATTGATAAACAATATCCTGTGATTCTAAATGAACTCTGGAAATATTGACTGATATAGGTATTGGATTTTTATCATGGTCTATCCATTCTCTTATTTGTTCACAGACTTTTTCTAATACATAAATATCTAATTGTAAAATAAAGTGATTTTTTCCAAATAATGGAATAAAGTCATTTGGAAAAATCAATTCACCATCTGGTCTTTGCCAACGAACAAGGGCTTCTAAACCAATACAGCAATGATTGTATATATTGACCTTAGGCTGATAATAAATTATAAATTCTTCATCTTTTAAAGATTGTTTCATAATTTGTGCAAGATGATGTTCTTTAATATTTTGCGATTTGATTTGATCATTAAAAAATGCTAAACAGCTATGATGAGAATCTTTAATAGACTTTCTCGCCATATTGGCATAATCCATCATTTCAGAAAAACTTTCATGAATATTTTCAATCAGATAAACACCCATGATTGTAATTAACTGTATTTCATTATCACTCATTACATGTATTCGTTCGACTTTTTGTAATAAAGATGATAATCTCATTTGCAAGAAATCAATATCATCATAATATAACAACAATACAAATGTATCATTATCAACTCTCGCATAACATTCATCTTGGTCTATATAACCATTCAAGAACTGAGCAATTGCTATTAAAATTGTATTTCCACTTTGATATCCATACTCAGAATTAATAAATTTAAAGTTTTTAATATCAAAAGTAACCAATGCTTTATTTTTATGATTATTGATGATTTTTTCAGTCGCAACCTGAGTAAACTTATGCATATTCCATGCATGTGTTAGGGAATCACAATTCATGACATGCTGATTCATGTAAGTCACTCTTAACTGTAAAATGCTCATATTAATAATCCGACACAACATAGAAAACATAGACATTTCATGAAGTGTCCATACGCGTTCTTTTTGATAATCTGTCATACAGATATAACCAATATATTTGCCTCCATCAAAAATGGCACATTGCATTAAAGACTTTGCTCCTTGAATTTCTGCCCTTAAAGCAAGAAAAACATTATACTTTGTTAAATCAGATATTTGATTACAGACAAATAGATTGTTTTCATTGTAAATTGTTTGAAGTTGATTACCAACTAATAATGGTAAACGATTAAAGTTTGCATTTTCTACCAAAGTATCATGACTCGTCCAGTTATGTGTAATCATATACCCATCCTGGCTATAACTTTTTTCCATAATATAAATCTGCTGTGTATCAAAATAATCACAAATGCGTGATAATGTCATCTCTATACCCAAATTTAAATCCATACATCCAAATAAGAAATTCATGATGCTTGTAATATAAGGTGTATCTATATTTTGTGATTCAATATTATATTCAGGAATAGCTTTTGGATAGGATCTTATATCATCTTTATTTTCTTTAAAATAATTAAAGACAACGTGTTGATTTGTCTCTTTGGCATGTATAAGTGATTGTTCAACATGATATAAAAGTTCATCAAATGATGTTTCATTTTTGACATGCCAAACACCTATACTCATTTGATAATTATCTATTTCATTAAAGAATGTATCGGTTTTCTCTAATGATGTTTTTAACTGATAAAGAATTCTTTGAATATCTATCCGATTCATATGTCCATAACTGTATACAAAAAAAGTCGCCGGACCAACCCGAACAAAAAGATCTGTTTTATGAAATACTTTTGTGAGTACAAATGAAAATTTAGCTAGTAAAAGATTTCCTACATATATTCCTTTTGTCCGACAGACATCTTCCCACCAATTCAATTGAATCAGTAAAACTGTATCTTTTCCATGACCGCTACCATCTTGAATATAATGATTAATTTCAGTTTGAGCAGCATCATATGTAAATAATTTTGTAAGACTATCTATTTTTTGAATTTTATTCTCTTTCATATTTATTTCCTTCTTATATTTTTTTTATAAAATCTTGTAAGTAACTTTATAAAGTCAATTTCAAATGCGAGATAGCCTTCTTCAAGCATATAACAATTGATAATGTAATCTACTCCTAATTGCTTTAAACAATTTGGAAATGGATAAGGCTTACTTTTCAATGGATGAATACCTTTGACTTCATCTACATAGACAATGGCTTCAATATCTTCATTTTCTACAACAAAAGCATATTTTTCATAAGCAGTTGAATTCTTTTCTAATAACATAGATAATGAATAAACCACAACTTCTCTTCCTTGATAGATTGCTGTTGTTTCATTGATTTGAGATTTCTGGACATCTTTTCCTGATATAATTGTTTTTATATTATCTAGTGGAAATAAAAGATGTATATGACCACATTCTATTTCTATTAAATAATCATTATTGCCTATTATCTCTTCCATCAAGTTCACCTTATTTTCTATAAAATCATAATTATAAAACGATAGATTTTTTTATATCATTCAATCAAAGATATTGTTTTTATTGAGATATTATTCTATGTAAAAAAAGAAGCTTGCTCATATATATGTTTATTATATCATACATATTATAAAAAGAAATATTAATTTCATGTAAAAAATAAAAAGGAATAGGTGATATAAACCACTATTCCTTAAATAACTTATAATAAATCTTTTTATATATCTTGAAGACTTTATTATTTTTATTGATACATTTTTCTTGCTTGCGCAATCATTTCTTTTTCACTCAAAAGAACTATATGCGAATAATAATAAAAGCTATAGAACAAATCATCAGGAAATGGATTATCTTCATAACGTATTTCATCTTCTAATTCATTATAAACCTCTGACCATAGATAGTCCTCATGAAGCAAATCAGAAAATTCCAATAATGCTTCAGCATGTTCCATACTATTAGCATATTGATAACATTCTTCAATATAATCAAAGAAATTCACGAGTTGTCCAACAATAAATTTTGCACATATATTGTTAGCCGATTTTTCAGTTGCTTTTTCAAGGATACGTACTAAAAAAATCATTGTGAAAGGTGTTGCGTGCCATAGTGTATTTTGATGTTCAATATTCATCAGAATCTCATAGTTAGCTCTCTTCACTTTTTCCATATCCTGCATTTCCCATAAATCATTTAAATATTGAGGAATAAGCGTGGCACGTCCATATACAGTTGTTAATCTATGCCATGGTACATCTTCAATTTTAATTTCTTTTATATATTGTTCTGTTCTCATTGATAACTCCTATTTTATATATATTCAAATATTTTTAAAAGATATAGCCAGAATGTAATTGAAAAACCACTTAACAATGTTGTTAGCATGACAACATTAGAACTTAAAATACCAGCATGCCCCATATTTTTTGCCATAACAAAACATGTAACTGTTGTTGCAGAGCCTAACATAATGAGGATAGCAACTAATTCTTCGTTTCTAAACCCTAACATCAAAGCAACTGGTAAAAATAGAATACAGAAACCAAATAATTTAATGAAAGTTGCTACAAAAGCAGGTTTCATTTTACCCAGTGCTTTTTTCATATCAAAGCTTGCTCCCATCGCAATCAATCCCATCGGTGTTGCCATTGCACTTACATGTGAAACTGTTTTTGATAAAATCGCAGGCATTGGTAATTTGAGTATTGACCATAGTAATCCTGTCACAATCCCAATAATAATAGGATTTGTTAAAATCCCTTTGAGTGTGTTTTTTAAAATAGCTCTATGTACCCCTTCACTTTGAGGCTGATAATACGATAATACTGTCACAGCAATCACATTATAAAGCGGTACACTCCCAATAATCATGAGTGGTCCCATAACCGAATGCCCATAAATATTCTGTATTAAGGCAACGCCTAATAGTGCAGCACTACTTCGATAAGATGCCTGTATAAATTCTCCTCTTAAACTTCTTTCCTTTAAAAAGGATGATATGATAATAACAATCAAAATACTTACAACTGTCACCATAAAACAAAACATGACAAATTTAAAATTCCAGGCTTCTGAAAAATTGACAGTCGCAAGATCTTGAAATAGTAAAACCGGTAAGGGTACTAAAAAAACAAACTTATTCATTTGTGAAGCAAATGTTTCTTCTATCCACCCTATTTTCTTTAATACAATGCCCAATATCATCATTAAAAATACTGGAACAGTTGCATTCAAACTAAATATTAAACTATCCATCCAATCCCCTCTTCTTGCTTTCTTTCTAATATACTACAAACTCCCAGCAAAAAAAAGACTTAGACAGTCTTTTCATTTTCTAATATCTTCTTTAAATCATGGATATATTGGTTTTGTTGTTTTTTTAAATAAGATTTTATAAAAGGTTTCATCCATATTTTTTGACTTGTTATAATTTCAGTAAAATCAATAGTGACAATCCCTTGTGATTCTTTAAATAATCCTATCCAATGCCCTTTTATATTATCATTTTCTATATCAAATTCATATCTTTGATAGGGTTCAAAAACAGTAATAGTGAAACGTGTTGGAAAGTTATCATGGGTATATTCTATAAATACTTTATGAGGTTCAATGATTTCAATTCTGTTGATATCTGTACGCCATTGATAGTGATCTAATGACGTTACAATATCCCATATTTTTTTAATATCACATGAAAAGGTTGCTTTGATATTTGATTGTGTCATAACGATTCTCCTTGTTTTTTTATAATAGGTAGCCAATACTCATAAATAGTATCATTAGGATCTGCTTGAATATAAACTTCGATATCAGGAATCTGGGCATATTGATAACCTGATGTTGGTAACCATTCAACAATAATACGACGTTCAAGTTCTTGTAAATCCTTGTTTGTTCCATGTCCTGAAAACACAGCCCAAGTTGCCTGAGGAATGAGATAATTTTCAAACTGACAATGTTTATGTGTTGATGAAGTTCCAATCATATAACGCCAATCGTCATTATGATGAATGCTTATCCCTAACATTGCATAAGGTTCTTGATTGTTAAGAACTTTCAGTTGATTTAACATTCCACATGCTTGAGCTCGATCCCATTTCGTTGGGATATGCTTAAAGTTCTCTAATAGATTTCGACTTAATGGATAACTTTTTCCAATAATATGAAAACATTCTTTATGAACTATCTTATACTCTAATGGTTTGTCGCCTTGAAGTGAAAGATTGAATTTTATCATAGGATATGATTTTAATGCTACATCACATTTTCTAACCAAAGAAGGTGCACAACCATGTACAGATTGAAAAGCACGATTAAATGCTGTTGGTGACTCATATCCATATTTCATAGCAATATCTATAATTTTGTTATGAGTGTATTGTAAGTCAGCAATCGCAAGTGACATACGACGTTTACGTATGTATTCATTTAATGTCATTTGAGTCATAAAAAAGAATATTCTTTGAAAATAATAGATGGGGCAATTAGCAATTATTGCCAGTTGCTGATAATCTATTGTTTGTGTTAAATGTTCTTCAATATATTCCATTGCCCGATTCAAATCATCCATTCTATCAAACTCCTTTATATACTCTATCATAATTCATTCAGTTCTTCCTCTCTTTTCCTATATATAATAGAGAGTTTAAGACAAACAATATCAAAGATTTTTAAATATTGGGCATACTCCTTTGAAGCATGCCCAATATTCCTATTATCAATCAACATTTATAGACGTTTAATGACATAAGCACCATAAGGATGTATATGGAGTTTTTCTTGAACTTCAATATCTTCATTTGCAATTAATAATGTTCCAAAACAATATTCACCTAATTCATACTCATATTCATTTTCTGAGAAATTCGTTATAACTATGATTTTCTCATTTTCATACTCACGTGTATAAATATAGAGATCAGGATGACTTTCTTCTAATAATGTATATTTCCCATAAACCATAATAGGCATAGTATGGCGCAATTGGATAAGTTTTTGATAATAGTGATAGATGGAATCAGGATCATCTATCTGTGCCTTAGCATTAATCTTTTGATAATTAGGATTAACTTTCATCCATGGTATACCACTTGTAAATCCAGCATTTCCCTGATTATTCCATTGCATTGGTGTTCTGGCATTATCACGGCTATTTGCACAAATGCCTTGCATCATTTCCTCATGACTTAAAACCTTTTTTTCTACAACTAATTCTTGATAAGCATTGAAGACTTCAACATCTTGACATTCTTCCAAAGAGCAAAATGGATAATTGGTCATTCCTAATTCCTCACCTTGATAAATATAAGGTGTTCCTTTGAGAAAATGTAATGCAGTCGCAAGCATTTTAGCAGATTGCTTCCAATATTTTTCAGTATTACCAAATCTTGACACAACACGTGGCTGATCATGATTATCCCAAAATAAACTATTCCATCCATAATCAGCTAATCCACATTGCCACTTTGTAAGCACTTGTTTAAGTTTAACTAAATTTAATGGCAGAGGGCTCCATTTCCCATACTCTCCTAAATCAACATCCATATGTTCAAATTGAAACAACATGCTTAGTTCATGTTCTTGATCACCTGTATATTGTTTGGCTTCTTCAATTGAACAAGCAGTAATTTCACCAACAGTCATAACATCATATAAAGATAAAACCTCTTTATTCATTTCTTTAAGGAATTCATGAATGCGTGGTCCATTACTAACATATTTTGATGGTCTCATATATTGTTGTGTTTGTGGTAAAACATCTTCATAAGTTTGCACTTTACTGATTTTATTAATGACATCCATTCTAAAGCCATCAATTCCTTTATCTAACCACCATCGCATCATATGATATATCTCTTTACGCAATGTTTCGTTTTCCCAATTCAAATCAGGTTGTTTAGATGAATACAAATGTAAGTAGTACATATCTGTTGTCTTATCATACTGCCATGCTGAACCAGAAAAAACAGAAGCCCAATTATTAGGTTCTTGATGGTTCTTGCCTTCTTTCCAAATATAATAATCTCGATATTGATTATTCTTGCTTTTTCGACTTTCAATAAACCATTGATGCTCATCAGATGTATGATTAACAACCAAATCCATGACTATTTTTATCTTACGATCATGGGCTTCCTTAAGTAAACATTTAAAATCTTCCATTGTTCCAAAATCTTTAGAAATAGCCTCATAATTACTAATATCATATCCATTATCTACTTGAGGTGACTGATAAACAGGTGATAACCATATAATATCAATTCCTAAATCCTTTAAATAATCTAACTTAGATATAATTCCTGGAATATCCCCTATTCCATCCCCATTACTATCACAAAAACTCTTTGGATAAATCTGATAAATAACACTTTCTTTCCACCATGCTTTCATTTTTCTACCTCCACTCTAATACAATAGGACCAAACTCTATAATAAAATGTTTATCTTTAATATGTTCATCTGAAGGATGAGTATCAATATTATAATAAAATCGTATATTATCTATATTCTTTTTAACATGATTATCACATTCACCAAAAACAACATATTGACAACCAATATACTCTATCATTTTCTTTTCTTCATATTCAATAGGCACTAATTCAAATGGTTTCAAAACATCTACTCCCATTGAGTCTAAATATTCTGCGACTTTAGGATAACAATTTACAATATGACGATAATAATTTTGACAGAGTTCACAATCACAAGGAACATAATCTTTGTAATAATCTTCATTTCTTTTATAATCAATGATCATTTTAGCCCTTCTTTCTCAATAAATTTTATCATAGAAATATAATCTCAACAATGAAATCATTTGACTTATCTTTAGAAATATATATTTCCAATATTTTTAAGTCATTTCATTATTATTCATGATATAATTATCATAGATAATAACAAAGGAGATAGCTATGAAAGAACATATGATTCAAAATATAAGTCATTCTCGTTTCGAATTTGAAACACTATCTAAACGTAAAGTATTGGATGTCTTTCAATATAATTGTAGATCATTACAAATCATTAAAGAAGAAGATTTACAAATCATTGATGATAAACTTTGTTTACCAATAGATTTATCAAAATGGATTGATTTTGAAAGCAATATAAGTTTTTTAAGTGTTTTAAATGCTCTTAAAAAAATCACAAATCCTAAAGGTGGGACTCCACTTACAATGATTGCAGCTAAGGTTGTTGGTTATGATAATGATCAGCAAATGTCTTTTACATTTACTGGTGAATTTGTTAATGGAAAACATGCTGTTGTTGGTCAATATGAAAATGGAAATCAATTACTTTATACGGATAAATTGTATATTGTTGACTAACATTTAAATATCTTTTAATCTTATTACTAATAATTTTATATGTAGTTAAACTTTTATATTTTATAACATAAATTCCCTCGCTGATTTATTTAGCAAGGGAATTTTCTTTTATATACTCAATAACTATTTGACTGTTTTTCATATCTTTAGAACTTTTATTCAGTAAACAATAATACTCTTAGTTCAATTTCATTGTCTCCATTGGTTATAATTTCAGCTTTTCTTATAATATTTATCTTATTTAATTGCAATAATGGAACTTGATGATTTTGTTTTTGAGTTCTCATCTTTAAAATTAAATAAGAATTGTTATCATATAATTGTAAATGAAATTCTTTATCATTAATGCAATATTGAGCAATGACTTCAATACAATCTTTTATAATTTCAATAATTTGCATATTTTCTAAAATCTCGTTATTACTTATAGTTATTATTGTAGTTATAATATATCCTTTTTTCTTTAATAAATTCATATAATTGAGTATATGATAATCAAAAACTGGATTATTCAATGTTTGCGAGAGTTCATGTGTTTGATAATTTTGAATAACTTCTTCAATAAACACACTCGCTTCATCTAGATTATTATTTTTTAAAAGATTATTAATTTTAATTAATATATAAAACATTTGATGCTTGTCTTGATGTATTTTATATGATAACTTATTTGTTTCCTTATAAATTTCTTCAGTATAATGACTTTTCATCAATTCATTGTTAATCAAAATATGATCATAATAATCTTTTTGTATACGGAAATATAATATAAAAAATGAAATAATTAATATAATAAATAAAAATAAAACTTTATAAATAACCATATTGTCAATTGTATTATAAAAAATGGATTCATATAAGATCGTATAGATACCCAAAAAGACAAATGTAAAAACACAAAAGATAATCCAATAACCTTTATTTAAAATGACTTTTTTACTTCTATTAAGTTTCTCTTCTATAAAATAAAAAAGTAAACTTAATAATAGATAAATAACTCGTGAAACCAAGGACACAGCTATTATGGCATTATTTTCTAGACCTATATCTTTTGGATTTATTTGAAATAAATAAGAAACAAAAACTAATGACAGAGTATCAGATAGAAGCAGGATTGCTATTAATATTGAAGGAATGATAAAATAATATAAATTAAATTCTTTTGTTATTAAATAAATAATTATAAAATTGGTTGAAATTAATAAAAATAATACAATAAAATTATTCAATGTAAAGTAATTAAATATCATTATTTCGCTAAAGCAAATAATGATATCAAAAAATAATAATAATTTTTTATTCTCAATTTCTAGAATTTTAAAACTAAAATAAGATAAAATAACACTTTCTATTATTGTCATTATAGTATCAAATAAAATCATTTTAATAAATACTCCTCATATTTTTCTATCAGATTATTCTGATATTTTCTACCAACATTATGCTCTACATCATCAAACATTATCACTTTTATTCTTGTAACATCTTTCGTAAAATTTAAATTTATTACCATATTTCTTTGAATCTGAACTAATTCTTTATAATCAACTTCATTCATAAATTTGACTAATGAACTATAAATAGTAAATTCATTATTTATAGTTTTAATAATGAGATCGTGTCCTATAGACATTAAATATATGATTTCACTGATTTTTATAACATGACTTCTTCCATTAACTCTTATTACAGTTTTTTTAATATTTTCATCTATATGTTTTTTTATCTGTTTTAAAACTTTTATAATATCTGTTTGATATTTAGATTTCCGAACAAATTGAAAAAATCTAACAGAAAGAGCAGAGAAAACAAGTTCTTCATGAGATGAAACAAAAACAATTATAGCTTTTGGAAAATTAGATTGAATATATTGTCCAATATTGATACCATTATATTTTGTTTTTAAATCTATATCTAAAAATATCAAATCAATAGTCGAATATTCAACGACTTTCTTAAAATCCGTATTAATTACTTCTATCGAAATATCATCATAAAAATCAGAAAAAAAGCTTAAAATATCTTTTTTTATTATCTTAGAAAAACACAAATCATCATCTATAATAAGTATATTCACAATTCTTCACCTGCCATTTATGAGTATGAATTTATTTCAGTTATTATTGTGCAAAAGTTTATCTTTGTATATATCTTTATATAACAAATGTGAAATGATTTTTTGATTCATAAAACAGAATCAAATTTTCATTTCACATTCATTATATCATAGATTTATTTTTGAATTAACTTTTTCTTGAAGTTATGTTCGTATATGTAACTCATATAGGATTACAAAAGAATATGAGGAACTTGCTGTATAAGCCAAACCATTAAAAAAACTACAAACATTTTTGACAATTTGCCATTTCAAATAAAATTCAATTTATGACTTTATTTTTTTAATCAGATCTCTATTGATTGACAATTTCATAAACACAATTTTCATTATCTTTAATTGCATTTACATTCATTTCATCTTTATGTACTTCTTTCCATTCATCTAATGCACTGATGTATGTGATTGAAATTGTTTGATTTCCCTTTTTTAAAACAAAAGTAGACGATATTGTCCCATCATATAATGTCATTTGATATCCATCTTTTTCTAACTCTTTTGCATGATTATCAATAATAGATGAAGATGAAAAATCATCACTAAAAAAACAAAATAACAAATGATTTTTCTTTTGTTCAATAATATTCATATCTTTTTTAGACATATTTAATTTCTTTGCTATAGATGCTACACTCGGTATTTCAATAACTTCATTTGTGTCAGAGTCTTTATCTGTTGGATTTGGTTGAACATCTGTCGGACTTGTTTGTGTATCTACCACATCATTATCTTTTTCTTTTTCCTTATTACATCCAACTAAAACAAACATTACACACAATAATATAATTATTTTTTTCATAGTTCCCCTCCTGATCATATAAAATTTATTATTGTAAATTATCTTAATTACAAACCTATCTCTATCTTTAGTATATGTACTCTATTTTGTTTTGTAAAGTTCTTTATCAATTACTTTTTTATTATCACTGCTAATAGATAATTTGATTTATATATCTATCGTTATTAGTCATTTTTACTATCAAAAATATATTAATCAAAATAACCTCTTATCAAAGTTTATCTAAGCTGATAAGTGGTTTTGATGTTAATATTCTTTTATTCCTTTATCCTCAATGATTAACATGAAACCACCTCACTTTTATTTATTTTTTGATTGATATTCAAGTATTTGTTTGTTACATTCCTCTAGCATAGCTTCTGTATATCTCTCTGATCTTATTAATGCTCTACTCCATGTAACAAAAGGAAACTTAGATAAAACTGAACTTACATAATTATCCCCATCTTGAGGTGTCCATACATTTGTAATTTTTCCATTCTTTTTATCTAAATATACAACTAACAAATCATTATAACTTCCGCTCTCATGTAATGTTTTATCATCTTCAAAGAACGTGTATTCTATTATACAAAATCTTCCATATATAATCTTTTCATTTTCATTTTCTTTTATTTTAAAGATACGATGAGATTCAGATGTGAAATCAGCATAATGATTTGGATTACTATTCCACTCTACAATAAGCTCTCTCAATTCATTTTCAAATTCTTGTGTACTTTTGACAAGAGAATTATCAAAATAAATGAATAAACCAATTAAAAATGAAAATATAATTATAACAATTAACCCTTTCTTTTTATTCATACTGACACCTCTCTTTTATCTTGTACTAATAACCTATATAAATTTAGTTGTTTCCAATATAATCTTTAAATTGTTGAATACTTTCAATGTATAATTGTTCATAATATTTATCTTTGCTGATAAATAATTGACTCCATGTCGTTATTGGAAATTCCATCATAAGTTTAAACTCATAATCCGGTCCTGTTGAATACCATATATCTGATATATATTCTTTATCCTGCTTATCATTCTTAATATATATCTTAAGCCATTCTCTACTGCCATCTGCATAAATACCATATTCTTTCGTTTCTTTAATTTCTTCAACGATGCTATGAGTATAACTCATTATCTCAAAAAGCCCATAAACAATAGTTTGATCTTTTTGTTTATCAATCTTTATTACTCTATGTGATACACTAGTAAAGACTCTATCAGAAACATCTATAACCATATTAGAATACTCCCATCCTTGTAATTTTTCATTTATGAGATTTTCTAAATTCTTAGGAAGCTCAACTGTCACATTATCATAATAATCATAAACCCAAAGAAAAGAAAGGATACTTGCAATTATAACAACTGCAATAATAGTTCGTTTGATTTTCACTTTTTTACTTACCATAAATAATCCTCTCTTTCTAGCAATCACTTAACAGCTGGTGCATTTAAAACAGCTTTGATACCTCCAGCATTTTCCCAATCATTAGTAGCAGAACTAACCCATGCATGATAGTTTTTTGTATGCTGAGAAATTTTTAAATCTCTATATGTCTTGCCACCATAGTTTGCTACTGTACCTACTGCAGTAACAAAAGCACAATGATTCCATTTTCCATCTAATTCACTATCTAGTGCTATAAATGCACCTTTATAAGCTTTCATACTAAAATCATAAAAGCTTGTATACGAATATGCAACACCAAAATGCTTAACAAACCAATCCGCACGAACCCAAGATATTGAATACTCATCATAACTCTTCCACCACCAAGAATTAATAGTATCAGAAGTTGTTGGTGTATCCTTTGCGTTTCCTGCCCTAGCAATCTGCGAAACATAATTTGTACAGTCAGAAGACTGTTTTCTAAATCCTGGATTATAATTAATGCTCCATGTTTCAGCATAATTAATCATATTTGTTAAATTTAAACTTGCTCTAGAACTTTTGTTATTTGCATTTTTCTCAGCATAATCTTTATAGTAAGGAGAGAAATAAGGTAATAACATTGCCATTTCTTCTTTATCTTCTTCATCAAAATTTTCTTTATTATATAATTGAATAATTCTATTATTTCTCTCTATATTATCACAAACCTCTAAAAAAATTCTTAATTTTGAATCTTGATATTGATCGAAACTTATGTTGTCATCTTGATAGTAAGAATCAAGTGCTGTTTGATAATCATACCATGTTTCCATACTAAGAGAGGACAACCCATAAATTAAAGCTAAATTACTAATTATTTCACTTTCAATTATATTTATTTTATTAAATGCATCTAAATTCCTTTCAAAAACCCAATATGTATCATTAATTTCACCATTAAGAGTAACTTTAGGTCCAGGAACCAAACTTATTTCTGATGAAATTTGGTGATAAGGACATGTATCAGTTGCATATGACAAACTTATTTGTGATTGCATACATAATATTATAGATAATAAAAATATAAATAATTTTTTCATAATAATTTTCCCCTTATATAAAATTTTGTGACCAGTTATAATATATGTGTTTACACAATATATATGAGATTATTTATTTCAAAACAATCTTAATTAAATAATAGACACACCTCTTTTCTCATTATAATTGATCATTTCATAAATTATTACAAACCCATTCCTATATTATTAATTATATGAATTTCATATGTTTATGTTCATAACATAACAAGAAATATCTTTTTTTCCATATTTTATACATAAAATACATTTTTGAAGCATAGAATACGTTATTTTGTTTTTTATTAAATCAATATGAATATTTCAGTTTAATAAACACCCCGTGTTAATAGACGGGTGGCATCATCACAACATTGTGATGATGCATAAATTAATCATTTTAATTACGTCCAATGATATCAGTTTTATTTATATGGTATCATTATAGACTCAATTAGTTTGTTATTGTTAATACAACTAGCATAGCAAGCAGATATAATAAAATATAGATTTGTACTAATAATACGATGTAGAACAATAAAAAAGAAACGCAAAAATAATAGGAGCGATATCATATTTTAGTTCTGAAGCTGTTAAAATATATTTTGACAATAGATATTAGATATTTCTAATACGTCCTTAGCTAAAGATTAGATTTAGTATATAGTCATTTTAGATAATTAGCATCGCTAGAATAATTTACCAATTATGTGAATATACTTTTTATTTGTAAAAAAGGGACAAAATAAATTTTGTCCACTGGGTGATTAATCATATAAAGTGATTATCACCCTTTTTCGTTATATAATATATATCGGTGATTCTATGATAGATATTTATAATTATTCTAACACTTCCTCTTCCTATAACTTTATTCAGAATTTAAAACCCAGAACCAAGGAATCCATTTCTTATATCTTTTTTGATAACCTTAATTATTTAAGATCTCTATATAATTCTGGTAAGCTCAGAAATGTCACTTATGACAATATCCAAAAAACAATTCTTTGTGGCTCTGTTTATTTAGGCTATGATCTCTATGTATGCCCTGTATGTGGTAAAGAATCAATCATTCCTCATAGATGTCATTCTAAGTTCTGTACTACCTGCGGTTCTAAAAAAACCAAACAGCGTGCTGCTCGTATTTCCTCTATGGCTCTTGATGCTCACCATCGTCATATTGTCTTTACCATACCCAAAGAACTGAGAAGATACTTTATTGCTGACAGAAATCTTCTTAATCTTCTTTTTATAGCCGCTCGTAATACTCTCGCCTGCCTTTTTAATGATGCTAAGTTTAGGAAAACAAAAAAGAAATATTTTTCCAAAAAACATGTTATGAATAAATATGCCTATAAGAATGATAGAGACAAAATCATTTTTGGTTCTGTTATGACTCTTCACACTTTTGGAAGAGATTTAAAATGGAACCCTCATATTCACTGTCTTGTCTGTGAAGAAGCTTATGATACTCTTAAGGATAAAATGGAAAAACTTCTCCTTTATGTCCTATGAAAAATTGAGAAAAACTTGGATGTTTCAGCTTCTTGATCTCCTCTCAAAAGAAAACTTAAAGGGATTCCATTATCTCAAAACAAAGTGCTATAAGGAGTTATATGAAGGCTTCTATGTCTATGCCAAAAAAAGAGAAAATCAGGATGATGATAATATTGAAGAATGTGTCAAATATATCACTCGCTACACTTCCAGACCTGCCATGGCTGAGAGCCGTATCATCAAATATGAAGATGATAAGAAAATGATAAGATGGTGGTATAATCGTCATGAAGACGATCAGTATGTAGAAGTCTATCAGAAAGTTGAAGACTTTCTTAATGACCTTATCCTCCACTGTCCTGAGGAAAATTTTAAAATGGTGAGATATTATGGCTTTTATTCAAATAAAAATAAGGAATTTACTAGAAAAGGTTTATCAGCTTTATGGAATCAAAAAGAAAAAACACATCAGAAATATAAATGAAAGAAAAAAAGAACTCAAAATAAAACTTAATCATCTCAAATTTCGTACACATATGATAGAATCATATGCAAGGGATCCTTTACTATGCACCTGTGGTGCATTCATGAAATATGAATATACATATGATCCTTTTGAAGGAGGTACACCTAATGACAGACAATACCGAGAAAGGTGTCTTAACGAATCCAGAAGAATGTGGCTGGACAGACGAAGAAATTGATGCATTCATAGCCGAAGATGTGCTTATAGAAATGAAATGTATCAAATGTGGTCATATCGCCAAAGTTCCAGACTGGATACTTGGAGAATTTGCCGGAGAAAACAAAGCATTAGGAAAAGATGGAGAAGTTGAAATAGAATGTCCGCGATGTAATGGTGCAATGAGAAGACTCAAATAAACATTACACTTTTTCAGCTACTTATGAATAAAATCCAACATTGAAGTTGGATTTTTTCTTTATCTATCCTATATTTCCTGACGCATCCAAATACATATTAGATTATGGAAATCTTTCCATAATCTAATATGTATTTGGATTATAAACATGTTCAAAAATTTCAATGATATACCTAAGGTATTTGAGTCAAAAACACGCATTCAAATATTATCATCGCTATATGTATCAGATTTAGCATATTCTTCATTAAAAGATTTATGCAACTGCTCAGATGGTAAATCACAATTAGAAAATTATATCAATTTTTTAAAAAATATTATTTAAAAAACCACTTATCAAAGCTTACTTAAGCTGATAAGTGGTTTTATGTTAATATTCTTTTATAAAATTCATTGTGTAAATACAAATACATTCAATAACAATAAATACGAATAACACAATCATACCTATATCATATGTTATATTTAAATTGTTTAATTGCACAGCAAGATTTCCTATGACCACATTTACATAATTAAAATATGTGATTGGAGATAAATGGCTTATTTGCCCAATGAAACTCACAAAATGAGGAAGATAGACGAAACCCAAAATAATACATATCCCCGTAATCAAAAGCGGGCTTTCTTCTTTTATAAAAAATGAAAAAATATATATTAACAAACTTAACCCAATGTAGAAAAGCACTCCTAGTATTGACCACTGTTTAAGCACAAAAAGTAAACTATTTGCCACCCAGCAATTCGTACTATTTTGCATCATTATAGGATAATGAATACCCATATTTTGATTAAATACTGATGCAAGTATAAATGCAGATAATAAGAAAAACATATAAATAAATAACGATATACTTATACCCACTATACTTTTTGTTATTAATATTTTTCTTTTGCTCATTGGAATAATATGATCAATATTTATATTCGTTCTATAGTTCATTGTAAAACATTGTGTCAAAATATAGATACAACAAATTGTAGTTATCAATGGTAAAATAACTTGAGAAATTGATGTCATAAAACTTAATCCGAAAACTGGATAGTCTATATTTTCATAGTCTAATTGATTTGCTTCTAAATATTGTATATACGTTAATTGTTTATCAATATATGATGACATGTCTTTCATGGTTAAATCATTTTCATTACTTAATTTTAATGTATCTTCATTTATTTGTTTTTGCTGGTTTAATATTTGAATATATGATGAATAAAATTCAGACCAATTTTTTTGATCATAAAAAGATAACGATTCTTCATATTGTAAAATATGTGCCTTACTTATTTGAATAGATTCTTTATAAGATTTATATTCTGTTTGATTATCTTCTAGATGAGACATTTTTTCTTGACTTGTTTCTATTGTTTCATTTTCTGTCTTAATTTGATCTACTAATGTATCTCTTAAAATATCCTGTGAATTCATATTCATCATAAGATAAGTAAATATGAAAAGGACAATTCCAAGCAATAAAAATAAGTTTGATTTTCGATGTACAATTCTTTTTAGCAAAAACAATGCATATGTTTTCATACAAGTTTCGCTCCTTTTTTAGTCTGATATTGAGAAAGAGTATAACTCAATACAAATAAAACTATATTAGATATCATAAGAACTATGACTCCTGTTAAAAAGGAAATGTTTGTGTTGCTTGTTATGGAAGTAAGCTCACCTGTAATAACTTTATAAAAATTTAAATATGTCATTGGGAAAATATGTGCAAATGAATGAAGTGGTACAATTTCTGTTATAGCCAATGTTGTTCCAACAATTATAATAAATGATATAATTAAGCATGTCATATTTCTTTTAACAAATGTAGAGATTATAGAAATAACATTAACAATAAATGCTACTGATAAAACAATAAGGAAGCCTAGTTGTGGTATAAATCCTATAAGTGCTTTATATGTTCCAATACCTTCTAAAGAGTATATGTATACTGGCGTATTCAAATTACCTGAACTATTTCCTATAAGACCACATACATATGCAATCAATTCTATTAATAAAACAATCAATACTCCTATTAAAGTCCCTGTTATAAATCTTACAGTCTGCTTATTTAAACATGAATTTGGAATCAATTGATGTATATTTAGATTGTTTTTAAAGCAAGAACAGTATATTGATGATACTATAAAGATAATTAGTATTTCCATTAATATAGGCATAAAATCTTTTGTGACTTGAAGCATATATGAAATACCCTGAGTTGATGCAAAACGATCATCATAGCCTAAACCATAATTCAACATGTGTTGATTAAATAGTTGTTTTTGTTTTAGTGAACTAATAACTTCTTCACCATAACTTTCTGCATCTGATTCAACTGCTTTTAATGCTATTTGATTTAATGCCATATCATTTTTATAATATTCTTTCCAATCTTTTTTATGGACGGCTTCTAACTTTTGTTCAAGTAATTTCTTTCTTTGTTTAGCTATCATTAAGTTATCATTTGTTATTTGATATTCTTGTGTTGATGTTTCATAATTAGTTATTTCTTTTTGAAATTTTGTAATGTCTGTTTCAATTTCTTTTATTTCTTGTTCACCAGAATAAAGAGGATCATTCAACTCTGCATAAGCCGACATATGATTACCTACATATAAAACAACTATGAATATAACAATTAAAGCAAAAGGAATGATATTCAGTTTATTTTTATAAATTTTGCTCAACAAAAGACTTGCATAACTCATGAAATCACCTCACACAGTTTATGATCTTTAATTTGTAAAACAATATCACAGTATGCTATGATTTCATCTTTATAATGCGAAGAGATAAGTATTGTTTTACCTTTGTTTTTTAACTCAATAATCATATCAAAAAACAATTTTCTATTTTCTTCATCTAAACCATTAGTTATTTCATCCATAATCATATACTTTGCATCACTTAATATATACATAGCAATAATTAATCGTTGTTTCATCCCTAGAGAATACTTTTTTATAGAAACATGAATATATTCCTTCATATTCCATACTTGAATAATATCATCTATGTCTATCTTTGAATTCCACATTCTTTGTACAAACTTTAAATAATCCATTCCACTCAAATTTTTATCTAACCATTCTTCGTTTTCAAAATAAAATATTTGATGAAGATTATCCTCAACAGAATGATGATCAAATGATATATTCCCATTTTCTATTCCAATTAAATTCACCATTGCCCGAAATAGTGTTGTCTTACCAGATCCATTTTCAGCAACAATACCATATATACTATTATCATGAAAAGTATAGCTTACGTTATCTAATATTGTATGTCTTGTAACAAGTGTAATTTTATTAATTTCAATCATAAATTGGCTCCTCCCTCACAACAAAAAAAGAATTTCTTATTTTAGCAATAAAAATATAAGTCATTTTTTAGTTTTCTTTGATAGTCATTATTAAACAGTGCTTACAAACAGAAAACTCAGATAAAACATTGAATTGAGATAATAAATTTATTCTTAATCTTTTGATAAAAATTTAACTTATCTTCTATTTATATTATAACAAGAAGCATTGCTTTTTCTATATTTTGAACATAAATTACATTTTATTCGCATAGAATATATCATATATTTTTATTTTCATTTAATACCTTACACTTATGACACTTTATTTGTATTAAACAAGTTATTTCAAATAAGAGAGTTAAAACAAAAGCAGGAAAATAAAAGGATTCATCAAATATATTATGATATGCATTAAACAGCTCATATGCCATAAAACCATCTATACCATTAATATACATAGTTAGAAATGTTGTTATCCATATTATAATACTCATTTTTATTAAATTATTTGTATTCATATTTTGTTTCTTTGAAATAAAATATCTTAATATTAATCCAGGAAAAAATTTATTTACTAAAAAAAGCAATATATTCATATATCACTTTTCTTAGAAAACTCTATATTTATTATTAACTTTTCATTAGACTAGCAGCCGAATATTTTTTTATAATAATATAATAAATAATAATGTTAACTATTCCCATACCAAAAACATTAATCAAAATAACAATTCCAATCATTTTCATATTCAAGGCTTCAATAAACAACATGTACATACTCACATTGGAAATGATGAAAGCAATTATTCCCATTGGTATGAATGTCATTAATTCTTCAATAACTTTCATTTCCATAAGTTGCTTTGAATTAACTCCTAGTGTTTTTAACAATGCAATATTCTTCTTATCATCAATAACACGATATGTTTTATAGATAATGAAAATAATAATAGCTACAATCCAAATAATTGTCAGATATCGAGAATTAAAAAATGATAACATATTAACTTGAGGTTCAATATCAACATCTGTCACAAATCTATAATCATCTGGTATATTTCGTTTTATAAAGGAATAATCATTTAATGAATTAACCTCTATTATTAACTTATCAACTGGAATATTCCCTAACTCAATATGACTTTCTTCTAATAATTGTTTGTATTTGTCATATGATAAATACAATATTGGTTGTGAATTATAAGTTGGTTTTAATATTCCACTTATTTCTATTGCTTGATTATTGAGTTTCATGTGATTTTGAATATCTGTTTTAAAATAATGATAGATTTCATATGAAGCATAAATACTTTCAAAATTTTTTTCACTGTAGGATTTCATTATATGTGTATCATCAATGGAATGAGGAGTAGATGGTCGTATCTGGATATTTTCTAAAACCTTATTATTGAATTGAACATTTCCATTAAAATCAATATATGAATACAATTGGTATTCTTCAAATACATTCTGTAGTTTAACTTGTTCTATAGCACTTATTTTTGTTTCATCTGATTTTACAATATATACTTCATGATGAATATTATTCAATAGAACTTTCTCATCATGATTTTCATAAAAATATCCATATATGAAAGAGATTGTAAAGCCAGATAACACGATACCTAAGATAATACTTATAAATACTGATGAGATTATATATTTATGATAGACATAAGAATAAAGTGACTTTATATTCATTGGCTCTTGTATGAATTCAGTTTTGATTTCTTCATAATCTGAACTTTTCGTACATATGATATGATGATTCTGAAATTCATATATCTGATCTGATATGTTTACAAGTACTTCATCGTGTGAAGCTATAAGCACCATTTTATTTTTTTCATGTGCCAATCTTTTGATAATAGAAATAATAATTTGTTTATTTTCTTCATCAAGATATGCTGTTGGCTCATCAAATATAAAAAGCTTAGCATCTTTTAAAATACCACAAACAACAGCTAATCTCTGTTTTTCACCACCCGACATAGAACTGATACGTGTATTAAAATCCAAATCAAGTCCTACAAAATCAAGCTGTTCCCTAATATAATCATTATCCACATTTCGATGGGATAAACTTGCATAAAACTGTATATTTTCAATAAGATTTAAATGTTCAAAAAGATAAGTCTCTTGAAAAACAAATGATATTGAACTTTGTTTCATACTGCATAATGTTTTTTCATTAACTTTATTGATATTTATATCATCAAAATAATAATTCATGTTTGCTTGTCGACTCAATAATCCAATATTCATTAATAAGGAAGATTTCCCACAGCCGCTCTCTCCTTTTAAGAGTGTCACAATGCCATATGGTATATCCATATCACTTTTCTCAATAAGTATATTATTGTCAAATGATAAACAAATATCTGATAACTTAATCATATCTGATTCCTCTTTGTCATTACATGTATTCCATGATATCCTACTGCTATAACAAATATAATAATGATAACTGTCATTAAACTCCAATACATGCAAACTGACATTATGTTGAGTTCTTTAAACTGGAACGTGTGTATAAAGACAGCACATGACAAAATTGATGAAATAATACCAAAAATGCTCATATAGATATAATCTTTCATGTAATATTTTCTGATTTGCTTTTCTATTCCTATATGTTTTAAAACAACCATTTCTTTTCTTCTTGAATAAAGATGATAATAAGATAAAACTATAAAACTCAAAGTAGAAAGACCACACATAAATAAAACCATATAATGCGAAGAAGAATCTGTCGTTTCTGAATATTGAACTCCTTCAACTTGATAATGAACTTGATACAATTCATTTATTTTTTCTATATTCATTTTAACATTATCCTTTTCACCATCTTCACATAAAACAAGATACGTCATTGGATTATTATATATATGTTTTCCCTTCAGAGCATATTTTCCCAGTAAACTCTGTACTTGCTCAACGGGCATATATATTCTTACATAATTATCACTTATACGACTATTTCCATTTTCATCTGAATAAACTTTATTAGGCATGACACCATCTATTCCAAAAGACAGTTCATATTCTTCAAATATTTGATTCCAATGTTTACCAACATTATCATTAGATGTTAATTCAAATTTTACTGGTAATTTAAATTTAAAATTGAGCTGTGCTCCTTCAACTTTTTCTCCTAAAATAGTTTGAAAAGTTTCATCAATATAGATTCCATCTATTTTCTTTCCGTCAATCATTATATTTTGATCTGATGAATATGACATTATAGCAATCTGAGCATAAAAATCTATACCATAACTTCGACTTAATTTTTCCCAATAATAACTCTTTTCACGCTTCTGTCCATCTTGTGATACCAGTTCCATAGAATCATATGCTCCTCTATATTTACCATCTAAGAGACAATAATATGGCTGGATTGATCTGATTCCAGAAACTTCTGAAACTTCTTTTAATTCATCTTTAGTTAAAAAATCAGTTTCATTAAAAGGCATTCCTCTTGCATCAGGTAACTTATAAAAAAGCAAACCTGTTGACTGTACAGACTTTTGTTTTTCGTTTACATCATCTGTTAAATCGATGCTTAGACTTACTAAAAAAGGTATAAAGAAACTTAATAAACAACTCAAAATAATAAGAATACTAAATAAAAATTTAAGTTTTAAATTTTTATACTTAAAATAATGTACTTTCTTTGGACTTGATTTATGAATTTCTGGTTCATGTGAAGATTCAATTCTTTTCTGTTCAATTATTTGATGATCTTTAATTTCATATATTTCATCAGCATTCTTTAAAAGATATTCATCATGAGATGTACAAATAATTAAACACTTCTTAGAAAGTTCTTTCAAAACATCTATTAATTGTATTTTGTTCTGAGTATCCAATGAGGCTGTTGGTTCATCAAGCAAAAGAATATTTTTACCAGTCATAATTCCCAATGCTATCATAAACCTTTTTCTTTCTCCAGTTGATAAATATGCTGGATATTTCTTGAGATTAATATCTTTTAAATGAACTAACTCTAAATAGTCTTGAATGATTTCATCATTTATGCTCTTTCCATATAATTGAGCATAAAATTCAAAATGTTGATATAACGTCATATTATTTAAACACGTACATTCTTGATCAATATATGTTATATGATTAAATAAAAATTCTTGTGATATCTCTTTATTTATCGTTTCATTATTATATTGAATAATCTCATTATCCGCATATAAATCAAAAATAAGTATTTTTAATAATGTTGTTTTTCCACAACCACTTTTCCCATGAATACAAACAAGCGAGGTATCATTAAACTCTACTTGTGCATCCTTAAAAATAACTTTATCTTGATAACAAAAAGATAACTGCTTAATAGAGAACATAATGATACCTCCTTCATTTTCTAATTATTCAATTTTAACTAAAGCTCAGTATTAATATTATCTATCTTAAATTTATTATATCACTATCCTCTAGTAGAACAAAACCCTATTTAGATTATAACAAGAAGTTTCACGTTTCCATATTTTATACATAAAATACATTTTTAAAGCATTGAACACATCATATGTTTTTCAATTATTTCATTATAGACAATTCTATCTTTAATATTGCTAATGTTTATTTTAAATGAGTTAAAATAACAACATTGAAAACTGTTACGATAACATTTATTCCATTTGTACTTTCCTAAGTAAGTTAGCTAAAAACAAATTAAGCTGACGTATTGGATATTATACAAGTATTTCTCATATCCAATACAAGAAATAGATAATAAAACGACTTATGATACGTTCACAAGTCATTTTTATTACATAAGTTATTTATTAATTTCTATTTGATTTTGATAGATATATTCAATTGTTTCTTTTAATAATTTTAATTTTTTTAATAAATATTGACATTTTTTAAATACATTATTTAACATTGAGTAATCTTTTTTTGATTGTGCAATATACAATGCTTTCTTATATTCTTTTGAATACTGATCATCAATTAAGATAAGATCCACATCATTTTCTACACACTGTTTTAGCATAATAAATCTTCCTATCCGCCCGTTACCATCTTGATAGGGATGAATATTATCAAATTGAGTATGAAATATTATAATATCTTTGAATGTTTTTTGTGAATCTTCCCATTGTTTGAGAAATACTTCTATCCTATCCTGAATTCTACTTCCCAAGGCTATGCTAATTTTAAGTTCACACCTGGTATCATATTTGAGATTTTTTTCAACATCCTGCAAAACTTCTTTCATGATCGAATGTTTTATCTTTTAACATACGATGAAATTCAAGCATAATTCTTTTTGACAGAGGTTCTTCTAATGTATCAACTACAAAATCAAATAGTTGAGTAGAGTTGATCGTTTCATAAACATCATCTATCTTGTGACTTCCCTCAATAATATTTTCCTGTAGATTTTTTTCTAAATTTTCTTTTGTAAATGTACTACCCTCTAATTTATTGGAATGATACAAAAACTCTGTTTTAACACTTTCATATGCAGAATTAGGTGTATCCTTTAAGTATTTTAATACCTCTGTTATAAAAATCATGACTACTTCACCTTTCTTTAATTACTACTTATTATACCATTATTTGATAAGAATTAGATAAAACTATTTCTTTGTATATTTTTAACTCTTATTTTAAAGACTTCACATTCTTTTAAAATTCAATCAACTATTTTATAGTATAGGTTTTAATAAATAATCGATACTTCTCGTATCATCAATCTAAAATTTCATAATTGATAAGATATTAAAAAGGACACTGCTAAAATTACAATAGTTATTACAAAATAATATTTTGGTAATTGCTTTTTGTACTTTAATTGCATATAAAACAAAAGGATTGTTATGATACTCAAAATGACTGCAGCTAAAAAGAATTGTATTATGCTACTCTTCAAAATAAGAGTTATCATACCCAGAATGCAAATCATAACAATAACAGGAATGACTGTAAACTGAGTCACTATTTCTTTATCAGAAACTGGTAAAAATAATCCATCTTTTGCCTTTTCCAAAATACTATCTAACTGATGTAGCATGCTTTGAACTGTTTGTTGAAAGACCATCAGCATACCAAATATAAGTAAAGAGTATCTTATTCCATCTTGTTCTAAAAACATAAATGTCCAAAATATAGGGCTTTTATATATCAAAAAAGTAATCATAAATATGACAACTCCTATCAGAATTTTATCTTTTTCCAATCGAAAGATTGATGTTTTTGCTTTCCACATTAAAGGATATTTTGAAATAAATTTTTGATTTATAATTTTATTCTGATGTGAAAGAGATAATAATTTTTTCTCCTGTGCATATTGACTTAATAGAAAAGTATTATTATGGTTCTGTGCAACTAATATTTTTTCCATAAATATCATTTCAGCTTCATATTTTGGTATATCTAAATCCAATACAAATAATGAATGAATTAGTAAAATCAACCATACCATTAAGCTAAGTATCACTATATAGAATAAAAGGTGTGATAAGAAAATAGTAATGCAGAGAAATAGCCAAATTATTCTTATTATGTGGTTATTTTTTGTTTTATCATGATAGATTTCCCAGCTTAATAAAGCCATGATTTCCTGCAAGCAGAACAAGAAAAGGAGAATTACAAAAAAATCTATATTAAAATTAAAACCAGTTACAATCATAGAAAGACAGAAAGAAATGATTAAATGCTTGATTATTTTTCCAATCATTTTAAGCATTAATAGTTTTTTGATTTTCTTTTCTTCGAATAAATATAATGTTGCAGGCTTGACAATCAGAAATGGTTTGACCTTAATGAAACAGCGATAAAAGGAATAGAGTAATAGGAATAAATGTATATAAAACAATCCTTTAAAATTGACTTGATCTATTTCTTTCAAAACAGGAAAAGAATAAATAATCATCTGATAAGTACCAATTCCTATTACAAGTAATATTGAAAGAAAAGGAAATAGCATATTACGAATGAGGCATTTGTATTCTCTAAAGCGATTAATACATAGCATTTTATAAACGTACATAGCATACCTTCTTAATGTATCAAGGATAAATATATATTTTCTAAACTTGAATGATTAGGCAAGTTATATTTTTTTATCAATTCTTCTTTTGTTCCCATTGCAAGAACTTTTCCGTCATGTAAAAATATATATTTATCGCATATGTTTTCTGCTATATCTAATAAATGTGTTGAAATTAAAATGGCTTTATTTTGCTGACGCATTTCATTTAAAATGTCTTTAAAAATACTCATTTGCCTTGGATCAAGACCATTAAAAGGTTCATCTGCTATAAATATTTCATATTGCCTTAATAGTGAAATAGCTATCATCAGTTTCTGTAACGTTCCTTTGGATAACATTCCTGGTACTTTATACAAATGCTCCTTCAAATCAAGTTTTTCTATCAATGTATCAATATTTGCTTCACTTTTAGGGTATAGAGCCTTTACAAAATATAAATGTTCAATAACTGTCAATTCTTCATAATATAAAGGTGTATCAGGTATATAAGTAACAGGGAATGTGTCTCCTCTTAAAGAATATATATTTTCCCCAGCTATTTTTATTTCACCTTTCTGTGGTTGTATCTTTTTGATAATACTATAAATTGTAGTGGTCTTTCCTGTTCCATTGGCTCCAACCAATCCCGTAATTTCTCCACGGCATATACCACAAGTAATATCAATTAAGACAGGTATTTCATCATATGAAAAACTCACATCATTTAATTCTAAGTACATAATGTTTTCCTCCGCTTTCATAAATTGCTTTCTTTATCATCAGCTTAAACCTTAGAGAAAGGTTAAGGTCAAGAGAAAAAACAAAAAAGACAGGTTTATTTTTAAACCGCCTTTGAGAAACACACAATATATAATTCCACTAATATTTGTATGATAACACTTTAGAAATACTGGTTTTTAGTTTTAATTTCTTTTTTCGTTAAAATATATTATTCTAAACATATATCCAAATAAGAATATCGCAAGCAACAATATAATAATTTGTGATAATCTATTCATATATGCAAAGCATATTGTAATATAAAAATATATTGTAAGAATAATTATTATTAGCCAGCCAATAATACAAAAAAGTTGTTTGGAAGTAAATAATAAATGCTGAATTTTATCTTGCTTTTTTATCTTTTCTAAGTTAATTGCATAAGCTTCTTTATCATGAATGATTTGTTCTATCATATTTTCAGACAAATCATCAATTCCCATATCAACAATTTCTTGACATAAGACTAAGTTTTCCTTAATTCGATTTTCTTCTTCTTTCAAATTTCTTAGATGTTTTTCTAAAATATCAGATAGTTTTTCTTCATCATTCAAACATACTTTAATATCCTTTATGGAAATATCCAACATTCTTAATAACTTAATGTAGTTTATTCGTTTAATATCTGTTTCTGTATATTCTCTATATCCATTAGAAAGATTACGGGACGGATTTATTAGTCCCTCTTTTTCATAAAAACGAATATTGTGACTGGTAATACCTGTCCGTTTTTCTACCTCGTTGATTTTCATTATATTTCCTTTCTGGTTTAACTACTATTATTACATATAAATATAATACGTTTATATACATTTTACAAGGAAATAGAAAATCAACCATGATATATCCTTGTTTCGTCCATTCATTCTACCAATTGATCAAAAAAAGAAATGATTTGAGTTTAAATAGATTTATTAGTTCTAATACATAATAAGCAATTTCTTTTTCCATAGCTGTTGGGTGAAGTTTAAACAAGTTTCTAATAATTTCATTGCGTTCTGTATGGTTTTAACATTGACCGTTCCAATTCATTTCCATCTTTCATCTACTAATCCATAATATTGTAATTCTGACAAATTATTGTTTTTTTGTTTATTTTTATCCTTCTCATTTTTTCTTGCCTAAGACATAATCACTTCACTAACAAATGAGTCCAAAACCATTACATAAGGTTGTTCATCACTTTTATAGGTCTCATTTATAATATTAATTATCTATAAACTTGTCATTCCTTATTTTTGAATATTCTTATAAACCAAATCAAGTTAAAATGCTTAGTAAAATTCTTGATTTTTACATTGTGTATATTCTTGAATTCTAAGTATGAATTTCTACTAAATTATATTTATCATTCAAATGGATTGTAAACCAAATTATTCCATATTTCTTTGTATTGGCTTCATATTTATTATCAGTGTTTTTCTTTTTTGTAGGCATTTCTTTAAAACCCACGATTTCATCAATATATTGTAACGTTACTTTTTCATCACATTTTTTGACTATATAAAGGTCTCTGTTTATATTTATTTTATCTTTATGTCCAATCTGATTTTTTATATTCTTTGAAAAATCTATCTTTTCATAATCTGAAATCTTCAAAACAACTGTCTTTACATATCCATATCCACTTGCTAAAAATTCAAAACTATTAAAAATGTATTTTGATGTAAAACTTAATACACAGAAAACAAACCCACTTACTAAGATATACTTTCTCATTTCTTCCCAAACATAGTCACCATTTTTATTACCTATATATTTAATCAGGAAGCAAACGCAAATAATTAGTGGAAACAAATAAAACACTGATAAAAATCTTGATCTTAATATCAGAAAACAGAAAAAGAAACAAAACAATATACCTGCAATAAACACATAATCTGTTGATGAGCGCTTCTTATTTCCCATACTGTTCCCCTTTTTTATTTTATGATATAAGTTTTCTTTTATAATGATTTTAACATAATGCAATGAAAACACAATTTATTCTTTAACTCTAAAAATATCTATTCATTTTTATTAATTGACATACATATATCCATATTTTATGTAAAAAGTGTTAATTTCATTGTTATTTTTTAATGACACCCAAATTATTTCATCTTTCAAGAGTTAACATACAATTGGAGTATCTTGATACATCATTATTCCATTATTTCACCAATTAAAAAAGTAAATCTTATTATTTTACATATTCTGCCTTATAAATATTATATCCCTCATAATAGTAACTAGCATCAATTCCCTTCATATACACTTCACAATCATCAATCCTATCTGTTAATGCTCTCTTTAATAAAAATTTAATTTCAACATCTTTAATTGGACTTCGCTCTATAGCCAACAAATAATCTTCTTTATCGACTTCATTCCAATCAATGACATATTTTAATTCTTTCTTTAAAATACAATCTAACCAAATTCTTGTACTACGACCATTCCCATCTCGAAATGGATGCGCTATATTCATTTCTACATATTTTTCAATAATTTCATCAAAATTTGATTGTGGCATTTTATCAATATTTTCTAACGCTGCCCCTAAATACATAACAGGAGCGAAACGAAATCCACCCTTAGCAATATTGACATCTCTGATTTTCCCAGCAAAATCATAAATATCATTAAAAAGATAATGATGTATTTCAGCTAAGCCTTTAAAAGTACCAACTTCAAAAGTATCAAGTAATCCGTTTTCAAATAATTCTACTGCTTTAATTTTACTGATTTGTTCTTCTTTTCGAGCAAGTTCTGCTGAATTATTTATACCAAATTTATTTTTTAACACTTTATTCTGCTCCTTTCTTATATACAAAAAAATTCCTTTCACCTTCACCTCAACCATTAACAATTTAATGGCTCTGGAATGAAGAGGTAAAATAGATAGCATACATACCTACTTTCCCATCGAACGAAGTGCATAAATCTAATCAATGTTAGATGAGGAATTGAAAAATAATTAAGGATTGATTTTAAATTTTTTCCTTATCCTTTTTAAGGATTTTATCATAGGGTCTTTGCATATACAAATCTTATTTGCAAAGTAAGAAGCTATATTTCAACATATAACTTCTCATTGAATAATATATTTACTATTTTCTACATAACTTAGTTCAATTCAGTTTCTTGTAATTGTTCATCCATTGTCGTTACTTGAAGTTTCTCTCTTGTAACAACTATATGCTTAATAAATACTGATATCTCTTCTACTAGTGTTTGCTTAAAGTCATAATTTTTCTCCATATAATCATCCTTCACTTAGCTATTTTAATAAGATTATCTATCAATTTAATGTGTTCTACTTCACCATTTTATTGACTTAAATATTCACAATTCGCTTTAATAAATTTTCATAACAAGAGCACCAATTACCGAGTGCATAGTGTTTTTACAACAAAAAATGTTATCTCATTTTTTATTATGACTTTTTTTCCATTGCTCTATAGCTTCATATCTTGTCTTCATTCGTGCTTCAACACCTTGCTCTGTAGGAGTGTAATACTCTTTCCCTACCAGCCTGTCAGGCATACATTGCATTGCTGTTATTTTTTCTTTTGCTTTATGTGGATTTAAAAATCCTTTTCCATATCCAATTTCTTTTTGCAAATTTGTATACGCAGCCATGATATTTAACGGTATAGGCTCCTTATCATATTTTATCGCATCAGCTTTTGCCTTTCCATAAGCTAAATAAGAACTATCAGATTTTGGAGCTAAACATATATAAATAACCGCTTCCGTTAAAAACACACTGCACTCTGGCATCCCCACTAACTTTGTAGCATTAAAAGCATTCACTGCCACATTTAAAGCATTCGTATCTGCCAATCCTACATCCACAGATGCTGACACGGTTATTCTTCTTGCAATCCAAATCGGATCTTCTCCAGATTCTAACATTCTTGCAAGCCAAAATAAAGCAGCGTTTACATCACTATTTCGCATTGATTCATGAAAAGCAGAAATAACTTGATGATGTTCTTCACCATTTTTGTCATATATAAGTGATTTTCTTGTGATAGAATCTAATAAAGTTTCTTTTGTTATCTTAATAAAATTATCTTCCAAATTCCCATTTGTTACAACAATTTCTAGAGTACTTAAGGCAGTTCTTGCATCTCCTTTAGAAAACTCCGCAATAATTTTTAAAGTATCTTCTGGCATTTCTATTTGTATATTCTTAAATACAATATCTGTCTTCAAAGCTCTTTTAAGAAGTTCTACTAAGTCATCTTCACTTAATTGTTTTAGTACTAATACTCTAAGACGAGATAATAAAGCCCCATTCAATTCAAATGATGGATTTTCTGTTGTAGCACCGATTAAGATAATTGAACCTTTTTCTACAAATGGCAAAAACGCATCTTGTTGTGCTTTATTAAATCTATGAATCTCATCTATAAATAAAATTGTTCTTATACCTAGTCTTCTATTTTCTTCTGCCTCTTGCATTACTGCTCTGATCTCTTTTATTCCTGCTGTTACTGCAGAAAAATCAACAAACCTGCAATTTGTATGATGAGCAATAATTCTAGCAAGTGTTGTTTTTCCAACACCAGGAGGTCCCCAAAATATCATTGATGAAATCTTATCATTTTCAATTAAATTTCTTAATATCTTACCTTTACCTAATAAATGTTTTTGCCCAACATAATCTTCTAATTTTGTTGGGCGCATACGAGATGCTAACGGCTCACTCGTAGGTTGTTCAAATAAAGATGTCTGTTCCATTATATTTCCACTCCCATTATTTAAAAGTAAAGTATTTCATGATAATAACCTTACTTCTATATTTGATCATTATTATGTAATGATGTCATCATACCACAGAAACTATAGTTTTAGTAAGCAAGAAAAGAAATTATTTTCAATACTCCCACCTGATTTATAACTTGCTTCAGAGTGTTTCTATGCCAAGCACGACTATTTTTCGTAGTTATTCAATCGCTTCTCATTCTTGATAGTTTTTACTGATAAAAAGTTTTGAAATATAACATCTCTTGTTTGTCATAAACATCTCCATATTTTTTCTCATTTCATCTAATTTTCAACTTTAAAATTTCTTCCAACAGTCCTATTTATTTCAAGTTAATCTGCTTTTTTATTCTTTTAGTTTCTAAAAACAAATCATCTACAAAAAAGATTACATCCACATAAATTACTTATTGGTTATAATCTTTCCTATATTATTAAAAATTATTTTTTAGTTTCTCTCTCATCTTTTTTATAATTAGATTTTTTCTCTTATGAATAGCAGGTTGAGTTACATTATTCAACTCAGCTAATTCTCGCTCAGTTTTCTCCTTAATAAGAAGATGAGTAATTAACACTTTATCTTTTTCATCTAGTTCATTAATACATTTCATTATTTGGGTAATACGTTCCTGATTATATAAATCAGTTACATAATCAGTATCAATACCAACAAAGTCAATTAACTCAATACCATCTTTATTCATATCTTCCAGATTAACTAAAGCTACATTATTATCTTTTTTCTGATCCCTTAACTGTTTTTTATATGAATTGTAACAGACATTAAATACATCCTTTTCTACTTCAATAAAATCCCCTTTAATGTTGAAGTAATATTTTCTATTTCCATACTCATCTGGTCGTATCCAGAAGTAATTTCTTTTATAATCATTTTTCATTCTTTTTTCCTCCATTTTCATTTCTATTTTTGAAATGAAAACGAAGGGGGCTCTAATCCAAAGCATAAAAAACCTCTCCCATATCCGAGAAAGGTTTTATGTTTTCTAATATTTTATTTTAATAATATTAATCAGAATTAAATATATTTTAAAATCATATAACTTAACTATAATTGTTTAAGACAGTCTTTATAAATATTAAATAGTATTTTTTACTGTTACTATACAAATTAGCAACTAACATTTCAAACCATATAGCATCAAAAAGCTTTATAATTCATTTTGTAATTTAAACATTTTTGCATACAAACCATCAGATTTAATTAATTCTACATGTGTTCCATATTCTCGAATTTCTCCTTCTTCAATAACCAAAATTTTTGTAGCAAATTTTGCATTTATAAACCTATGTGTTATAAAAATTCCAATTTTATTATTTAAATTATTTTTCAATCTTATAAAAAATTCATATTCTGAAACTGGATCTAATGCTGCAGTAGGCTCATCTAAAATATAACAATCACCATTTTTCATTAGTAATCTACTTATTCCCAATTTTTGCCACTCACCACCAGATAATTGAACCCCATCATTAAACCATGATCCAACTTGTTGCAAATAGCCGTCTTCAAGTTTATCAATAAATTCATTGGCTCCAGATATATTTGCACATTCTTTTATTTTAGATAAATTGTCTAATTCATCCAAATTACCAAACCCTATATTTTCTTTAATAGTAAATTGGAATTTATTAAAATCCTGAAATAAAATATTTATTTGTTTAAATAAAGATTGTTTATCTATTTGTTTTATATCAATGTTGTTAATCAATACCTCACCTTCAAAATCACTGTACTGACCAGATAATATCTTTATTAGGGTAGATTTCCCTGATCCATTTTTCCCCACAAGTGCTATAGTATCTCCTTTTTTTATTTTCAAATTAATTCCTCTAAGTGCATACTTATTTTGATTTTGGTATTTAAAACTTACATTTCTAAACTCAATTGTATCAATAGTTGAGATTTGTGTTGTTCCTTCATCATTATTCACATCATATGATAAATAATTAGATATATTATCAACATACATTGCCTCTTGATATAGACTAAACATTGCATTAACTATATTTCTAATCGATGTCTCAATTTTTGAAGATGTATTTATATATGTCATAAGATTTCCGACTAAAATTACACCTGTCACTGCTTCAAAACTTGCTAATATGACAATAGAAAAGGAAATCAATAAATTTAATAAGTCATATAAGGCAGTGAAAAACGTTTTTTTCTTATTAATATTAATATTTTGTATAAAAAATAATTTTCTGAGTTTTTTGAACCGATTCATTAAATAATCATGCAATCCTAAATTTCTAATTTCTTTTATATAATCATCTTTTGTTAATAAATGTGATATATACCATGATTTTCTTTCATTTTGTGCACGATTATAAATAATTTCATATTCATATTTTGTTATATTATTAAAGTATTTAAATGAAACAAACGGCAAAAACATGAATACTATTACTATCCACCAATGCCATGTTGTCATAATTAAAATAGCAATAAAGAAATTAATCACACCACTAAACAAACTTAATATCGAAACTATTATATTATATGGTCGCATACCAATATCTTGCTCAGCTCTCTGAATTAAATCATATACTGTTGGATTTTCATAATCACTCAATTTAAATTTTTTTGTTTCCTCTAATATCAATACATTTAAGTGTAAATATAAATATTCTCTATATTTTATAAGCATGTAGTTATATAAATTTAAAAAGATCATTGATAGGAGCCCTAATATACCATAGAATATTATGTTAACTATAATATTCTCCAATGATTGTGTCATTTGAATTTTATTAATAAGAATTTGAGTATTAATCATTGTAGCATATGGAATAATTGAATTGATGATGCTAACAAATAAAAGAATGATGACCAGTTGAAACTTATATCTTTTAACCAAGTCTATAATATATCCAACTCTACTAAACACTTTTTTTATATTATCCATAATATTAACTTCCTTCCTATAACATAAATAACTTATAATATTCATCGAGGTGCATTTTGCAAATATTATTAATCAATATTTTTGAGAGCAAACCATCTATTATGGAAATATCTCTTCCCTTAAGGTTACTATGTACTATAACGTCTCCTATGATTGCTATATCTTGGTTATCATGTAACCATATCTCTTTATCATCAAATGTAATAATTTGTAACATTCTTTTATATCCAAATACCCCATTACAAGGATTTAATTTTTCATATATAATTCTATCTCCCTTATTAATTATGAATTTTATAAGTTCATATAAGTCAGTTGATATTTCTATATTCATTTTTTTAGATATGCTTAAAATTGAAAACACTATACCAAAATCTCCATTGCCCCAAGACAAGGAAATTCTTTTTGATTTTTTTAAATTATTTCTTAAATTATATTCAATAATTAACATTAACTTCTTTATAATATTAATATCATTTTTTGAATAGCAATAATTATTATCTAGTCTTAATATATTTAATAAACATGATAATCCATGTGCAATGCCTAAATTAGCATGGATTTCATTATAATCTATTTGAGATATCTCATATATTAAATAATCTATAATCATTCTTTGAACATTTAAATCATTTGAAGTTTGTATTACATATGCAAATATTCCAGACATACCTTTAAAATAGTCATATAGAATGTTAAAATTTCCTGTTGAATCAATAATAGGAATATTACTATCTATAAATGTAACTACTAATTTTTTTAAAAGAGTATCTATTTTACTTTTTTCATTTTTATATTTAGAATTTGTAATTGACATAAAATGATACATATATCCTAACCCACACAATCCTGAGCCAAGTGAACAGTCTAACGTAACTTCATTAACAATAGTTTTTATCCTTTTTTCGTACTCTACAATAGTATTTTTAAATCTATTATCTAAATTAATTAATGAGTAAAATATATTTAAATCTCGTAATGTATATAATTCTTCATAGATATCACGATTTTGTATATAGAATTGATAATTTTTATAAGAAAATTCGTATTTCTTATTCATTTGTTATCCACTCTTCTATTTCCTTGAAACATTTATAGTTCATATCATTATCTATAATATTATTGCTATAATACTGTAATTTTTGAGAGAAACTTTCATTATCTAATAAATCTTTAATCAATATATCTATTGTTTTCTGATTTCTCTTGTATAGCGTATGCCCTATTCCTAGTTTTTCTATTATTAATCCATTTAATCTTTGCTCACAAGTTATAGGAATGACTAACATTGGAACTTTAAAATATATTGCTTCTTTCACACTATTAAATCCCCCTGTAGATATAAACAATTTACAGTTTGATAAAACATATTTTTGAGGTACATGTTGAAATACAATTGCATTGTCTTCTAATGAGTTTTCTAAAATGTACTTATTTATTTCATCAGTCTGCTTTCCACCAGAAATTATTATTTTATTAGTTTGGTCATAAGTTAATAGTTGAATTAATTTAATATAATATTCTATATTTTTTGTTATAAAAGATCCTGTGGAAATATAAATAACTTTTTCTTGTCCAATAAAGGTTATTAATTTTTGAGGAATTATACTCTCTACTGTAAAATTTTCAAGTTGTGGAGTCACTATGTAATTATTATATTTTTGTTCTAAAGATTCAATTGGTTGGAAAAATGGCATTGAAAAAATAATATTTACTTCCTCTTGTGGATCATATTGATAATAGCTTCGAAGAAATCTTTCTCCTAATTGTAAAGATATTTGTTTATATATATCATCAATAATGTCTTTAAAGTTATCTATAAATACAGGACTTAATTCTTTTTCTATGTCTAGTATACCTAGAAAGTGCAATAAGATTTCTTTATTTTGTAAATATTTCCATGAGTATAAATTATTTGTTATAAATCCGATAGTTTTTATTGAATTAAATTCTTTTCTTATTACATCCCAATAAATATCTGTTGAATCTTTAAAAACGACAGACGGATTAATTTCATTAATGGTTTTTTTTAAAAACTGAACTACATCTTCATAAAAATTAAACGTAGATAATGCATCATTTTGCAAAAATGATATATATTTTTCTTGTATAGATTCATTTTGATACAATAACTCATTATCTTCTCTTTGTGATTTTATTTTATTTTCATGCTTACATTTCCAATATTTTTCTGGATAGATAATTACATTTACTCCCCACTTTTCTGGTAACCACTTATTCTTATATGTACATATAATATATAATTCATATTTATTTTTTAGAAATTTGATCATTGTTTCTAATGGATATATATGGCTAATAGAATATCCAGTTAAAAATATTATTTTTTTCATTTTCATTATCTCCTATAATAGTTTCAATTTTTTAATTGTATACATAATATTTTCTATGTTTCCATTTAATTGATTTTCAATTAATCTGTTTATTCCTATCAATCTATTAAAATGCATATGAAAAAGGCTAGTTAACATTGATGGAACTTCCACATAATTAATTGTTTTATTTTTTAACATTAGATTTATTTCATCAATTATCTTTTCTATAATAATAAATTCATTACTAGTAAATAATAAATTAATTGGTAATTTACCTTTTTCAAACAAAACTATCTTTCTTCTAACTGAATCAGCAAGATTATTTCTATGATAATATGGTATATACTTACTAAACTCATTTAAAACTAGTTTAAAATCATAGTTAATTTTAGAGGAAATGTAGTATACAAATAATATATAGTTTTCATATAATCTTTCTTTTGACTCTCCATATTTTATTTCATCGATACAATATTTCGATGATAAGTCAAATATATTTTCAATGTATGCTATATTTGATTTACCCCCATATCTTACTAATTCTGGGATATATTCATCTAAAACAAATCTTTTAACATAACCTAAACTTTTTTGATAATGTAAATATTCATAACAAACCTGAAATAGCTCCCCTATATTTTTTTTATTAACTAAAAATCTAATCCGAAGGTGTGCAGCATCATCAAAATATCTTATATAGAAAAATTTCATTATTAACTGACTTTGCTTAAGACTTTTTACAAATTCAATTAACTGATTAATTATGAATTTATTCATGTATGCTGTACACATATATAGTTTAAAACTTAGCCATATATCATTACTGTTTTCGTAGTTATCTGGATACTCCATATATTGAATGTTGGGCAGTATATCATAAATTTTATTAGTATTATAAAATTCAAATATATATTCATTTATAAAACTTCCATTTTCCTCATTTTTTTTATTTAAATGGTCATATATATCTGTATCTTGAATCAGAACTGTCTCGTATTGATCAATCATTTTTTTTAGAATATCTTTATGTGACTCTACATTTAAATTTAATAAAAGTAAATTATCCCTAATTCCACAAAAAAGAATTGATTTATGTAATCTTGAAAAAATATAATTTATTATATCTTTATTTTTTATTTCTTCTTTATCTATTTCTAATGTTTTAGGTTTTATGACAAAATTTTTATATACTATTTTTTTTTGAAAAGTAAACCCTTTAAAAATATCCTGTAATATATGATTTAATGAAAATGGATCTGGTTCATATCTATTTGATATATTTATTAAGGTTTTCAATATATCTGGCATTAAATTAAATGTTGTCATATTTGTATTAATAAACTTTAGTCTTCTACCATTGTTTTTATTAATAAGAACAAGATTACCTTTAAGAGGAAACACATATATATCATTTAATCCTATCTCTTGTTTATTAGATATATCCGAATTTCCATAATCTAAAACATATTCAGCTGTTGTAGAGCAACTAAGTACATTCCCTACTTTTTCAATTTTTGGATAATAAATAACTTCTACTTTATCATAGCTACTATTTGAAAATGTTATTTTCTCTATTTCTTTAAATCTACCCATTATCTTATACATTTGATTACTTCCAACAACTGGTGTTACTTCATAGATATTTTTCCTATTTTTTTCATAAATTCTAAAAGCCAACTCAAACTCTTCAAATTGATTATCCACTGGAGGAAGTATGCCAAATATTTCAGATATATCAACTTCATCACTATTATTTTCAAATATATAATTTTTTATTTTTTGATAGTACATATTATCTTTAACATCCGTTGATTTTGGTAGTCCTATACCATTTATTGGATCCACTACTTCTTTAATATTTATTGCCTGAAATCCATATTTATCAATAAACTTATGGTAATAATTATCAACTTTATTTTTTCCGAGTGCTATTACATTCAAAAAATTCACATAATCTTTTAAATCATCTTTTACTGTATTTTCTAAAAATATTTCTTCCTTATTATATAAAGTTATACATAAATAATTTTTACAAGAATAAATAGCCTCCATTAATTCTATAATATACTCTAATTTTTTATTTCCTTGATTGATGAGGTCATTTTGATAATTTTCCAGTTCATTATATATGTTTTTTAGTTGATCAATTATACTCTCTGTATCTTCATATAAGCTTATTTTTTCTATAAGCCAATTAATTGTTCGTACACTGAGCATATTTATTCTTAAATCTGAGCATAAAATTTGATTATCTAACAACTCCTTTAAAAATTTATTAATTTGTTCTTCTTGAGCATATTCATATTCATTTAGCAAATATTTTTTAATTGCTTTTATTTCCATAGATCTATTATTCAATAAATTAACTATTTTTTCTAATGGAGCTTTTTTATCAATAACAATATTTAATTTTTCTTCTTTTCTTTCACAATTGCAGTCTATCCACTCATTAAAGATCGTATCTTTGTTAATTTCAATATGACTGTTTAATCTAACTTTCAATTTTTCAAAATTGTTATTTTCAACTTTTTTTAGTACACCTTGGCACCACTCAAAATCCAATTCTATTGCTCTATAGTTGTTAATTTCATTGAATGTTTTTTTAGACTTTACATTAAAGCTACCTTTCAATATTTTTACACTTAATCCGTGTGGTGTTGTTCTTGTGGCACTTCTCAATAAATATTTATTTATAGAATGTGACAAAGTTTCTATTGGTTCTTTTTCTTCCATTATGGATTTATATAGATCAAATGATTCTATTAATAGTCCTTCTAAAAAATTATTTTTGCTAAAATTTACTAAATCTTCACAATTCATATTACAAAATTTTTTATAATCTAAAATATTAAAATAGGGCAATCTTACATAAAATTCATTTTTTATATTCATTCTTTTTATACCTCTTTTTTAAATTTTGTATATTTTTTTTATGGACCACATCTATTGATTTTCCTAAATAATTTTTATTCCAAAAAATAAGTTCATTATTACTGTCAATATCAACATTCTCTTTTATGAGTTGGCTATACCATTTGGAATATGTATCAAATATTTGCGTTACTCTTTTATCTATTTTAAAATCTAGATTTTGAAAAATATTTGAATAGACTAATAGTTCCTTTTTATTATAATGTTGTTGATTTTTGTTTAATCCATTGCCTTTATATTTAAAAACATAATCTACAGATACTCCTAAATGATTCAATATTAATTCTAGATAATCTGTACTTTCTTTATTTCCGCTGAATGAAGAATTAGTTATTATTATTCCTCTTTTCCCTATTAAAGGCATTAAATGTGTCCAATATGCAATACGATCCAAAACTTTTTTTAATGTTCCAGTTATTTGATTAAGATAAACAGGTGAAGCAATAATAAGAAGATCACTTTCTAATATATTTTTTTTAATATTTGCCATATCATCATTAATCATACACTTTCCATTTTTAAAACAATTACAGCATCCCTTACATTCCTTAATGTTAAAATCACATACATAATCAATCTTATATATTACTTCAATACCTTTAATAGAGAAAATTCTTTCAATCAGTTTAATTAATTCAATTACTAAAGAATAACAAGTGCCGTTTTTTTTATTACTTCCTATTAATCCATATATCTTCACCATAATGTATATCCTTTCTTATAGAAGAAAGAGCCCAATAATAAACTTCCATTTATAATCAGGCTCTAACTACTTTTATTTTACCAACATTCTTCATTTTCCGTGTATCCAGGGCCTTGTGTCCAGCCAGGTGTAATTGCAGAAATTAAATCGCCTGTTGACATAACTAATGATGCAGTAATCCACGAAATAACACTTCGACCATTTGGATTTTCTGGATTATTGTCATCTCCACCAGCATTTAAATCAAAATCCTTACTTAAATCCTTACTCACAATAATTTCCTCCTTTCTTTTTGTGTAGTACTACTGTACCTATATGATATTAAACATTTTTATATTTTTCCATTTTATGTAGATGTTCAACAATTATTTTAAATAAAAGCACAATTATGTTACTCTATGTGTCATTATTAACGATACAAAAAGGTTTAACAACTTATTAGGTTCTTCTATGAACCACTTTTATATTAAACCTTTAATAAATTTATTTAATTAATACTTTAATACCTGTGCTACTGCTTTCACAGTTCAAACTCTCTTGTAATATATGTTCTGACTTATTTTCGAAGTTAAATATAGAGTTAGAAAGTTCCATATTTTTATTAATTCTTAAATCAAAAATTATATAATTATTTTTTTCATAAATACTAACTTCTAAATATTTTCCTATTGATTTAGTATTATTTAATGTTAGACAATCTATATATCTCTCTAAATTGTCTATTAACGTTAAATCATTTAGTAGTTCCTTTTGAGATATGTTTGCAGTATATATAACGTCGTACTTAAATAATTTTAAATTTTTTATTTTCTTTGTAATCATATAATCAAATAATGGATTCGAAGATGTGTATGAAATGTCAACTTTATTTATTTGGCCTATTGCATTTTGTATCAAATATAGTCCTTCATTATTATTTTTTTTAATAATAGCATCTTCAATTTTTTTCAATAAATAATATAAATCATGCTTATCTTGGGATAATTGATAGGACAATTTACATGTTTCAAAATACATCTGACGAGAATATTTTAATTGTATTACTTCTGATTGCATTTTTAATTGATTTTTATAATTGTTTTGTATATTAATAAATAAAACAATTGATGAAATACACATTAATAAAAATTCTATAATCAACAATAAGTATATTTTATAGTCAAAAATACCATACACTATGCTTTCTCCTATTGTTGTTACAATAGAAAATAAACACAAAATAAAAATTATAAATGATTTATACTCAATAAAAGCATATTGATCTCTTTTTATTCTTAATGATTTTAAACTATTGTATAAATATATACTTGTTATTAAAAAAATTAAACGTGAGAGAAGAATTGTCAAAACTAGCATATAAAGATTATTTGATATATCATTAATCTTTATGTTAGTTAATAATGAAACTATATAAAATGAAGTAATATTTGATACTAACAATAATCCTATCAATAAACACGGTATGACTAAATAAAACCAATTTACTTTTCTTTTTATAATACAAAGCATAGCCATACATGTTAATACTAATGAAAAAAAGAGTAGCTCATTATTCTTGAAATAATTATTCAATATAAATGTTTCTATAACACAAATAAATGTTAATATAGATGATAATCTAAACCTTTTTTCTTCAAAAAAGAATGATATTAAAAAATAAGAAATTACGAAATCTTCAAATACGGTCATTAACAAGTCAAAGAAAATCATCTTAATAAAAACTCCTCATATTTTTTTATCAAATTTGATTTATATATTCTTCCGATTGTATGAGATGTTTCATCTTGCAAAATAACAGTATTTGCTTCTATATTTGAAATATAATTTAGATTAATAGCAACATTTCTACTGATTTGAACAATATCATAATATGATTTAGTTCTTAATAAATCAATAATTTCTTTAATTGTTGAAACTAAAACATATTCATGTAAAATTGTTTTTATTAGTAAATCCCTACCAAACGATAGAATAAATTGTATTTCATTAATTTTAATAACATTTTTTCTTCCATTTATCTCTAAAATAATCTTTTTTTCATTTTCTTGTATATATTGATATAATTGTTTAAAAACTCTAATACTGTCCTCTTTAAATTTAGCTTTTCTAATAAACTGAAAAGTTGTAACAGATAATGCATTAAAAACCAATTCCTCTTTAGATGAAATAAAAATAATCAATGTCTTAGGTGAAACACTTTTTATATATTTAGCTAAAGCAATTCCATTTTTACCATTTAGATCTATATCAATAAAAACAACATCTGCATTTATTTTCATATCTAAAGAAAAATCTTTTGAAATTATTTCCATATCTATTGTATCAACTAGTTTATTAAAATAAATTTTAATCTCATTTGATAGATTACTAGAAAATTCTATATCATCATCAACAATCATTATTCGCATGTTATTATCACCTCTCCTTATTTAATTAGTATACCATATATAGTATTTTATATAGATAAAAAAACATTTCTTAAGAAATGTTTTTTTACAAATATTACTTTTCTAAAATTTTTGGCTTTTCTGGTTCATAGCATCCAATAAACGAATGTGAGTAACAAGCTGTTCTAGCCAACTTATCTAGGAAAGTACAAATAGATTTAAAAAACATAATATTAGTTACCTCCTCTTTATATATTTATACTAGCACTATACTTATTTTTTATCTATTTTATAATTATTAAATACAAATATCATTGATTAAACGTTAAAAAAGTTACTTTTAGTGGCAATGTTACCTAGAGTGACACCTATTAGTGTACTCTAAATTTGGTGATAAATATGGGATTTGGAAAAAGACTAAAGAAAATTAGAAAAGATCGTGGCTATACTCAAATCATTGTAGAAAAAATCACAGGAATTGATAGAAGTACAATTTCTGCATATGAACGAGGTGAAAGAAAACCAAGCTATGACAACCTTATAATATTAGCTAGATTATATAAAGTTAGCATAGATTATTTATGTGGTAATTCAGAAAGAAGATTTATTGATACAACTGATGTTGATGACCAAACATACTATAAAATTCTAATATTAGTAAAGGATAAACAAGAATTTGAAGAAAATATTATCTAATATTTCTGATTTATTAATTAAAAAATCAAATTCAAATATTTATAATAAAGAAATAGTGGAATATGGTCTTCAAGTTTTGATTTTTAATTCTTTTACTATTTTAACCATCTTATTTATATCTTATTTATTTTCTGATATCACATTTGGTTTTTTCTTTTTAATAACATTTGGTTTTCTTAGAATTACAATAGGCGGATTTCATGCAAAAACAATTTACAGATGTACTTTAATGATGATATCTATAATGCTAATTAACTTATTGTTGCGAAATAATCAAATATATTTTACCATTTTAAAAATTTTTTCTATTATTAGTATTTTAATATTTATTTATCTTCATCCATCCAAAAAAAATACTTTATCAATTAAATTGAAAAACTTTAATCTTTTAACTTTTTTTTGTTTTTTGATTATTTATATTATAACCTTTAATAAAAATGAAATTTTTATTCCTATTTTTTCTGCATTGCTTACAGTAGAAATATTATATTTTATTAATAAAAAGAACATATAGTGCTTTTCATTCACCTATTATGCTTTCTATGTAATATTAATGTATTTTTCTATTCTTTTTTTGTATACTTTTTATGGATAGATATATCAGTTTATTCAAAAATTAGAAAAAGGAGGAAATAAAATGATAGATTGTTTATTGATGGGCACTAAAAAACATGGTTGTCTAATAAATAATAAAGACAACGAACTGATTTATTATGAGTATCTTAGTTTATTTGAGAAAATGAAAGGAAAGAATCCGATTACTACTTTAAATTACTCTCAAATCAAGGAAGTAAAGGTATGTTATGGACTTACTACTGGTGTTAGATTTGACTCAGCTCAAATTACTCTTGAAGTTACAACCTTTGATAAAAACAAATACGATATTCCTATTACCTACTACAATACACAAAGGGATGATTTAAAATTATTTATACAAATTTTACAAAATTCCACATTAAATATAGATGATCCATATAATATTTTAAATCAGGCTCTTGAAACCGAATTAGATCTTATCAGTTTTATCAAAGAAATAAACAAGCAAATTTATTCAAATAAATAAACTGCTAAACTTCTTTAAACAGGAGATTTCAAAATCTCTTGTTTTTATTTACTCATTAATTATTTCAATGTTATGATATCCTCAAGTAAAAAATTATATATTGTATTCTCTTTTAATATACTTATTATAATTAGATTTATTTTTTCTCTGTAACTTATATTAAGAACTAGTTAAAAAAATGCATATTGCTTGTATTACCATTGTTTTTTTCGAGTTCTATGTATTTTCAATATTAATTCTTCTTTTCCAAGACAGCAATTTGCCTCATAATTGTACGTTTACTTAAACTTGTATCCTTGGCTATTGTTCCTATTGATGAATAGTATGACCATGTATCTTTATTCAATTTTTATTCCTGACTTTCTAGCTTTTTTAATACTATCTTTTAAATTTATTTCTATATTCTGATAGTCAGTTTGGGATTTTATACTTCTTTCTATTTGTGATATATCTGCATACTCAACATCTCTCTGACTTCTTGCATTAACTTCATATGACTCTTTGTCAAATTTTATTTTCCAATGAATAAACAATTTTAAAGTTGTTTTCATTGGATTTTTTCTTGTTTTCATTAAGATAAAATTTCCTTTTGGCATTGATTTAAGTTCATCAGTTGTCATCAAAGGTCTTTGCATCATTTGAAGTGACTGTGATAGGTCATTCTTCCCCTTACTGACTAATCCACTAAGCACAGTTTTATTACCTAAATTCTCAGACATAACTTTTGCTGTTTCTGAATTTGGTGCAAATCCACAAAGAAACTATTTTATCCATATGAAACGGTTATGGTGATGCTAACTTGTTTGGCATTTGTTATGACTGTCGTAGGAATAATTGTCAAATTGCTTCTTGTCATTATAGGTAAGGAATTTAAAGCAAAAAAATAACTACCTCATGCGCTGGTAAACTGTGAGGTAGTTATTCTACTTAGCAAATCCAAGGCATAACAGCTTATCAGCTATTCCTTTTCTCACTTACCTTATAGTTTATACATAAATGAAAGTCAAATACTAAATAAATTAAAAAATATGATTTTTTTAAGAAACCATTATTTATAGATTTCTTAATTCTTTTAATATATATAATTTTTTGTTTTTCTTCTTTATATGGCAACTATACCTTCTTTTCTAATGCAGATGCTATTTCAATTTTAATTAATTCTAAAAGTGGATGTTCTTCATATTCAACATATTTATTAAATAAAAACTTAACTTTCTCAGCTTCATCCAAACTTATTTCAAGTTTTCTATTAATTTGCTAATAGCTATTTATCTAATTCTCAATAACCGCTCTATTGCAATTTTTATTTATCTTGAATTTCATAATATCATCTTCATTAACTTTATACTAATTATATATGTAGAGTCCAGTAACTCATACATTTTAATGACATCAAACTGCATGTCCCATTTATCATGTTATATGGAGACATCCATCAAAATAAATCATTTTACCAATATTCAATTTATATAAAAAGTGGACATTTAAATCACCTCATCTTTCTACTCATTTAAATTTGATTGTTTTCTTAAAATATTTATTTCCCTTTGTATCAAAATAGTTGGAATACTGGATAATATGATTATAAGTAAGATACCTATATTATTAACCGTTAAGCTACTCATTATATAATTTGCCAGAAAAATAAAAGATATAAGCAACAATATTGTTAAATAGGCATTTCGCTGTATTTTATAGTAAGATATTTTATCTTCTATTGTTGTATGGAGTTCAAAGGGCTTGTTGTCATTTTCCTTTTCTACTATCAAAAGTTCTTTATTGTAATTACCAGGTGATGTTGCAATTTTTCCATATCTATCTCCATAAAAACGTAAACGTATTTTCCCTGCTGACAAGTTTAAATTGGCATTTTTATTCATGACCCTATATCCAATATTTTCTAAAAACTGTTTATAGTTTTTTAATTCTTTATTTGACTTATGTGCAACAAAATCTACACAATATATATATTTATTACTCTCACATTCTTCAAACTTATAAATAAGTTTTCCTGTGTATTTTAGACGATAGCCTTTCTCTGACATTGAATTCAACCACTTTTCTTGTGCTTTTACAGATCCACAAAAATATCGTATACATTTTTTCATAATTAACTTTCCTCCACAATTCTAGTTGCAATTTTAACTATTTCATTAATTCTTTTTATTTCCTGTTTTGTTATTTCTTTACCCAAAGGTGTAATAACATATTCTTTTTTTCGTGCATTATCATCACTTAAAGATTCAATCCACTTCTTATCAAGTAAAGAATTAATTGCTCCATATAACGAACCGGCTCCCAATCGTAGACGGCCATTTGTTTCTTTTTCAACAAATTGCATTATTGCATACCCGTGTTTTGGAACATATAAAGATAATAAAATAAAAAAAGTAACTTCCGTCAACGCACCACCTTTTACATTATCTCTCAAAATCCCACCTCCATATATTACGTTTACTGTAATAAAATTACATCACTAACCGTAATATATGTCAAATCAATTCTCATATATGAGAATGAGTAAACTTAATAAATATATTTATTCTATTAATTTTTATTTAATGACATCCATTTCACCTCATCTCTTTTACAAAAAAGCCCTATTTTTAGTGGTGACATCCATCAAAATAGAGCTTTTTGCTAATATTCAATTTATATAAAAAGTGTTGATTTCATCGTTGTTTTTTCGATGACATCCAAATCACTTCATCTTTCTGGTGGAGGCGGCGGGAATCGAACCCGCGTCCAAAAGCCGTCCCATATGAAACGTCTACAGCTTATCTTGTAGAATGAGTTTAACTAAGTTACGATCCACAAGCAATCTTTCGCTTAGCGATTCTGTTGATTTTCGTGACATAAGTCCAGACTCCTTATCTCCTTATCCTATGAGTTATGTTACCAGTTATCTAGCTATAGGCACGCTAAATAGTGGCAGCTTTCATGTCTATGTCGACTATGCGAAAGCGTAATTAGTTTGTCTGTTTCCAGATATTTGTTTTTACATGTAACGTGTGTCCACGGCTGCAATTTCATTCAAACTGACCCCTGTCGAATCCAAGACGCCCCCATTAGTAAGCATTTTTCAATGCTCTTTCAATATCACGTTTTGAATCTTTTTCTTTCAGATCTTGACGTTTATCGTATAACTTCTTACCTCTTGCCAAAGCAATTTCTACTTTTAGTTTTGCTGTATTAAAATAAAGTTTTGTAGGAACAATCGTTAATCCACTTTCTTTCACTTCTTTTTGCAATTTTTTAATTTCTTTTTTATGCAATAAAAGTTTTCTTGTTCGAAGTGGTTCATGATTAAATCGATTGCCCTGTTCATAAGGAGCAATATGCATGTTTTCTATATAGGCTTCATCATTTTTAATACGAATAAATGAATCTTTTAAATTGACGCTCCCTTTACGAACAGATTTAATTTCAGTCCCTTGTAACTCTATACCTGCTTCAAATGTATCAAGTATAAAGAAATCATGGTATGCTTTCTTATTCTGTGCAACTATTTTCATGCATATCCCTCCTTTCTATCTTTTCTTTTTTCTTGCAAAACTTCTTGGCTTATTTATTTTACCTTTTTTCTTACGATTTGTCTTTACTTTTTTGTCGTTTAAGTGAACAATTTTTGATTTTTTTAATCTTGGTTTCATTCCCACAATTTCAAAATCAACAGTTCTCTCTTTTTTACTTGCTCCTATAACCTTTACTTTCACTTTATCAGATAATTTAAAAGTTTTTCCAGTTCTTTCTCCAACTAACATGATATTCTTATCATCATAATGATAGAAATCATCAGTTAATTCTGTCATATGAACAAGTCCATCAATTGTATTTGGTAATTCAACAAAAAATCCAAATTGAGTAATTGATGATATAACACCTTCAAATTCTTCACCAATATGACCTTCCATATATTCAGCCATCTTCATATCATCAACTTCACGTTCAATATCAATTGATTCTCTTTCTCTAAAAGATGATTGTTCTGCCAAATAAGGAATAACTTCCTCAAAATGTGCTGTTTCATCTAATTGATGTTCAAACAAGAAAGTTCTAATACATCTATGAACAAGTAAATCAGGATAACGACGAATTGGCGATGTAAAATGTGTATAATATTCATCAGCTAATCCAAAATGTCCTAAACATTGTCGATCATAACGTGCCTTTTGCATACATCTTAATAATAATGTTGAAATAACAGTATGTTCTTCTGTTCCAATTGATGCTTCTATAATATGATTTAATTCATTTGGATAAATATGTTCTAATGAACCTTTAATTGTATATCCTAATGGTTTTACAATAGTAGCAAACTGTTGCAGTTTCTTGAGTTTTGGCTGTTCATGAACACGATAAATAAAAGGTAAATCCATCCATTTAAAATGTTGGGCTACTGTTTCATTGGCTTTTAACATGAATTCTTCAATAATTTTATCTGAAGCTCCTCTTGTTCTTAAAACTACATCAGTTGGTTTTCCTTTATCATCAACCAAAACCTTCGCTTCATTCACATCAAAATTAATAGCTCCTCTTTCTGCTTTTTTCTGCATAAATAAATCTGCTAATTCCTGCATTAAGAAAAACAATGGAACAACTTCTTCATACTGTCTTTGTAATGGCATATCACCATCTAATATAGCATTGACATTATGATAAGTCATACGATAACTTGAATGAATAACTGATGGAATAATATCATGATTAATAACTTCACCATTTTTATCCACTTCCATAATACAACTGATTGTATAACGGTCTGTATGAGGATTTAATGAACAAATACCATTTGATAACTTATGTGGTAACATTGGAATAACTCTATCTACTAAATAAATTGATGTTCCTCTTTTAACTGCTTCTTTATCTAAAGGTGATCCTTCTGTAACATAATAAGAAACATCAGCAATATGAACACCTAATTGATAGTTTCCATTTGCTAATTTCTTTAATGAAATCGCATCATCAAGATCCTTAGCATCATCACCATCAATTGTTACAATTAATTCATTTCTTAAATCAACCCTATTTTTAATATCACTTGGATCAATCTCATCTGAAATATCATCAATTTGTTTATAAACATCTTCAGGAAACTCTATATCTACATCATGAGCATGAACAATTGATAAAATATCTACACCTGGATCATTTCTATGTCCAATGATTTTGATAATATTACCTTTAATCTGTGGTTTAAAAGTTTTAATTTCAACAACAACCTTATGTCCAACTACTGCTCCATGCATATGAGCACTATCAACAAAAATTTGTTTGTTAAATTTACTATCATCAACAGCAACATAAAAATCTCTCTTGCCTCTTTTTACTTCACCTACATAACGCATTTGTCCACGTTCTAAAACACGAACAACACGCGCCTCTTCTTTACTCCCATGTGAACGAATCTTTTCAATCAGCACTACATCTTTATTGTAAGCATCTTTCATATTTGATTCATTAATATAAAATTCTCTTTCTTCATCAACTTTTACAAAAGCAAAACCTTTTTTATTTAAATTAATAACACCTTTATAAAATTGTAATTGATTAATTAAATAATAATCATGATACTGACTTCTGATAATCAACCCTTCATCTTCCATACTATTCAATAATTTAATAAATTGAACATAGTTCTCTGTTGAAGTCATATGAAAATATTCAGCAAGTTCATCAATCTTTCTTCTTGTATAAGTCTGATCTTTTAATAATTCAAGTATTTTTTCTTTCATAACTTCACCTCCTTCAATATTTTACCCATTTGAAATAAAAATAGGACACATTGTGCCCTATTTGTTTAACCCATTCTAATAAGAATTGCAATAACAAAGAATGCAACTGCAAGTCCAACAGTTAATCGAGAAAGTACCAAATCTGCTCCTCTTTCTTTTTGATGAGCAAAAAGATTAGAACTTTGACCAGTTAAGGCATTAACGATACCATCTGATTTCCCGCTTTGCATAAGGCATACAATAATGAGAGCAACTGAAACAATCATTAATAATATATTCAAAATCATTGTAGTACCTCCTTTTCTTTAAACTTTTATACACTAGCATTGCTATGATACCACAACATCATTAAAAATACAATACTTTTCTATTGACTCATTTTTGAAAGCATTCTTCGCTCTTTAGCAAATATGCGCATAAGTAGTGGTGCACATATAAGATAAAAGAAGAAATTCCCAACAGCATGCAAAGTATCAAAAAATAATCCAGCAAGATAATAAACAATAAACAGCGATGGTCCTCCAACAACAAGTTTTTCCATTGAAACAATGAATCCAAACACATATCCCATCATAAAAGCAAATATAGCCATGACTATCAAATGCGGTTCTTTGTTGAACTTTTTAAAGAAATCTATCACTATCTGAATAAGCAGGCATATGACTATCCATGCTAATATCTGAAAAAATGTCCAAATTCCCATTCCTAAATAAATATTAGAAACTAATGTTGTCACAATGGTTAGCTTTATTCCAAAAGCCAATCCAAAAATCATAACTGAAATAATAATAATTGATGTCACCGGCTTAATATTAGGTAATCCCTGTAATGCTATTCGTGAAGCAATATTTACTGCTGCCAATATACCTATTAAACTTATTTCTTTGACTTTACCCATTTGTTGTATAGATCCATTCAATATGATCACCATCTTTAACTTTATAAGATCCTGCACTTTGACTTGGATATTTTCCATTCACTTTATATTTCCAGCCTGAGCGTGGTCCATTATCAAATTCATTTAAACCATGAATACCAACGATATAAATCGTTGGACCAAATCCATTTGTTTTTAATTCTATTCCTTTTTGATTCGTTATTGTTTTTAAAACATCATAAACACTTTGATTATCTTCTATACTCACTTTATCTTGAACAATTGTTGAATCTATTCCAGTAATAGTTATTTCAGCATAACTTTTTTGTTCTGGCTGACTTTCATTATCTTGTGAAGATTGAGTTTTATTTTCAGGTGTTTTTGTTGTTTCTGTTTTTGAATTGTCTTGTGTTTTCTGAGTTGTCTCTTTTTGAGTCTGAGACTGTGTCTTTTTTTGTGTTTGTTCTTGTTTTGTTGTATCATTTGATGTTTGTGTTTTATCTTGTTGTGTTTCTTCTTTTTGAGAATTTATTTCATTTGATACTGTTGTTTCTTGATGAGTGATTTCTTCTTTTGGTTGAGATGGAAAATGGGTATTCCATATACCCATTCCACCTATAAATACAAAACATACAATAATAAATATAATTGTATATTTTTTTGTTTTATTCAAATCTTCTCTTTCCTTTCAAGATAACAAATGCACTCATCATCATTAATCCTGAATATAATAATATATCTGAAGAATCTGCTGTTTCCACAACTTTTCTTTTATTGTATTGATTTTGATCTTTCATATCTTCTTTAGGTGGTGTCACTGGTTTGGTTTCATCAGTTTTCTCTTCTTCTGTTTTATTGATTAACTTCAAATAAAGTTCATGTGCTTTTGCATAAACAGAACCATTATAATAATAACCAACAGCTTGTGCTGCTTGTGTTGTTGCATAATAATTCTCTTCACCTTGTTCACTATACCAGAAACTTCCATTACTATTTTGGTATCTTAATAAGACATCATAAGGGTTGAATTGTTCCTGATTATATTTTCCGTTTTTAACACCTTGGGCATCATAAGCCAATAATCCGATTAAAGCACATGCTTGTGTATTAACATTAACACCAGAATAACTGTCTTTATATCCAGCTTCTCCATCAAGTGATAAATTCATATAAGCAATCGCTTTATCAATAACAGATTGATATTTTGTTTTATTAGCTAAACTTAAAGCTTCAATACTCCATGCTGTAATATCAACACTTTCTCCCCAACTTGATCCAAATGCACCAGTTTGGCTTTGCAATGATGCCAGATAGTTTGCAGCTATCTCTAATTTTTGAGAATTAACGATATATAAAGCATAAACTCCATATATTTGATAATTCGCAAATGCCTCTTGTTTTGTTTTATCAAAAGCACCATTTTCTTGAACACATTTTTCTAGCATTTCTACATAATTGATATCTTTATAATTTCTTGGATCATCACCATGTAATACTAAAGAAATAACTGTTTGTGCAATTGATGAAGCATAATCAGTATTAATGACATTGTCCATTTTGACATGACTCGCATCTAATCCTAAAGATGCATAAGCAGTCACTTCTGAAGCTCCCTGTAACTCTGTTTTCTTTGCATAATAATCTTTTGTAGCTTGATAGCTTTCATCATATGACAAGCCCTTAACTGGACTTAATCCACATAAAACCATCATTGCCACAACAATAAAACTTGTAAAAATTTTCTTCATTTTGTCCTCCTTGTTGAAGTCTAGACAAAAAATAGGATATTCTCCTAAATTCATACTAGAACGACTTTATACTCCGTAAAGTGTATTCTCAGATGTTGGCTTGTATTCCGGCTCGATTTCAACGTCTTAGCGTCTTCCCAGTTTCCCAGTGACATTCTTGCTTTAACTCCATCTTACGGCTGCGGGACAGCTCAGGTTTTACACCTGATTCCAATTTCATAAAATATAAAATTATATTTTAACCAACAAATTTATAAACTTTTACGCGCCTATTATATAATAAAAAACTACATTTAGATAGTCTTTTCACACAAAAGGAACACAAAATGTGTTCCCTATATATATCGACTTATATACTTTCCAATCATTACACCTAAAATACAACATAACACACTCAATCCAATATAAACACTTGCGATTCCATATTTCTTGTCTTCTAATAATGATAATGACTCCAATGAAAATGTTGAGAATGTTGTAAAACCTCCACAAACTCCAGTCTTAAAAAATAAAAGGAAAGATTCAGAAATCTGATTTCTCTCAAATATTCCAACAATGATACCAATGAAAATAGCCCCTACAATATTTGTTATAAAAGTTATCAATGGAAACTCTAATTTTATTGATACTAAACTCAATAAATATCTTAGGATGGCTCCTATTCCACCACCTAAACCAACTAATAATATATCTTTCACACTATTCTTCCATAGCAACAACACTAAATCTTTGATCTTTTTCAATCAATGTCACTGTTGTTGTATACTCTATTGTATTTAAAATACTATTATTTTGTTGGAATGTGATTTGAATCTTCACATCATAATAACTATAATCTTCTAATCCAACCAAAGCCTTATTGCTAGATAATTCATTAGATAGAACATCATATTGTATAACTTCTTGAGTATTGGTATGATTTTGAATCATTGTATTAGCATCTTTGTAGTAACCATTTTTAGCATAAGCTGTAAAATCATCTTTTTTATCTTTATAGAAATAATCAATACCACCAATTTCATTTTCAGATTTATTGGAAAGTGTAAAATAATCAGCAACAAAATAAGCTGCAACTAATTGTCTTATATCATTTTTATTATTTCTTGTAATTGCTGTTTCTAATTGATTATATATATTACTCATTAATGCTGTTTCTTTTTGACTTTGCGTATATTCAACTGTAACAGGTCTTTTTATTGTTTGTTTTTTATCTTCTTTATTAATCACAAATACGAGTGAAAATACAATAGCTAATATCACAACAAAAATAACAGCATATTTCTTTTTCGCACGTTTAACAATTTTACGATAAGGTTTTGTATCCTTAATAGAAGGTAAATATTCACTCTTTATAAATATATTCATAATTGTTAAAACCGGTTTGTATTTTCGATCAATCATATTTGTTGCTTCAACAAAAACCTCAAATAATAACATTAATGTTAAAAAGAGAATGGTTGCTGCAATTTTATCAAATAAATAAATGTAAGAACAAAGTGAAAATAGAATCGTAACAGCATATAAAATTAAAACACTCTTCGTTTGTCCTAATTCTAATGAGAACATTAATTTATGATGTAAATGTCCTTTATCTGCTTCACTGAAACTTTTATGATGGACTTTACGCCTAATAATAGCTATTAATGTATCCATAATAGGTACCATTAAAACCACAATGGGTGCTCCTAAGGTAAAGAAAGAAGAACTCTTATAACCAAAGCCTAACAATGAAATCACTGCTATCATATAACCTATGAAAAGGGCACCACAATCACCTAGAAATATTGATGCTGGATGAAAATTATAAACCAGAAAACCTCCAATAGCACCAGCTAACAATAATGATAATGAAGAAATATCGGTACGTCCATATGTTAAAGATGTTAATGAAATAGTGACAAGTACAATAATAGATATTCCACCACAAAGTCCATCTAATCCATCAATCAAATTAACAGCATTACTAATTCCTACAATCCATCCAATTGTTACAAAGATTGCAATTGCCTGGGAAATAAAAGCAGGTAAAAATGGTAAAGTAAATCCTTTTAAGGCAATATCTCCATAACAAATAACAACCAGTGCAGCAATAATCTGTCCAAGCATTTTTAGTTTTGGAGATAAATCATGAATATCATCATAAAAACCAGTGAGAAAAATAATAAATCCACCAATCAATATAGCATTAATTTGAGTATCAGTTTTCAAAAAAATCATTGTCCCAATCAAAAAACTTGCATAGATGGCATAACCACCAGTTCTGGCAATAATTCCTTTATGGATTGTTCGTCGGTTTGTATGAGCAATGATACCAAGTTTTTTTGATATTTTACTAACAATGGGAACAAGCATTAGGCTTATAATAAATGTTACAACAAAAGATAAACATATTTCTAAACTCATATCCATGCTCCTTTCTTGTAAGTATTATATTACAAATTGAAGGAAATTTATAGAAAATCTTTTTTACCCTTAATTATTTCTATGATTAATGGTATAATGTGAACGTACAAGGAGGAAAACGAATATGCATAAATTAGGTATTTCTGTATACCCAGACAAATCACCAAAAGAAGAGGTATACGCTTACATGGAGAAAGCTGCTAAGTTGGGATATAGCAGAATTTTTACATGTTTCTTATCTATTCCTGAAGATCAAAGAGAAACTTATTTGGTTGAATTTAAGGAATTTATGACAAAAGCTCATGATTTAGGATTTGAGGTTGCTGCTGATACAAATCCTGCTGTATTTGATTTAATTGGAGCAACACCTGGAAATTTAAAACCATTTGCTGATTTAGGACTTGATATTATTAGAATGGATGGTAACTTTGGGACTCAAGGTGATATTCAGTTAACTCGTAATCCATATAATATTAAGATTGAATTTAATGCAAGTATGGATATGGGTGTAGAGTTATTAATTAATAATGGTGGTAATAAAGATCAAATCATTATGTGCCATAACTTCTTCCCAGAACGTTATAGTGGGTTAGATTTTGATTTATTTATGGAATATAACCGTTATTGGAAAGAATTGAATTTACACACTGCTGCTTTTGTTTCATCAAACAATGAAAATACAATTGGACCATGGCAAGTATTCTGTGGTTTACCTACAGTTGAAATTATGCGTGGTTTACCAATTGATTTACAAGCACGTTATTTATTAGCTACTGGAGATGTTGATGATGTTTTAATTGGAAATTATCCAGCAAGTGATGAAGAATTAGAAGCTTTATCAAAAGTTAATTTACAAGCCATTGAAATTAAAGTAGATGAAGCTGAAGGTATTTCTGATAATGAAAAAATGATTATGTATGATTATGCTCCACATTGGGATCGTTATGATCATTCTACATTCATGCTTCGTTCATCAATGCCTAGAGTTTGGTTTAAAGAACAAAAGAGTGTTCAAGATGGTCCAATCTCTGGTGGTATGAGTTCAGATGTTGAATCTCAATCAATCCCTTATAGAGATCCAGGTAAGAAAATGTTTACTCGTGGAGATGTCTTGATTGTTAATGATAATCTTGCTCATTATCGAGGAGAATTAGAAATCGTACTTACTGAAATTCCAAATGATGGTGAACGTAACTTAGTTGCAACTATTAAACCTGAAGAATTAATGTTATTAGAATTCATTAAACCAGGACATCATTTTAAAATTTTAAAATAGAAAATATATAGGTCTGAGATTTTTTATCTCAGACCTATTTTGTAATATGACTTTCACCATTTTTATAGTTAATTGTAACGCCAGGCTGTACATTATAGACAAAAACATTAAACTCAATATCTAACCCCTGATCTTCAACTGACATTGCTTCCATTAAAACACCATCAGCAACCAGATTATCATCTTCATAGATAGGTGTCACACGATATAAAACATGATTGCCTGTCTCTTTCACATAATCAGCAATCTGATTTTCAAAAGGTAACATTCCTTGGGTATTCATATATCTTGTTCCTGTAATTAAATTCTTTTCATTAGCATTTTCACCAGTCAGCTGATAACCAATCAGATGACATCGATTATACAAATATTTCCCATCAACAAAATCATACTTCACTGTTTGCCAGCCACTTGGTTTGACTTGTCCAATTGATCCTCTTTTTTCTGTTGGCATCGTCTTTTCAGATACATTTGCATAAGCCACTCCACATCTTCCTAATTCATCTAACTCACTATATCTTTCAAAAGATTTTGTTGTCAGGTCATCTTTTGTAAAATAGGGTTCATTGTCATTGACAACAACATATGGCTTACCACTATAGGTTTCAATATCATCACTTTCTATCTTCATTGGAGAATGAAAATCATCACTCCGATATTCTGTTGTAATATATCCACCTACAACAATCAATCCTGCAATAACTAATTGAATTAATCTTTTTTTATCTTTCTTTTTCATCCTTTTTCCTTTCGATAAATCTCTTTTGTCACTTCATGGGATGATCCCTTAAACATTTCCTGTTTAACCAATTGAAATTTTGATAAATCAATATCTAAATAATAATCACATGGATAAATCGTATTCCATCTATATAATATCATTTCATCAATATCACAATCCTTAACACTGACATTCTCAATCAAACAATAATGATTTTCTCCATGTTTTATAAAATCATTATCAACAATCACATCATCTAAAGTATCTTTATATAATTGATAAGAATATTCATTCATATAGATTCTTTCTTTTAATGCTTTTATATTCTCTCTCACAATACGATCTTGTGTTTGCCTTCTTTGATGAAACATTAAACCCATATCATTATCTACACATGCAATAATTTTCATTATCTCACCTACTTTGATTTATTATTTTACAATGTTTGACTCCTTTATTCAATCAATTAAAAGACTTATTTAACTATAAGTCAAATAAGTCTTTTAATTGAAAATAAACTCCATCCTCAAGAACACTTAAACAAATCACTTCTGCTCTTTCCTTAATAATATCTAATGCATTCCCCATCGCAATTGGGTGAGCAACTGTTTCAAACATTTCTACATCATTTGGTCCATCGCCAAAGCAATAACTATTCTCTAAAGGAATATTTAATTCTTTAAGGACATCTAAAATACCTGTTGCTTTAGAGACATCTTTTGCATAGACTTCCATACTATGATGATCAGGATGTAATTCATAATTAAAACTTCCATAACAAGATACAGCATATTCTAATTCTTTTTCATCTTTTACCCACACTTCTATTTTTACTGTCTTTTTCATAATTTCTTCTTCATCATATTCAAAACAGAAATTATGAAAATCAATATTACATTTTTTATAAAACTCTAGTAAGGCTGTACACTTTTTACTTAAGTAACATAATTGAGATGTTTGTAAAACATACTCAATATTTTTTTCTTTGAGTTTTAGACATAATGTTTTGACTGCTTCTACATCCATATAACGCGTTTCTAAATCTTGACCCTGATATTTTATATTTGCTCCATTAGCTAGTACATAACCATCAAAGCCAACTTCTTTGACATTTTCAGCAATATATCCATATGGTCTTCCACTTGCTATAAAACATAAATGACCTTTTTCCTGAGTCTTTTTAATTGCTTCTTTGACTCGTTTACTAATTCCGCCTAACTCTGGAGCATATAATGTTCCATCTATATCAAAAAATATAATCTTCTTATCCATATTAATCTATCCATCCAAAATGCTTACAAGCATTATAAATACCATCATCATCTGCATCAGTTGTAATATATGTTGCTTTTTCTTTCAATGCATCAATAGCATTTCCCATTGCAATTGATGTCCACTCATCAGTAAACATACTTAAATCATTCTTTTCATCACCAAAAACAACAACATCACTATAGTCACCACCAAAATGATCAACAATTGCTTTAATACCTATTGATTTATCCCCTGGTTCAACAAATAAATATTCTTTATGAAAACGACACCATGGTAAATCTTTTAATGCTTCTAATTGTTGTTCTTCTGGACTATAACAAGCAACATAGACTTTATAAATTTCATCATAATCTCTTGGATCCAAATCTTCTTTAACAACTGTATCCATATAAATATCATGTGTAAAATCATAAAAACGATCATCTGGTGCTAATCTTCTTGTTTCATTATCTGGTGAAATAGCCCAGATAAAACCTTTTTCTTTACACTCATCAATTAAAGCAATACATTTATCATAATCTAATGGTTTAATTTCGACTAATTTTCCGTTAATCGTAATTCCATTACCACCATCACTAACCATATTTTCAAAACCTAATTCTTTCATATGGTCTTTAGCCATTGCATAGCTTCTCCCTGTAGCGATTGCTAAAAAATGACCTTGTTCCTCTAATTTCTTTAAAGCTAACTTTGCTGATTCAGGAACATATTGATCACCAGGTGTTCCAACTGCTAATGTTCCATCTATATCAAAGAAAAAATACTTCTTATTACCCATATTCTCAACCTCCGAACATTATTCTAACAGAAAATAAAAACAAATGTTTAAATTTACAGGAAAAGAAAACAAGAATCAAAAAAAGTTATCCCATTATGAGATAACTCAATTCTTATTTTAAATATTGTGTGTTTTCTAACATAATTCCGCAACCTTCAGCAACACAATCTAATGCATTGTCAGCAACAAATACAGGAACTCCTAAACCTTCTTCTAAATATTTATCTAAATTGTGAAGCAAAGCTCCACCTCCAGTTAAGAATACACCTTTATTAACAATATCAGCTGATAATTCAGGTGGTGTTTGTTCTAATACTTGTTTTGTAGCTCTTAAGATTGTTGTACAACATTCTTGTAAAGCTTCTTGTGTTTCTAAAGCATTTAATTGGATTGTATGTGGTAATCCTGTAACTAAGTCTCTACCTCTTACATCCATAACATCATTTGCAGAAGCTCCATAAGCAGTACCAATAGTCACTTTAATTTCTTCTGCTGTACGATCACCAATTAATAATTTGTATTTATCTTTTACAAATTTAATTAATTCAGAATCCATTCTATCTCCAGCAACTTTTAATGAAGTACTTGTAACGATATCTCCTAATGAAAGAACAGCTACATCTGTAGTTCCCCCACCAATATCAACAACCATATTACCAGATGGTTTAGAAATATCTAAACCAGCTCCAATAGCTGCCACTTTAGGTTCTTCTTCAATATAAACTCTTTTTGCTCCACATCTTAAAGCCACATCCTGAATAGCACTCTTTTCAATTGATGTGATATTTGATGGACAACAAATTAAAATTGTTGGTCTAGAGAATACACCTTTTAAGTTTAATTTATTAATAAAATGAGTCAATAATATTTCTGTAATTTGAAAATCTGCGATAACACCATCTTTAAGAGGACGAATAGCTTGAAATTTACCTGGCGTTTTCCCAAGCATATCTCTTGCTTCTTCACCTACAGCGATTGGTCTATTTGTTTCAGTATTGATAGTTACAACTGAAGGTTCATTCACAACAATACCTTCACCTTTAACATAAATAAGAATGTTAGCTGTTCCTAAGTCAATACCAATTTCTTTTGATAATTTCATAAACATTCCTCCTATAAGCATTTCTATTGTATCATTTTTCACATTAAATACAAGAAAAAAATAATCACTATTTCAACATATTTTCTTCCTTTATCGCCTTCACAAATTAACCCATAATATCACTTAATTTAAATTATATTTTTTTATTATTTATTCAATATTTTTAACAAGATTAAATAGATTATTCATTTATTAATAGAATAAAAAATATTCCTTTTCTTCTTTTATATTCTTTTTTTTAGTATATTCATTGGAACAATCTCTTTTAATTCATAAACCGCAACTTTGCAGTCAACATATCTAGCTTGTTCAACAAATCTTTCTAATTGCTTATAGATCATTGATTCCTGTCTTTTATTTTGATATTGTGTTTCATCATTGTTTAGTATTAAATATATTTTATCACTCGATTTCATTATTCTCTTCCTATACAGAAATACCAAGAGAAAATCTCTTGGCATTTCATCTAATCATTTTCTTTTTTTCTCTTTCCTATAATATAACTTCCTAATAATAGAGATACTGCCAATAAAGCATATAAAGGTACAATGTTCGTGTTATCATTTGTTTGAACAGATTTTTTTACAACATTAGCTTGCTTTAATAAATCTTCATAATTTTTACTACCAGCATGAATGAGTATAGCATTAATCGCATCTTTTTCTGATTCGCTTAACTTACTCCATACATCACTACCTGATAGAATTTGCATATAATTAGATTTATTAGCTTCTTTATAAATGTTTTTATTCTTATCACTTACATATTTATTAATAAAATCTATTGCAGATTGATTAACTTTTGCCTTTGTTGCTGCTAACATTTGTTCATATGTTTGTGTAGCACCTGCTACTTTCAGTGCATCATTAGCTGCTTGTTTTTCATCTTCGCTTAATTTATCCCATGCATCTTTAGCTGAAAGGATTGTAGCATATGTATCTTTATTGACTTCTGTTACTGTTTGACCATTTAATGTCATATGATCTTTAATAAATTGATTACCTACTTCTTTAACAGCTACTGCTTGTGCTAACATTTCTTCATATGTTTGTGTAGCACCTGCTACTTTCAATGCATCATTAGCTGCTTGTTTTTCATCTTCGCTTAATTTATCCCATGCATCTTTAGCTGAAATGATTGTAGCATATGTATCTTTATTGACTTCTGTTATTGTTTGATCATTTAATGACATATGATCTTTAATAAAATTTTGAACTTGTGTTTGAATAGACTCCGCTTGCTTTAATAATTCAGGATATGTCAAACCATTATATTTATTAACGAGAATCTTATTTGTTTCATCTTTTTCTTGTTGTGTTAATTCATTCCATGCATCTTGAGCATCTAAAATTATCTTATAATTTTCACCTGTAGACTTTGTAATAACGTTTTGATTTGCATCAGTTAAATTATTTTGAATAAATTTTTCTGCATTGATTTCTACAGTTCCATCAATCTTTTCAGGAGTTGTTCCTAATGCTGTTGAATTATCATTACCAATTTGAATGGTTCTTTCGATAACTGCTCCTGTTTTTGAGTCAGTTACTTTTAATTGATAAGTTCCTGGTGCAACTGATGGTAATATATAAGAACCATTTGCATCAGTTGTAGTTTCAAAAATCTTGCCATTTTTATCTATTAATTCAACTTTTCCATTTTGAATTGGATCTAACTTTCCATCTCCATTAGTATCTGCAACTATCTCACCTTTAGTGATAAGTCCTGGTTTTAATTCCGTTCCAGATGCAGTTGTCATTTGTCCTTGTTTTACTTCCACAGTAGTTGCTGTAGATTGAGGTATTCCTTGAGTTGTATAAATATATGATTGATATTTACCATCTTCAATAGCATCTGTATAATAGTTGCCTTGTTGATCTGTTGTTAATTCTATATTTCCTTTTGGCGTTTCAATAACAACTTTTGCATTTGCAATAGGATTTCCTTCATCATCATAAACAGTTCCACTAATCAAAGCTCCTTGTTGTAATACTAAGTTTTTATCAGTATCATTAGGTTCCAATTGAATATCAGTGATTAAACTTTCACCATTAGAATCAGCTACAATCTTATAATCACCTTTAGGTAGTAATGTACTATAATTTCCTTGGTTATCAGTTTCTATTTCTTGGATAACTTCGCCTGTTTTTGAATCTAAAATCTTCATTGAAACTGGGTAATTTTTTGCTGATATATTTCCTGTCAAATGACATAAAGTTGTAATATCAGTAGCCTTTGTTGCAGTACTAGGCATGGCTGTATCTGTTTCTGCGGTTCTTGCTAAAACGCTGTATTTCTTTCCTTCTTCTAAACCTGTAAAGATAACTTGATTACCTGTTGGTTTTATCCATGTCTTTCCATTATCAATAGAATATTCATTTTTTGAATCTGGATTCATCACTTCAACTGATTGATCTGTTGCTTTTAATACTGGAGTATTGACTGGAGCAGGCACATCATTTGAAGATATTTTCGTTTTGATTGTTTTTGCATTTGAAACTGGTCCTGCCATTGCACTATCTGTTTCAGCTTTTCTTGCTACAACATTGTAAGATTGGTTTGGAGATAGATTTTTAAATTCACCTGTTTTATTCCATGTTTGACCACCATCAATTGAATACTCTTCATCTGCATTGGCTTTAATCTTAATTGTTGTATCATTATATGACAAAACCTCTGGTTCCATAGCCTGTGCTACTGAATTTGTACTTGCTTTTGTCTTTACAACGAGGCGACTTGTCTCACTGTCTGTTGTATATTCATTTTCAACACCCAATTTCTTAGCAAGAACTGTATATTCAGTATCTGCTGTTAGATTTTGGAAAACTGGATTATTAACCCATGTTTGACCACCATCTATTGAATATACTTCACCAGTTTTACCAGCAATTTTGATAGCTGTATCTGTTCTTTGTGTGACTGTTGGGATATCTGGTGTCTGGGCTGGTTCTTTAATCGTTATGCTTTCTGCCTTACTTGCATTTGTTGTATCAGTTTCTGCTACTCTTAAATTATAATGTCCTTTAGGTAAATTTATACTTGTTGTACCAGCAGGAATTTTAATATATGAGGAGCCTATATTGTCAACATTTTTATATTCATAAACAATTAAAGGATTTAATCCCGTTATACTTCCTTCTTTTCCATTCTTAGTTGAATCATTAACTATAAAACCAGTTGGTTTTGTACCATCACGTTTTTTTATTTCAATAGTAATAGCTGTGTTCTGAAAGGTTTCATAAATCTGATACTGCCCACAATTTGCAGCACCTGAAATAAGAATCGTTGTAGTCCCTGATTTTATACCTGTAACAAGCTTACCAGATATACTATAATAATCCCTTCCTGACGTAGAATAATTTAATGTTAAATTTGTAAAACATCCTGTATCCAGATGTCCTAATCTTTCATCTGTTGCTTTTAATGCATCAAAAACATTAATACTTTCATTAACATAGAATGTGACCTTTTTTCCAACTAACACTTCAGTCATAGTCAAAGCATTGACATTAACAACACTTGTATTCATTATTCCCATTGTCATTAATAACGAAAGACCTACTGAGCCTAAAACTTTAATCCATTTTCTTTTACTCTTTAATTTTCCCATTTTTTAATAATCATCCTTTCTATCTTATCAATAAGATTTATTTTAAAAATATACTTTGTTCTATCATCCCCTTTAAGTCATAAAGACACATTACAAAATCCTGATAGACAATATTTCTGATTAGAAAAAATTACATAATCTCATATAAGTCAAAATTATCTAATCATTTTGTTGAATCTTGCAAAACATTGCGTCATTATTTTTAAATTCTCCAATAAAATTCATAAATGCATACTTTAACAAACTGCATGACAAACCTGTCTATAGAAGCATTAAAGCACAAAAAAAGCTACTTATTATGCAATAAATAGCTAGTACCAAATAGTATAGGTATACGAATTTGAATTTTATTTACAGGCCAAATCAAACTTTATAAGAGTCTCATCTTGACCTATACAGTACATGTATAGTATATCAAAACATCATAAAAAATACAATGTTATAATTCCTTATTGTTAAAATATGTAAAATAGTGATGATATTTGTATCACCACTATTTTATCACTTATTTAATTGTATTGAGAGGTTGACCAATATATTTCTCTGGATTAAATAATTGATCATCTTTTTGTAAAATAAAATGTAAATGATTTTTCAAATCTGCTTCATATACATTTTCTCCACTTTTACCAATTACATCACCTTGTTTAACTGTTTTATTCATTTCAACAGAAACACTAGATAATGATTCATAAGTTGTTGATATTTTATCACTATTGGTAATTGTTACAACCCATCCAAGAACAGGATCATTTGTTTTTTTAGTGACTGTTCCACTGATTGATGCTAATACATCAAATGTTTCATTTTTATTAGCATAATCAACTCCTTGATTAGGTCTATAAACACCTTCAAATAAGATAAGTGATTGTTCTTGTTTTGGGGCATCATCATCTTTATTATAATAATATCTAACAATACCGATACCATCTTTAACTGGCGATTTTAAATTTTCAATTGTTTTCTTTTCAGTTTCTTCTGTTGTTTTTTTCTTTTCTTCTACTTTAACAACTGATTCATCTTCAAAATCACTCGTATGGTTATCTAAAACTTTTTGAACAACACCAATACCACCTAAAAATAATGCAAGAGCCAAGGTAATCCCTAGGGCTTTTTTGTATTTAAAAGATCTTTTTTTCATACTTTCACCTCAATCTAAGTATGAACAAAAGTTAAGACTCTATACTTCTAATTTCAATATTTTGATAATAATGATTTAAAATATCTTTATAATTTTTATTTTCCTTAGCCATTGCCTGAGCACCATATTGACTCATACCTACACCATGTCCACTTCCTTTGGTTGTAAAGGTATAGCCTTTTGAGCTTAATGAAATTTGAAAACATGAAGATGCTAAAGATAATTTTTCTCTCACTTCTCTTCCTGTATATGTTTTTCCATTAACAATGACATTTTTAACATAACCACTAGATGTATATGAGGTTATTTCAATATTAGGTGATGTTACACCAAATGCTTTTGCAAGTTCTTGTTTTGTAAATGTCTTTTTTCTTTCATTTGTTGGATCAATACTGACATCCCAATGACTATCAACAGATTTTAAATAAGCAACTTCACCTGTAAAATAATCCTCGCAATTAACAGTTTTCCCATTACTGCTTGAAAAAAACATAGCTGAAATATATTCTCCCTGATATGTCATAACTTCATAACTTGTTTCTTTAACAGCTTTTTCTATTTTTGCTTTATTTTTTTGATAATTGTCACCCCAATTTTTTTTCATTTGTTCATCTGTTAAATAAACTTGCGAATTTGTTGTATTATCAACTTTCAGCTTCCTTGATAATACAAAAGTTCTTGCTGCCACGACTTGAGCTTTTAGTGCTTCTACCTCAAAACTCACTGGCATTTCTCCTGCAACAACACCAACAACATAATCTTCAAGAGGAACTTTCAGTGTTTTAGATTTTGTTTTGACCGTCACTGTATAATCTGATTGTTTGTTTTGTGATTGATAATGAGATTGTAAATATGTAATTGCTTCTTGATAATGCAAACATCCAATCATTAATATCAAAACACAAACAAAAAGAAGTTTTGTATATATTGTTTTCATAATACAATATATGCTTAACTTCTTTAATTATAACTGAAAACTGAGTGTCCCAAATGATAAAATAAACGATGCAAATAGATATCCTAGTGCTACTGAAGCAACAATATAAAATAAATAAAATTCTCTAATTTTGGTTGGTTTTATATAATTTTCAAATCGAAAACAACTTAATCCAAACATTGCCATAGCAATTGATATTACATAGACAACTACATTTACAATATGATATACCATATTCTCACTCCTTTGTTGAAATCATAATGATTTATCTTTTACATTATAGCGATTATTTAGTACAATAACAACAAGGAGGAAATATTTATGTTATATTATCAATTACCACATACTGATTTAACTGTTTCTAGAATTGCTTTAGGTTGCATGAGAATTGCTGATAAGAGTGTTGATGATGTTGAAAAACTGATTTATGCTGCTCTTGATGAAGGGATTAATTTCTTTGATCATGCTGATATTTATGGTGCTGGAAAATCTGAAGCTGTTTTTGGTGAAGTGCTCCAACGTCATCCTGAATTACGTGAAAAAATGATTATTCAAACAAAATGTGCTATTGTTCCTGGAAAAAGATATGATTTTTCAAAGGAACATATCATAAAGAGTGTGAAAGCTTCACTTGATAGACTTCATACTGATTATGTTGATATTCTATTGTTACATAGACCTGATGCACTATGTGATCCAAAGGAAGTTGCTGAAGCCTTTGACGAACTATATGATGCTGGTCTAGTTAAATATTTTGGTGTTTCTAACCACACCCCTTTACAAATAGAATTATTACAAAAGTACACAAAACATCCTATTATTATTAATCAGTTACAATTATCTATTGTTCATTCTGTTATGATTGATTCTGGTTTAAATATGAATATGAAAGAAGCTTGGGCTCAAGATAAAGATGGTGGTGTTTTAGATTATTGTCGTCTTAAAGATATCACTATTCAGCCTTGGAGTGTTGTTCAGGCATCTTGGGCAGAAGGAACATTCTTAGATAATCCTGATTATCAAAAATTAAATGATGTCATGCAAGAGCTTGCTGATGAATATCATGTAACGAAGAGTGCAATTGCTATTGCATGGCTATTGCGTCATCCTGCATGTATGCAACCAATTGTTGGTACAACATCTCCTGCTCACTTAAAAGAAAGTTCTCAGGCTTGTGATGTACAATTAACACGTCAACAATGGTATGATCTGTATCTTGCGAGTGAAAAACCTCTTCCTTAAAGGAGGAAATAATGAAAATTGAATTAAAAAGTCTTGCTGATATTGATCCATGTGAGTTAGCGAATGCTGCTAATGATTCGCATATTCATCAATATTTAAGAAACTCTTTTCCTTATCCCTATACACTTGATCATGCAATGTCTTTTATTACACATTCACTAACAAATCGTGCTGTCGATTTTGGAATTGTTGTTAATGATATTTGTGTGGGTTGTGTGGGTGTTACGTTTCATAAAGATATCTATATGAAGAATTGTGATATTGGTTATTGGTTGAATAGTCATTATTGGGGACTTGGTATTATGAGTAAAGTTGTGCATATGTTATGTCGTTACTTATTTGATTACTATCCTATTACAAAGATTTGTGCTGAAGTTTATGCTGAAAATATTGCTTCTGCACAAGTATTAGAACATAATCATTTTGTAAAAGAAGGATACTTAAAAAATCATGTTTTTAAAGATGGGAAATATCATGATTTAATTTTATATGGTTTAAGGGAGAATGATTATGAAAATTAGAAAATCTACCTGTACTGATGTTAAAGATATTATGGTGCTGGTTCATCAAGCTCAAAATTATTTTAAAGAAAATAATATTGATCAATGGCAGGACGGTTATCCAAATAGTGAAACTATTTTGGATGACATACATAAACAACATAGTTATGTTCTTATTAATGATGATAAAATTGTTGGTACAATGTATTTTGCTATAGAAGATGATCCTTGCTATGCTGTCATTCAAGGACAATGGTTGACTTCTCAACAACGCTATGCAATTATTCATAGAATTGTTGTTGATGAAACAATGAAAGGACAAAATCTAGCCAATCAATTATTAGATTATGTAACTAGTCAATGTTTTCACAATAATATTAAGAGTATAAGAATTGATACTCACATGGATAATCAGTCAATGCAACGTTTTTTAACAAAGCATGACTTTATAGCTTGTGGTACAATTACTTTGGCTAGTGGTGCACCACGAATAGGTTTTGAAAAAATATTGAATAAATAGAATTTAACCTTCATATTTATGAATATGGAGGTTTTTATATATGAAATATTACGTCGATAAACCTTATCCATCTATTGATCAACTAGATATCAATATTCATTATGGACAAATGATACTATCTAATGTAGGTGGATTACATTCAGAAATGAATGCAGTCAGTCTTTACTTTTATAACAACGTTATTATGGAAAATAGCTGGAAAGATCTTTCTATAGCTATGCATGAAATAAGTATTGTAGAAATGCATCATTTAGATATTTTTGCAAAAATGTGCTGTAAACTAGGTATTGATCCTCGCCTATGGGATTGTCAAAATGACTTTTTAGAATATTGGTCACCTGGATATAATGTCTATCCACGACAAATTCAAACAATGTTAGAAAATGCAATTATTCAAGAACAAAATACTATTGATATCTATCAATATCAAATATCTTGTATTGATGAACCTGTTATTCAAAATGTTCTTCAACGTATCATACTTGATGAACAATTACACATTCAAATATTTGAAAAATTTCTGAATGAATACAATTCTCGTTTTCATCAATAATCCTTATTTTTATTACTAAAAAACATAAAGACAGTACATCTTATGCTGTCTTTATGTTCATTTCCATGTAGTATCATATAAGAACTTACAAAGATACATATGTCTTTTCTTTTGAGTATGTTATAATTTAACATAGCGAGGTTGAAAAAGATGGCTTATCATGAATTAATTAAACATTTTGAAAAAATAAGAACTTATATGCACGAATTTTATATCTATGGTTTTAAAAGTAGAGATGATCTGTATCATAACAGCAAGCGTTCTTATGATAATGAGAGAAGACGTCTTGAAAGTTATTTAAAAGATTATATGTCCTTTGAATATCAATCTTCTAAAGTTATTTTCTTATCTATTGATAGTCGTCGGATTTCTCATAATCCTTTATATGCTGCTTTTCAATCAAAAAGTTTTACAGCTAAAGATATAACTTTGCATTTTATGATTTTTGATATATTGTACACTCCATCAATAGAATTATCTCTTCAAGATATCTTGAATCAAATCGATATTTATTTAGAAGATTTTCAACATCCTCTTATTTTTGATGAATCAACATTAAGAAAGAAATTGAATGAATATACTCAATTAGGTTTGATTCAAAAAAACAAATCTGGGAAACAAAATGTATATCAAAGAGCTGTTTCTATAGATTTAGACGACTATAAGCAGGCTCTCTCATTTTATTCTGAAATAGGTATTCTTGGGGTTATTGGTTACTATCTTCTCAACAAAATTCCCCATCAACATATTTTTCGTTTTAAACATCATTATATTGCTGATGCTATTGATAGTGAAATCATATATCAATTATTTGATGCCATGCAACAACGTAGAGATATTCTTATTCAAAGTCAAAATCCTCATTCCCAGCTTCAACATACGTTTCATGTGATTCCTTTACGAATATACATAAGTTCACAAACAGGACGCACACATCTTTTGGCTTATTCTTTTCATTTTAAGACAATCAAAAGTTATCGCATTGATTTTATGACTGATATTATATTACAAGATATTCAGCCTACATTTCAGGAACATAGACAAAAACTACAACAAATTGAAAAGCATATATGGTCTATTCAATGTTATCCTCGAAAGAAGTTAGAACATGTTGAATTTGTTATTTTTATTCAAAAATATGAATCATATATTTATCAAAGATTATTAAGAGAAAAAAGATGTGGAGATATTATTCAAATTGATGATTGTCATTATCGTTTTGTTGCTGATGTTTATGATACATTAGAGATGATTCCTTGGATAAGAACTTTTATTTGTCGAATAACTGAATTACATTTTTCAAATCGGACAATTGAAAATGAGTTTAAGAATGATCTTTTAAAAATGTATCAAATGTATAATATAGAAGGAGTTGATGAATAATGCTGTTTCATGAAATATATGGTTGCTATTATCAATCAGTTCACAAAATGATTGAACTTGCTCTTGAGCATAAATTAACTGAAGAGAAAATGTTAGAAATCATCCACAAATATGCCTTCCAAGAAAGTCCTTTACATATTATTCCTGCTATTAAAGATGAAAATTGGCAAGTTATAACACAGTCTCTACAAACACCGCTCCAGCATTCTCCAACAATGCCACTCACTATTTTAGAGAAAAGATGGCTAAAATCAATGAGTCTTGATCCTAGATTTAAACTTTTTTCAATTCAATTTCCACATATTGATGAAGAACCTTTATTTACTTTGGAGGATTATAAAATATATGATCAATATGCTGATGGTGATCCATATGATGACAAAACATATCAAAAACATTTTCATCTTCTTTTAAAAGCTATTGAAAATAAAAGAAAGGTTCTTATTTCTTATTTAAATAAAGATATTGTTTGTATACCTTATCAAATTGAATATTCTTTAAAAAATGATAAATTCAGATTATTAACATTAGATAATCGTTTTCACAAAACTTTAAATATTAGTAAAATAAAGTCTATTGAATTATTAGACACATTTTCTGATATATTTCATTTTCCTAAACAACATCTTCAAAATTATTTGACTATTGAACTTTTTGATGAAAGGAATTGTTTGGATCGTGTTATGACACATTTTGCAGATATGCAAAAAAATGCTGAACAAATTGATGATAAAAAATATAAAATAACAATTTTCTATCAAAGTGATGATGAAACAGAAGTCTTAATACGAATTCTTTCTTTTGGTCCTTATGTAAAAGTTATTGGACCTGAATCTTTTGTAAATCTTTTTAAAGAACGCCTAACTCAGCAAAAAAGTTGTGGACTTCGTTAAGTTCGCAACTTTTTTTCCAAGATTTATCTTTTTATACACAATATAATAAAGGGGTCATTAAGAAAGGGGTTTTGTTTATGAAAGAAATTAATGGCTTATATGCAAAAGCGAGAATTTTTACTGATATTATAGAAGAAAGTGCTTATGAACAAATTCAAACATTATGTAACCAACCATTTACAAGTGGTGCTAAAATAAGAATTATGCCTGATGTTCATGCTGGTAAAGGGTGTGTTATAGGTTTTACTGCTGATCTTAAAGATAAAGTCATTCCTAATATCGTTGGTGTGGATATAGGATGCGGTATGTTAACAGTAGAATTAGGAAAACGTGAAATAGATTTGCCAGCTTTAGATAAAATCATTAGACAATTTGTTCCATGTGGAACATCAGTTCATCCTGGTAGAATGACACGCTTTGATCAATTAAGAGATTTACACTGTTTTCGATCATTAAAAGATTCTAAGAGAATGGAGAGAAGTATTGGGACTCTTGGCGGTGGAAATCACTTTATAGAAGTTGATATTGATAATCAAGGGAACCATTACCTTGTTATTCATACAGGAAGCCGTAATTTAGGAAAACAAGTGGCTGATTATTATCAAAATCTTGCTTTTGATTTATTAAGTGGTAAAGATGAATTATTTGAAAAACAGGAGCAATTAATTAAAGAATATAAAGAACAAGGAAGAAGAAATGAAATACAAAATGCTTTAAAGCAATTAAGAGCTGACTTTACAGCAAAAGGCATTGATTTACCTAAAAACCTTTGTTATTTAGAAGGTCAATATAAAGATAAATATTTACATGATATGTATATCTGTCAAGAATTTGCTACTCTTAATCGTTATATGATTGCAAGTACAATATTAAAACATTTATATAATATTTCTTTAGAAGAATTATCATATTTTGAAACAATTCATAATTATATTGATCCTCTTCAGCATATTATTAGAAAAGGTGCTGTTTCTGCTAAGCAAAATGAGAAATTATTAATTCCTATTAATATGCGAGATGGAAGTTTAATATGTATTGGTAAAGGTAATCCAGAATGGAATGAATCTGCCCCACATGGTGCTGGTAGATTATATAGCCGTACAACAGCAAAAGAGAAATTTACTTTAGATGAATTTAAAGAACAAATGAAAGGCATTTATTCTACATCTATTTCTGAAGGAACATTAGATGAATGTCCTATGGCTTATAAGTCAATAGATGATATTATTCATAATATTGATGATACTGTTACAATAGTCAATATTATAAAACCTATATATAATTTTAAAGCATAGGAGATGATGAAATATGAAAGATATCATTTTACAAAAACTTAAAGATATTGAGAAAAAAGAAGATGTAACTATCCTTTATGCAGTAGAATCAGGAAGTCGTGCTTGGGGTTTTGAGTCACAAGATAGTGATTATGATGTCCGCTTCATCTATGTAAGAAAAGAAAAAGATTATCTTAGTCTTTTTCCTAAAAAAGATGTTATTGAATATGAATTAAACAGTATTTTTGATATTAGTGGTTGGGATATTCAAAAAGTTTTAAAACTTGCTCAAAAATCTAACCCTACCCTTTATGAATGGATTCATTCACCTATCGTTTATTACGCATTACCTTTATGGAATGACTTGCTTCCATTTTTTGATAGTACTGTTCAATTATCAAAACTCATTAAACATTACTATTATATGACTTTCAATCATTATGACTCTCAATTCCTCACTAGTAAAAAATATTTTTATGTTTTACGTACGATGCTATGTTGTTTATGGATTATTCGATCTCAGACACTTCCACCTGTACCATTCATGCAACTTGTAGAAGCACAATTAGATCCAACTTATCATGAACTTATTCATAAAATGATGAATACAAAAAAGTCAAAAGAAGAAACTTATGTTTCTGAAGATTTCAGTAAAATGAATACTTATATTGAAGAACAATTACACTTTATTAAACAGCATCTTGATGATCAATATGATTTTAATGAAGTCAATCAAGAAGATTTAAATTCTATGTTTTTGCATATTTTAAAAGAAACATCCTAACGATGTTTCTTTTATTCTATCGGTTCTTGATAAAAACGACCTGTAATCCCTTCTGATTTAACAATATTTATAAAGACTTGTGGATCCAATTCTTTTACCAGATGAATAACATCTTTGACTTCATCAGCTCCAACAACAGTATATAACATAGCTTTATTTTCTTTTAAATAACAACCTTTCCCCTCTATATGTGTGACTCCATGATGAGTATAGTTCATTAATTCTTGTTCTAAATGATCTGGTTCATTTGTAACAATAAATAATGTAACTTTTTGATCTCTTTGATGGAATCTTTCTATAATTTGAGTAGAAACAAATTGAAATATAATTGAATACATTGCTTCTTCAAAACCAAATAACATTCCAGCAGTTAATAAAATAACAACATTAATACCAAAAACAAAGTTCCATGAAGGTTTTTTTAATTTATTTGATAGATAAACAGCTATAAAATCTGTTCCTCCACTTGATGCTTTTCCATATAATGCAATAACAATAGCAATACCATTTAAGATTCCACCAAAAACAGAAACTAATAATGGATCATATGTAATAGGTGTCACTGGTATCATATCAACAAGAAATGAATTAAGTATAATCATAATCACAGAATAACTGGTAAACTTTTTACCAATCATTTTAAAACCAATAAAAGCTGGTAAAGCATTTAAAGCAATATTTATGATAGAATAAGGTAAGCTTATTCCCCAAAATACACTAGTAGATCTTTGAATTAATAATGATAATCCAGTAAATCCCCCTGGAATTAAATTGCCAGCACGAACAAATGACTTGATATTGACTGACATAATCAAAGAAGCAATCAAAACACATATAAGCGATGTCACATGCTTTTGCCATTCTTCTTTTTCTTTTGTTTTTGCGTAAACCATAGTCCCCTCCTAAAATACGCACTTATTATACGCTTGTATAAACATGAATACAATATCTTTTTTATTAATATTTTCTATAATTTTATTAACGTTTTTTTACGTATATTTATACAAAATTAAATTGTTTAAACATAAAAACATTAAATGAAAAAGAAGTTGATTAAATCAACTTCTTATTGTCTCAACTTTCCATCTTTTAATAAACGTAATAATTCTAAATTCTGTCTAGCACTTCCCGTATAATCGTTGATACCATTTTTCTTTGCAAGTTCTCGACGCGATGAGAATGAAGCATCAACACCAATTTGTGTTAAAGCATCAACTAATGAATCACCACGATAAGTTGGATTTGATAAATATTTCATTGTCCCTGTAATACTTTCATCATTAACCCATCCTAAACCATTACCAATCAAATATGGGTTTCTTGCATCTCTAACAATTCTTGTGATTGTTCCATGATTCATATAAGGAATCAATGGTATACTGCTATCTGAAGAAATATAAACATGATCAAAAGTCACATGATCGCCTACTTGATATTCATCTGTTGGCACTTCTGGTTCTTCTTTTTCAAAATTGTTAAATCCGCCTTCTCTAATTTCAGCTGGAAAATCACGATATGCATAATTACGATCAACAGGTGCATTAATTCCTTCAACAAATCCTTTATCAGTATATTGCCACATATCAAAACCTTCTGCACCTAATTCATCTGCATATCTTGCAACCCATTTTGTATATCTTGTAAAAAATGCTCCTGTTAATTTTGTTCTCCACCAATAATATGATGCATAAAATCCTGGAAAATAATTATGTCTGGCCATTTCATCTGCCCACACACGAGCATTTCTTTCGATTTGATCATTTGATAATCTTCCTACACGTGGATCTTCTAAATCAAGATACACTGGATATTCCATTTTGTAATTAGCAACTAATCTGAGAACATGTCTTGCTTCTGATAGAGCATCTCTTTCATTTGTTGCATATGAATAAAGATAAACACCAAAAGGAATGCCTAATCTTGTACATTCATCTGCATTTCTTTTAAACGTAGGATCATCTTGTCCAGGTATATCTTGTCCATAGCCACATCTTAGAATTGCAAAATCAATATGCTTTTTAGCAAGTTCCCAATTGATTTCTCCCTGATACTGTGACACATCTACACCATCTCTTACCATGAATTCACCTCCTTCAAGATACTATATGTTTCTTTTCAAATAATGTCTTTACATTTGACACAATTTTAAGACACTTTATAATATATGTTAGTGGGGTGATATTCATGAAAGTCTTTTTATGTGAACCAATTCATGAAAAAGCATATCAAAAGTTAATTGAAGAATATGAGGTTATTGATAATAAGGACTATTTATCCGAGTGTCAAATTGTGATTAGTCGTAATTTAAAAATTGATCGTCATTTTATTGATCAATGTGTTGCTTTAGAGTTAGTTGTTATTCATGGGACTGGATATGATGATGTGGATGTAGAATATTTAAAATCCAAACATATTCATCTCTGCAATACTCCTGGTCAAAATGCTTTAAGTGTTGCTGAATTAATTGTAACAATGATTTTACAGTTATCTCGTCAAACAACACAATTGCAACATGATTATTTAACAGATCAAATACATGAAGTGGCTCCAATAAAATACTTAGGTCATGAAATTACTGGGAAAACATTGGGGTTAGTTGGAACTGGACAGATAGCACTAAAAGCTGCTCAAATTCTTCGTGATGGTTTTCAAATGAAAGTTATTGGATATTCTCGTTCTTTAACTTTCACTAAAGCAAATGATCTTCATATTGAACATTGTAAAACAATGGAAGAAGTCTTTCAAAAAGCTAATTTTATATCTTTAGGTACATCTTTAACTCCTGAAACATATCATATGATTACAGCTAAGCAATTATCATTAATGAAACCAACTGCCTATCTTATTAATACTGCTAGAGGTGCACTTATTGATGAACATGATCTTTATACTTTTTTAAAAGAGAAAAGAATTGCGGGAGCTGCATTAGATGTTTTAGAGAATGAACCTGTTGATGCAACATATCCACTTATTCATTTAGATAATGTTATTTATACGCCACATATTGGTGGTTCTACAGATGAAGCACTTTTAAGAGTTGGAAATGCAGTAATTCAATCTATTAATAGGTATAATAATGGGGAAATGTGGGAAGATTTATTGTTTTAACAAATATTGGTGGCTCATTACTCATTATTTATGTTATAATATTTTGGCAGAGGTGATAAAATGAAAAAAATATTAATAAGTCTCTTAACCTTCTGTTCAGTATTTGCTATGAGTGTTCCTAACAATCATGTTAATGCTGTTGATTTTGAAGGCAATGAATCAAAGTACATAAAATTGTGTTCTTCTTCTTTGACAAATTCAAATAAGAAGGTTTGTCAGCAATTTAATGAATATTTAAGTAAAAAGAATAGCAATCTAAAAAAAGAAATAAGTGAAACAAAAAAAGAATTAACAGAAACGAATAATGATATTAGTGCTGTTTCTTCTAAAATATCTACAATCAATTCACAAATTGATTCTAAAGAAAAAGAAATCAATTACTTACTTTCTTCAATTAATAATATTGAAAAAGATATTACAAAAAAAGAAAAACTTATGCAAGAACGATTATATGTTATGCAATCAACATATAATTCTAATTGGTTAGTTGACTTCTTATTTGGTGCTGAAGATTTTACAACATTCTTTTCTCGTTTAACGAGTGTTAATGATATTACTTCATATGAAAAAGAATTAGTAGATGATTTAACAACACAAAAGAAGAATTTAGATTCCCAAAAGCAAACATTACTTAATGCAAAAGCTGCTTTACAATCTCAAAAGAATGCACAAGTTGATTTACAAGAAAAACTTGTTAATCTTAAAGCTTCACAACAACAAGAAATTGCTGATAATCAAAAAGAAGCTAAAAAAGTATCTGATGCTCAAAAGAAAATAGATGCTGCTTTAACTGAATTAATGTCACAAGCTCCAAGCGGTGGTGGTGGCGGTGGTTCATTTGTTGCTGGATCATCTGAAGTCGGTAATGCTATTGCAAAACAGGCGCTTTCAAAACAAGGTGCACGTTACTGGTGGGGAGCAAGTGGACCAACATATTTTGACTGTTCTGGTCTTGTTTATTGGGCACATAAAACAGCTGGTGTAGGTATAACTAGAACAACTGCTGCTGGTTATTCTCGTAGTGGTAAAGCTATTTCAAAATCACAGTTACAGCCTGGTGATGTTATTACATTTAGTTATGGTAGTGGTGTTGCTCATATTGGAATTTATATCGGTGGTGGAAGTTTCGTTCATGCTGCTGGTCAAGGTTCTGGTACTGTTGGACAATATCCAAATCAATGTGTTAAAACTGCACAACTTGATGGATATTGGTCACGTTATGTTTATAATTATAGAAGATTATACTAAAAGATTTAGGATTAAAGTCCTAAATCTTTTTTTACTTCTCGCTTTACTTTTCTTAATATTTCATAACTTTCATCAAACTTTGCCTGATCCACACCATTCAATGGCAGCTCAATAATTTCTTTAATTCCATCTCTACCAATAACACATGGAACACCCATATAAATATCTTTATGTTTATACTCATGATCTAAATAAGCACTTACACATAAGATTTTATGAGTATCATCAAATATTGATAAAACAAGTTTATTTAAAGATAAACCAATTCCATAATAAGTTGCTTTTTTTCTTTCAATAATTTCATAAGCAGCATTTTTTACATCATTATAGATATCATTCAAATCATGCATATCCAATTTCTTTTCATCAACATATTCAATCAATGTTTTACATCCAACATAAGTATTCATCCATGAAATAAATGAAGAATCCCCATGTTCACCTAAAATATAAGCTTCAATATCATCACTTGATACATCTAAATATTCACTAAGAAGATATCTCATTCTAGCAGTATCTAATAAAGTTCCACTTCCAATCACTCTACTTTTATCAATTCCCATAACTTTATATGCTACATAACTCATGATATCAACTGGATTACTTGCTACAATAACAATCCCTTGAAATCCACTGCCTTTCACTTTTAATGAAATATCTTTCATAATTCTTGCATTGATTTGTGTTAATTCTAATCTTGTTTGTCCCTCTTTTTGATTTGCTCCTGCACATATAACAACAATATCACTATCTCTACACTCTTTATATGTTCCCGCTTTCACTTTTATCTTATGTCTACTATATGGTATCCCATGATTAAGATCCATTGCTTCCCCTTTAGCTTTTTCTTCATCTAAATCTATTAAAACAAGTTCATCAATTCCACCTGTATTTAATAAAGAATATGCCATACTCATTCCAACCATACCAGTTCCTATTAACGTTACTTTTCTATTTTCCTTCATTATATCACCTTCTTAAGTATGATAGAATATTTCCATTTTATTCAAAACTTGATATTGAAAATATGATTATTCATAAATTCTTTTATTTCCAATCCATAGCTGCACATACATATACAGCTGTTTCAATTGGTAAGACTTGTTCATTAAAACAAACTTTTGGGTTATGATGAGCAAAAACATTATTTGAATCTACTCTTGCACCTATCATAAAATATGATGATGGTACTTTTTCAGAAAACATTGCAAAATCATCTGATCCAGTTGTATGAAGTCCAGATACAATATTGAAAGCTGGATTCATTGATTGAAAAACTTTTGCAAGCTGTTCATTTCTTTCTTTATCACAACAAAGAACAGGAATGTCTGTTAATACATCTATCTGACATTCTGCATGAAATGCTTTGGAAATATTATTAACAATTTCCTCTATTCTTTTCATTAAATACTGTTTTATATCATTATCAAAAGTTCGAAGCGTTCCTTGTAATATCGCTGTCTTTGGAATAACATTATTTACAGTTCCAGCATTGAACTGTCCTATTGTTAATGTAACTTCCTTATTTGGTGCACATTCTCTTGCAATCAATTCTTGTAACCCTTGATAAATATGTACACCAACATTGATTGGATCTATTCCGTTTTGAGGCATTGCTCCATGTGTACCCTTTCCAATTATGGTTATTTTAAACCCATATACTGAAGTTGCTGTTAATGTTCCATATGCAATTGTACCCACTGGAGAAACTGATGCTACATGTGTTGCAAAAGCTGAATCTACTTTTGGATTTTCTAATATTCTTTCATCAATAACAGCTTGAGCACCTGTAAAAGTTTCCTCTCCTGGCTGAAATAACAGTTTAATCTTTCCTTTTAATTCCTTTTCATGTTTTTTTAATATTTTTGCTGCCCCTAGTAATGAAGTTGTATGCATATCATGTCCACATGCATGCATATTCCCATTTAAAGAAGCAAAATGAAGTTCACTTTCTTCTTCTATCGGTAATCCGTCCATGTCAGCTCTTAAAAGTAAACATTTATCTCCTGCACCTAAATATCCTACAATACAATTTCCATTCACCATTGTTTTAAATGGAATATCCCATTTTATTAATTTGTTTTTTATAAAAGAAACAGTTTGAGGTAATTCCAAGCCTAATTCAGGTATTTTATGTAACTCCCTACGCCATTCTACAAGTTCTTCATACATTTCTATTGCTTCATTATAAATTAAGGAATACATTTAACCACTCTCCTTCTCAATTTTATGAATATTTATATTTTATCTTCTTTTCATTCTTTTGTCTTGAAGCAAAATTTTATATGTGTTATAACATATACATTATAACTGAAAGGAAATGATATTATGGAGATCCATCATTTAAAGCAATTTATTGTTATTTCTCAGTGTGGTTCCATCAATAGTGCTTCTCAAAAACTGTACATTTCTCAACCCTCATTAAACAATACTGTAAAACGTTGTGAACTAGAATTAGGATTTACAGTTTTCTTAAGAACGCCCAAAGGTATCAAATTAACTGAAAAAGGAACTCAATTTATAGAATCAGCTCAAAAAATTATAACAGAGTATAAAAAAATAGAGGATTTATCTTCTATTCAAAATACAATTTCTTCTGTTTCTTTTATTTATTTATCATATATTCTTGAATCATTTCTTAAACTTCAAGAACAAGGATTTTCATTTTCTAACATACTTCGTAGGACACAAGATTCCCAAATCATAAATGACATAATATCTCAAAGAGCACGTATTGGAATTTTATTAATCAATCAATTAGATATAAATAATTTTATAAATCAAATGAAAAAATATAATTTAAAATTCTTACTGCTTTTTGAATCCATTCAAATGTATGTTGTTGTTAGTAAAAATCATATGTTTGCCAAAAGAAAATCCATTTCTATTAAAGAAACTCAAGAATTTCCCTTAACTTATTATACATCTATGCCAGAAGAATCAATAATAAAAAATATTTATAACTCTCATATTTCTTTAAAAGTAGAGAATCGAGATGAACTATTTTTAGCATTAAAAAGTAATAAATATTTTTCTCTTTTAACACTTACTGAGGAATCAAAAAATCCTGAATTAATTTATATACCAATAAAGGATGATAACTTTAAAATGAGTATTTACGCTATTTCATTAACTACTACAAGTTTTACTGAAAAAGAATATGAAATGATTGAATTCTTGAAAAGAACAATCCATTTTCTTTAGTTATTATTTATAAAACTTTTCTTTAATGCTAATAAAAGAAAAAGACTTCAATTTGAAGTCTTTTTAAATAGAATAATTAAACTTGCTCCAATCAGAGTGGCAGCTAATAATGAAATTAAGAATTCCAAAGAATGGTTAATAAAGATCACTGTGAAGATACCTCCATGTGGGAACATTTGACTACATGCAAAATACATAGACAATGCACCACCAATTCCTGAAGCAATAATACATGGAATATGAATGCCTTTTCTATCCTTAATCATATACGGAATTGCTTCTTCACTTACGAAACATAATCCTTTAATTATACATTTCCATTTTCCTTTTCTTTCTTCTTCTGTAAAGATAGAAGGATATATGAGACTAGCCAATCCAATTGCTATTGGTGGAATCATTCCACCAATCATTGCTGCAGACATCGCTGTATATCTTCCTATGAAAATTCCAATAATTCCTATCAGGTAGGCAGTTTTATTAATTGGTCCACCCATATCAATAGACATCATTACACCAATAACAAAACCAATGATTGCTAAAACAATTTCATTTGTTACTAAAGGAATCATTGATGTTTGATTTCTAATGAGTATATTTTGACCATTCTGTAACACGACAATTACAATAAAAATCATGATAGCAGTTCCGCATAATGGTAATAATAAATTAGGTATAATTGTTTCTATAACTTTTGGTAAATATGAGAAAAGTTTTTTTAATCCCAAAACAAGATATCCTGATCCAAATGCTATTAAAATGGCTAGCCAAATTGTTATTTCATTATTAAATACACTTAACGTAACTATTGAACTGACAAGTGCAACAACAAATGCTGGCTTATCACCTATACTATCTGCAATAAAAGCACTAAACAATGGAATAATAAAAGTTGTTAATAATATAGTTGAAATTAAGGATAAGTAATTTAAATAACTATTACTATAACTTCCCATAGTTCCAGTATAAAAGGTTCCAACATCACTTGTACTAAACCAACTCAAAAATGTACTTACAATTCCATAAATCATTAATATCGGAATAATTTGTGAAACACCATTCATTAAATGTTTATATATAGCCTTAATAGGTTTTATCTCAAATTTATTTTTTGATAAATGTGTTACCCCTTCTTTCTCTTCACTCATTGCTTCCTCTAATAATTCCTTAGAATTATATATTCCTTTGGCAACAGGAACTTGAATCATTCTTTTATTTTTAAATCTATTTATATCAACCTTTTTATCAGCAGCAACAATAATACACTTTGCTGCTGATATTTCTTCTTCAGTTAATTTGTTTTTAACTCCACTTGCCCCATTCGTTTCGACTTTAATCCGAATACCTAATTGCTTAGCTGTATCTTCTAATGCTTTTGCAGCCATATATGTATGAGCAATTCCGGTTGGACAAGCAGTAACTGCAAGAATTTCAAAATCCTTGTTTTCTTTTTCATCAACTGATTTTCCTATTTCTCCAGTTAATATATCTATAAATTCTTTAGGTGTTAATGCATTTAATAATTGTTTGACAATTTTTTCTTCCATTAAAATTTGGCATAATTGTGCAAGTATTTCTAAATGCTGTGATCCTCCTTCTTTAGGAACAGCAATCATAAAAAATATTTTGGCAGGCTGTTGATCAAGTGATTGAAAATCAACGCCCTCTTTATCTACCATTGCAACTAATGAAGGATAATTAACAGTTTCATTTTGTGCATGTGGAATAGCAATCATATTACCAACACCAGTAGAAGATAATTTTTCTCTCTCCAATATAGCTTCTTTATAAATTTTTTTATCTTTTATATGTCCTGTTTGATAATGACATTCAACAAGTGTATCTATTACTTCTTCTTTAGTCAGACAGTGCTTATTTAAAATAATACTATCTTCTTTTAAAAGATTCTTAATATTCATACTCTACCTCTTGAATTGAATGAAAGAGTTTTTCAACTTCTTCTTTAGTTGCAAGATTTTCTGAAAAAGCACTTGCACTGCCTGTAGCTACACCCATTTTAAATGCATCTAAATAATTATCATTTTGTACATAACCAGCTATAAAACCAGCAACCATTGAATCTCCTGCACCTACTGAATTTTTTACAACTCCTTTTGGTGCTTCACTAAAATACACTTTTCCATTTTGACATATAAATAAAGCACCATCTCCAGCCATTGAAATGAGAACATTTTCTGCTCCTAGTTCTTGTAGTTTTTTTGCATACTTGATTATGTCTTTTTTATCAGAAAGTTTCACGTGAAACATTTCTCCTAATTCATGATTATTTGGTTTAATCAGGAATGGTTTGTTTTCCAATACTTTCATCAATAAATCACCAGTTGCATCAACCACAATTTTAATACCCTTATCTTTTAACTCTTTCATAATAAGGTTATATATATCATTACTTACACAGTTTGGTATACTCCCTGAAAGAACTAAGATATCTCCTGCTTTTAAAGCATTGAGTTTATTGTAAAGTTGATTAATATGTTCACGATCAATTGTTGGACCATTACCATTAACTTCACTTTCTTCATCACTTTTCATTTTAAAATTAATTCTCGAATATCCATTTTGAACATCAATAAAATCTGTTTTTACATGAAAATCTGTTTCTATCCTATTCTTAATTTCATTACCTGTAAATCCTGCAATAAATCCTAATGCAACATTATCAATTCCTAAATTATTTAGAACAATAGATACGTTAATACCTTTCCCTCCTGGAAGTAGATATTCCTTTGAAACTCTATTAACTGCACCAATCTTGAAATGATCAACTGAAACAATATAATCAATTGATGGGTTGAATGTAATTGTATAAATCATTGTATATCCTCCTATCATTACTTATATTATACTTCATTCAAAAAAAGAAATGAACATTTTATATTCATTTCTTGTGATATTCTTGATAAACCGTATTCTTTGATATATTTCTTTGTTTTGCTACTTCTTTTATGGCATCTTTTGTAGACATCCCCTTATCAATGTATTCATTAACATGTTCTTCTATAGACTGTTCATAAACAACTTGTATTTCTTCTTGAGGGTTACCTTCCACAACAATAACCATTTCACCTTTCATATCATCTACAACTGTTAAGATTTCCTCTATTGTTCCTCGATTAACCTCTTCATGTTTTTTAGTTATTTCACGACACAAAGCAATATTTCTATTTCCAAATATATCAAACATCAAACTTAATGTTTTCTTGATTCTGTGTGGTGCTTCATAAAAAACAATTGTTTCTTTATAATTTTTAAGACTATCTAGCTCTTTCTTTTTTCTTTTATCTGAATGATCTAGAAAACCATAAAATAAAAATGGTTGAGGGGCAATACCAGATACCACAAGAGCATCTAAACATGCATTTGCTCCAGAAATTGGAACAATATTAATGTTATTCTCTATACATTCTTTAACCAATTCATAACCTGGATCACTGATTGCTGGATATCCCGCATCACTTACTAACGCAACATTATGATTTTCAAGTAAAATTTGAATAATTTTAGGAATAGAAGTGACAAGATTATGTTCATGATGTGAAATTAATTTTGTTGTAATTTCAAAATGATTTAATAACTTAACAGTATTACGTGTATCTTCTGCAGCAATAAAATCAACAGTTTTCAATGTTTCTACTGCTCTATAAGTCATTTCACTTAAATTTCCTATTGGTGTTGCAACTAGAAATAATGTAGGTTGATTATTTTCAAAACTTTTCTGTCTATTCATTTTCATTTTCTCCAAACATTAAACGTATCTCCTTTGTATAACTTCCATCCTCTTCATGAGCATATAGAGGAGCCTCTATTTTTAACCCTTTATTTCCCTTATACATTCCTTCAATAAGAAAAATATGTGATTCTTTCCCGACTTTAGGATAAACAAATCTAACACGCTTTGGTTCTATATCATATTTTTGCATACAATTAATAATTTCAATCATTCGATCAGGACGATGAACCATTGCAAAACGTCCTTTATTATCTAATAGTGCTGCTGCACATTGTACGATTTCATCAAGACTAATTTTTATTTCATGACGAGCTATTTGTAAATATTCGTTATCATTTAAATGACTACGTTCTCCTACCTTAAAAAAAGGTGGGTTACAGACAATTAACTTTACTTTCTTTTGTTCTTTAATATATTCTTTAATATCACTATGTACAATTTCAATTTGATTTTCTAGTTGATTCAAAAGAACATTCTTTCTTGCAAGTTCAACAGCTTCTTCTTGTATTTCAATACCAATAATCTTTTTATCAGTTCTTCGACTTAATAATAAAGGTATTGCAGCATTATTTGTTCCAAAATCAACAATTTCATTTAAATCTTTATTAATTGTACAAAAATGTGCTAATAAAACAGTATCCAAAGAAAAGTTAAACATATCTTTTCTTTGGATAATTTTCATGTTTTTATAAGCTAATAAATAATTAGTGACTTCTTTGGTCATGTTTACGATCCTTAGATGGTAGTGTTTTAATTTCATTTAAAGAAACAAAAGAAATATTGCCATCATGTTCAATTTTAACAAGATCACTGATAACATTTAAACCAACAACTCTTACAATTTTATCTTCATATCTTACTCTTGCACCAATTTTAGGAAAACGTTGTTTTTCAATTGTATATGCTTCATCTTCGTACTTAAGACAACATAACAAACGTCCACATGCTCCTGATATCTTATCAATATTAATAGCTAACATCTGATTTTTTGCCATATTGATTGAGACTCCGTCAAATTCTCCTAAAAATGAAGAACAGCATAATGGTAAACCACATGAACCAATACCTCCAATAATTTTAGATTTATCACGTGGTCCTATTTGTCGTAACTCTATTCGACATTTAAACACACTTGCTAATTCTTTTAATAATTCTCTAAAATCCACACGACTTTCAGAAGTATACATAAATATAACTTTTGATGCATCCAATGTATATTCACAATTGACTAGGTGCATATCAAGTTTATACTCTTTTACTATGTCTCTACAGATTTCTAAAGATTTCATAGCTTTTGTTTTATTGAATTCAAATAAATCCAAATCCGCACGATTAGCACGTCTTTTAATTCTTTTTAATTCAGTATCCAAATTAAACTCAGATAAATCTTTGAGTTCTGTAATCATTTCTCCTAATTCTAATCCTCTTACCGTTTCAACAACAACTTTTTCACCTTTATGTATATCTAAGTCAGTAGAAAAATAGTAAGACTTTCCTACATTATTGAAACGAATAAGCGCTAATTTTTCTTCCATAAATTCTCCTTTCTATATTTTACACATCATACTATCAATTAATAACATGACATTTGCATTTGTACTTAATAAATATTCTGCATTAAGTATAATATCAATTTTTCTAACGAGTTCATCCTCTGGTTCGTTGATTTTCTCATAAAGTGATCTGTACGATGGATAAGTTAACTCCATTGAATGTTTCACGTGAAACAAATCTCTTAAACCAAGCACTAGCATATTTAAAAATAATTGAACTTTTTCTTTATCTTTAAAATCTTTCATTAAATGTGTTTCTACATTAATAATGAGATTATCCCTATGAAAATATAAATCCTCAATGAAATGAAAAACTTCTAATTTTAATGAATCAAACATTTCTGATTCAATATAAGGTTGACATTCATCATAAGTATCAAAAAGTTCAGTAAGGATATTCACATCATCAATTGGTATATCATTTTTTGTTAATTGTTCCTTAAGCATCAACTTAGAATTTGGTAATAATTGTATAACCTGACATCTTGATTGAATTGTTGGTAAAACACGACTAAGGTTCTGGCAAGTAAATATTGCATAAACACCATCAATAGGTTCTTCAAGAACTTTTAATAAACTGTTCATTGCCTCTGGTGTGGAATTTTCAATATTTTCCAGCATATAAATTTTAGCACTACCTTCCATTGAAGATTTTGCAAATTGCTCCTGTATATATTCTACCTTCCCCTTCTTAATAGTCTCATCATTTCCATTAACATAAATAAAATCACCATAATTATGTTCATCAATACGTCGGCAATTATTACATTCATTACATGCGAGAATATCCTGTTCACAAATTAAACTTTTGGCAATATAATGAGCAGCTGGTCCACTATTCTTTCCTACTAATAAAAAAGCATGCGGAATTTTATGATTCGTAAAACTTTTTATTAATATTTGATAGAGAATAGGTTGTTGCTGCTTTAATTCTTCCTGGAAACTCATATAATTTCTCTAATTCTTTCTAAAACTTGAGAAAATACAGCATCTATATCTTTACTTGCATCGATTTTAACAATACGTTCTGGAAACATATCACATATAGATAAATAACCTTGATATACATTTTTATGAAAATCAATATTTTCTAGATCTAAACGATTAACTTCACGATCTTTATTAGCATAAACTCGCTTTAATCCATCTTCAGGCTTGATATCGAAAAATATTGTACGTTTTGGTAGAATATTTTCTGTAGCAAAGAGATTCATATCATAAACCTCTTTCATTCCGATTCCTCTTGCGATTCCTTGATATACCATTGAACTATCTACAAATCTATCACAAATAACAATTTCTCCCCTCTTTAAAGCAGGGATCACCTTTTCAACCAAATGTTGACGACGACTTGCCGCATAAAGCAAAGCCTCTGTTTTACTATCCATATTTGTATATTTCACATCATGAATAATATCTCTAATTTTTTCCGCAATCTCAACACCACCTGGTTCTCTTGTTAAAGTAACCTGATATCCTTCTTTATCTAAAGCCTCTTTAATTAAAGCAGCAATTGTTGTCTTTCCACTACCTTCGCCACCTTCAAAAGTAATAAATACTCCTGGCATCTATAAACACCTCATTTCAACTTCTATTATATAAAAAATCCGCTCAGATATAAAGCATTATTTATCAATTCACTTACAGTATACATTTAAGAATAATGCATAACGCAACACCAAAAACATCAAATAAAGAAATCATGAGAATATTAAAAACATTCAATGTTAGCGTCATATGTGTTAACGATTGTAATGAATTAAAAACAAATATAAACAATGTTGCAAATAGCAACCTAAAGAAAATACGTGTTATTCTTCTGACCAAAAAAATCACCTCATTCATTATATGAGGTGACTTATATTTTCTTTCTTCCTTCTAATGATTTTAATAAAGTTAATTCATCAGCATAATCTAAATTTCCACCGATTGGTAATCCATTTGCTATTCGGGATGCTGGAATATTGTGTTTAGCTAAAAGCTTAGCAAGAAAAAGTGCTGTTGTTTCGCCCTCTCTTGTTGGATTTGTTGCAATAATAACTTCCTTAATATTCTCATTTAATCTATCAAATAAACTTTGAATATTCAAATCATCAATTGTCTTTCCATCCATAATAGACATTGTGCCATGTAAAACATGATATAATCCATGATATTCTTTTAACTTTTCCATCGCAAAGACGTCTTTAGGAGACTCTACAACACATATTGTCGTCTGATCTCTAGTCTCATCCTCACAGATTTCACATATATCACCTTCACAAATATGACCACACTTCTTACAGTACTGAATGTTTGTTTTAAAATCAATCAAAGCATTTGAAAATCTTTGAACTTGCTGAGAATCCATTTCTAAAACATGATAGACCATACGCTCAGCACCTTTCGTACCAATACCAGGTAACATTTTAAAACATTCTACCAGTTCTTCAAAACTACTTGGGTATTCCATTATAAGAATGCAGATACATCAACACCATTTGTTGCTTTATTTAATGTATCTTCCCTTTCTTTTTCAATTTTTTGAATCATTTGATTCATTGTAATCATTAATAAGTCTTCCATATCTTCTTTGTGTTCAATATCGATTAATGATTGATCAATATGTAATTCAGTCATAGTAAGATCACCTTTCATCTTACCTGTAATGAGATCATTTTGTGAAGTTATATCAAACTCTTTTTCATTAAATTCTTTTTTTAATTTATTAACTTTTCTTTGCATTTGTTGTGCTTGTGCTACTAAATTATTAAAATTCATACTTAATCCTCCTTAAATTCAACAATATCACCAAACAATTTAATGGCAAATTCTTGTGCTTCATTTAAATCAACATGATCAAGATCATGTGAATCGATATGTTTTAAAGTTAATTCATGCGGTTGTGGCAATTGACCCTTTTTCTTTAAATCAATAAATTGACTTCTCATACGAATCCAGTTATCTTGTTGAATAGCAACAAAACGATACTCCTGACCCAATATTTCAGTTAAAAAAGAACTTAACTGTTTATAATTCTTGTAATAATTAACAGCATTCACTGCTGGCTGGAATTCAAAAGAAATCACAAGACCACCTGGACAAGCTGCAACTGCTGATCCATCACAAAGCATAGAAGCACTTTTAGCTGTATTAAGATTAGCCAGATAGCGTTTAATAATTGGCCATCTTTCCTGAACAGATTCTAAGACATCTCTTTTTGCTTGAACTAAAATATTAAGAATATCATTAGGGTCAACTTGTATATCTGAATCAATTTGATCATTGACTTCATCTTGTTTTTCAAATTCAAAAACAGGAATTTCTTCTTCAATTGCTATATTTTGTTCAAAAATAGGTTCTTCTAATGGTTCACCTATCATTTGATCATCAATAATATCTTCGATAGGATCATCAATGATATCCTCTATCACTGGTGTTTCAATAGAAGGTGGTGTATCCACTAAAGGAACTTCTTCAACTACACTCTTAGGTTCAATATATTCTTTTACAGAATCTACTTGTGACATGTTAGGATTGACTGGAACAGTGACTGTATCAATATGATTAACAGACTCATTTTTAACCTGATTACACATTTTAAGAATAGCTAATTCAAAATAAATAGCCGGATTGATAACCTTAGCATATTTTTCACTTGCTTCCATTAATATATCAATAAACTCTAAAGCTTCCTCGCATGATATATATGGAACAATCATATCTAAATAATATCGAGATAAAACAAATAATATTGATTCATCATTCGTATTTCTATATATTACAATATCCTTTAAAATATCAACTAAATCAAGTGTTAATCTTTTAATATCAATTCCATTCATTTTCATTTCTTCTAATAAAGTCAATGCTTTTTTCATATCCTTTGTAAGCAATACCTTTATAAAATCTATTTTATTCTCTAAAGAAACAATTCCATATATTTGATTAACATCTTGAACTGTTAAATGTTTATCATTAAAAGCCAAACATTGTTCTAAAATAGATAAAGCGTCACGCATTCCACCATCAGCTAATTTTGCAATCATCTCCAAAGCTTCATCATCACACTGATTATTTTCACTATTCATAACATCTTTCATTCTTTGGATAATATCATGCATACTTAGCTTTGTAAAATCAAAGCGCTGACATCTTGAAATAATCGTTGGTAATATCTTATGTGGTTCTGTTGTTGCTAAAATGAAAACAACATGTGCTGGAGGTTCTTCTAATGTTTTGAGTAAAGCATTAAATGCTCCAGTAGACATCATATGAACTTCATCAATGATATAAACTTTATATTTTCCTTGTGTTGGTGCATACTTCACCTTTTCGATAAGACTTCTAACTTCTTCTACACCATTATTACTAGCTGCATCAATTTCAATCACATCAGGATGCGATCCTAAAGTTATTTCCTGGCAGTTTTCACATTCATCACAAGGTTTAGGATGACCTGTACAATTAATTGCTTTTGCTAATAATTTAGCAATAGTTGTTTTACCTGTTCCTCGTGGTCCACAGAACAAATAAGCATGCGCAATCTTATTTTCTTCTACAGCATGTCTTAATGTTGTAATAATATGTTCCTGTCCTGCTACATCCTCAAATTTTTGTGGACGATATGCTCTATATAATGTTTTATAAGCCATTTTGATCACGCTCCTTTGTCAATTATAGCACATTTTATGTGCCTTCAAAAGATAATAAAAGATATCTTTCGATATCATTAAAAACAACTCATTAAATTCTAATTCATTATATGAAATCAAATCATTATGTTCGATTTCTTTTCATTCTAAAATAATCAGATAATAACTGACAACACTCTTCTTCTAAAATTCCACCAATAACCTCTGGATAATGATTAAATTGATGACATCTTAAATATTCAGAAATACCATGCCATCTTTGCCCACTCGCTCCATAAACAACTTTATCCATTCGACTTTGAATAATCGCACCACTACACATAATACAGGGTTCCAATGTTGAATATAAAACACAGTTATCTAAATGCCAAGTTCCAAGTTTTTGACATGCTTTACGGATCACTAACATTTCCGCATGTGCAGTTACATCTTGTAATGATTCTTTTTGATTAAATGCTTGTGCAATAACTTCTCCATCATGATTCACAATAATTGCACCAATTGGAACTTCATCTACTTCTTTTGCAAGAAGAGCCTGTTGATAGGCAAGTTTCATATATTTCTCATCATCCATATTCTTACTCCTTTGAAAAAAAGCCACTACACATAAACGGACATTCTTAATGCTGCTACCTTCCGGTCCTGACATGGTTCGAAGCCGCCTATTGTAATGGCAAGATTTATTATAACAAGAATTAACCAACAAATCAATAATGTAATTTATTCTTTTTCATAAATGCATCATAATCCTTATTCCATTGTTCATATTGAGGATCATGACGATGATCTGTTAATTGATAATTTTGTTGTAAGTATTTTCCTAAGAATCGAGTAATTTTTGTAGCTCCGGAATAATTCAAATGATTTCCACCATCACGTGTATCAGTTTGCCAATTAAATCCTGTTCCATATTGATCAATATTAAAATCAACAAATGGAATATTTAATGATTTCGCAAGTCTTTGAACTGTTTCATGACGTTTTGTTGTTGCTGTAGTCGCTGATGGGAACCAAACAAACATCACTTCTGCTCCATTTTCATGAGCTAACTTAATAAATTTTTTCAGATATGATTGTGTTGTTTGAGTAATTGAAGCTTTTCTATTTTTAAGCAAATACTTAAATCCATCTGGATTTGATTTAATATTGTTATGGAAAATATAACCCTTAGATTCCATTCGTGTATTATAGTCGGGATCATTATCCTTAAAATCCTCAGCAGTTAAATCTTTCCATCGACTATGATATTCAAATAAAGGAAATGTATATTTTATAGCATTATTTAATGCTTCATCAATATCTTCTGATTCATTTTTAGAAAATAATTCATCAACTTCTAATAGAACAACCTTTGGTTTTTGACAAGTCAACACTTCTTTTAACATATAATAAGCAGCAAATATACTTTGCTGTGGTTCCGCACAAACATAGGAAGTATAACCATGTTCTTTCCATATTTGTAATGGATTCATAGCACTATATAAATCACTATTACCTATAGCTAAAACATCAACAGATTTACTTTTCTCACCATAGAAACCTCGAGCATTTTCATATTTAATACCACTTTGATCACTATTATTTTTAGGAACAAAGATTGGAGAAATATAAGTTAATAAGAAAGCACAAATACATAAAAAGATAACAATCTTAGATATATCAATAAGTCGTCTTTTTATATCCATTTTTCCTTCCATTCCATCTTCCTCCTAAAATTGTGCATAGATAAAGCTAACAATATCATAACCTCTACCATATGCTCCAAAGATAATAACAATAAATAAACCAGCTATATAAAATGCCCATCTTGGCACAATATTCCATTTAGCCACACTTTTTCTAATTTCAATACCTCTTTCTTTAAATAACCCAATAATAAAGACAACCAATGTCCCTATTAATACCACCATAATATCAGGAACACTTAAGCCTAAATGTGCTAATTGTGAAATATCAAAATTAAAGTTTTTAAAACATGAAATAAACATATTAAATGCTTGTGATAAAGTATCTGCCCTAAAAATTAACATTCCAATATTAACAATAACAACAGTTCTTAAAATTTGAAATAAATGAAATGCATGTGATTCTTTCTTAATACGTAAACTCTCTTTAACCTTGTGAAAAATAGGTTCCATAAACATACCAATAACCATAATAATATAATAATACATCCCATACATCACATATTTCATACTGGCACCATGCCATAAACCATTACAAATCCAAACAAAGAATAATGCTGTTGTCGCAGGTAATAATTTAGAAAAATATTCATTAAAATGACTTCTTACATAATGATTGAATTTTTTAAATGGATTTGATAAAGAAACACTATAAAAAACATAATCTCTAAGCCATGCACCTAAAGTCATATGCCATCTTTGCCAAAATTCATTAATACTCTTTGCAAAGAATGGCTGTTTAAAGTTTTCTGGTAAATTCACACTAAATATTTGAGCACTACCACGAACAATATCCATAGCACCAGAAAACTCTGTATAAAGCTGAATTGTATAAAAAATAATTGCAAAAACAACACTTAATCCTGAAAATTTCAAATAATCACCAAAAACAAAATTAACAAGCATATTTGCTCTATCTGCAATTACAATCTTTTTAAACATTCCCCAAAGAATTAACTGCACACCTTGTGTTAAATTCTCATAATGAAAAGGATGTCCTTCATATAATTGATGTGCAACTTGATCATATCTTGCAATAGGTCCTTCAACAATTGTAGGAAAGAAAGTTAAAAATAAAGCAACTCTCCCAAAATTCTTATCAGCTTTATATTTTCCTCTATAAACATCAATTACATAGCTAATTGCCTGCAAAGTATAAAATGAAATTCCTAATGGTAAAAATAATTTCAACATAGGTATATGAATATTTAAAAAATCAAATAATGCAAAATTAAGTACATCTGCAAAAAAATTATAATATTTCAAGAAAACTAATGCTCCTAAATTAATTATTAACATTAAAATAACAACCATTTTCTTTTGCCATAATAATTTTTCTTTAAATGCTTTTTTCTGTTCTCGATCTAGTAATTTTTTAACACTTGTAAATAGATCATTTATTTTATCAATCCATATTGCACTTAAATACACGGATAATGATGTCATTAAAATAAAAATAACTAACCATAAACGACTAGCTGCAATATAATAAAGATAACTTGCTGATAATAAAACAACCCATTTATATTTTTTAGGAAACACACTATAAAAAAGAAATGTGCTTCCTAAAAAAAGTATTAAATATACATAAGTTGTATATGCCATAAATTATCCTTCGTCTTGTAAACGTGTAATTAATGCATACATTGCATCAACAGATTGAAAATTTTCAGGTAATATATCTAATGGTGTAATTTCAATATCAAATTCATCATTTAATTCAACAGTTAAATTCATAACATCCAATGAATCTAAAAGTCTATCATCAATTAAATTCTTTTCATTTTCAAAATCAACACCAGGTTTTAATCCTTTTAAAATATCTAATAATTCTTCCACTCTATTTTCCTCCCATTTCTTCATAATGACCCTTTAGCCATTTTCTATCAATTTTACCGTTCTGATTATACGGCATTAATTTTGTTTTGACAATAACATTTGGATGCATATAATGAGGAATTTTATGAGAAACCCCATCCATGATACCTTTATCATCAATTTTTCCTGTATATATCAAAACAATTTTATCTTTTATTTCATCAAATATAACTGCACAACTCTGTATTTTTTCTAAAGAATTGACAGCAGCTTCAATTTCACCAAGTTCAATACGATAACCCATATGTTTGATTTGGAAATCTTTTCTTGTTATATAGATTAACTCACCTTTATCATTATATTTAACTAAATCACCTGTACGATAAATAACTTCAGGATAAGCTTTATTCAAAGGATTTTGCACAAATGCTTCTTTTGTTTTTTCATCATTATTATAATATCCTAAAGCCAAGAAAGAACCTCTAACACAAAGTTCCCCTTCTTGATTACCTAGAACTTCACAATTATTTTCATCCAATAAGAATACATCTGTATTATCACAAGCTTTACCAATCGGTAAAACCTCATCATCCTTAAATTCACGATCAACAATATAATAAGTACAAATATCTGTTGTTTCAGTAGGACCAAATAAATTAGCATACATTGCATTTGGTAATTTTTGACGCCAATAGTTTAATTGTTTTGTTGGCATCACTTCACCTGCAAATAGAACTTTATCAACATGTTCTAACATTAAATAATCCAATACTTTTAAATTAGCGACAATACACAATGCCGATGGTACCCAATAAATTGTATTGACTTTCTTTTCATTCATATATTCAATAAGTTTGATTGGAAATGAAAATAATTTTTTAGGTAAAATATGTAAAGTTGCTCCTGACATAATTGTACTATAAACATCAGATACTGACATACTAAAATAAAAAGGTGTTTGACTTCCAAATTCAGTATTTTCAGTAATTTCAAATGTATCTTTATACCATGATGCATAATTAATAACATTACGATGTGATAAAACTGCCCCTTTTGGCACACCAGTTGATCCTGATGTAAATAAAGCATATAGCGGATCAGTATCAATCATTTGCTTTCTTATCAATCCTAATTTTTCATTATCAATATCTGATTTCATCATATCTTCATAAAAATAAACAGTTTCATGTAATGAAGTAGCAAGTTCTTGATGCTGATAATCAGAAATTAATGCAATCGGTTGTAATGTTTCAAATATTTTTTCTATACGGTCCTTTGGCATAAAAGAATCAATCACTACATAAAAATTGCCACTATAAACTACCCCAAAGAAACACGACAAACTTTCAACATTTTTATCCATCAAAACAGCAATTGGTTTTCTTTTATGGTTTAATTCTAATAATGTTGTTCCTACTTTTTGTGAACACTCAACACATTCTCCATACGTCATTTCACGATTTTCATCAGTAAAAGCAACTTTTGTAAAATATTGTCGAGAAGACTGTTCTAAATATTCTAGGATGTTTTTCATAAATAGTCCCCTTTCTATCATTCGAAAGATATTTTAACAGACGAATGTGTAAATCCTGTGAAAAATAAAGAAAAGATTTTCTAAAGAAAAAAATGGAGAAACCCCCATTTTAACTAATTTTTTCTTTGCCACCCATATAAGGACGTAAAACTTCAGGAATATGAATTGTTCCATCCTCATTATAGTTATTTTCAATAAAAGCAATTAATGCACGTGTACTTGCTAAAACAGTATTATTCAAAGTGGCTACATAATAAGTTCCTTGTTCACCTTTTGTACGAATACCTAAACGTCTTGCTTGAGCATCACCTAATGTTGAACAAGATCCAACTTCAAAATACTTTTGTTGACGAGGAGACCATGCTTCAACATCACAAGATTTTTCTTTTAAGTCTGCTAAATCCCCACTACAACATTCTAATGTTCTCACTGGAATCTCTAAACTTCTAAACAATTCAACAGTATAAGACCACATCTTATTATACCATTCCATTGCTTCTTCTGGTTTACATAAAACAACCATTTCTTGTTTTTCAAATTGATGAACTCTATAAATTCCTCTTTCTTCAATACCATGTGCACCCACTTCTTTTCTAAAACATGGTGAATAAGAAGTCATTGTAATTGGTAAATCTTCTTCTTTTACAATCTGATCTTTAAATTTACCAATCATACTATGTTCACTTGTTCCAATTAAATATAAATCTTCACCTTCAATTTTATACATCATTGCATCCATTTCTTCAAATGACATAACCCCAGTCACAACATCACTTCTAATCATAAATGGAGGAATACAATAAGTAAATCCTTTATCAATCATAAAATCTCTTGCATAAGAAATCATTGCAGAAGATAAACGTGCAATATCTCCCATTAAATAATAAAATCCATTTCCACTTGTTCTTCCACTTGCATCTTTATCTAAACCATTAAATTTAGCAATAATATCAGCATGATATGGAATTTCATAATCAGGAACAACTGGATCTCCATATTTTTGAATTTCTACATTTTCACTATCATCTTTACCTACAGGTACAGAATCATCAATAAAGTTAGGAATTTTCATCATAATTTCTTTTAATTTAGGTCCTAACTCTTCTTCTTTAACTTCCAATTCTTTTAAAAGATCAGCCATTTCACTAACTTTCTTCTTGTTTGCTTCTGCTAAGTCTTTTTTACCTTCACGCATAAATTGACCAATTTCTTTAGATAATTTATTACGCATAGCACGAAGTTCACTGGCTTTTGTTAAAGTTTCACGATACATTTTATCTAAATCAAAAGCTTCATCTACTAAATGTAAACGATCATGTTGAAATTTTTTCTTCATATTTTCTTTAACTGCTTCTGGATTTTCTCTTAATTTTGCTATATCAATCATTTTTCTCTCTCCTTTTTATATAATAAAAACACCATTCAAGGGACGAATATATCGTGGTGCCACCCTATTTCATATCAAAAGATATCTTTATATGAGATAACGGATCAGCCGGAAGTGATTAGCTTCTCTTGTTGGGAGATTTCAATAACATGCTATACTGATTTACACCACCCATCAGTTCTCTATCATATTATGTTATTTACTTATCCAACGCATCGATTTAACACATAGATTATAACACAGTTGGATTATAAAACAAAGTAGAAAAATAGCGATATATTCTAAAAAAAGATTAACTTTTATATTAAAATGGTTGATTATCTCAAAAAAGCCTTGATTTACGGGCATACAAGCAGGATTTCAAGCTGAATTTACTACCAATTTACTACTTTTGAGGGAAAGAGCCTTGATATGCCACCCGGAACCCTGCAAGCCCAAACACCAGCACACAGCATTGAGAAAGAATAAATGAAAACTGAATACGACGCAAATGCGGCGTTTCTCTATCCCATAACAGGGAGAACAGGAACGCCGCTTTTTTTATGCCCTCATGTTACGCAGTAGGGGCGAAAAGAGCCTTGCTATATGCGGCTTTGCGGGCGCGTTTTTAACGGGGACAGGGATTTATACCTAACCCCGGCAAAACGGCGTTCTATCGCGTAACAAATCCACAACCAAAGGAGTGATGAAGCTATGGCAGTTTTCCGAGTGGAGCGCAACAAGGGCTATACCGTTATGAGCAACCACCATTTACGCAACAAGGAGCTGACCTTAAAGGCAAAGGGGCTTTTATCGCAAATGCTGTCACTTCCCGAAGATTGGGACTACACCCTTGCAGGGCTGTCACAGATTAACCGGGAAAAGATAGACGCTATCCGGGAAGCAATAAAGGAACTGGAACGCGCCGGGTATATCGTCCGTTCACGGGAACGCGACGAAAAGGGACGCTTGCGCGGAGCTGATTATGTGATCTATGAGCAGCCGCATACAGAACCTACGCCGGATTTACCTACATTGGAAAATCCAACATTGGATAATCCAACGCAGGAAAAACCAATGTTGGAAAAACCTACGTTGGAAAATCCAATGCAATTAAATAAAGATATACAAAAGACTGACTTACCAACAAAAGAAAAAATAAATACAGATTTACAAAGTACCCATTCCATTCCTATCCTTTCCCCTACCCCCTCTCCCTCTGACGGAGAAGCGGCTGCGCCGCCGGAACGGAAGCGAAAGGAAACGGAAACACAGAGCGCATATGAGATTTACCGGGAGATCATCAAGGACAATATCTCCTATGACATTCTCATGCAGGATATGAAGTTTGACGGGGACAGGCTGGACGAAATTGTTGACATTATGCTTGAAACTGTCTGCACCCGGAGAAAGACGATCCGTATTGCCGGGGACGACTACCCCGCCGAGCTGGTGAAAGCAAAGTTTATGAAGCTGGACAGTGAACATATCCGCTTTGTGCTGGACTGTATGCGGGAGAACACAACGAAAATCCGCAACATCAAGCAGTATCTACGGGCGGTGCTTTTCAATGCCCCGTCCACAATCGGCAACTATTATACGTCCCTTGTGGCTCACGATATGGCAAGCGGCGCACTTGCGCCACAGGAGCCGCACGACCCCTATTCATTCAAACCGGGCGAAAGCCTGTAACCACCCACAACCACAAAAGGAGGATTTTATTATGGCACAGAAAACGACGGGAGCATTGGTATTTGACGAGCGCACAGACCGCTATGACATTCGCTTTGACCTTGCCAGCTATTACGGCGGGCTGCATTGCGGGGACTGTTTCGACGTGTTCACCCGCGGCAAGTGGAAGCCGACCCGCATTGAAATGAACATGAAACAGGAATGGTACTTAGTTGGTATCAGAGCCGACGATCTTAACGGGCTGCGGGTGCGTATCTGACCGCCGCCCCATAGACCACCCCGAAAGGAGGGAAAGACCCCATGCAGGACGAGATCAACGAGAAAACCGTTGCCCTGTATATCAAGACCGGGAAGCTGACCGCCGAAGTGCTGCAAAAGGCAATGAAAGCCGCGCTTGCACAGGCAAAGAAGCAGATCGGCAAACAGCCCCACGGGAAACAGACCCTAAAGCAGCTTATGAAGCAGAACACGGGCGTTTCCAACATAGAGATCACAAAAGACAATATCAAGGCGTTTGAGAGTATCGCCAAAAAGTACGGTATCGACTTTGCGCTGAAAAAGGACGCGACGGAAACCCCGCCCCGCTACCTTGTATTCTTCAAGGGCAGGGACGCGGACGCACTGACCGCCGCTTTCAAGGAGTTTTCCGCAAAGAAGCTGACGCAGGATAAGAAGCCCTCAATCCGAAAGGCATTAGCCGCTTTCCGGGAAAAGGCAAAGGAGCTGAACGCCAGCCGCCAGCAGACCAAACACAAGGACAGGGAGGTATCGCTATGAAGCCGGAAATCAAGAAGCTGCTTATCCTCAATCTCCCGTATCTGCTCTTTGTGTACCTGTTTGACAAGGCAGGCGCGGCTGTCCGGCTTTCCCCCGGCATGGACGCAAGCCAAAAAATCTTGAACTTGGGGGAGGGCTTCACCGCCGCCTTTGCCAGCGCAGCCCCCAGCTTCCACCCCGCCGATTTACTGATCGGTATTGCCGGGGCGGTGATTATCCGGCTTGCCGTTTACCTAAAGGGCAAGAACGCGAAAAAATACCGCAAGGGCATTGAGTACGGTTCCGCACGCTGGGGGACAGCCGAGGACATAAAGCCGTACATAGACCCGGTATTTGAGAACAATATCCCGCTTACGCAGACGGAACGGCTTACCATGAACAGCCGCCCGAAGCAGCCGAAGTATGCAAGAAACAAAAATATCCTTGTGATCGGCGGTTCCGGCAGCGGCAAGACCCGCTTTTTCGTCAAACCGTCGCTTATGCAAATGCACAGCAGCTATGTTGTCACAGACCCGAAAGGCACGGTTTTAATCGAGTGCGGGAAGCTCTTACAGCGTGGCGGGTACAGAATAAAAGTGCTGAACACAATCAATTTCAAGAAGTCCATGCGTTACAACCCCTTTGCGTATATCCGCAGCGAGAAAGACATTTTGAAGCTGGTAAATACCATAATCGCCAACACCAAAGGCGACGGGGAGAAATCCGGCGAGGATTTTTGGGTGAAGTCGGAACGGCTTTTCTACTGCGCCCTTATCGGCTATATCCACTATGAAGCCCCGGAGGAAGAAAAGAACTTCACGACGCTGCTTGAAATGATAAACGCCAGCGAAGCCCGCGAGGACGACCCGGAATTTCAAAGCCCGGTTGACCTCATGTTTGAACGGCTGGAAGAAAAAGACCCGGAGCATTTCGCTGTCCGGCAGTACAAAAAATTCCTGCTGTCGGCGGGCAAGACGCGAAGCTCTATCCTCATTTCCTGCGGCGCAAGGTTAGCCCCCTTTGACATTAAGGAGCTGCGGGAGCTTATGGAAACGGACGAAATGGAGCTTGACACGCTGGGGGACAGAAAGACCGCCCTTTTCGTCATTATCAGCGACACCGACGACACTTTTAACTTTGTCGTGAGCATACTCTACACCCAGCTATTCAACCTCTTGTGTGACAAGGCTGATGATGAATACGGCGGGCGGCTTCCCGTCCATGTAAGGTGCTTACTTGATGAATTTGCGAATATCGGGCAGATACCGAAGTTTGAAAAGCTCATTGCTACCATAAGAAGCCGGGAAATCTCCGCGTCAATTATCTTGCAGTCACAAAGCCAGCTAAAGGCAATCTACAAAGACAACGCTGACACGATTGTAGGGAATTGCGACACCACCCTTTTCTTGGGCGGCAAGGAAAAAAGCACCCTCAAAGAAATATCGGAAATTTTAGGCAAGGAAACCATAGACAGCTTCAACACGTCCGAAACGCGGGGGCGGGAGCTTTCCCACGGCATGAACTACCAAAAGCTGGGAAAGGAACTTATGACGCAGGACGAGATCGCCGTTATGGACGGCGGCAAGTGCATTTTACAGGTGCGCGGTGTGCGCCCGTTCTTTTCAGATAAGTTTGATATAACGCGACACCCGAAATACAAGTACCTCTCCGACGCAGACCCGAAGAACGCCTTTGACATGGAGAAGCACATCAAACGCCGCCCCGCCATAGTGAAGCCGGACGAGGAATTTGACGTTTACGAGATCGACGGGGCAGATTTACAGGAGGACGCAGACAGTGAATAAAAGCCCCGGAAATGATAAGCGGCGGTTTACGGTGCTTGTCAACCCAAAAATCCGGGAAGAACAGCGGCGGCAAGCTGCCCTGCGGAAATTTATCAAAGATTGTGAACGGCTTTACGAAAAGAACCGGGCGCATTTACAGGAGGACGCAGACCATGAATAAGCGTATCAGAAAGAAACAGCAGAAGCAGCGGGAGCAACTAAAGCAGCTTGAAATGAAGTGGCTGCTGGATATGGCAAACACCATTGACGCGGGAATACGGGAGTGGCGGGAAGAAATGGAACGCCGCTATGTGGAGCTTTACGCGGAGGAATTAGCCCGCCGCATGGGGCTTGTCCCGAAACAGTGACAGGGCTTAAAAGATTTACGGCATGGAAATGTGGATAACAGGCTATGGGATCATGGATAACTCCATTCACAGCACATGGAAAAGCCAAAGTGCGGCTTTCCCACGTCCTGCAAACAGAGTTACCCACAATCCCAAAAGAGCAGCCAGTTACCCACATTCCCACACCGCCGACGGCTACGGAAACAGACCCTTTCCTGCCTGTCATTCATAAAAAGATTTTTTAAGGAGCTGATCGGAAATGAAGAACGTAAACACGGGCTACATGATACGCGCCCCTACCGGGGGACGTACCGCCCAAACCCTTACAACTGAATACCGCCGCGCCGCAGAACTTACGCAGCGTGGGGACACCGCCTTTTATACAGGGCGGTTTTTTTATGCGGCGGCGACTGATCGCTGACCGCCTTTTGTCCGCTTGACGGACAGCCGCACACGCGGCAGAAAGGATTTTATCATGGCATTTTTTACTTCCGCAGTAGGCGTTTTGAAAACACTTGTTATCGCTCTTGGGGCTGGTCTTGGCATTTGGGGCGTTGTCAATCTCATGGAGGGCTACGGCAACGACAACCCCGGCGCGAAGTCACAGGGCATGAAACAGCTCATGGCGGGCGGCGGCGTTGCGCTGATCGGCACGACCCTTGTACCGCTGCTTGCGAACCTGTTCTCCTAATCGGCAACAGGTAAACGCTTATGCAGAGCATACTTGACGCGATCACGGAATGGATAAAGGAAATCCTCATAGGAGCCATTAACGGGAACCTGTCAACTATGTTCGGGGACGTAAACGAGAAAGTCGGCACTATCGCCGCCGAGGTAGGGCAGACCCCGCAGGGGTGGAACGCGGGCATATTCAACATGATACGCACGTTATCGGAGAATGTGATCGTACCCATTGCGGGGCTTGTCATTACCTACGTCCTATGCGTGGAGCTTATCAGCATGGTAACGGAAAAGAACAACATGCACGACGTTGACACATTTATGTTTTTCAAGTGGTTTTTCAAGGCGTGGGTGGCGGTGTACCTTGTCACCCACACCTTTGATATTACTATGGCAGTCTTTGACGTTGCGCAGCACGTCGTTTCCGGCGCGGCAGGGGTGATAAGCGGCAGCACGAACATTGATGTTGCCGCCGCCCTTGCTTCCATGCAGTCCGGGCTTGACGCAATGGAAATCCCCGAATTACTCCTGCTTGTCATGGAAACAAGCCTTGTGAGCCTTTGCATGAAGATCATGTCGGTGCTTATCACGGTTATCCTGTACGGCAGAATGATTGAAATATACCTTTACTGTTCCGTGTCGCCTATCCCATTTGCAACAATGACTAACCGGGAATGGGGACAGATCGGGAACAACTACCTAAAATCCTTGTTCGCTATCGGTTTTCAAGGCTTCCTCATTATGATATGTGTCGGTATTTACGCGGTGCTGGTAAACAGCATGATTGTAGCGGATAACTTACACAGCGCGATATTTTCCCTTGCGGCATATACGGTTATCCTCTGCTTTTCCCTGTTCAAATCCGGCGCACTTGCAAAGTCAATTTTCGCGGCGCACTAAAGGCGTGTCAAGGGTAGGGTGGAGATTTTCAGAGCGGAGCGGCGAAAATACAACCCGACCTTGACGCGGGAGGAACCCCATACAATAGGGACGGGCAAAGGGCATAAACTGACCTTTGCCTTAACTGCCATAATGGGGGACTTGCAGGAAGCACACAGAAAGGAGGGACAAGAAACCATTGAAAAGAAATACGGCATAATCTACGCCGATCCCCCGTGGAAGTACGCACAGAAGCGGCTTTCCGGCGCGGCAGAACACCACTACCCGACCATGAGCATAGAGGAATTATGTGCGCTCCCCGTGGCTGACCTTGCGGCAGAGGACAGCGCACTTTTTTTGTGGGCGACATTCCCACAGCTTCCCGAAGCCCTGCGGCTAATTAAGGCTTGGGGCTTTACCTATAAGACCGCCGCCTTTGTATGGCTGAAACTCAATAAAAAATCCTACACATGGTTTTACGGCTTGGGATTTTGGACGCGGGGAAATGCGGAAATCTGTCTGCTTGCCACACGGGGACACCCAAAGCGCAAGTCGGCGGGTATTCATCAATTCATTATCTCCCCCATAGAGCAGCACAGCAAAAAGCCGGACATTACGCGGGACAAAATCGTTGCCCTCATGGGCGACATTCCCCGGATAGAGCTTTTCGCAAGGCAGGAAACGGCGGGCTGGGACACATGGGGGAATGAAACCAAAAACAGCATAGAACTCTGACAGAAAGGAGGTTTTCGGTATGGCGTATGTACCCGTACCAAAGGATTTATCAAAGATAAAAACGAAAGTCGCTTTCAACCTTACGAAGCGGCAGATCGTTTGTTTCGCGGTAGCCCTCATTGTGGGCTTGCCACTTTTTTTCTTGCTAAAGGACAGCGCGGGAACCAGCGCAGCGTCGTTCGTGATGATCGTCGTCATGCTCCCCTGCTTCCTCATGGCAATGTACGAGAAACACGGACAGCCCCTTGAAGTCGTGGTGAAGAACATCATTCAGACAAAGTTTGTCCGACCAAAGGAGCGACCCTATCAGACGCAGAATTTATACGCTGTCTTGGAGAAGCAGCGAAAACTGGAAAAGGAGGTATCAGCGATTGTCAAAGGAAACAACCAAAGGCGGCGCACCGGGAAAAGACCCCGGAAAGGCTAAACCGAAGCGGAAACTGACCCGCGAGGAAAAGAAGCAGATCGCCGCCATTATCAGACAGGCAAAGGGGGACGGAAAGGCGCACACCGCCCAGCAGACGATCCCCTACATCAACCTGTACCCGGACGGGATATGCCGGGTGACGGAAAGGAAATACAGCAAGAGCATTGTCTTTGAGGATATAAACTACCAGCTTGCACAAGCGGACGACAAGACCGCCATTTTTGAGAACTGGTGCGACTTCCTCAACTACTTTGACGCTTCCGTATCAGTGCAGCTCTCTTTCATCAATCAAGGGACGCAGCGGGAGGAAGCGGAAAAGGCAATCAACATTCCGGCGCAGGACGATGCTTTCAACTCTATCCGCACGGAATACGGGGATATGCTGAAAAGCCAGCTTTCCAAAGGGAACAACGGGCTTGTGAAGCACAAATATATCACGTTCAGTATCGAAGCGGATAACATGAGCGCGGCAAAATCCCGCCTTTCCCGTATCGAAACGGACATACTGAACAATTTTAAGGTTTTAGGCGTGACCGCCCGCCCCATGACAGGCTATGAACGCTTACAGACCATGCACGGGGTATTCCACCCGGAGGGGGAGCCGTTCAACTTTGATTTCTCATGGCTTGCCCCGTCCGGGCTTACCACAAAGGACTTTATCGCCCCGCCCTCATTCCGTTTTGGCGAGGGGCGGTACTTCCGCATGGGGAAAAAGATCGGCGCGGTATCGTTCTTACAGATACTTGCGCCGGAGCTGAACGACCGCATTTTAGCGGATATGTTAGACCTTGAAACGGGCGTGATCGTAAACCTGCATATCCACAGTATCGACCAGACGGAAGCCATTAAGACCGTCAAGAGAAAGATCACCGACCTTGACAAAATGAAGATTGAGGAACAGAAGAAAGCCGTCCGCGCCGGGTACGACATGGATATTATACCGTCTGACCTTGCCACTTTCGGCGGCGAAGCGAAAAATCTCTTGCAGGACTTACAGAGCCGCAATGAAAGAATGTTCCTCTTGACGTTCCTTGTGGTGAACATGGCAGACACGAAGCGGAAACTGGAAAATGACATTTTCGCGGCGGCGGGTATTGCACAGAAATATAACTGCGCCCTCACCCGGCTTGACTACCAGCAGGAAGCGGGGCTTATGTCAAGCGTCCCTATCGGTGAGAACCTTATCCCCATTCAAAGGGGACTGACAACCAGCAGCACGGCGATCTTTATCCCCTTTATCACGCAGGAGCTTTTTCAGAGGGGCGCAAGCCTTTATTATGGGCTGAACGCTCTTTCCAACAACATGATACTCTGCGATCGCAAGCAGCTTAAAAACCCCAACGGCTTGATCTTGGGAACGCCGGGAAGCGGAAAATCCTTTGCGGCAAAGCGGGAAATGACAAACGCTTTCCTCATTACGGACGACGATATAATTATCTGCGACCCGGAAGCCGAGTATTACCCCCTTGTGCAGCGGTTACAGGGACAGGTGATAAGGCTTTCCCCCACCAGCCCGCACTACGTCAACCCTATGGATATTAACCTCAACTATTCCGAGGACGACAACCCGCTTGCACTGAAATCTGACTTTATCCTCTCCCTTTGTGAGCTGATCGTCGGCGGCAAGGAGGGCTTACAGCCCGTGGATAAGACCGTGATTGACCGCGCTGTTAGGAATGTGTACCGCCCTTTCCTTGCAGCCCCCGACCCGGCAAAAATGCCGATCATGGGCGACCTTTACGACGAGCTTTTGAAGCAGCCGGAGCCGGAAGCGGCGCGTATCGCGGCGGCATTGGAGCTTTACGTTTCCGGGAGCCTTAACGTCTTTAACCACCGTACCAACGTGGAACTGAACAACCGCCTTGTCTGCTTTGACATTAAACAGCTTGGGAAGCAGCTTAAAAAGTTAGGTATGCTCATTGTGCAAGATCAAGTATGGAACCGCGTCACCGTGAACCGGGCGGCGAAGAAATCCACAAGGTATTTTATGGACGAATTTCACCTGTTACTGAAAGACGAACAGACCGCCGCTTACAGCGTGGAGATTTGGAAGCGTTTCAGAAAATGGGGCGGCATACCCACGGCGATCACGCAGAACGTGAAAGACCTCTTGGCAAGCCGGGAAGTTGAAAATATCTTTGAGAACAGCGATTTTGTCCTCATGCTCAATCAGGCGGCGGGCGACCGGGCTATCCTTGCAAAGCAGCTCAATATCTCCCCGCAGCAAATGAGCTATGTCACCCATTCCGAAGCGGGCGAGGGGCTTTTGTTCTATGGCAACGTCATTCTGCCCTTTGTAGACCGTTTCCCGAAAGATACCGAGCTGTACCGCGTTATGACGACAAAGCCGGAGGAAGTGGGCGGCGCGTAATTTGCAGATTATTTTATCAACCTTGCGCCCTCTGCTGGGCGCAGATCGGAGGTGACAGACCATGAAGCAGTACAAAGCCCGCGACAAGATCACGCAGAAAATGACCCGTGACGGGGCTATCGAAGTAAACGCGGCTACCGGGAAACAAAAGCGTATCAGCAAACGGGCGCGGGAAGCTGCCCTGCTGAAAACGCCGGAGCAACAGGCGGCGCAGGACGCACAGGCAGCACAGCCCCTACCGGGCAATCCCGCCCCGGATATTTCCCCTAACGCGCCGCCCCTGCCCCATGCGCCGGGGACGGAAGCCGCACAGAACACGGGAACCGCCGAGCGCGTCTTAGAGCATATCGACGGGGCGCACACCCGCGCAGCCAGCAAAAAGGTGGCAAGGAAAGCACAGGCAGAAGCGGAAAGCCGCGCCCGCACTTCCCGGCTGCAATTCACCGAGGAAGAACGGGCAACGCCGGAGCTGGAAAGATACATCAAGAAATCCGACAAAGCCGCTGACAGGCTGGACGAAGCAAGGGCGAAAATCCCAAAGGAAAAGAAACTTGTCAAGGAGCGAACCTTTGACGAAGCTGCCGGGAAAGGCAAGACCCGCCTGCGTTTTGAGGAACGGGAAAAGCCTATGAACGGCGGCAAGGCACATAAAAACCCGTTATCCCGCCCCGCGCAGGAAGCGGGTATTTTCGTCCATAACAAGGTACATTCCGTGGAAAAGGACAATTCCGGCGTGGAGGGTGCGCACAAATCCGAGGAATTAGCGGAGAAAGGCGCAAAGTACGGGGCGAGGAAGATTAAGGAGGGCTACCGCAGTCACAAGCTCAAACCCTACCGGGCGGCGGCAAAAGCTGAAAAGGCAGCGGAAAAAGCAAACGCCAATTACCTCTACCAAAAGGCACTCCACGACAACCCGCAGATCGCCGCGTCCAACCCGCTCTCCCGGTATATGCAGAAGCAGCGTATCAAAAAGCAGTATGCAAAGACCGTCAAGGCACAGGGCGCAAAGTCCGTCAAGAACGCAGCGGAGAACACCCGGAAAGCGGCGAAAAAGACCGCAGAGGAAACCAAAAAGGCAGTCGCTTTTGTAGGGCGGCACCCGGCGGGTGTCTGTATCGCCATAGGTGCGCTGCTGCTTTTCATTATGGTATCTTCCGCGCTGTCCTCTTGCGGGGCTATGTTTTCCGGCATGGTAAACGGCATTGTTGGGACTTCCTACACGTCGGAGGACGCGGATTTAGTCGCCGTGGAAAATAACTATACGGCATTGGAAACGGAGCTACAACGCGAGATTGACAATATTGAGCGCGACAACCCCGGCTATGACGAGTACCGCTATGACCTTGACAGTATCGGGCATAACCCCCATGAATTAGCGTCCTACCTTACCGCGCTTTTACAGACCTATACCCCGGCAACGGCACAGGCAGAAATAGATCGTATCTTTGCGCTGCAATATACCCTCACTCTCACGGAGGAAGTGGAGGTACGCCACCGCACGGAAACCCGGACAGGGACGCGGACAGTCACCGACCCGGTAACGGGGGAAACCTCTACGGAAACCTACGAATACGAGGTAGACGTAGCCTATAACTATTACATTCTCAACGTCAAGCTGGAGAACAAGCCCATATCCGAGCTTGCGCCGGGACTACTCACGCCGGAGCAGCTTGAAATGTTCCGTGTGTACTTGGAAACCAGCGGAAACAAGCCCCTCATTTTCGGCGGCGGTTCCCCGGACACAAACCCGTCCGAGGATTTAAGCGGGGTACAGCTTGTGAACGGCACACGCCCCGGAAATACCGCCATTGTAGACCGGGCGAAGTCACAGGTAGGAAATGTAGGGGGACAGCCCTATTGGAGCTGGTACGGCTTCAGCAGCCGCGTGGAATGGTGCGCCTGTTTCGTTTCATGGTGCTACAATCAAGCCGGGAAAAGCGAGCCGCGCTTTGCCGCCTGCCAGTCACAGGGTATCCCGTGGTTCCAGTCACACGGGCAATGGGGCGACCGCAATTATCCAAACATAGCACCCGGCGACGCGATTTTCTTTGATTGGGACGGGGACGGGAGCGCAGACCATGTAGGGCTTGTGATCGGCACGGACGGGCAGCGCGTTTACACCGTCGAGGGCAATTCCGGGGACGCTTGCAAGATTAAGAGCTATTCCCTTGACTATGGCTGCATTAAAGGCTATGGACTGATGAATTGGAACTGAACAACATTTTTTGACTATGAAAGGAGTTTTACATTATGGCAGCAAACAAGATTGACCGTATCAACCGGGAGATTGAAAAGACCCGCGAGAAGATCACCGAGTATCAGAACAAACTGAAAGGGCTGGAAGCACAGAAAACCGAAGCGGAGAATTTGCAGATCGTCCAGCTTGTGCGCTCCATGCGGCTTTCCCCCGCAGAGCTTACTTCCATGCTGTCCGGGGGCGCAATCCCCGGCATGACCCCCGCGCCCGTTTTAAGCGGCGCAGACATCGACGATAAGGAGGAAAACGAAGATGAAGAATAAGAATAAGAATAAGAAGATTTTTAATGCCCTGCTGACCTTATGCGCCGCCCTTGTCCTTATGGGCGGCTTTTCCGTTACCGCTTACGCGCAGACCCCGGAGGGACAGGACGACGCGACCGACGACAGCGGCGTTGTCTACGAGGAACCCGAAAAGGAAGAACCCCTCACCCCGGACGGGAACGCTACCCTTGTGGACGATTTTGGCGGCAACAAGCAGCTTATCACCGTGACGACCAAAAACGGCAATTACTTTTATATCCTCATTGACCGGGACGACAAGGGCGAGAACACCGTGCATTTCCTCAATCAAGTGGACGAAGCCGACCTTATGGCACTCATGGAGGACGGGAACACCGCCACGGAGCCGCCCACAGTCTGCAACTGTACGGAGAAATGCGAAGCCGGGAAAGTAAATGTAAGCTGCCCCGTCTGCAAGGACAACATGACCGCTTGCAGCGGCAAGGAAGCGGAGCCGGAAACGGAGGAACCCGCAGAGCAGCCGGAAAAGAAAAACAACACGGGCGGGCTTTTGGTATTCCTCATTGTGGCACTTCTTGGCGGCGGGGGCGCAGCCTACTACTTTAAGGTTATGAAGCCGAAGCAGGACGTAAAAGGCGGCACAGACCTTGACGATTTCGATTTTGACGATTACGACGAGGACGAGCCGGAACCCGACGAAACCGGGGACGGCGGGGGAACGGAGGACGAGGAAGCATGACCCTGTTCACCGACAACCCCTTAGAAAGAATGATGATACAGAAACCGGGTGACGGGCGGCGTGGAAAATCGCCGCCCGCTTCCATTCCCCCGCGCTGCAAGGGCTGTCCCTACAACCGGGAGCCGCCCTGCGTGGGGTACTGTATCAAGAAGCTGACAGAGAAAAACATGGGAAAATGAAAGGAGGATTTTTAAGTGCAGTTAGTGATTGCAGAAAAGCCCAGCGTCGCGGCAAGTATCGCCGCCGCGCTTGGGGTAAAAGAGAAAAAAGACGGATATATCGAGGGCGGGGGCTACCTCATTTCTTGGTGTGTCGGTCATTTGGTGGAGCTTGCGGAAGCTGCCGCCTACGGGGAGCAGTATAAAAAGTGGAGCTATGAGAGCTTACCCATTCTGCCGGAGGAATGGCAGTACAACGTCGCCGCCGACAAGGGGAAGCAGTTTTCAATCTTAAAGGAGCTTATGCACCGCGCCGACGTTTCCGAGGTAGTCAATGCTTGCGACGCTGGGCGCGAGGGCGAGCTGATCTTCCGCTTTGTCTATGAAGTGACGGGCTGCAACAAGCCCATGCGCCGCTTGTGGATTTCCTCAATGGAGGATAAGGCGATCAAGGCGGGCTTTGCCGACCTCAAAGACGGGCGGGACTATGACGCGCTCTATGCTTCCGCATTATGCCGCGCAAAAGCCGACTGGATCATTGGTATCAATGCGACGCGCCTTTTCTCCTGCCTGTATGACAAGACCTTGAACGTGGGGCGGGTGCAGACCCCCACACTGAAAATGCTGGTTGACCGGGGCGAAGCGATCTCCCATTTCAAGAAAGAAAAATACTACCATGTGCGCCTTGACCTGTCCGGCGCGGAAGCCGCCAGCGAAAGGATTTCGGATAAATCGAGAGCCGACGCACTGAAAGCAGCTTGTGAAGCAGGAACGGCGGTTTGTGTTTCCCTCACAAAAGAGAAAAAGACCGCCGCCCCGCCGAAACTCTTTGACCTCACTTCCTTACAGCGGGAAGCCAATAAAATCTATGGCTACACGGCGAAGCAGACCCTTGACCTTGCGCAGACCTTGTATGAAAAGCGGCTGCTTACCTACCCCCGGACAGACAGCGCATTTCTGACCGACGACATGGGGGACACGGCGGCAAAGACCGTTGCCATGTTATCCGGCAAGCTCCCCTTTATGGAGGGCGCAGAGTTTACCCCGGAGGTTTCCCGGACACTTGACAGCAGCAAAGTATCAGATCACCACGCCATTATCCCTACTATGGAGCTTGCAAAGACCGACCTTGCCGCGCTGCCGGAAAGTGAAAGGAATATCCTCACCCTTGCCGGGGCGCGTCTTATTTTCGCTGCCGCCGAGCCGCATATCTTTGAAGCGGTCACGGCGGTTTTCTCATGCGCAGATACAGAATTTACGGCGCGGGGAAAGACGGTGCTTGCGGGCGGCTGGAAAGACCTTGAACGCCGCTACCGGGCAACGCTGAAAGGCAAGCCCGACCCGGAGGACGCAGACAGTGACGGGGAAAACACCCTGCCGGAGCTTTCCGAGGGACAGAGCTTTGAAAGTCCCACGGCAAAGGTGACGGAGCATTTCACAACGCCGCCAAAGCCCCACAACGAAGCAACCCTTTTGTCGGCAATGGAACGCGCCGGGAACGAGGACACCGACCCGGACGCAGAACGCCGGGGGCTTGGCACTCCCGCCACCCGCGCCGCCGTTATTGAAAAGCTGGTGAAGTCTGGCTTTGCAGAGCGCAAGGGAAAGCAGCTTATCCCCACACAGAACGGAGCCGCCCTTGTGTCGGTGCTGCCGGATATGCTCACTTCCCCGCAGCTTACCGCCGAATGGGAAAACAATCTGACGCAGATCGCAAAGGGAGCCGCCGACGCCGGGGACTTCATGCAGCGCATTGAAGCTATGGCGCGGGAGCTGGTAAAGGAGAACGCCACCGCCGACAAGGACAAGGTAGCTTTCACGGGCGGGGAAGAAAAGCCCTCTATCGGGAAATGCCCCCGGTGCGGTTCTCCCGTCCATGAGGGCAGGAAGAATTTCTACTGTTCTAACCGGGATTGTGCTTTTACCATGTGGAAAAATGACCGTTTCTTTGAAGAAAGGAAAGTCACCTTTACCCCGAAGATTGCCGCCGCCCTCTTAAAATCCGGCAAGATAAATGTCAAGGGCTTGTATTCCCCGAAAACAGGCAAAACCTACGACGGAACCGTTGTTTTAGCCGATACGGGCGGGAAGTACGTCAACTACAAGATAGAGATACCGAAGAAAAAATAAGTTTCGTAGCAAGCATAGGAAAAGAGTACCCTTTTCCGTAAATCCCCTTTCGACGCTGACGCGCCGGACGGGGATTTTGCTTGTTGGGAAGTGTCCCAAACCCTCTTGAAAAAATTAAAATCTTGGCAGAAAGCGCGGGTGCTGCAAGGCAGACCGGGCAACAATAAAAAAAGCAGCTTCCGCAATGCTGCCATAAAAGAAAGGAGCAAATGCAAATGAGCGAAACATTTTCAATCTTAATCGACAGCCGCAGCCGCTTTGAAACCGGGCAACCGGGCGGCGAATGGCTATCCATGCCGACCACCACGGAGCAGCTTCACGCCGCCATGAAAAGCGTCGGCATTACAGCGGAGAACCCGCAGGATTTTTTCATTAACGGATTTTCCAACACCGAGCAATACCCCTTTGACGTGCCGCTTTCCGTGATACAGGAAAGCACCATTGACGAGCTGAATTATCTTGGAAAGCTCTTAGAAATGCAGGGCGACGAGGACAGGAACAAATTCACGGCGGCGGTAACGCTGGGGGAACACGCCGGGAGCGTGAAAGACCTTATCAACCTTGCACAAAATCTTGACTGCTACTGGATTTATCCCACCGTCCGAACCGAAGCCGACTATGGCTATTACCTTATTGACGAGCTGGACGAATTGGAGCTGCCCGAAGAAGCAAAGAAATATTTCAAGTACGAGGAATACGGGCGGGACGCGGTACTGAAAGACCGGGGACAGTTTACCGATCAAGGCTATATCTACAACAACGGCAACACCTTTTCACAGTGGTACAATGGGCGGGAAAATGACATACCGAAAGAATACAAGGTAATGAGCTTCCCGGAGCCGGAACACCCCACCCCGGATAAACTGGAAAAGGACGAAGCCGCGCCGGAGCAGGAGGAACCCCAGCCGGGGACACAGCAGGAACCGCCGCCCCAGCCGCGCCCGGTCAACCCGATTATCCTCACCGCCGACAAGCCCGCTGAAAAGATCAAGGAGATCACAGACCGCTTAGAGCAGGGTATCACGGATTTATTTGACAGTGAACGCTACAAGGAATATCTGCAAGTCATGTCAAAGTTCCATAATTACAGCTTCAACAATACGCTGCTGATTGCCATGCAGAAGCCCGACGCTTCCCTTATCGCTGGATTTAACGCATGGAAAAATAACTTTGGACGGAACGTAATGCGCGGGGAAAAAGGTATCCGTATCCTTGCCCCGTCGCCGTACAAAATCCGGCAGGAGGTAGAGAAAAAAGACCCGCAGACGGGAAAGACGGTGACAGACAGCAACGGGAAGCCCGTCATGGAAACAAAAGAAATCCAAATCCCCGCCTATAAAGTCGTCGCCGTTTTTGACGTATCGCAGACCGAGGGGCGGGAGCTTCCCGCCATTGGCGCAAACGAGCTGACCGGGGACGTGGAACAGTACGAGGATTTTTTCGCCGCGCTGGAAAAGACCTCTCCCGTGCCTATGGGCTTTGAGAAGATCGAGGGGACAGCCCACGGCTACTACCACTTGGAGGAAAAGCGCATTGCCATTGACGAGGGCATGAGCGAGCTTCAGAACCTAAAGACCGCTATCCATGAGATCGCCCACGCGAAGTTGCACGACATTGACCTTAACGCCCCGCAGGAGGAACAGGGGGACAGACCCGACCGCCGCACCCGTGAAGTTCAGGCGGAAAGTATCGCCTATACCGTATGCCAGCACTACGGGCTTGACACTTCCGACTATTCCTTTGGGTACGTCGCCGGGTGGAGCAGCGGGCGGGAGCTTGCGGAGCTGAAAACGTCCCTTGAAACAATCCGTGCCACCGCCGCCGAGATCATCAACAGCATTGACGGGCATTTTGCAGAGCTGCAAAAAGAACGGGAAGCTGCGAAAGCACAGGAAGCAGAAAAAGAGCCGACACCCGACCTTGCGGCAGAGCCGACCGTTACAATCGAATGGAGCGAAAGCCCCCAGCTACGGGAGGGCGAAACAATCCCCCTATCCCGCGCCAATACCCTTATCGCAGGGCTGGACGAAGCGAATCTTGCAAGCCCCGGTTACGATAAAGTGGCGTTCCGCATTGATTATGTGATGAACGGTATAGCCGACCACTACGAGGGGCGGCAGGACTTGGGCGACGGGGACGGTTCCCTTGTGGAGCATATCGAGCAGCACCACACCTATTATCTGAACGATAAAGAATGGGAAAACTACCTTTTGCACAACGAGGGCAAGGAAGCACTGGAAGCCGACAAGGAACACCGGGCAATGCTGCTGAATGAATTTATCCCCTATCTCAAACTGCACTGTAATTTATCCGAAATGGAGCGTATCTCTACGGAAGCCCTGCAAGCCGGGGAGAGCCTTACCTCTACGGAAACCGCCTACCATACCGCCATGCAAGCCTATGTTGCCGAGTGCAGGGGGCTTGTCAATCAAGGCGAATACAACTTGCCGCCTGTTCCCCAGCTTAGAGATTTTGACGTGGAGCTTGCCGCCTACAAGGAACACGTCAAGGAGGAAATCGCACAGGAAGCAGCCGCCGCAGGAATGACCGTGGAGGAATACGCTGCCAACGGGTACGAACCTTACGCCGCCCCGGAGCCGGAAGCAGCACAGACCACAGAGCCGCAGGAGCCGAAAAGCCCTGTTTCTGAAAAAACAGACACGCCGGAACAGGCAGGACAGACCGCCGACAAACCCCTTACAGATTTACAGAAAAAAGCGGTTGAGATCGCCAAACAGTACGAAAATCTCCCCTTGCAGGATAAGATCGGGATTGTCGCACAGGCTTTCGGCAGTACGTCGGGCAAAATAGAAACTTCCCCCTGTACCGGGAAATGGCGCGGTACAAGCGACATATCTATCAAGTTTGACAATGGCGCGTCCCTGTTTATCGGCAACCACAGGACACCGCAAGCGAAAACCGTAAAAGTGCAGACTGAATGTGTCAATGCCGCGCTGGTACGGTACAACCCGGAGATCATAGCCGCAACAAAGGAAGCCGCCATTTCCGCACTTAGGAAGCGGGAAACAAAAGACAATGAGATTGCCGGACAGAAAGGCTTGAAGCCCTACACCCTGCTCAATGTGGAATTTAACGACGGTACGGACGAGAAAAGCGGCGGTCACATGGGCTGGTATTATGTGACGCTTGCCGTTGACGGTAAAATCTGTTCCCACATAGAAACGGGGCTGAATTATGCCATATCAGACGGAAAAGTGAGCGAGAACCCCACAAGGGAAGATTATTTTACAGCGGGGGCATTGAAAGAAACTGATGTTGATTATGTTTTTAACAACGTAGGCTTTTCCTCAACCTCTGACCTGTATTCGCTGTCAATTAGCAAAGAAGTCCGGGAGCGTGCGGAAAAGACGCTTGCACAGCGGAAAGAAGTGCAGACGGAGAAAGCCGCCGACCCGCAGAGCCATACAGCAGAACAGCCGGAGCAGACGGAAACAAAGGTTACATACTACCCGATCAATGAGAACGCAGCCCGCCGCGCAAAGGAAGCAATCAGTTTTTCCGATTACAAGCCCGGAAGCGCAACGGCAGAATACCGCCACTATGTAGACGAAGCCGCCGAGCTTGCTGCAAGGCAGAAAAAGCGCGTTGACCCCTCTTTCCATGAAAGGATTGACGGGCTGCTTGACGCTTACGCCCGGAAGCTGGCGGCGAACATGAATAAGGGCTATGAGATCACCGCCCGCGTCCCGTCCATTATGATTGCCGGGGGAAGCAACTTCCCTGTCCGCAAAAAGGAGAAGCAGAACGCCGCCGCAGATAAGAACATGGAGGAATACCGGGAGATACAGGGTTTGCTTGACAAAATCCGCAGTACCGGCATGGGCGGTATCAGTGCCGACGACCCGAACGCCGTTTCTAAGCTGGAAAGCAAACTTGCAAAGCTGGAAGCCTTGCAGGAAACCATGAAAGCGGTCAACGCTTACTACCGCAAGCATAAGACCCTTGACGGCTGCCCCCATTTATCCCCGGAGCAGATTGAAAAAATGAAAGCGTCCATGTCCGGGAGCTGGCGGGGGAACCCGAAACCCTTTGAAAGCTATGAATTATCCAACAACAACGCGGAAATCCACAGGCTGAAAGACCGCATTACCGCCCTTACCCGCAGGAAAGAGCTTGGATATGTGGGCTGGGAGTTTGACGGGGGACGTGTGGAAGCCAATACAGCGGATAACCGCTTGCAGATTTTCTTTGATGAAAAGCCGGACAAGGAAATCCGGGAGGAATTAAAAGGGAACGGCTTCCGTTATGCGCCCAGCGCGGAAGCATGGCAGCGGCAGCTAAACGACAATGCGATCTACGCCGCCGACCGTATCAAGTGCATACAGCCCCTTAACGGGGAAAGCCCCACCGAGTTACAGAAACGGGCAAGGCGGGAAGCCGCCGCACAGAAAGAAGCCGTCCCGGAGCAGCCGCAGGAGGAAACACAGGGCGCGGAGCCGGGGAACGCCGTCACGCCGGAAACCTTTTACAAGGTGCGGCAGAACCCGTACAGTGACAGCCCGGAAAACAGCTACATTTTGCAGGAGTATGTCGCGCAGGATAACGGCATGGCAAAGCTGGGGGATATTCTCTACACGGGAACCCCGGAAAAGTGCCGGGAGCTTTTGGGGAAGCTGGAAACCGGGGAACTGACACAGGGCGACGTAAAAGAGCTTTATGCAAAGGCACAGGAAGCACAGCCCGCCGCCGAGCCGGGACAGGGAACGCCGGAGCCGACCGCCACCGGGAAAGAGCCGGACAAAGACACCTTTTCCATTTACCAGTTAAAGGACGGGGACGGTATGCGGGACTATCATTTTGAGCCTTACGACCGTCTGCAGGCGGCTGGGCTTTCCGTGGAAGCGGCAAATTATAATCTGATCTACACCGCCGAGCTTACGCCGAGGACTTCCCTTGAAGATATTTATACCCGTTTCAATATCGACCACCCCAAAGATTTTAAGGGACACAGCCTTTCCGTATCGGATATAGTGGTGCTTCATCACAACGGGGAGGACACCGCGCATTACGTTGACAGTTTCGGCTATAAGGAAGTGCCGGAGTTTTTACAGGAGCAGACACCGCAGCTTACCCCCGACACCCGCATGACCGGGGAGCAGATCAGAACGCCACGGGGGAGCTTTTCTGTAACCGATATGACCGCCGAACAAATGAGGGAAGCCGGGTATGGACTTCACCATACGTCGGAGGACGGAAAATATCTCATTATGGGGAACGGGACACAGGCGTTTGCAGTTGCCGCCGAGCAGCCGGAAAAGGCAGACACCCTAAAGCACGTCGAGGACGCTATCGAGCAGAACGACAACCATTTTGACGGTATCATCAACAATACCCCTACCGCTGACGAGCTGGAAGCAAAGGCAAGAAACGGCGAACAGATCTCCCTTGCCGAGTATGCCGCCGCGCTGAAAGCGGAAAAGGAACAGGGAAAGGAAACGAAACCGGGGAAAAAGACCGAAAAGAAGCCCTCTATTCGGGCGCAGCTCAAAGCCGACAAGGAACGGGCAGCGCAGAGGAAACAGGCAAGAAGCAAGTCGCAGGACTTGGAAAGGAGCTGATTATGGGGAAATTGAATAAATTTGAGAATGTGGACGTGTTCGCTTCCCTTGAAGCCATTATGAAGCAGAACACGGGATTTTATCAGAGTGATTTTGACATTGACAAAAAGATCATTGCGGAAAAGGCGGCAAGCCAAAACCCCGCTGACAAAACGCTCTTGTGGCTTTCCCGCCCGTCCGGGACATACTGCTTTCGGGAGCGTGACGTTTTCATCAGCGACACCGCCCCGCATAATACATGGCGTTTCTACAAGGAGCAGACCCGCGACCCTATCCTTGCTTACGCCGTGGAGCTGACCGGGGTACAGGACGGGAAGATCACGGGCAATCTCTATGAGCTGGACTATGAAAAACACTATGAGCGCGTCAAAGACAATACTGTTGACGCTGGGACGGTGACGCTTGTTTATGAGCATGGGACGAGGGAGCAGCCAGCCGAGCAACATTTTAATGGCTATCCCGACCCCCAGCTTGGGAAGTTTGAATATTTTGAAGTACAGCCGAAAGACCCGGAAGCCCTGCAATCCCTGTTACGGGAAGAAAAGCACAGCCGGGATAAGCTGACACCGGGGGACTTAAAGGAACATATCGCCGCATTGCATGAGGGTATGATCGAGCATGAAGCGCGGCGCATTGTGGCAGACATGAAAAAGCTGTCTGCCCCCAACAGCCCGGATAAATCTCATTTCATGGTGGAGCTGTCCCCGTCCTTTGAACGGCTTGCGTCCACAAAGGACACGGAACGCCTTTTCTCCATGCTGCCCTATAAGACCCTTGCTTTCTCACAGATCAAGAACAGCTACGGTACATACGCACTGATCGGTAAGGACGAGAACCGGGACAAGGAGGTAAGGAAGCCCCGCCCCTCTGTCCGGGCGCAGCTTGCACAGGATAAAAAGAGAACCGTCTCGAAAAAGGCGGCGGCAAAAAAGAAAGATCACGGATTGGAGGTATGAGCATGAACAAATATAACAATTTCACGGTTGAGGAAACCAACCTTTTGAGTATCTACATGACAGGCAGCAAGGAGGGGCTTGTAGTGGCTATGAACGCCGCGCTGCCCTTTATGGAGGGGGAAATGCGGGACTTTGCCGCCCGTACCCTTGCCAAAGTGGGGCGCATGACCGAAGCGGAGTTTGCGGGGCTTGCCCTTTACCCCGCCGACGAGGTATGAGCGACATTAAGCGGCTTACGCCGCCCCAAAGCCGGAAAGTCAATACCCTTGTGCGCCGGACGTGCTGTAACTGCGATAATGGGAACTGTATCTTGCTTGACGACGGGGACGAGTGCGTATGCCCGCAGCTCATTTCCTATTCCCTGCTCTGTAAATGGTTCCGCATTGCGGTACTGCCCGCAGATAAGGAGCTGTACGCCGAGCTTTGCCATACGGAGGATATGAGGCGGTGTAGCGTGTGCGGTGCGCCCTTTGTTTCTAGCTCTAACCGGGCTGTCTACTGCCCGGACTGCCGGAAGCGTATCACCCGCAGACAGACCGCCGAGCGTATGAGGAAAATGCGGGCGAATGTGACGCGATAGGGGCAAAATAAGCCTTGATTTATGCGGCTTTCCGGGCGGGGAAATAAGACGGCAAGGGATTTATACCTTTACCCCCGGAAATGCGGTTCTATTGCGTAACAATCCAATCTCTGCACCCATGAGAAAACCGGGGCGCGGTGGCTATCTGACAGCTACCGCGTCCCGGCTATTTTTTTGTGTCCTTATCCGCGCTCTGTCTGCCTTTCCCGCTCCGGCTGCTTCTCTGTCTGTAAAATACTGTCTATGTTCCGTTTGATAACATCATATTCCTGCACCTGTTTTTTCAGCTTGCCATAATCGGCATAAAGGCTTTCTTTCTGTCCTTGCAGCTTTTCATATTCCGCTTGGAGGACGGGGACGCTGGGGAGCTTGCCGCCGATCTGCGCCGCCTTTAGTGCCTTTGCCGCCGCTTCATGGAGGATAATACCCCGTTCATGCTCTGCCCGGTACTTCTCTTTGTTCCGGGCTTTGCGGTAGGCTTCATAGAGGGGCTTTGTCTTTTGGTAGGTAGTGACATTCTTAATGAGCAATGCCATATCTGATAGACGCTTTTCCACTTCCTTTAGGCTGTCCCCTGCCTGTTCGCTTGCCGTGGTGATTTCCTCTATCCGGGTGAGCAGATCGGCGTACTGCTCAATCTTATTTTCCGTAAGGAAATTCATAGTCTTTGCCGCCTGTTTCAGATTGTGGATTTTCGCCCACTGTTCATAGCCTCGGCTTTGTTGTGCTTTGATACTGTGCTCAATATCAATGAGAAGATTAACGCCCTTGCGCTCTGCCTTTGGAGCTTTGGCGGCACGGGTACGCTTGCCCGCTATCCGTTCTTTTATGGCTTCCTCCGTATAGTCCGTGCCGAGGGTTTTCAGACGGGTAAACCGTTCCTGCCCCGGTGCGCGGCATGAGATATATTTTCCGGGCTTGATCTCATATCCTGCCGCCTGTAACCGCTGCAATAGTTCCTCAAAGCTGGAAACTTGGGGAATGAGCGCGTCCACGGCGATCTTTAGCTTGCCTTTCCAGCTTGTCCCCGTTTTCTCCGCTTGATATTCTGCATAGCTCTTTCCCTTGCTGCCCTTGCCGGGGACGACCACGGAAAGCCCATTGTCCCGGCACAGCTTGTCGCTCATGTTCCGTATACCGTAATAGCTCCTTTTGTTGGAATTGTATTTGTGGTGGTCTACGAAGTTCACCGCGCAGAAAATAATGTGGTTATGGATATGCCCCTTGTCAATGTGCGTCGTCACAACATACTCATGTTGCCCCTTTGTTACCGCGTCGGCAAGCTGCTTTCCGATTTCATGGGCTTTCTGATAATCCACTTCCCCCGGCTCAAAGGACTGTATCAGATGAAAGGCTAAATTGTTCCCCTTTTGGAGTGCTTGGGACAATGTATATTCAAACTCAATATCTGCCGTTTCATAGGAGCAGCCGAAAGAGGACACAAGCATTTTTCCGTCCGTCTTGTCCGGGTTTTCGATATAGTCAAGGGCTTTGCTTAGAGTGCTTTTAATAGGCTTAATCTTTGTAACCGCCATATCTCCGCAAGCACCCCCTTTATTTCCTCTATGTCCTCTTGGTATGCGTTCCCCGTCGCGTTTACGCGGCGTGCTATCTGGTTGACGTTGACACCGATTTTTTGTATCTCTGCGGTCATAGCCTTTATGTCGGCGTGGTCTATCTGAATGATATATCCGTCAATGGCAATCTTCCGCAGATACGCCGCCATGTTCCGGGTGGGTACGAGCTTCATTTTTTCCAGTATTAAATCCCGTTCCGCTTCCGTCACTCTGAATTTGATTTGTACCGTCCTTTTGCGTCCGTCCATGTATTCGCTCCTTTCCTTTCCGTTCCGAGGGTTTGGGACACTTCCCAACAAGCAATTTTCAACCGACGCGCCGCAGCGCGGGAGGGGGAAAATACGGAAGTGGGTACCCGCTTCCTATGCTTGCTACGAATGTTTTTATCCTTTAGGCTCTTATCCCCTACTACGGAGAAAAAGCGATTTTGCCAAACTTCCGCAAAAGAAAAACGCTGCAATCTCAAAAAAGATTACAACGCTCTCTAAATCCTGTTCAGTTTTAAGCCGGACATTCCTATTCGCCCTCTTTTTCGACTTCGGAAATCTCTTTTGCCGTTGCGGTCACAATCCGTATGCCTGTATCGCTCATACCGTCAAGGAGCGCGTCAAGCTGCCGCCGCTTTGTGTCCTTTGCAGCGGGCGTGTCTAACAGGAATTGGTCTACGGATATATGGTAACGCTGTATCAGCTCAAAGAATATCTGTAAACTTGGGTGCTGCCCCTTGTTCTCAATGTTCGCAAGGTAGCGCGGCGAGATAAACATTTCGTCGCCTACTTTCTTGCGGCTTTCCTTGCGTCCTTCACGCGCTGCCTTTATCGCTGCCCCAAAAGCCTTGAAGTCGTATTTTGGTACTGGTCTTTTTGCCATAGTTATTCACCCTCTTACATTTTACTGTTCCCCTTTCTTCTTGGATATGTCTACATAGTTCTATCAGTTAGCCAAAATAATTCATATATATATATGTTGACAACAAGCTGCTTTTGTATATAATATTATATAAAAGGGGGGAATGTTTATGTTACATAGCATGCGTATTCGATAAGCATTGAAATCAAAAAAGATTTTTCCCATTTTCAATATGGGCTTTTTTGTCATGCTTATTTTGCGTATGCTATACAACAAAACTAACGACGTATAGACATAGTATAAAAACTATGCCTTAATTTTGTTGTAGTATTATATGTATAAATGCAGGTCAATGCTCATGTTGAGAATTGACCTGCATTTTTTTGTGCAAAAGGAGAAATATTATGCTTGAAAAATATTGGATAAAATGTCCAATTTGTAACGGAAAGACGAGGGTTCAAGTATTTTATAATACGGTATTAAGAAATTTTCCTCTTTTCTGCCCTAAATGTAAATTAACGCATATCGTTGATGTTGAAAAACTAGAAATCATAATCAAAAACTCTGAAAAACAAACTTTTTAATTTTGAAAAGGAAGGATATTTAAATGAAACACTTACCTAAAAGTACACCTACGGAAATATTGAATGACCCATACGGATTTACTTACAAAGAAATGTCGGAAGTAATTGGAGAGGATAAAGCAAGAGCCTTATATACGGAATTGTATAAACAGCCATTTCACAAAGAAAATCTATCAATATCAACAAAAAAAGTCTATAAAAGTAGCGATACTGAAAAGTATGTTTATGAATTGAAAGATAACAGGTATATTGAAACGGTTTTTATTAAACGGCGAGATGGTGGGACTGTTTGCGTAAGTACGCAAGTTGGTTGTTCTGTTGGCTGTATTTTTTGTGAGTCCGGACGCAATGGTTTTGTTCGTAATCTAACACCGTCTGAAATTGTGCAGCAGGTTGTATTGATACGTCAAAAAGTAAATCGTATCGTTTTTATGGGAATGGGAGAACCTTTATTCAATTACGACAACTTGATTGCAGCAATCCATATTCTTCGAGATAGAAATGGACTTAACTTTCCAACCGACGGCATTACCGTATCAACAGTTGGTCCAGTTAATCAATTAAAAAAATTGCGCGAAGAACATCTAAAAATTCAGTTGACAATATCTTTACATGCAGCAACACAGGCTGCGAGAAACTGTATCATTCCTCATATGCACATGTACGCTATTGAAGATGTTGTTAAGCAAGCATTGTCCTATTCTCAAAGGCATAATCGAAAAGTGGTATTTGCGTATTTGCTTTTACCAGGTATAAATGACCGTTCCTCAGATATAAGGCAACTTGCAAAATGGTTTAAGGGCAAAAATGTTATGATTAACGTGCTGCAATACAACCCGACGAGTAATTCAAAAATTAGAGCACCACAAAAACAAGAAATGGTTGCGTTCAAACATCAATTAGAGCAAACAGGACTTGAAGTTACCATGAGAGTTTCTCATGGTAGAGAGATTAAAGCAGCTTGTGGACAGTTAGCTAATACATATAATAAAGCCAAAAAACAACAGAAATAATTTAATTAAAAGAGCCAGACGCACAGACGCAGAGCCGATAATATGCAGTTTGAAATACTGCTGTTATCGGCTCTTTTTTGATTTTAATTTGTGCCCCTAATAACCATATTGGAGCAAAATCAGAAATGTTGCTTGTCGTTCTTTGATTTCCGCAGCAGCTTTGAAAAATCAAAGCCGCCGTTTCTTTTTATCTTCTAATGAAATGACGCGGTATCACTGTTAAAAGCGGCGGCTAAAGGAGGTAGCCGCCATGAAGCACATACCCTATCGACAAAATCCGACGGTCATTGACATATCAAAAAAAGCCCGACCACCGCCGGGAACCTCTCTACCCTTGACTATGAACTGTCTAATCATCTAAATACTGCTTACAATACCTATACGCCTGTCCGGGCTTTTCGGACAGGCGTATTTTGCTGCTCAAAAAATTTTTTGAAAAAATTTCAAAAAATCTTCGGCGTTTTTCAAAAACGCCGTATTGCCCCGCGAAAAGGGGGAAGCACCACCAACTTTCCAACGAGAAAGGAGGTGAGAATGTGGAACCTAATAGCAGGGAGTTTTACAAACAATGTGCTTTTCAGAAGTTTTGTAATACGGTGCTGCACAATGAAGCGTGTGACGCTCACAGGGAGCTGCACAGGCATAAGGCAAGGGAAGTCACCTTTTCCGATTTGCCCTTAGACGAAGCGCGGCAGCTTCATACCTTTGATGAATATTTCAAACGGGAAACCGCCGAAACCGTCTTTGAGAAAGCCGGGAAGAAAATCACGCCGAAGCTGCTTCTTGAAGCAATCCGTACTTTGCCGGAAGAAAAGCGCAAAGCCGTACTCCTGTACTATTTCGAGGGAATGAACGACACCGAGATTGCGAAGTTGTTCAATACATCGAGAAGCACGATACAGTACAGGCGGACAAGCTCTTTTGAGAAATTAAGAAAATATCTGGAGGAAAATGCTGATGAATGGGACGAATGGTAACGAACCCGGCTACCCGGAAAATGCCCTTGTTCCCTATCCTGTCATTGTGGCAGCGACAAAGGGTGACCCGGACGCCATGAAGATTGTCTTGCAGCATTTTAGCGGCTACATAGCCCGCCTCTCCATGCGGAAGCTGTACGACGAGCGCGGGAACGTCTATTTCGGCGTAGACCACGACATTCGGGAACGGCTGCAAGCAAAACTGATGATGGCTGTCCTCACCTTTAGGACAGAGGAATAACCGCAACGGCGGCGGGACGCTTTCTCTCACCCCCTTTTCCGTTCCGCTGTTGACGCGGGTAGCACAGCCATTTTGAACCTTGAAAAAGAAAGCGGCGCAAGATAACGGCGGCGCAGCATAGGGCAAATCGGATACGTTCCTTTTGCGTCGAGCCATACGGCGGGTGCGCCATGACGCTATCCGGGCGAGGTTATCACCGCCCGGACAGCCGAGCGACCAACACCGCGCCGGAAAGCAAGTGTAGCGGTTTGCGGGCAACGACACGCAGAATATACAATGATACTTCCTTACAGCCACAGTCCGAGCGTTAAGAGCGTCGCAGGCAATGGGTAGGGCTGCATGAGAACCATGCCGGGGTGAAATTCCCATGAGGTTATGCTAATAACCGTCCGATCACAGCCCCTTTTCACTATTAACCTTTTACCCATTTTTGAAAGGGGGATTTATAGAATGAACAATGCTGATGTGCCTATTTGGGAAAAGTACACGCTTACGATTGAGGAAGCGTCAAAATATTTCCGCATTGGAGAGAACAAACTGCGGAAACTTGCGGAGGAAAACCCTACGGCGGGCTGGGTGATCTTGAACGGGAATCGTATTCAGATCAAGAGGAAACAGTTTGAAAAAATCATCGACACACTGGACGCAATTTAGCGAAAAAGATAGTGAAAAAGAGCCTTGAATGTGCTATAATAAATATAAGCATATCAAGGCTCTTTCCGACACGGAAAGGAGCAAAAACAATGTCGGAGAAAAGACGTGATAATAAAAACCGCATTTTGCGTTCGGGAGAGAGCCAGAGAAAAGACGGGAGATATGCTTATAAATATACCGATACTTTTGGTAAAGTGCAATTTGTCTATGCGTGGAAGTTAGTACCTACGGACAAGACCCCAGCCGGGAAGCGTGACGACATATCCCTTAGAGAAAAAGAAAAAGAGATACGGAAAGACCTTGACGACGGGATAGACACAATCGGAAAGAAAATGACCGTCTGCGAGCTTTACGCAAAGCAGAACCGCCACCGGGGGAACGTAAGGCATAACACCACAAAGGGGCGCGAACGGCTGATGAAGCTGCTGGAAGCGGATAAACTTGGTTCCTGCCCCATTGACAGTGTGAAACTGTCCGACGCGAAAGAATGGGCGTTGCGCATGAAAGAAAAGGGAATATCCTATAAGACCATAAGCAATGACAAGCGTTCTTTGAAAGCTGCTTTTTACACAGCGATACAGGACGACTGTATAAGGAAGAACCCCTTTGACTTCCAGCTAAACACCGTGATTGAGGACGACACAGAGCCGAAAGTACCTCTCACAGCGGAACAGGAAGAAAGCCTTTTATCCTTTATGCAAGGTGATAGCGTCTATCAGAAATACCGTGACGAGGTTATCATACTGCTGGGGACAGGGCTTAGGGTTTCCGAACTCTGCGGACTAACTGAAACCGACCTTGATTTTGAAAACAGGATAATCAATGTAGACCACCAGCTTTTACGGAGCGCGGAAACAGGCTACTACATAGAGAAGCCCAAAACAGAAAGCGGTATCAGACAAATTCCAATGAGTGAAAAAGTATATGAAGCGTTGGGGCGCGTGTTGGAGAACCGCAAGGGATCGAAGCCGATCACGATTGACGGTTACAGCAATTTCCTTTTCCTCAACCGGGACGGTTGCCCGAAAACGGCGACAAGCTATGATAATATGTTCCGGGGGCTTGCGAAGAAGTACAACAAGTGCCATGAGGAAGCCTTACCCAAAGTAATGACACCTCACACCCTGCGTCATACGTTCTGCACCAACTTAGCCAATGCGGGCATGAACCCGAAAGCGTTACAGTATATTATGGGACACTCCAATATCACCATGACACTGAATTATTACGCACACGCAACTTTCGCTTCCGCAAAGGCTGAAATGGAAAGGCTGATTGCAGCATAGCCGCAGAGCAATTTACTACTTTTTTACTACCATTGAGAGGGAAAACCTAAAAGGTTATGAGGGTATATAAGAACTTCTCCCCATATCTAAAATGCCGGGAAAGCCCGAAAATACGGGCTATACCGACATATAAGAACTTCTAAAGAGATAATCTAAATTCACCAATAATTTTATTGAAAAAGTTAATCTTGATTATATATATTTTCATCTAGCATTTTTTCTTTTTTAGCAACTATGATAGACGTTGATGAATCACCAACAACATTTAATGAAGTCACTAACATCTCAATTGGACGATTAATCGCAAGAATTAGTGAATAGGCAAGTAATGCTGCATCATTTGTATAACCCATTCCTGTTAGAATTGTAAATAAGATAACGGCTCCAGCACCTGGTGCAGCAGGTGTTCCAATAGAAGCAATTAAAGCCAATACAGCAATAACAGCCATTGATGTAAATGTCACATCATAACCAGAACTTGCTGCAACAAATATTGCTGCAATCACTTGCATGATAGCTGTACCATCCATATTAATCGTCATACCAAGCGGTAATGTAAATGATGCAATCTGCTCACTCACACCCATTTCTTCTACTGTTGTTTGTTTATTTAATGGAAGTGTAGCAGCACTAGATGATGTTGAAAAACCAAATAATGCAACTTTCGCAATTTTCTTCATAAAAGGTTTTGGATTCATTTTAGCCATAGTTAGCAAATATATTGGATAAGCAACCACTAAATAGATAATTAATGCAATAAGAACCGTCACAACATAGGCTAATGCTGGCATTAAATAATCTATACCATAAGCTGCAAAAGTTCTTGTTAATAAACAAAAGATAGCAATAGGTGCAAATTTATTAATAATGAAAGATAAACAAACAGAAATAATATCACTTAATTCAATCAATAACTTTTTGAGTGTCTTTGTTTTTTCCTTTAACTGATTCATAGCAAGTCCAATTGCAACTGCTAAGAAAACGATAGCCAAAACACCACCATTATTAGAAAATGCAGAAATAAGATTATTAGGGACAATAGATAAAATAATGCTTAAAGGATTCGTTCCTACTGTTCCTTGTTGAACTGTTATATTTGTAGCATCAACCGCATTAAATGCACCTGTACTATAAACAAAAGATCCAATTGCCCCTGCAAAGATAAGTGCACAAACTGTTGTAATAAAAAATGTTAATATTGTTTTTGATGATATTCTTCCTAATTTCTTTGTATCAGTAATAACACAGATTGCTAAGACAATTGAAACAAAAACCATTGGTACAATAATTAACTGTAAAGAATTAACAAAGAGTTGTCCAATAATATAGAAGATACCTATAGCCTGAGTTGCACCTTCAGCAGTAATGTCTTGAAAAAAGATATTATTTATCGTTGTCCATACACCACTTTGACCACTTGCTAATAAATTTTCTCTTAACATGATACATCCAAATCCTGCTAATAAACCACATACCAAGGCAATAACCATCTTAAATGCAAGTTTCTTCCCGTTTTTCATTGAATTCATAACTAACCTCCTAAAAAAATCCCCAAATTGCTAATATTATACTATATATCAAATGAATTTCAATAACATATTAAAAAAAGGACAAAATTAATTTGTCCAATTTTATTATGAAGTGAATTTTTCTATGTACTTAGATTGTTCATCTTTAGGGATATCTAAGAAATCTAGTGCTTCTTCTAATGTGTAACCATTCTTAGCTATAAGTTTGCGAATTGATTTTAGGATTCCTATTATCTCTCCTTCAGCCAATCCAGCTTGCTTTCCAATGGATTCGCCTTCACGTAAGCCCTCAAGTTTTCCTTTATTTTTGATTTCTTCCCATATCTCACACATCTTTCTTTTCCCTCCTTCATTTTCTTTGTAATATCTTACTCTCTTTCTTAGAAACTCATAATGAATATCTTTTGGATCAGTACAGAACATATCATGCATTAATCTCCCTAGTGCTGTATCCTCCTGAATGCTTGCATTCACATAGATAATCTCCCTTCCTTCTTTAAACCATTGAGTATTTTCAGAAATTATTGAACAAATATGATAGATTGGCAATCCATATCCCAATACATCTGTCTCTGTTATAAAGATAATGATGACATTGGGTAGCTTATCCCATTGTTCATTGGGAAATGATGTATTCGCATCTATCAGGCTTCCATGAAACCTCGCTCTTTTAGGATGTGCTCCTTTGGTATCTCTCTGCACTTCAATGTTGATATAGTCATCACCATCCCTGACAAGTACATCAATACTGATAGATCTACCCAGAATATTATTGATATCATACTGAGCATGACATTCAATGATATCAACTTTCCTATCAAGGATAATTTCAAGAAACTGTCTGACAACATCCTCATCCTTAAAGACAATCCTCATGAAGTCATCATCCATCAGTCTCAGTCTGGCAATAGAATCAAGATAATCAGTATTGCCTTCATGAACAAATAAAGTCATTTAATAAATCCCTCCTTATATTGATATAAGGAATCTAATAACAATATACCATAATAATTGCTTAAAGTAAATATTTATTCAAAAGATCCCTATACTTATATATACACAAAAAAAGTTCATTTTTCTTTTTTAAAGTAAAAAAACTAACTTTCATATTTTGAAAATTAGTTTTTTCTTATACTTATTTTAAATCAATTTTATTTTTTGAATAAAAATTAGATATGAATAAATATATTGAGAAAACACATAAGCATAGAGTTTGTTTTCAAAGACTTTACTGAAGCTCAGTTATTTCTATTTTATATTCATCTTTTAAATCTAAAGATTTTACAAATGTTTCTATTGTTGATTGAGCTTTTTCTTGAGCTTCTTTTAGTAATCCTTTTTCTTTAACATTTGATTCCATTTTATCCTTTTGATCAATTGCAAATTGATTATAATCAGTAATACTTATTTGATTAAAAATATTTTTTGTTTCATCAAAAACTTCAATACTCTTTTCATCTATTTCATGTGATAGTATTTTAGCTTGTGGAACCTTAACATGAATTGTCTTACCACTTATTTTAACTTCTACAACACTCATATCAATACCAGCTTTTATTTTTCCATCATATGAAATAATAAAACTTTTGGTTGTAAATGGAACTTTCCATCCATAAAAAGTTGCTTGATTTTCAAATTTTCCCATATTTGTATAATTATATTCTACAGTAGCAAGTTCACTAATACTTTGAATTTGTTGTGATAATAAATCACTTGTCATAACAGTTGGATCTTCACCACTTGGCCAAACTTTTCCAACGAAAAAGAAAACAACTGCAATCACGATAATAATGATGATATTTTTAAACGTTTGATTTATATGTATTTTCTTATCTTTTGCCATTTTTTTCACCTACTTTAAACTTATTGTATGAAAGATTGCTAAATTTGTCAATTTATGTTTTCTTTTATGATAAAATAAAATAAGAGGTGGGAAACATGAAAAAGAAAATAATCATTATATTAGGACTCGTTATATCTTTGATTTTAATATTAGCAGGTTATTATATAAAACAAAATTCTCCTCAAGAATATTATTTAAATACAGAACAAAGCTATAGTGATACTATAGCTCAGATTAACCATATTGAAAATAAAGAGGAAATAACAATTCATCAATCAATAACTGTAAGAAAATATATAGGTGTTCTTGCTCAATATAAAGATCAAATCTATTTTTATCTTTTTAAAAGTACATTAGGAAATTATTATGAAATTTTGTATACAAAAACAATGGGTGTAAAAGATAAAAATATATATTATAAAGTGATATCTAATCAAGATGATTATACTGTTTTTGCATTTGGTTATAATTTTGAAGATGAAATCATAGAATTTTATCCACTAGGTGCTTATGAAACAACAACCTATAATACTGAGTTTTATCCTTACTCATATGGTATTTCTGTTCTTGATGTTGGTGGTTCTGCTCCTGAAGAAATAAGAATTAACAATCAAAGTCATGAGTTCATAGGGCAAGCAAAAAGATGTGAATAAATCACATCTTTTCTTATTCTTCTACATCAGGTTCTTCTTCCTCGGCTTTTTCTACAACTTCAACACTAGAAACTGTTGCACCTTCAGAAACTTTAATTAATCTCACACCTTGTGTATTTCTACCAGCCATTTTGACTTGTTCCATTGGTAATCTAATAACAATACCTTCACTTGTAATAATTAATAAATCTTCATCACCATTTACAGCTCTTAATGCGACAAGTTGTCCTGTCTTTTCAGTTGTATTAATTGTTTTAACACCTTTACCACCACGATGAGATTCACGATAGTCACCAATTGGAGACATCTTACCATAACCATTCTCACTGATAGCCATAATAAATTGACCTTCTCCATTTGTTGTCATACCAACGACATGTCCACCATCAACATTGATACCTCTAACTCCAGAAGCAGTTCTTCCCATTGGTCGAACATCACTTTCTTTAAATCGAATTAATTTACCATTTGAAGCAGCAACTAATATTTCATCATGATCTGTTGTTAATTTCACAGCAACTAACTGATCTCCATCTCTTAAATTAATTGCAATCTTACCAGATTGACGAATATTTTTAAATTCATCAATTGGTGTTTTCTTCACTAATCCATTTAATGTTACAAAGAATAAATATAAATCTTTATCATCTTCTATATCATCCTTATGAATAGAAATCATAGATTTAACATATTCATCTTTTTCTAGATTTAATAAATTAACAACTGGTAATCCCTTTGCTGTTCTTCCAAACTCAGGAACATTATATCCTTTAATACGATAAACTTTACCAAAGTTAGTAAAGAATAATAAATCATCATGGGTACTCATATGAATTAATGAATCAACAATATCATCTTCATTTGTTCCCATACCTTTAATACCTCTACCGCCTCTATTTTGAGTCTTATAAGTATCAACAGGTGTACGTTTAACATAACCATTTGTTGTTAAAGAAATAATAACATCTTCAACTGGAATTAAATCTTCATCTTCTAAATCAAATGTTCCCTGAATAATTTCAGTTCTTCGTTTATCAGCAAATTTATCTTTAATTTGTAATAATTCTTCTTCAATAATAGATAAAATACGCTCTCTATTTTCAAGAATATCTTTTAAATCAGCAATAAGTGCTAATAATTCATTTAATTCATTTTCAATTTTTTCTCTTTCCAAACCAGCTAATCTTTGTAGTTGCATTTCACGAATAGCTTTTGCCTGTCTTTCAGACATATCAAATTCATCCATTAATCTTTGTTGAATAACTTCTGTTGTTCTAGATGTACGAATTAATTCAATAATAGCATCTATTTGATCTAATGCTCGTTTTAATCCATCTAATATATGAGCACGATCTTCAGCTTTCTTTAAATCAAAAGCAGTTCTTCTTTTAATAACTTCTTCTTGATGTTCTAGATAGTATGTAATCATTTGTTTTAAAGTTAATGTTTGTGGTTCATTATTTACTAAAGCAATTGAATTCACACCAAAAGTTGTTTGTAACGAAGTTAATTTAAATAATTGATTTAAAATAACTTCTGGTTGTATATCCTTACGTAACTCAATAACAATTCTAATTCCTTCTCGGTTAGATTCATCACGAATTTCAGTAATTCCCTCAATACGTTTTTCTTTAACATGTTCTGCCATTTTCTCAATTAAACGAGCTTTATTAACCATATAAGGAATTTCAGTAACAATAATAGCCTTTTTACCACCATGAATATCAATAATATCCGTTTTGGCACGCATAACAATTAAACCATTACCTGTTTCATAAGCTTTTTTAATAGCTGATTTTCCTAAAATATAAGCTCCTGTTGGAAAATCTGGTCCCTGGATATAATCTTCCATTAATTCCATGATAGTAATATCAGGATTATGTGAAACAGCTAAAATAGCATCAATAATTTCACCTAAATTATGAGGAGGAATATTCGTTGCCATCCCTACTGCAATACCTGTTGTTCCATTAACCAATAAGTTAGGATATCTCGCTGGTAAGACTTCTGGTTCTGTTTCTTCACCATCATAGTTAGGAACAAAATTAACTGTATCTTTATTAATATCTTTAACCAGTTCCATTGAAATTTTAGACATTCTGGCTTCAGTATAACGAGCTGCGGCAGCACCATCACCATCAATTGAACCAAAGTTACCATGTCCATCAACAATCATATAACGATATGAGAAATCCTGTGCCATACGAACCAATGCATCATAAATTGAAGAGTCTCCATGTGGATGATATTTCCCCATGACTTCTCCGACAATACGGGCTGATTTCTTATAAGGTTTATCACTATAACATCCTAACTCATTCATTCCATGTACAATACGACGTTGAACTGGTTTGAGTCCATCTCTGACATCAGGTAATGCTCTTTGGACAATAACTGACATTGCATAGTTAATGAATGATTGTTTCATTTCAGATGTTAAAGGTCTTTTTTTAATTCCACGTTCTTCCATTGTTTTCTCCTTTATTATAAATCAAGTTCTGCTTCTTGGGCATTTTCTTGAATAAATTCACGTCTTGGTTCTACTTTTTCACCCATCAGCATATCAAACATTGCATCAGCCTGCATTGCATCATCTAAATCTATTTGCCATAATACACGATTTTCAGGATTCATTGTTGTTTCCCATAACTGTTCAGCATTCATTTCTCCAAGACCTTTATAACGCTGAATAGAGAATTTTGCATTTGGTCCTAATTCTTCTTTTTTTCTTTCCAATTCATAATCAGAATATAAATAATGTTCTTCTTTACCATGTTTTAATAAATAAAGTGGAGGTTGAGCAGCATACACAAATCCCTCTTCAATTAATGGTTTTAAGAAGCGGTATAAGAATGTCAACATTAAGATACGAATATGTCCACCATCAACATCGGCATCGGTCATAATAACGATTTTATGATATCTTAACTTACTAATATCAAATTCATCACCAATACCAGTACCAAAAGCAGTAATCATAGAACGAATTTCTGCATTTCCTAATATTCTATCTAATCTTGCTTTTTCAACATTTAAGATTTTACCACGAAGTGGCAAGATAGCCTGTGTTCTTCTATCTCTCCCCATCTTAGCACTACCACCGGCAGAATCCCCTTCGACTATGAATACTTCACACTCAGTTGGATCCTTAGACGAACAATCAGCTAATTTTCCAGGTAAAGCAATACTATCCAATGCTGTTTTACGACGTGTCATTTCTCTTGCACGTTTTGCAGCCATTCTGGCATGACTTGCAACAATGGCTTTATTCATAATAATTGAAGCTGTATTTGGATTTTCTAACAAGAATTTATCTAACGCTACAGATATAATATTACTTGCAATTTTACGTACTTCAGCATTTCCTAATTTTGTTTTGGTTTGTCCTTCATATTGAGGATCTGGATGTTTAACAGATATAATTGCTGTTAATCCTTCACGACAATCATCACCACTTAATGATTCATCATCCTTTTTTAAGAAATTATTATTTTTAGCATAAGCATTAATAACTCTTGTTAAAGCTAAACGGAAACCTTCTTCATGTGTTCCACCTTCTTGAGTATTAATATTATTACAAAATGAATAAATATTAGGTTGATATCCATCATTATATTGCATACTGACTTCAACTTTAATATCATCAACTTCATCTTCTACATAAATGATTTCTTCATGAATAGCTGTTTTATTTCTATTTAAATAAGCAACATATTCTTTAATACCACCTTCATAATGATATTCATTGACTTTATGAGGAGTTATACGATGATCTTCAAGAATTAATTTTAAACCTTTATTTAAAAATGCTAATTCTCTAATTCTTTGATTTAATGTTTCATAATCATAGACAGTTGTTTCATTAAAAATCAATGGATCAGCTTTAAAAGTAACAATCGTTCCAGTATCATCACAATCACCAATGATTTTTAAATCACCGACTGGAGCTCCACCTTTTTCAAAACGTTGATAATAAATATGTCCATCTCTATGAACATGCACTTCTAACCATTCACTCAACGCATTAACAACACTAGCACCAACACCATGTAAACCACCAGAGACTTTATAACCGCCTCCACCAAATTTACCACCAGCATGTAAGACTGTTAAAATAGTTTCAACTGTACTTTTCCCAGTTTTTGCATGTTTACCAGTAGGCATACCACGTCCATTATCAATAACCTTAACAATATCTCCTTCTTCTAAGATAACTTTTATCTCAGTACAAAATCCTGCTAAAGCTTCATCAATTGAATTATCAACAATTTCCCAAACAAGATGATGTAACCCTCTAGAAGAAGTTGTTCCAATATACATACCTGGTCTTTTTCTAACAGCCTCTAATCCCTCTAATACCTGAATATCAGATTCATCATAACTATGTTGTACTTTATTTTCTTCCATTGTCTTCTCCTTTCACATGTCCATCTTCAATGACAATCTTTTTTGCCATATCTATCACCTGATGATGAATTCCATCAATTGATGTAGAAGTTATAAATGTTTGCACTTTTCCTTGAATTAAATTTAATAACTTAGTTTTTCGTACATCATCTAACTCACTTAAAACATCATCCAGCAATAAAATAGGATATTCACCTATTTCTTTTTTTATAAGTTCTAATAAACCAATCTTTAAAGCCAATACAATTGATCTTTGTTGTCCTTGTGATGCATAAATCACTGCATCATTATCATTCAAATACATCTCTATATCATCTTTATGAATACCACTATTGGTCTGTCCAAAAAGAATATCTTTTTGATATTGAGAACGATATTTATCTAAAATACATTCATAACTCATTTCTTTATAATGAGTCTTATATGCAATTCTTAACGTTTCTTTATGCATTGCAATATAATCATACATCTTTACAGCTATGTCATTTAATAATTCTATAAATTCAAAACGCTTCTTCATTAAACTCACTTGAATTTGTGCCATTTGTTCAGATAAAACCTCTAAATATTCATCCGCACCTTTATGAGAGTCATGTAACATCTTTAAATACTTATTACGTTCTTTCAAAAGCTTGTTATATTTATTTAAATTATACATATAAATAGGAGAAATCTTAGATATTTCCATATCCATTAATTTTCTTCTTAATCTAGGACTACCCTTTATTAACATTAAATCTTCAGGCACAAACAATACAACATTAAGATAGCCTACATAATCACTTGTCTTTTTAATTTCATTATGATTAATAAAAGCTTTTTTCCCCATATGAGATAAAACAACTTCTAAATTCATATTCCTTTCATGAGTTACAATATCTCCTTGAATCTTTGCAAAATCTTCATCAAAATAAATCAACTCATCAATAATCTTTGTCTTAAAACTTTTTGACATTGATAAAATATAAATAGCCTCTAATAAGTTTGTTTTTCCTTGTGCATTTTGACCAATTAAAATATTAATAAATGGATTAAATTCTACAGAACAATCTAAATAATTTCTAAAACTTTTTAAATTTATTCTATCAATTCTCATTTTTTACAATATATTTTATTCCATCAAAAGAGACAACATCACCATCTCGTAACTTTTTTCCTCTTCTGACTTCTACTTCATCATTAACAATAACCTGTCCATCTAAAATAACTAATTTAGCCACTGCTCCTGAATCAACAGCATTTACATATTTTAAAAATTTACCTAATGTAATATACTCAGTATCTATTTTAATTTCTCTCATAAAATAATTCACCCGATTCTTTCCAAACTGTTCCTATTATATCATAAAATCATCTAAAATGGTAGATTTTATGGCGTATATTCAATATTTATTAAAAAAGATATAAAATTCATTTTTATACAAAAGTCTCTTAAAACGAAAAATAAGGCGAAAAAAAAGATGTGTAAGTATTTTCTACTTACATATCATCTTTTAATGTTTCAATAATATTTTGTTTTTTAAACTGATTTAAGCCAACTCTAAATGTCACTAACATCACGAATATAATCACAACAAACGAAATGATATAAGCTAAAAATGATGGTACAAAAATCATATTACTTATTTTCACTTGATCATAAAATAACCATTCAATTCCAATACAAATAGGTAAACCATATAATAATGTTTTCAATCCATAAATAAAACTTTCATAAAACAACATTTTTGTTATTCCATTTGGACTCATTCCAACACTTAACATCATTCCTAATTCTTTTTTTCTTTTATCAATACTTGCACTCATCATATTGATAATATTTAACATTGTAAATAAAATCATAATACATACAAAACCATAAACAAAGATTTGAATAATTAAGAAAATTTGTCTATTTTCTAAGACATTTTGAGCATAATCATAGACAGTATAATTTAATGATTCTAATTCTTTGGTTAATTCCTGATGCTCAGAAGAAAAAATATTATAAGTAATGGTATGGCTATAATCAACATCTACATTTGTAATATATTCTATTGGAACAATGAAATAAAGAGTACTATCTAAATTACCAAATCCATAACCATTTTGAAATTGATCTTTTTGGATGCTAACAACTTGATCAAATAATTGTAATGGAATGACTTTTTCTCCAATAATATCACCTCGCTCATTAAATTCATTATCAGTCATTTGCATAGATTTGAAAAAGTTTTTATCCATCTTCTTATATCTTTGAATATATTCCTGCTCTGATTCAAAACATTTATATTTTCCATCATATGCAAGAACCAAATTTTTTTGATATGTTATATGATTATCATCACATAATTGTTGACGCTTATTTTCACTTAAACCAATCAGTTGAATATAAGCATTTTTATCACTTTCTATAGGAATGTCTAAATAACTTGAATCAATATTAGCTGTAATATTAAGAGATGTTATATAATAATAATCATCAACTTTTTGATTTTGGTTTAATATATCAATAGTTTTTTGAAGTGAATCTTTATCATATCCCATATTCATTTGAATATCGTATTGATTATAGACATTGGATTGATTGACTTGTTCTAGAAAAATACGACTAAAACTGTACATTGAAATAAACGAAACCATTGAAATGACTAATGACATGACAATTACTCTTGAACGTCTACCTTGACGTTTATAATTTTTAATAGCAAGTTGTTGAGAAACATTCAAAAAACGACGTGCCAACAATCCAGTCTTTAATTTTTTAGGTTTAACAGTTATTTCATCATTTTTCTTTAAAGCATCTATGACTGATATTTTAGATATTTTTCTTGCTGGTAAATAAAGTGAAATAAAAATAGTAATGAGTGAAATAATAATGACTAGAAATAAATAAAAACCTGATATTTGTGGATAGATAGCAATATTTAACACCTTGACTGTTTCTAAGAGGTTAATAAAATGAAATGTAATCCATAATCCTAAAAAACTAAGAATAATTCCTAATGGAATAGAAATACATGATAATATTAATCCTTCAAAATATACAGAACGTTTTTTCTGTTTTGGCGTTGCTCCAACACTTGATAACATACCAAGATATTGAATACGATCATTTGTTGATAAATTAAATGCCTGATAAATAATAAATAATGAAATAATAACAATCACTGCTAATAAGACACCAACAATATTATAAATTCCTAGAAACATTGAGCTTGAATGATCTTCAAAAATATCCTGAATAGCAAGATACGAAGAATTATAACGAAGGTCTCCACTATTATTATCAGATAAATTTTTTGCATGATCAAAGATTTGTTTAGAAAGCTCCTTATCTTTTATATAAAGCGTATAATATGTTTGAGCATTACGAAAATCAATATAAGAGATAGCATTAAATGAATTTTTATAATGATTTTGACTGTTATAATCATTTATCAAACCAACAATCTGAAAATGATCATTTGTATGACTTTCATTACTATATAAATCAATAGAATCCCCAATTGATACATTTAATTGATTTAATTTTAAATAATTTTGTGAAATGACAATTTCCTCTGTATTTTGTGGTAATCTGCCACTTACTAATAAATTTCCATAATCCTCTTTTTGAAAATAGAGTTCGTCTCCTCTTTTTAAATTAAGAAAACTTTGATCAGTTAATTGATCATCACGATAGTAAGGTTCAGTATGAGAAAAATAATATTCTGATATTGTCTTATCTTGGGCAACTTTTTTAATTAATTCCGGATTTTGACTAACAATCAGATAGTGATAATCACCAACAGTTTTTTCAATATATTCTTTATAAAACTGTTTTCCTGAATAAAAAGCAATACCTACACAACAAATCATGATAACTGATACAGTAATGCAAAGAATTGTTAAAATCGTTCTTTTTTTATTTTCTTTGAGATATCTAAAAGTTAACTGATTCATGATTTTCATTTCTTTAAGACCTCATCTTTTTTGATTTGACCATCTTCAATAACAATAATCCTATCTGCTTGCATTGCTATTCTTTCATCATGCGTTATCATAATTAATGTTTGCTTATACTTTTTCTGTGTTAATTTCAATAAATCAACAATTTCTTTACTATTCTTTGAATCAAGATTTCCTGTTGGTTCATCAGCTAAAACAACAGATGGTGCATTCATTAAAGCTCTTCCAATAGAAACACGCTGTTGTTGTCCTCCTGATAATTGTTTTGGCAGATGATCTTTTCTCTTCTCTAAATCTAATATCTTTAATAGTTCATTTAATCTTCCTTGATTCACTGACTGATTATCTAATAAGACTGGTAATGTCATATTTTCTTCAACTGTTAATACTGGAATAAGATTATAAAACTGATAAATAAGTCCAACTTCTCTTCTTCTAAAAATGGCTAATTCTTCTTCATTTTGTTGATAGACATGAATCCCATTGACAATCACTTCGCCATTTGTTGGTCGATCAACACCCCCAATTAAATGAAGTAAAGTACTTTTTCCTGAACCTGAAGATCCCACAATAGCAATAAATTCCCCTTTATCAACAGAAAAAGAAACATTATTCAAAGCCATAACTTCACTTTCACCTTTTCCATATATTTTTGATAAATTCTTCACTTCTAATATTTTCATAATAACCTCCCATTCACCCATATTATATCATTTCATAATGACATGCTTATGACAACAAAGTGACAGAATTGTCACTAAGAAAAAAAGTTTAGACAACTTCATGGTAAAAGTGTATCGTAAACTTAACACCTGGGTATGTATTTTCTGCTGTAATTGTTCCATTTTGTTTTTCAACAATCATACGTGATAACGCTAAACCAATTCCAACACTTTGTTGTGTAGCATTTTCACCTTTATAAAATCTTTCAAAGAGATGAGGTAAATCATCTTTTGAAATTCCTTCACCATTATCTTGAATAATAATTTCATCATACAATGGATTATTTTGTATAATAACTTTAATTATACCTTCATCTGGTAAATGTTCTACACAATTCTTAAAAATATTAAGCAGTGCTTCTAAGGTCCAATGATAATCTAAATGATTTAATTGTTCGCATTGTGAATCAATATGTATTTGAATATTTTTTAGATCAATAGGAATTTCAAATGGTTTGATTAAATGTTCAATCAATTCATCAATATGTATTTCTTCTTTTTGAAATTGAATTGTTCCAACATCTAATTGGGCTATTTTTAATAAAGAAGCAACTAACCATTCAATTTTATCTAATAATTGTTGTTGCTGTTTTAAAAGATGTTTTAATTCTTTTTCATCTGCATATTTTAATCTTTCTTGGATTAAATTTAATGATGTTAATGGTGTTTTCATTTGATGAGAAATATCTTCTAAAGATTGTTTTAATAATATTTTATCTTCAGCTAATAAATGATTTTGTTCATACAATCGATTCACTAATTTAACAATTTCACTTTCTAAAATAGATAATGATCCTTCTTTAAAATTTTGAATATATAAATCTTTTTGCTGAAATAAAACATCATTAACTTGCTTTGATATTTTCTTTATATTTTGATTTTTCTGATACAATGTCCATCCCAGTATCAAAATAATCATAATGAGACATACTTCAACCATCTTATTCTCCTAATTTATATCCTAATCCTCGCATGGTTTTAATAATCTGAGGATTTTTAGGATCATCTTCTATTTTATAACGTAATCTTTTAATATAAACAGATAATGTGTTATCACTCACATCTTCTCCGGTAATATTCCAAAGTTCATCTAATAGAAATTCTCTTGTGAGTAATTGATGAGGATGAGAAAAGAAAATAAGACATAATTTATATTCTAAAGCTGATAAAATAATTTCTTTATCTTTTTTATAAACCTGACCACTTAATGTATTTAATTTGATATCTAAATACTGATAGATAATATCCTGTTTTTGATATCTTCTTAATACACTTTGAATTCTTGATAAAAGAATTCTTGGACGAAAAGGTTTCGCAATATAATCATCAGCACCTAAATTTAATCCTGTTACAACGCTATATTCATCATTGCTGGCAGTTAAAAAGATAATAGGAATATCCTGATAGTCTTTAATCTCATGATATAAAGAAAAACCATGGCCTTCTTTTAATGATAAATCCAATAAAATCAAATCAAAATTCTGATTATAAATCATCTTCATTGCCTGTGTTTGGCTATCTGTATTTTTAATAACAAAACCTTCACTTTCTAAAAATAAAGTTAAATGACTGATAATATCCATATCATCTTCAACTAATAATATTTTTTTCATAATCTCACCATCTTTATTATAGCTTATTCATTAAGATAATGAAAATACTAACTTTAAAAGTTAGTATCCTCATTATCTATAAATACAAAGAATCTATTCTTACCACTATTTTTGCATACATATAACGCCTGATCACATTTATCAAATAACTGCATATGATTCTTTTCATTTTTAACAAAAGCAATACCAATGGATGCAGAAAGTTCAAACTTTTTATCAATTTCAATATTTTCAATTTCATTTAAAATCTTTCTTGCCTTGTTTTCAATTTCAGCATATGACTCCTGATCATATAAGAAAATCACAAACTCATCGCCACCAAAACGTCCAATATAACCATTTTCACTACAAATATTTTCTAATATTTGAGCAACATTTTGAATGACCTGATCCCCTTGACTATGACCTAAATTATCATTAATCTTTTTAAAATTATCTAAATCAACAATCATATAAGCATTATAACAAACCAAAGAATTATTTTCTTGCAAATAATTATCAACCAATTGATTAAATCTTTGACGATTATATAACCCTGTTAACCCATCTCTTTGAGCTTTAAATTCATATTCTAACTGTCTTAATTTCTCTTCATTAATATTATTTGCATAAGCAATCATTAATAACTCATTGTTGCTACTTTGTCTTTCAAATTGAATTCTATAACGAATCCATACATATTTATTCATTTCTTCATTAAAACTACGATACTCTATACGATTAATACCATCATGATGATGATAAAGACTTTGAATACGATCACAATTAAAGAAACGTCTTGCTCTTTCTTTATCAGCTGGATGAACTTTAGAAATCACATTTGAAATAAATTCATCATTATATTCAACATTAATTACATTATGATATAAACTATCAACTTGATAAATAACAACCTTTCGACTCTTTAAATTCACTGCAAACATACACATAGCATTTGAATATATTGAATTTTTAAACATTTGATCTTGAAGAAGAATATTATACTCTTCCATTTCTTTTGTACTATTTTTTAATGTCCCAATTAACTTATGATTTTCTTCAACATAGATAATAGAAACATGGAACCATGTTTGTTCATCTTTACTGATATATGGGAATTTAGCATCAAAAACAATCTTATCTTTATTCTCAATAACTTCATGGAATTTCTCTATTAATAATTTTTCATGTTCTTTAGAAACAAAATTATAATTATGCAAATTACTCAAAAAACTATTTAACATAATTTTAGGATAATCATTCCAAGCATCTAAAGTTAGACTATCTTTATCAATACTGTATTCAAAAATACGATCATTTGTCTGTTTTAAAATAACTTCAATTTTACGATTACTTGCAGCTAATTTTCTATTAATATCTCTATTAATTTTGTTAATCTTTCTAAAATAGATAATAATCAATATCATTAAAATAATAAATAAAATAATCATTTTTACAATTAAATAGAAAGTAATTTGATTAGTCTTTTCATTCTTTTGTGTCACTATATCTCTAGAGATAACAGTAAAAACATACCAATTATTAATTTTAACAGGTGTATAATAAACCAAACGTTCATAATTTTCATGAAAACGATAAGTAATATATCCTGATTTATTATTTTTTATATGATCAATAACATTATTATAATTTCCATCTAAATATAAAACATCATTTTTTAAAAAATCAAAATAATTATCACCATAATAAAGTGTATTCTTATTATTAATTTTAGATATTATTTTCCCATCAGAAGCAGTTGCAAAAACATAAGCCTCATTATCAAAAATATCATTATAAATAAAATCATGATTTACATCATTAATTTCAACAATACCAATAGCACCACCAATAACTTCTTGTTGTTTATAGATTGGATTATAAACAACAACAACCATTTTGTGATTAAATGGTGACTCAAAAGGATCAGTTATTCCAGATTGTCCTTTTAACATGAGATCAACATAACTATTAACAGCATCCATTTCAAGATGTTCTTTATAATTATGCAAACGTTTATTTTTATCTACAAACCATAATCTTTGAAACATTGTATGATTTTGTTGAACATTATCTAATATTTGACCAATATCTTTTTCATTTGAAGCATTTGTTTCTATTAATTTACAAGTACTATTTAAAATCTGAGACATTGTTATAAATCTCTGATTATAATTATTGGCTGTTTCTTTACCAACATCTTTTAAATGATCTAATGTTGTTTGAGTATTTAATATATTTGTTTGTTGAATAAAGTCATAGAATGAACAAAACGTAAAAATCATAAGAAGTGCTGCTATTAATATTTTCATTAATGATTTTGTTTTCTTCATCTTTCCATTCCTTTCTCAAAATAAAAAATAGGTGCAAAGCAACCTATTACCAAAATGCAACTGGCTGCCAATAAAAAGGCCCTTTAGCTTTGCGTCACTACCTTTCGATAGCTTTGCCAAATATTTATACTAGACTATTATATCATATTCAATTTCTTTATCAAGAATACATAATCGACAAAAAAGAAAAAAGTATGACAAAATCATACTTTTTAATAAGTTCTAACTGGTAAAACCAATTGAATGATATCTTCTTTTTCAAAATCTTTAATAATAAATGGTTTCATTTCACCTGTAAATAAGACTTTGACCTTATCACCATTAATACTTTTAATTGCATCATTTAAATATTTTGCACTAAAAGAGATACTTAGTGGTGTTCCCTTATAAAAAGCTTTTGATAAATTTTCTTCTACTGACCCTATTTCCTGTGAATAAGAAGATAACATCACTTGATCTTCATTCATTGTTAATTTAATAATATTTGATTGCTCATTTGATAATAATGAAGCTCTATCAATAGAATTAAGTAAACTTACACTATCAATAGTCATAGAATAATCAAAACTATTTGGAATTAAACGACTTGTATCTGGATATGTTCCATCAATTAATCTTGTTTGAATTAATACTGAATCAAATATAAATAAGACTTTACGATCAGAAACATACATATCAATTAATTCATCTTTTTCAATAATACGACTAATTTCAATTAAACTTTTCTTAGGAATAATAATATTAAAAGAAACGTCAGACTCAATATTTAATATACGTTTTGCTAAACGATAACTATCAGTTGCAATACATTCTAAAACATGATCTTTTGCTTTAAAATTAACTCCTGTTAAAACAGGTCTTGTTTCTTTTTCACTTGTAGCAAAAGATGTTTGTTCAATTGCTTCTTTAATATCTGTTGATTTCATCTGTAAATTGACTCCAGATTTATTTAAATCAATTCTAGGATAATCAATATAAGATGTACCATTTAAATCAAAACGTGAACTTGCTCCTTCTATTCTTGTTAAAGTTCCATCTACTATATATATATGAACCTGATCAGAATCAATTTTTTTAATAATCTCTAATATATATCGAGAAGATAAAACAACAGAACCTTTTTCAAGAATTTCAATATTTTCTTTAATCGTTGTTTGAATTGTAATATCACTATCACTACCAGTTAATATTAATTCATCTTCTTTGAGATCAAATTTAATTCCTGTTAAAACAGGTAAAGGACTTTTCATTGAAACAGCTCTGGATACTTTTGCTAAAGCATTAAGTAACTCTAATCTTTTAATCTTGAAATTCATCTTTTTTCTCCTTTATTTTTATTATTATTTAAATAATATCATAATAATAATACTGTGCACAATAAGCATAAGTTTAAAAAATCGTGTTTTTATCATTCTTTTTTAAGAAATAGAGGGTGAATAAATTGTGGATAACTGTGCATAACTTTTACACAAGCTTCTTTTTGATGTCATCAATAGCTTGACGATAATTCATATCTTTCTCTAATTTCTTTTGAACTTTACTACAAGCTTTCATTACAGTTGAATGATCTCTTCCTCCAAATTCATGACCAATTTGAATAAAAGAAATATCATCAATTAAGTCTCTAACTAAGTACATTGCAATATGTCTTGCAACAATAATACTAGAAGTACGAGATTTAGAATTAATTTGGGTAACTGTGAGATTGTAATAATCAGCAACACATTTTTTGATATTAGATACTGTTAATTCCTTCTTTTGAGCAGGTTGAGTATATGTATCACTAAATGCTTCTAATGCAAAGTTTAAATCTATTGTATCAGATTTTTTGCCACAAATCAGTTTATAAAATAATAAACGTTTTAAACTTCCTTCTAATTCTCTAACATCGGTATTAAAGTGTGAAGCTATAAAATCAAGAACTTCTTCAGCAATAGGATAATCAACATTTTCTATTTCAATTTTTTTTCTTAAGATGGCTTTTGATGTTTCAAATTCAGGTGTGTCAATACTGACTGTTAAACCAGAAGAGAATCGACTGACTAGACGACTTTCCATACCTCTTAGATCACGAGGTGGTTTATCAGAAGTAATGACAATCTGTTTTTTATTACTAATTAAGCTATTAAATATATTAAAAAAGATTTCACTAGATGATTCTTTTGTAGCCATAAATTGAATATCATCTATTAAAAGGATATCAATATGTCTAAATTTATAATTAAATTCTTCAATGGTATGGTTTGATAGTGATTGGATATATTCATTCACAAAGTTTTCACTTGTTGTAAAAAGGACTTTTGTTGAAGGCTCACGTTTTTTAGCGTAATTACCAATTGCATTTAATAAATGTGTTTTCCCCAGTCCTGAATTACTGTGAATAAATAAAGGACTATAAGAAATACCTGGTTTCATTGCTACAGCTAATGAGGCATTTTGAGCAATTCTATTACTGTTACCAACAACAAAGTTTTCAAATGTTAAATCAGGGTTAAGATTATCTTCAAAGTTTAATAAAACATTTTTTTGAGATGTTGCTTTATTATAATCTTCTTCAGTCACAAGGGTTAAATGATAATGTCCATTCGTAATTGTGTTGTAGATTTCTTCTAAATTATCAATATAAGTAGATACAAAATCTAAACTCCATTGAGTATCAATAGTCATAGTGACATCATTATCAACAATATCTCTGACCTGCAAAGTTGTGAAGAAAGAATCAAAACTAATCTTATCAATATGAAATTCATCTAGCTTACTTTTGAATATATTGAGCGTCTTTTGCCAATCTATATTAAGATTATTCACATATTCACCTTCTTTCAGTTCATATTATAGATGAAATTGTGAATAAAATGAAGAGCAAAAAAGCCATGCACAACTTATTCACATAGTTATGCACAGTAAAAAGTATTGATAAATCGGTATTTTTTTGGTTATACACAAATTTGTGTAAAGTAAAAATGTGCACAAATAATTATGCACTGTGAATAATTGTGAATATTTTTTTTGAGATTTCTATATTCACAAGTTATGCTTAAACTCATTCACAATCAAGAATTAAGCTGGATAAGGCGTTAAGAGGAATTATGCACAATTGTGAATAACTTCTTTCACAACGTGAATAAAGTGTGAAAAGTTTATTTCCTCTATTCATAATATATGTAAATTGACTGAATTTATGCCTGTTTTTTTTCCTAAAAATACGTATTGTATCAAAGAATTTTCATTATTTTCATTGACTTATAAGGGTAAAACCCATATAATAATGGGGCATATGTTACTGTGTATAAAAAAATTAGAAATTTTGGAGGTGTAATGAATGAAAAGAACATATCAACCAAATAAGAGAAAAAGAGCAAAAACTCATGGTTTTAGAGCTAGAATGGCAACAGTAGGCGGAAAAAAAGTACTTGCTCGTCGCCGTCAAAGAGGAAGAAAAGTATTATCTGCCTAACAAAAATTCCACTTTATGTGGTTTTTTTTCTAAAAAAATATGAAAAAAGAATATCGAATTAAGAAAAATGAGGACTTTCAGACAATTATTCATAAAAGAAATTCTGTTGCTAATGGAAAATATGTTGTCTATTATATGAAAAATGATTATCATATGAGAGTAGGTATCTCTGTAAGTAAAAAATTAGGTCATGCTGTTAAGCGTAATAAAGTGAAAAGGCAAGTCAGAATGATGGTTCAAGAAATTTTTGATAAAGATCAAAAAAGGGATTTTATTGTGATAGTAAGAAATAAATTTTTAACAAGTTCATATCAGGATAATATGAAAGATTTAAAATTTCTCTATGACAAAATAAATAAAAGGATGGAAAAATAAACATGTATTTAGATCAACGTACAAAGAAATTTTTAAAGGTATTTGCATTATTGGCCTTTGTATTTGTATTGACAGGTTGTGGTCAAAACTTAGATTCAAATGGACATTTATTAGCTGATCGTGCAATTAATGCTTCAACTCCATGGAGTTTGGATGCTGGATTTTTTGATTTTATCTTAACAATACCAATTGCTAAGGGAATCTTATTTATTAGTGATACATTAGGTAATGTTGCCTGGGGAGTTGTCGGTATGACAATTTTCATCAACTTGTTAATCTTACCTATTATGATTAAATCTACTGTTTCTACACAAAAGATGCAAATGCTTCAACCAGAAATGGAAAAGATTCAAAGAAAATATGCTGGAAGAAAAGATCAGGCTTCACAAATGAGACAATCTGCTGAAATTCAGGCATTATATAAAAAGCATGATGTTAGTATGATGAGTTCATTTACAACTTTCTTAACTCTTCCAATTATGTTAGCAATGTGGCAAGGTGTTCAAAGAATTGAACTTTTATATGATTCAACACTCTTTGGATTATCATTAGGATTAACACCAATGTCTCAAATCACAAGTGGTCATTGGCAATATATTGTTATTGTTGCAATTGTTGGTATTACACAATATTTAGCAATTGAAATCAATAATATCATGTTAAAAAGAAATCCTCGTTATAAAGTATCTAAACAACAACAATCAATGAAAACAATGAATATTGTTATGACTGTTATGATTGTTTGGTTTGCATTATCAATGCCAACAGCTATGTCTTTATATTGGATTACAACAAGTATCGTTACAATTATAAGAACTATTTATATCCAAATTTATCACATTGAAAAGAAAAGAGAAAAATAAGGACGGACAAAACAATGAAAACATATGAAGGAAAAACTGTAGATGAAGTTGTCCAACTTGCATGTCAAGATTTAGGAATAACTCCAGATCAGCTGAATTATGAAATTATTGAAGAAAAAAGAGGCTTATTTTCTAAAAAAGTGATTATTGAATGTTATACTGAGAGTATGGTTCAAGATTTTTTAGAAAATTACATAAGAAAAATTTTATCAGATATGGAGTTTACTGTAGAAACAGTATCTTATATTCAAAATGAACGTATTTATTGTAATATTAATACAGATAATAATTCTATTTTGATTGGTAAAAATGGTGTTATTTTAAGAGCATTAAATTTTATTGCTAAAAATGCTGTACAGAATCAATTTAAGAAAAGAATTGAAATTAGTATTGATATAAATGGATATAAAGAAAATCGATATAAGAAAGTGTCATCTATGGCAAAACGTCTTGGAAAACAAGTTTTAAGAAGTAAAGTAGCAGTTAAACTTGATCCATTACCTGCTGATGAAAGAAAAGTAATTCATCAAGTGATTTCTGAAATGGGTCATTTAAAAACAGAAAGCCAAGGCGAAGGAAAAAATAGATTTATTACAATTTCATATGTAGAATAAAAGAATAGTGTGAGCTATTCTTTTTTTGATTTAATAAACTTGAGCAAGTTGAGAACAGAGTATATGAAAAAAACACCTGCTATGCAGGTGGAAGATAAAAAGTTATACAAAGGTATCACCTTTCTGTTTATAATGAAGTTGTTCAAGCTATCATTAAAAAAGTGAAAAGGTGATAACCAATAGCTAAAAAAGTAAATTTTTAGTAAACACAAAATAGAATTATAAATACTATATTATGGTCATATTTAAGTATAAATGAAAAGTAATATATAATCAATATTATAATATCCTAGAAAAATATTAAGAAGATCATAATGATGTAAATATGTTAGTCATGTTTCACTCAATAATTGTTTAGTAAAAAATTTAATTTTCTTTGATTTAAAAAAAGAAAAATGAACTTTTTTTGTGTATATATAAGTATAGGGATCTTTTGAATAAATATTTACTTTAAGCAATTATTGTGCTATATTGTTATTAGATTCCTTATATCAATATAAGGAGGGATTTATTGAATGACTTTATTTGTTCATGAAGGCAATACCGATTATCTTGATTCTATTGCCAGACTGAGACTGATGGATGATGACTTCATGAGGATTGTCTTTAAGGATGAGGATGTCGTCAGACAGTTTCTTGAAATTATCCTTGAAAGGAGTGTTGATATCATTGAATGTCATGCTCAGTATGATATCAATAATATTCTGGGTAGATCTATCAGCATTGATGTACTTGTCAGGGATGGTGATGACTATATCAACATTGAAGTACAGAGAGATACCAAAGGAGCACATCCTAAAAGAGCGAGGTTTCATGGAAGTCTGATAGATGCGAATACATCGTTTCCCAATGAACAATGGGATAAGCTTCCCAATGTGATCATTATCTTTATAACCGAGACAGATGTATTGGGATATGGATTGCCAATCTATCATAGTCATTGTAGAATTGATGAAAACAATCAGATGTTTGAAGAAGGAAGAGAGATTATCTATGTGAATGCAAGCATTCAGGAGGATACAGCACTAGGGAGATTAATGCATGATATGTTCTGTACTGATTCAAGTGAGATGCACTATGAGTTTCTAAGGAAGAGAGTCAGCTATTATAAGGAAAACGAAGGAGGGAAACAAGAGATGTGTGAAATATGGGAAGAGATTAGAAGAAAGGGATTGCTTGAAGGAGAAGCCATTGGAGAAGCAAGAGGAAAGACCATTGGTAGGCAGCAAGGACTGATTGAATCAATAAAGAAACTCATAGCTAAAAATGGTTATACACTAGAAGAGGCATTAGATTTCTTAGATATTCCCAAAGAGGAACGTTCTACATACATAGACATATTCACTTCATAATGAGAAAGGACAAATTGATTTTGTCCTTTTCTTATATAAGTGCATATTGATTGATAAAATGGGAAAATGAGTTTATGATATAAATGTAATAAAAAAAGTTACAGTTAAGAGGTGATAGGATGCCAAGTGAGTTTATAATAGCTATTCATGTACTGGCTTATTTGCGAAAGGAAGCAAAGCAAATGTCAAGTGAAGAAATTGCTAAAAATGTTTGTGTAAATCCTGTAAGAATAAGAAAAGTTTTAGCTCCATTAAAAAAAGCAGGTATTATAGAAACAAAAGAAGGATTAAATGGTGGTTATTTCTTTCAAGTTGGTAAAGAAACCATCACATTGAAACAAATTTATGATGCTTTACAAATTAATATTTGTCAGACATCATGGCGAAGTGGAGACATTCATAATGAATGTATGATCAGTAGTGGTATGTCACATGTTGTTGATGATCTTTGTAATGATTTAGAAAATGTTTGTCAGGATTATTTAGCAACTATAACAATTAGAGATATTCTGATTGATTTAGAAAATATCTCTAATACAAAGGAAAAATAATATGAATACAAAAGAACATAAAGAAATGAAATTGCGTGGAAGTTATGATGTTAGTTATTTAGACAATAGTGTTGATCAAATGATAATTGATTTTATGAAAGAAGAAGAAATACCAGGTTTAACACTTGCAATTGTTCAGGCTCCTTATATTCCAAGAGTTGTTGGATATGGATTATCTGATGTTAAAGAAAAAAGATTAGCAAGTGTCAATACAATGTTTCCAGTTGGTCCTATTTCACAAGCATTTTGTGCTGTTGCTATTATGCAATTATATGAAGAAGGAAAGATTGATTTAGATAAATCAATTCAATATTATCTGAGTGAAATTCCAGATATGTGGAAAGATATCCGCATTATTGATTTATTACATCATGCAAGTGGATTACCTCATTATGAAGATAAAATACTATTTCATGATGTTATTGATGCATTAAAAGAAGAACCACTTCATTTTTTACCAGGTGAAGATGTTGAAATGAATCCTATCAATTTCTTATTCTTAAGTGAAATCATAGAAAGAATAAGTCAACAAAGTTATCATGAATTTATTACTGAAAAACAGATTCAATTCTTAAATTTAAGACATACAGGATTTTATGAAAATCTTTCTCAATTTAAACATGAAGATGTTTCTAAAAGTGATTATATTCATCAAATGTTTAAAACAAATGGAGAGTATATTGATCCAACAGAATATTCAAGAAGTTATGATGAATCTGGTATAGAAATAATTCCACAAGTTACAAAAGGGTATAATGATATATGGGCAAGTGCTCAAGACATATCTTTTTGGGATATTGGATTAGCAGGTGGGGTTTTAATTCATGATATTGAAAATCGAAACAAAATCTATAAACCTTGGAATTTACCTAATGGACAGGAAGTGCCAGCAGTTGCTGGATGGCAATTTTATAAACATCGTGGACTCATGGATATTAAAGGAGGAGTTCCAGGATATTCAGCATTTTTAAGTCGTTTTACTGATTCTCATGAACTTGTTTGTGTCACTTTATTAGCCAATAAAGAAAATGTTGATTTTACAAACTTAGGTAGAAAAATAGCAGGAGCATTCGGAGATTTATTATCTACAAATTATGATGATAATCAGTTATATTTAATAGAAGGACAATTATCTGTTCAAGAAACCATTTTAAAATTAGAAAAAGAATTACAAAGAAGAAATATTCCACTCTTTGCAAAATTCGATCATGCTAAGAATGCCCAAGATGTTGGTATGAATTTAAGAGAAACGTCAGTATTGGTTTTTGGAGCACCAAAAGTAGGTACAAATCTAATGTTGATAGATCAAAGTATTGCCTTACAATTGCCATTAAAAATAGCTGTTTGGCAAGATGAACAAGGAAGTACATGGTTAGCTTTTGAAAAAACAAGAAAAATGGCTGAACATTATGGTTTAGAGAATCATCCAATTATTATAAAAATGCAAAAATTATTAGAAGAAATTGTTCATGTAGGAGCAAGTGTTTATGAAAGAAGGTAAAAATATGTTAAAAGAAGGTACAATTGTTTATTTCTTAATGAATGGATATGTTATGTCTGGTAAGGTTATGGATATTGAAGGTCATGAAGATGATTATGAATTTAGCATTGAAGGTTATGCAGGGTGTGCAGGACCTCATAGAATTGCTTCAAGACAAATTCATATGACAGTTTTTCTTACAGAGGAAGAAGCTAATAAATATAAAGATAATCCTCAAATGTATTTACCATCATATTGCTAGAAAGAAAGGAATGAGTGAAATCATTCCTTTTTGCATAGATTAATTTTCATTATATTGTTATACTATGTTTAAAGTAGGTGATAGAATGAAGAGCAGTTCATACTTAATTAAACCAGCATCATCTTTGTGTAATATGAATTGTTTATATTGTTTTTATAGTGATGTTTCAAAACAAAGAGAAAACTATTCCAAAGGGATTATGTCAAAAGATACTGTTGAAATACTTATAGATAAAGCATTAAATGATGCAAAAGACATCACTTTTGCTTTTCAAGGTGGAGAACCAACAGTGGCTGGACTTGAATATTTTCAATATTTTGTAGATTATGTTCATAAAAATAAAAAAGACCATATTATTCATTATGCTATTCAAACAAATGGATTGATTTTAGATGAAGAGTGGTTAGATTTTTTTAAAGAAAATCATTTTTTAGTTGGAATCTCATTAGATGGAAATGAATATATTCATAATCAAATGAGAGTCAAAGGGAAAGAACCTACATTTCATAAAGTCTTTCAACATATTCAACAAATGAAAAAGAAAAAAATAGACTATAATATATTAACAGTAATAACACGACAAATGATTCCTTATGCTAAAGAAATATATGAGTTTTATAAACAACAAAATTTTCAATATATTCAATTCATTCCCTGTTTACCTGAATTAGATAATTCTACAGATCAATATTATTTAAGACCACAAGACTTTTATCAATTTTATCATCAAATCTTTCCATTATGGTATGAAGATTTAAAACAAGGAAAATATGTTTCTATCTCTTTATTTGAAGATTTATTAATGATTTTTCAAGGCCATTATCCAAGAACTTGTGGTATGTTAGGACAATGTCAGTTACAATTTATTATAGAAGGCGATGGAACTGTGTATCCATGTGATTTTTATGCACTAGATCAATATAGTTTAGGAAATATTAAAAATGATTCTCTTTTAAAATTAAAACAATCAGTAAATGCACAAAAATTTTTACAACAAGAAAAAAGATATTCAAAATTATGTCAAACATGTCAATTTAAGAATATCTGTCATGGTCAATGTAAAAGAATGAATATTGTTTATTTTGATGATGATTATTGTGGTTATCAAGCATTTTTAAAAGAAACTTATCAAATATTTTATAATATAGGACAAGGAAAATTGAAATAAGGATAAACAAAAGGAAAGATATAAAAAAGTCTTTCCTTTGAACTTTTATTTCTTTTATTTTTTATTATGATTATAATTTCCATTTACAATATAAGCCAATTCAGCTAATAAGATTTCTATAAAAACAAAGAGAATTGTTTGATTATCTAAGAAAGATGACGTTGAGGCATTTTCAATAGAAGGTAATAATACATGATAATTTGCTTGTTTGATGAGTTTTGTTTCTGTACATGTAATCACAACAGTTGTTACACCATTTTTTGAAACTGTCTTAATAAATTCATAATATTTTGGATCAGCAGCACGAGTTGTAAAGATAATCGCAACATCACCTTTTGTTAAACTTTCTTGAATCTGTTCAATCAAGATAGGATCAGTTAATGCTTCAGCATCAAAACCTATCTTTGTTAAACGATAACGAAATTGTAATGCTGAAAAACCTGTTCTATTCTTACCAATAATTTTAACACGCTTTGCATTTGATATTAATTTTGCAATCTTTCTGATATTCTTTAAATCTATGTAATCATTAATTTGTTTAATATAACCAGCATATAAAGATGTAATAGAACGAGCAATATCCATACTCTCATTTTCATTTTCACGACTTCCAGATATGATATAACGAGAAAGTTCAAACTTGAATTCTGCAAAACCAGAATAACCAATCTTTTTGCTAAATCTGATAATAGCAGCTTTAGATGTTGATGTTTCTAAAGCTAAAGCATCAATACTGTCTATAACGACAGTTGAAGGATTTTTTTTAATCCAATCATATATAAGTTGTTCACTTTTTGTATAATTATTTTTATAAAAATCTAAACGTTCAAAAGGGTTCATATGATACCTCCAATTATATGCATCATATATATATCATACAAGAATATGAAAATAATGTCAAAATGAAACAAGTTTCAAATATTTTTATAAAATAATAAAACTATTTTTAAAATATTATTGAAAATAGTTTTAAAATATGTATAATATAAGTGAAACAAGTTTCATTATTAACTGTATACAGCTGAAAGTAAAAATCATCGAGAGGGAGGAAAAGGAAAAAATGCAAAAATTTATGGACATCTTAGAGTCTAAGCTTATGCCAATTGGTATTAAACTTGGAAATAATAGATACCTCAAAGCTATTAACAAAAGTTTCATGATTATATTACCATTAACTATTTTTGGTTCAATGTTCACATTGGTATCAAGTTTCCCAGTCACTGCTTGGACAGATTGGTTAGCAGAAACGGGGTTAGCAACATGGCTAGCTTTACCGTCAAAATTAACAATTGATTTAATTTCTTTATATACTGTTGTTGCTTTGGGATATGCTTTTACCAAAGAAGAAGGGTATAATGGATTTGCAGGTGGATTAACGGCTTTGGTTTCATTTATTATTGTGACACCATTATTACAAATTACAACTAATCAAGATGTCGTTGTGACTGCACTGGGATTTGACTGGTTAGGGGCAAGAGGTCTCTTCGTTGCAATGATTGTTGGTTGTGTTTCATCTTTATTGTTTATTTTCTTTAATAAAAAAGGTTTAACAATTAAAATGCCAGAAGGTGTTCCACCAATGGTTACTGAATCTTTTAGTTCATTAATTCCAATGTTTTTAGTAGGAACAATTTTCTTAGTTATTGCTTATTTATTTAGTTTAACATCTTATGGAAGTTTACATAGTTTGATTTATACTTTTGTAGCAACACCATTACAAATGGTTGGTGGAAGCTTTGCTGGAATGATTATTTTCACATTAGCATTACATGTTTTATGGTTCTTTGGTTTACATGGTGGAAATATTATCAATTCTATCAGCAACCCATTACTCTTACCCTTAGCATTAGAAAACTTAGCAGTTTATCAAGCAGGCGGAACACCACAATATATTTATACAACAGCTTTTAAAAATACGTATCAATTTGGTGGTGCTGGAATGACGATTTCATTATGTGTGCTAATGATCTTTATTGCTAAATCAGAAAGATTTAAAGCTTTAGGAAAATTGGCTTTACCAGCTAATATTTTCTATATTAATGAACCAGTAACTTTTGGTACACCATTAGTATTGAATACAACATTAATTATTCCATTTGTTTTAGCACCATTAATTACCCAAATCATAGCTTATGGATTAACGGTTATTGGTGTATTGCCAGTCTTGATTGGGTATCAAATTCCTTGGACAATGCCTCCTATCATTAGTGGATTTATTCAAGGTGGATGGCGTGTAGCAGTTTATCAAGTCTTTAGCTTAGTTTTAACATTTGCAATATATTATCCATTCTTTAAAGTTGCAGATAAACAGGCTTGTTTAGAGGAAGACGCTATAAAAGCAGAAGAATAGGAGAATTGATATGAGTAAAAAACCAAATATTGTTTTATTTGTAGCAGATCAAATGAGAAATGATTCATTGCATCACATGGGGAATGATGCTGCAGTGACACCTCATTTAGATAATTTATTAGAAGAAGGTATTTCATTTGAAAATGCTTATTGTCAAAACCCTGTTTGTGTTCCCTCACGTTGTAGTTTTTTAACAGGACTTTATCCTCATACAACAGGACACAGAACAATGCATTATCTTCAAAGACATGAAGATGAACCAAATATTCTCAAAGAAATGAAAGATAATGGATATGAAGTCATTTGGATTGGAAGAAATGATGTCATTCCAGGTGATAAAGTCAAAACACCTTATTGTGATGAATATTATGATGGTATATCTTTTGAAAACAATCGTGATAATCCTAAGAGTCCTTTTTTACCAATGGGTTATCAAAAGGAAATCACAGAAGAAGAGATACAGGATGATAATTTCTATTCCTTTTATATTGGAAAATTAAAAGATAGTGAAGGATATGGAAAACAAGATTGGAATTGTATTGAAAGTGCATTAGATTATATTGATAGAAAAAGCAAAGAGCCTCAAAGCAAACCTTTCTTTCTCTATTGTACAATTTCTTTCCCACACCCACCATATGCCTGTGAAGATCCTTGGTATTCGATGATTGATAGAAGTCTGGTTCCACAAAGAAGACCATCAATTGCGACACTTCAAGATCGTGCAAGTATGTTATATAGTATTGAATCTAAACAAAATCTTCAAAATTGGAGTGAAGAAAGATTTACTGAGTTAAGAGCAACTTATTTAGCAATGGTATCTCGTTTTGATCATCAGTTTGGTATGATTTGTGATAAATTAAAAGAACATCATCTATATGATGATACAAATATTATTGTCTTTAGTGATCATGGTGATTATACAGGAGATTACAATATAACAGAAAAAGTACAAAATTGTTTTGAAAATCCAATTAGTAATATTCCTCTCTTAATTAAACCTGCACAAAATTTGAAAGTTAAACCAAGAAAAACAAAAGCATTAGCAGAATTATTAGATTTACCAGCAACAATTGCAGACATGTGTAATATTCAATTATCATATACACAGTTTGGGAAATCTTTGGTTCATGTTTTAGCTGGAGATGAACAACATAAAGATGCAGTCTTTTGTGAAGGTGGTCGTATTCATGGAGAAGTTCAAGCGATGGAGAAAGGTCATGGACCTACTTCACCATATTGGCCAAGATTAAGTACTCAATCAAGTGAAGGACCAGAACATACCAAAGCATTAATGTGTAGAATGGGAAATATCAAGTATACAATGAGATTGTATGAAAAGGATGAATTGTATGATTTAAATCAAGATCCATTAGAATTACATAATCAAATTGATAATCCCAAGTATCATGATATTATCTTAAAATTCAAAGAACGTATTCTTTATTATTATATGGAAACAGGAGATTTTGTACCACAAGGTCGTGACCTAAGATAAGAGATTTGTAACAATATTTGGTGTAATGTCGAAATGATTTAAACCTCTATTTATGATAATAGGGGTTTTTAGACTATTTATGGAAATGATACTTTTCTCATAGATATTTTGATAAGATGTTGTTATACTATTATAGGAGTAGGTGAGAAAATGAATGATGATATCATTGTTGCGATTGCAACATCAAGATTAGAAGCTGCTATTTCTATTATACGTTTGAGTGGTAAAGATTGTATTGCATTTGTGCAAAGTTTTTTTACAGGAAAAATCATGGACAAGGATAGTCATACAATTACATATGGATATATTAAAGATAATCAAAAAAAGATAGATGAAGTCTTGGTTAATATTTATCGTGGTCAAAAGACTTTTACTGGTGAAGAGATGGTTGAAATCAATTGTCATGGTGGTGTTTTTATCACTCAAAAAGTTTTAAATCTCTGTTTAAAAAAGGGTGCAAGAATGGCTGAACATGGTGAGTTTTCAAAACGTGCATTCTTAAATGGTCGCATAGATTTATCTCAGGCTGAAGCTATTAGTGATTTAATTACAGCTAAAAATGATTATGCAACTGAATTAGCATTAAAAGGTATTCAAGGACATATTAGTCATTTTATAGAAGATTTAAGGGAAGATTTAATTCAAATTATTACCCAAATAGAAGTCAATATTGATTATCCAGAATATGATGATATTGAAGAATTAACAGCAGACACATTGCTTCCTAAAAGTGAAACATTACAAAAAAAGATGAATCGTATTATTGAATCATCTCAAAATGTACATTTATTAAAAGATGGTATTTCAACAGTTATTATTGGTAAACCTAATGTTGGAAAATCAAGTTTATTAAATGCTTTATTAAATGAAGATAAGGCTATTGTTACTGATATTGCAGGAACAACAAGAGATGTTGTAGAAGGAACAATACGTTTAGATAATATTGTTTTAAATATGATTGATACGGCGGGTATTCATGAAACAGAAGATATTGTTGAAAATATTGGTGTAACAAAATCTAAAGAATTAATTCATAAAGCTGATTTGGTATTATTGGTTCTTGATGGATCATCAGAACTGACAAAAGAAGATTATGAATTAATAGAGTTATCTCAAGATACCAATAGAATTATTGTCATAAATAAAAAAGACCAAGGCATTCATCAATCAATAGAAGGAATTGCTATTAGTGCAAGAGATAATGAGATAGAACCATTAATTGATGAAATCAAAACAATGTTTGAAATGGGTAAAATAACTTCAGGACAAGAAGATATACTTGCAAATGCAAGGCAAATTCAACTATTAGAAAAAGCTAACCAGTCATTAAACAATGCAATTGAAGCAATGAAAAATCAAATACCAACAGATTTAATTGTGACTGATTTGTATGATAGCTGGGAAAATCTAAAAGAAATATTAGGAGAAAGGGCAAAAGAAGATTTATTAGATGAATTATTCAAACGCTTTTGTATAGGTAAATAAGATGAATAAATATAGTGTTTTATCACAAAGGTTTTATAGATTCTTTAAATATTTAAGAACTTTAGGAATAATAAGTTTAGTTCTTTTTCTTGGAATAACAGCTTTTAATCGTGGGAATGCCACATTATCTTTAATCAGTTATATTTTTATGATTATTATGTTTTCATGTTTATTTGAATGTGTTGTTTTATATGCTTTGCATTTGATTTTAAAGAATAAATAATAATAGCCTTTTATTGGGCTATTTTTTAGTTGTTGACATGTAATCATTTATATATGATAGATAAGTTTTTCATAAAAGAAGAAAATATTTATGATACAATAAAGAGAGAAGATATGCTTTAAAAAAAGGAGAATTTCTATGAAGAAAAAACATCATTATGTTAGAAATACTTTCTTTGTTGTTCTGGTTATATTTACTATTTTAGGAATCGTTATACAGAATATTTTGTTTACTTCTCATTATGATTATCTAATGTCGGCTTATTTAGGGACTATTATGCCATTACAAAGTACTGATTCCTCCTTGATAATATGTGAAAGAGAAACAAGCATTAGTGTACAAAATATCATGCAGATTCAAGACCAATATCATATTACAAATAAAACATCTAAAAATCAAACAATTCATTTGTCTTATCCTTGTCTTAGAGAAAGTGGGCTAACAGGAGAATCAATGGATATTCAGTTGAATCAACAAAGTATTAACTATCAGATACAATTAAGTGGTTTATTTGCATTTGATGAAAAAAGTACAAGTCAGGATTTCATAAAGGGTATTGAATCATCAGAAACCAAAACAATATCCCAAGAATTTGCTAAGAAACTTCAGGAAAAGGTTTATGTTTATCAATTTGTTAATAGAGAATATCCTGATGATGGACCAATCAGATATTTAGAAATTGAATATGACAATTATTTAAAGACATATGATTTTTATATTGAGAATCAAGATAATAGAAAGATAATCTATATGGACAATGATGCTCATGCCATAACACCTGTCATTATTTCTTATGAGAAAATCAAAGGAATGAAATTGACAGGGTATAGTGATGAAAGTTGTAGTAAAGTTGATAAAGGTGTTACAGCACAAGTGAAAGAAACAGAAATGACATTTCAAGATGCAATAAAACAATGTTTAGATGATTATATATCAAAAGAAACAATGGGTGGTCAAAATCAATGGAATCGAGAAGCCTTTTATTTGAGTTATTTTTGTCGAATGGATAAATTATATCAAAAAGATCAAACACTTAATGAGTTTGATCTACAGGCATTATTATTTGATGAATATTTCTGTAAATTTTATACAGAGATAGAAGTTCCAGCAAACAAAACAGTAACAGTTAGTTATAATTATCAAAATGCCAAGACAAATATTCAATCAGATAAAGGAAAATTTCATTATATGACAAACTATCTTTCGGATATAGAATTTACAAAACAAAGTTTTTCAATAATATTAGATAATACTCATACTATTCAAGATAATAGCTTAGGATTGATAGGAACGAAACATTATCAAACGATAGAAGTTCCATTTAATCAAGATCAATACTTTATACAATTAGAAAAAAATAATGTGAATTAATTTTCACATTATTTTTTAAATGCTGTTCCAAAATGAAGAGCAATATAGGCTAATTCATGTTCATTAAATGATTTATGATAATGTTGCTCAACAATTGAATTAAAGATTTGTGCACATTTGTACTCAGTTTGATGTTGTGACTGAATTTGATCTTTTAATGGATTGTTAGTTAACTGTTGATCATTTTGAAGACGATCTAATGCAGGATAGAAATGAAGTGTCATCCCTGTATAGAATTCAGTTTTCTTTCTTAAATCATAATTTAATTCTTCTTTAATACATTTAATTGTTTCATTAATAACATCTTCCATTTCATCATCACATAAATCAAACTCACAGTTAAAATCAATATCTAACAAGTTAATATTTGCTAAATACATTGTTGTATAACTTATTTGATTTTCATCAATTGTAATGTTGAATTTCTTTTCAAGAGATTCAATAATTTCTTGTGAAGCCGGATAATACTCATGTTCTTTTAAATGATTAATCTGACTTTCACTTGTAGGAATATAAGTTCCATTTAATTCCCTAGAAACACATAAAGATAAATGAATGATTAAGTTATCAAATGATGACTCAGAGACTTGAATATGATGTTTCTCAATCATAGATTTTACAATATCTTCAATAATTTCTTTTCTGTTTTCATATTGACTATCTAATTCTATAACCATATACCTTACCTCGCTTTTCATATGATATATTATTTGTCGATAAATGTCCATAATAAATATTACTTTTTTGTAAACGTTATCTTTATATCCAAATATTCACAATGAGTGAGAAGTCTGACAGGGAATCCCCAAGAACCATAACCACTAGTTACAATCAAAGAAAAATCATTTTTTTGTAAAAGACCATATACATTATCATATAAGGGTGCTGTCAATAATGTTAATGGAAATGCTTGTCCAGCATGTGTATGTCCTGATATTTGTAAATCAGCATAATTCATCATTTCCTGATATCTTTTAGGATTATGGTCTAAGACAAATGTTGGCAAGCTTGTATCCATACCTTGAATTATCTGAGCAATTGTCTGTTCCTGATGAGCCGAAACATCTTCTCTACCTACTATATTAAATAATCCATCAACACATACATAATTTTCATTTAAAAGTTGAATATTATTTTTTTGATAAAGTGAAGGATCTAATATATTTGCAAAATGTTCATGATTACCATTAACAGCATAAATACCATATTGACTTTTCATATGAGATAATGAATTTAAGGCTTCTACCACCATTTCTGTAGGTGTAGATTCATCAAATAAATCTCCAATAAGAAAGATAGCATCATAAGACTGTTGATTAATTTTATTTACAAGATGATTAACATCTTGTAAATAAGTTCCAGTTCCTAAATGCATATCACTAATAGCTGCAATACGTAAAGAAGATAAATCAGTGTCTTTATGAACAACAATATCATAATTTTTTTCAACTTTATGAAAATGTGTCATATATCCAAAACTTGTTATGGCTACCGCAATAACCCCACACAAAATGACTACTCTTTTTTGAACAGTTTTATGAATAAAAGACATCAATAATTGATATAAAGCCAATATTATGACTGTTATAAAAACAGATAATATATAAAATTGTACAATCATTGTGAATACAAAAAAGATTGGATTATTAGGAAGAATAAATATTTTCATACATATAATGATAAGTGAAAAGAGAGTACAAACACCAAGTATATTTTTATATAGCTTTTTTAAATATTTAAATTTATAAAGAAAATAGAGAAAAGGTGCTATAATAATAAAGAGAAACATTAAAATAAAAAATATTTTCATAACTTAACCTCATTTCTTGGATACAAGTATATCATAAATCACTAAAAAATAAAGGTTGCTTTCATATAAGTGTTGTGATAGTATTAAGTCAAGATAGAGGCGCATGAGTTAAGAATTCTTTTGTAATAGATGCAACTAAAAAGAAGGAGGAACGATTGCCGAAGGTATAATGATTTGCATGTTATTATGTCCTGGGGGTATAGAGAATATCTATGCCACTGTCACTTTAAGATATTAAAGTGGTGTGCTATTGCGTTAATATACTTTTATTGATTGCAATGGTATCATTGCAATTTTTTGTTTATAGAAAGAGGGCGACTATTATGGAGAAAACAACAAATACACAGGTAGGCTACAATGATCAAATTATTCATGTCAAGTTATTAAATGTTGAGAAAAATTCATATTTTATAGGTGATATTTTTAAACAAATTTCACAAATGAACGTGAATATAGATATGATTTCTCAAGTCATGTTAGAAGATGAAATGCGTATTGATTTTACATGTGATCTTAAAGACCAGGAAAAATTAAATCAAGCGATAGAAAGTATTAAAGAAAATCATCCAAGAATAATGGTTTATCAAAATAGAAATGTTGCTAAAGTCATGGTTGAAGATCAAAAAATGAAAGATGAAGTTGGTGTTGCAGCTCAAATTTTTGAAATATTAGGTAAACAACAAATCCCTTTATTACAAATAACAACATCTGAAATATCAATATCATTTGTTATTCCTAAAGAATTTATGGAATTAGCTGTTCATAAAATTAAAAATATATATCAATTATAAGGAGGATATTATGGAATCTATTTTTGAAGGAAGTGCGGTTGCATTGGTATTACCAATGCATGAAGATGGAAGTTTAGATTTTGAAGGTTTTAAAAGACAAGTTCAAAGAATGATTGATGGTGGTGTTCAAGCTTTACTTGTCAATGGAACAACTGGAGAAACACCTACAATTACAATTGAAGAAGAATTCGAATTAACAAAAATTGTCATGGAAATGGCTAAAGGAACTGGTATTAAGGTTATAGCTGGAGCAGGATCAAATGATACTGCAACTGCCTTAAAAAAAGCTGAATTTGCAAAAGAGGTTGGTGCTGATGCTATTTTAGTGGTGACACCATACTACAATAAAACAAGTCAAAGAGGTTTAATTGATCATTATACTTATATTGCTGATCGTGTAGATATTCCAATGATTATCTATAATGTTCCTGGACGTACTGGAATGAATATAACTGTTGATACAGTTGTAGAACTTGCTAAGCATAAAAATATTAAAGCCATGAAAGATGCAACAGATAATATTGCTTATGCAATGGATGTTTTATCAAAAACAAGAGATTTAGATTTTGATATGTATAGTGGTTGTGATGATAATATTTTGCCATTTATTGCAGCTGGAGGTAAAGGCGTTATTTCGGTTTTATCTAATGTTTATCCTAGAGAAACAGAAAAGTTTGCGCAAGCAGTTTTAAAGGGTGATATGGAATTAGCAAGAGCAATGGCATATGATTTGAATGATGTAAGTAAATATTTATTTGTTGATGTCAATCCAATTATGCCAAAAGTTGCTTTAGCTAAATTAGGAGTTTGTGGAGAAATGGTCAGAAGACCTTTGATTCCAACAATTGAAGCTAATAAAGAATTGTTATTTGAAGCAATGAAAAAATTTGAAGAAAAGGGATATTAAAATGAATGTAATTGTATATGGATATGGATTAATGGGACAAAAAGTGGCCCAAGCAGTGAGAAACAATGATCAAATGAATTTGATTGGAGTTGTTTCTCCTGTCTTTAATGAGAAAATTGTAGAAAACATGTATTCTTCATTACAAGAGGTTCATGATCAAGTGGATGCTATTATTGATTTTTCTCATCCAAATAATTTAGATGATATATTAAAATTTGGAATAAAGCATCATTGTGCATTAGTTATAGCCACAACAGGTTATGATGAACAACAAAAATTACGTATTGAGGAAGCATCATCACAAATTCCAATTTTTCAATCATATAATACATCATTTGGTGTATCAATGTTAACAAAGATTGTTAAAGAGGTTGCTAAGGAATTCTATAATCAAGGATATGATATAGAAATTATTGAAAAACATCATAATCAAAAGATTGATGCTCCTTCTGGTACTGCTAAGCTTTTGTATGATGTTATTCATGAAGATATTGATGAAACAAAAGAAGTTTATGATCGCAGTCAGGTTCATCACAAAAGAGAAAAGAATGAGATTGGCATTCAATCTGTGCGAGCAGGAACAATTTTTGGGGAACATACAGTTTTATTTGCAGGACATGATGAAATTATTGAAGTCAAACATACAGCACTATCTAAAGAGGTTTTTGTTCAAGGTGCTATTTCAGCGTGTGTTGCAATCGTAGATAAAGAAAATGGTTTATTTACATTAAAAAATTTATATTAAAGGGGAAATAGAATGGTTTTACAAACAGAATTTGCACAAATTAGAAATAATACATTATACATAGATGAAGTTAATGCTATGGATCTTGTAAAGACCTATGGAACACCACTCTATGTTATGAGTGAAGGACATATTCGTCATCAGATGAATGAATTAAAGACGAAGTTTTTAGATAAATATGAAAATGTTTTACCTTTATTTGCATCAAAATCATTTAGCTGTTTAGAAATTTATAAGATTGCTAAAGAATATGGCATAGGTATTGACTGTGTAAGTGCTGGTGAAATTTCAATTGCTTTAAAAGCAGGATTTGACCCACATAAGATATATTTCCACGGAAATAATAAATTACCATCTGAAATAGAATATGCTATTTCACATGATGTTGATCATTTTGTGATTGATAATTTTTATGAGATTGAATTGGTTGAAAAAATTGCAACACGTTTAGATAAAACAATTTATGCAACTGTTAGAGTTGTACCAGAAATTAAAGCCGGTGGTCATGGCTTTATTCAAACTGGTCATAAAGATACAAAATTTGGATTTAGTGCTAGACATGGTATTTATTTGGAAGCAATTCAAAAAATTATGGATTCTCATCATATTGAATTTGAAGGAATTCATTGTCATATTGGTTCACAGGTTTTTGATCTTTATGCTTATATCAGTGCAATGAAACGTTTTGTTGGGTTTGCATATGAAATATATGATCAATTAGGTGTTATGGTTACTAAAATTAATGCTGGTGGTGGATATGGTATTGCATATACTAAAAAAGATGAACCATTAGATTTTGAAGTGATTACTACTGAAATTATGAAAACAATCAAAGAAGGTTATGATGCTCGTGGTTGGAAAATGCCGATGGTCTTAGTAGAACCGGGACGTTATATTGTTGGTAATGCGGGAATAACACTTTATACAATTGGGACAATTAAGGAAATACCTGAAGTACGTACATATGTCAGTATTGATGGTGGGATGACAGATAATATTAGAACATGTTTGTATGATGCTGATTATGAAGGTGTTATTGTTAACAAGGCTGAGGAACCTCGAGATACAAAGGTTACTGTGGCAGGTAAAATCTGTGAGTCTGGTGATATTGTGGTGAAAGAAATAATGGTTGCTAAACCTGAACCAGGTGATATTTTTGCTCAATTTTCAACAGGAGCATATCATTATTCTATGTCATCTAATTATAATCAATTACCAAAGCCAGCAGTTGTATTTACATATCAAGGAAAATCTAAGTTAGTGATTAGAAGACAAACATTTGATGATTTGACTTATTATGATGTAGAAGAAGATTATTAAAAGGACAAGATAAACTTGTTCTTTTTTGTCACAAAATGCACAAAATAGTGCAAAAAATACAACAAATTTTATTAATTTGTGACAAATAAATTGAGTTTTCTTAAATTCAAAGTATAATAAGAGTATAGGGAAAGGAGAACAAAATGAAAAAGTTAATTAAATGTTTATTAACAGTTTTAATGGGAGTAAGTATTGTTGCATGTAGCAGCAAAAACAATGATTTAGCAATTGAATGGGGAAAGGAAACAAAGTTTGAAGATTTGGTTTCTTTTCAACTAGAAACTATTGGGAAAACACAACAGATTACACCTGATGTTATTGGAACATATTATAATTATTATAAACCAAGAACATCAACAAACGCTTTATTAGATGTTGTATTACAGATGACTAATTTAAAGAATGAGGATTTAAAGGTTGCCTCTGCTGTAGATACTTCATTTACTATTAATGAAAAAGAATATCCTGGATATACGATTGCTGTCAGTGAAGATGGAAAAACGATTCATCAGGGAGCAACTCTTACAAGTGAAGGAACAAGTAAAATTCATTTCTATACTGAAATTGATCCAAAACTTTTAGATGGTGATATTACATTTCAATTAAAGACAAAAGATGAAGATAAGGAACAAGTTGCAGCAATGACATTTAAATTAAGTGATGTTGCAAGTCATTATGAAAGCAAGAAATTAAAAGATGTGGTAACTATTGATGGTACAGGTGAGATAACTTTAGAGTCTACAGATGTAGCAAAGAAGATAGAACCAGCAAAACCAACAGGTTTATATACTTATTATAAAGTGAGATCAGATAGTAATAGTTTTGTTATTTTAAAAACAAATATTAAAAATACTTCTGATAAAGATTTAACTGCATCAAATGTTGTTTCAGCAGTATTGGTAGATCAAAATAGTAATGAATATCCAAGCAATATGTTCTATGAAAAAGATGATCAAAGTAATTTATCAGCAGCAAGTTCTACAACATTAGCAGCTGGTAAGAGTGGAACAGTCTATTTTGTATTTGAAGTTTCTGATAGTATTGCAAATGCAGAAAAAACAATAAGAATGGCACATATGGGAAAAGTTTATACTTTCACATTTTAATCAATGACGAGACTGATTTAAATCAGTCTTTTTTTATCTATTTTACTTTCTATAAAATAGATTATGGAAAGATTTCCATAATCTATTAAGAATTTGGATGCGTCAGTCAATATATTTGCTTAAAGCATTGAATAGTGAATTGCTCTGTGCTATAATATGGGTACGGAAGTCTTCGAGGATAAAATGAATATACATGTTAGATGTATTTTTGTTTTGTCCTCTTTTCTTTCATGAAAGGAGATAACTATGCCTAAGATAACGATTTCATCTACCAGAGTCTATTATCATGAGTTATCCAATGATACTGCTCTCGCTATTCAAAATGATATATCACTCTATCAGTCAATGCTTCATAAGTCATATAGAGAACTCTATAATAACAATAGCATCAACTCCAGATATCTGAAGGATATCTATCATACCAATGACTACTTCCCTTTAAGTGCTATCAGTGAGGCTAAGGGAATACTGAAGTCACAGAAGACCTGGCATCATAAGTCTATATCAATGAAAAAGAAGAAGCTAAAGAAGATTGAAAAGAAGATTGATCAGGAAACAAAGTTTCTTAAACAGTATAAAATGACCAAGGCTACTCTTATAGCGCTTTCTAAAGCGATTGCACATGATGAAGCGCTTCCGCCTGTCTACAGATGCAGGGGTATGAAGTGGTACAGTTGTGATCCTCTTCACTGCTACTATAGAAATCAGTATATGCTTCTCTATATATTTGAGGTTCAGATACTGAATCCACTGATCAGGTCAACAGGACATAAATTAAAGCAGCTCAGATACAGAAGGACAAGGGTGCTTCATAAAATAGAAAAGCTTGAAAAGAGGATGAAGCAGATTCGTTTTCATAGAAACAGGTATATGAAGATAACCGGAAGAAGTCAGGGCAAATACTGCAACAATCTGTTCAAGTATGATCACGAAAAGAAGACAATGACCTATATCGATACCTATCAGAGAAGACATGCCTTTTCACTTGATTTTCCCTATCGCAGGGAAGAACTGATAAGAGTACTGAATCTGAAGCATGCCACAAAGGGGAAGGCAGTGTGCTATACCCTGAAGGATAAAGGTGATTACTTCATTGTCAGTGCAGCAATAGAACTTGATGTGAAGTATGAGGAATGCCTGTTTGAAATCACAGAAGGAACAGTTGGAATAGATATCAATAACGACAGGATATCATTAAGCGAGATAGACAGACATGGGAATCTGATATACTGTCGTGATATTCTTTTTGACCTTAGCAGTAAGACATCAAGTCAAAGAAAATGGATTATAGAGAACACAGTGAAACAGATTATCGGATACTGCAAAGAAGTCGGTAAGCCACTGATTATAGAGGAACTGAACTTTGAAAAGAAGAAAAAGGACTTTGAAGTGTACAATCAGAATAAGAAGTATCAGAGAATGCTAAGTGAATTCTCATATCGAAAGATCATTGAAAAGCTGTACAGTCGCTCATACAGGGAAAAGATAGGAATCAATGAAGTGAATCCGGCGTATACAAGTGTCATAGGGAAACTGAAATATGCCAGAGCGAAAGGAATCAGCATACATAAGGCAGCATCATATGTGATAGCCAGAAGAGGAATGGGATACAGTGAAAGACTGCCATTAAGGAAGTATCAGCAAATCAACAAGCCCCAACTTACAAGGTGGAGAAACTACAGTCAGCTAATTGCAGAATGAGTCATAAAAAAATAACCAGTTCATCATTATGTTTATGATATGAATCAGAGAAAGATTACATGGTCATAGTGAGAGAAATGGACTGGCTGTTGTATAAAAAGAACTATAGAACAGATTCTCGTCGTACTTACAGACAATGCGTTATCTGATAGACAGGGGGAAATGAGATATAGTTATATCCAGATGGCAAGAAACAATCTGGAGCCTGACTATAAGTCAGGTGGAATTATTGAAAATAATTCCTTTTCTTGATTGCATGTAAATTTAAATAAAGTTTATGTCAAGAAATCTAAAGAGAATGTAAAAGATTGTTAAGTGTTTGCAAGGTATATTGAAATGAGCAAGAAATGCCATTATGATACTGGTGACATGAATAAGGAGGGAAATTTCATGAATAAAAATGGTATTATTGCTTTAACATTATTATCAGCGATGGGTGTAACATCTACAACTTCTGTATTGAATTTTACAAATCCTATTGTCATGACACAAGCAAAGAGTACAAATACAGGAACTGTTGTAATGGATTCAAATACAGATTTTAGATATTTAGATACAGGTGCAGATCCAGCAGATGGAACTCAGGCAAAAGATAAATGGGGACAATATACAGGCTGGACACGTGCTTATAAAAACGGGGATAATGCATCTTTAAATGGTTATTATAATGATAATGACTGGCAGTATACAAAAGGTGAGTTTTCAACAGATGAGACAACATCTGGATATCAGTTAAATAAAGATTCTCAAGCTTATTTCTTTAGAGGAAGATTTCAAATTGATAAAGCTTCTGATATTAAAGGAATACATTTGAATTTTGATTATAAAGATGCTGTTATTGTTTATATTAATGGTCAGCAATTAACATCTTTAAATGTTCCTGATGAAGGATATCGAACAAATGGTGATGCTTCAGGAAGTCATAAAGATAATTTAGGATATGGTAGTCAAAAAACATATAGTGAAAAACAAACAGCTGATCTCTATTTTAGAGATATAAGTGATATGTTAGTTGATGGTGAAAATATTATTGCAATTGAGCTCCATAAAACAAATGCACAAAGTTCTGCTTATTTTAAAATGAATGAGTTATCAACAAATCCAGATGAAAATCTTTTACCACAAAGAGATGCACTTAAAGCAATTTCATTATCTGTTGGAAGAACATCTACTGAATTAAATCTTAACTGGTTTTCATTAGCTAAAGATGGCGGGACTGTTCAGTATGCAAAGAAATCTGATATGACAGGAAAAGAATTCCCAGTTGAAAAAGCCAAAACTGTAAATGCAAAAACATCTGAAGCTCAAGCAGAATCTTATTATGCTAATAAAGCAACACTTCAAAATTTACAAGCTAATACAGAATATGTTTATAGAGTAGGAAATCATGGAGAATGGTCAGATATTTATTCAACAACGACAAAATCAAATGATAAATTTAGTTTCTTATTTGCAGGAGATCCACAATTAGGATCATCAGGAGATTTAACTTCTGATAAAGATGGATGGAAAAATACTTTGAATTTAGTCAAAACAAATCCTTTATTTAAAGATGTTCATTTTATCCAAAATGCTGGAGATCATGTTGAAGCAGGTAAAAATGAATCACAATATGATGCTTATTTATCTAACTATGAAGGAAGTGTTGTGTATTCAACACCATTTGCTAATGCTGTTGGAAATCATGATTATAAAGGAACAGCATATAATGATCACTTCAATTTACCAAATGTGAGTCAATTAGGAGATAGTGGTGAAGGCAATGCTCAAGGTGATTACTATTATGTTTATAATAATACCTTAATGCTTGTTTTAAATTCTAATAATAGAAGTACAGCAGAACATGAAGAATTTATTCAAAATACAATTGAAAAAACAAAAAATAATAAAGATATTCAATGGAAAATTGTAGTCTTTCATCACTCTATTTATTCATCAGCATCACATGCAAGTGATACAGACATCCTAGATAGAAGAAGCACACTTGCACCAATGTTTAAAGAAATGGGAATTGATGTTGTTTTAATGGGACATGACCATGTTTATACAAGAAGTATGTTAATGGATGGCTTAACACCTATGAAAGAGGAATCATTTGATGATAAGGGTCAAGCAATAAGTGAAGTAACTGATCCAACAGGAATTACATATATTACTGCTAATTCAGCAAGTGGTAGTAAGTATTATGAATTTACTGATAAATTGCAAGGTGATTATATAGCAGTTAAAAATCAGGAACATGTTGCTAATATTACAAAACTCAATGTAAGTGATGGAGAATTAAAAATTGTGACTTATCGAACATCAGATATGTCTGTTGTAGATGAATTTACAATTCATAAAACATTAGATAAAAGTGATTTACAATTACTTATTAAAGAAGTTAAAGAACTAGATAAATCTCAGTATACTGAAGAATCATATGCAGTCTTACAAACAGCTTTAACAAGAGCAGAAGAGTTAATTGCAAAATCAGATATTAATCAAAAAGAGATAGATCAGGCATTAGCAGACTTACAATCAGCAAAAGCAAATCTGAAAACAAAAACAGTTGTCAATCCAAATGACAACAATCAAAAACCTAATGATAATAATCAAGATTTAACGCAAACTGAAAATCCTGATCATAAAACAGAAGATCCACAAAATATCACGAATCCTCAAAAGACACAAGTTCAAACAGCTGATAATACCTCATTAGTGACATGGTTAGCTGTGGCAGGTATTGCATCATTAGCGGGAGTAACAGTTTATATTACTCAAAAGAAACAAAAAGAAAATTAACTAATAACCTGTTTCATTTTTATGAAACAGGTTATTCAATAGGAGAGAATATGTTTAAAAAGATTAATAAATGCGATATTGTCCTTATTTTTATCACAATTATCTTTACAGTTATTGTATATGTATTTCAAAATCAAAATTCTATTAATGTCTCATTATATAATTCATCATCATTAGGTTATGCAAAAGCAACTGTTATTGAAGTTGTTGAAGATCAAACTCAGGAAGATGAACAAAATCCAGGTAGGTATTATGGAGTTCAAAATTTATATGTTGAAATATTAGAAGGAAGTCATCAAGGAAATAAAGTCTATATAGATAATTATTTATCTTCAACACATAATGTGAGATTACATACAGGACAAACATTCATTGCATGTGTTGATAATCCTAAAGATGCCAATTCATATATTTCTGTATATAATTATTATCGTACACCTTATATTTATGGTTTTATTGGATTATTAATTGTTCTTGTGATTATTGTTGGAAAATCAAAAGGTGTAAGAACAATTATCAGTTTAGGATTTACTTTTTATGCTATTATTGGATTATTGTTACCAATGATTTTTGCAGGCTATGCACCTATATTAACAACCATTATGATTATTATATTATCAATTGGATATACCTTATTTATGTTAAATGGAAATTCAGTAAAAACATGGGTTGCAACAATCGCTTCATCAATTGGTGTCATCTTAAGTGGAATTTGTTTTCAAATTATGGGAAATCTTATTTCGGTGTCAGGATTTAATACTGATCAGGCAGAAGCACTTATTTTAATATCACAACAGACAGGATTAAAAATTAGTGAAATATTATTTGCAGGTATTTTAATTTCATGTTTAGGAGCAGTAATGGATGTAGGAATGTCTATTGCTTCATCATTATATGAACTAAAGAGAGTCAACCCAGAAATAACAAAACATCAAATTTTTCAATCTGGCATCCACATTGGTAAAGATATGATTGGGACAATGTGTAATACTTTAATTTTAGCATTTACAGGAAGTTCTATGACTATTCTTGTGACATTTTTGGCTTATCAGATTCAATATAACCAGTTAATGAATTCAGACTTTATAGCAACTGAAATTGCTCAAGGTATTGCTGGAACAATTGGTATAGTATTAACTGTTCCTATTGGTGCTTTGATAAGTGCATATATGTATACACGTTATTGGCATAAAGAATTAAAATCTTAATTCATAAAAATAATTGTATATATTTACCAATTGTGTTCATACTCACTTATGAGGTGAAGCAAATGAAAAAAATAATTTTTGTTTTATTGGTAGGAATGTTATGTGTCAGTGTACAAGCTAAAAGTCAGGAACCAAAATATAAAATAATAGCCAATTCTAATCAGGAGTCTGATATTAAAGAAATGTATAAAATAAAAGATCAGCTTCTATTAGATTTTAAACAATGGGTTAAAGGTGTTGATAATAAAGATCAAGTTTTAGCAGACCATCAAAGTGATTATCATGCTACATTTAAACAAGGAGTTTATAAAATTATTTTAGGTGAAGGTAAGGGAAAAACTTTAAGTGGTGAATTAAAAGTTAATTATTGTGAATCTACTGAGGATATTGAAACAAAATCTTTTCTCTTTGACTGGCTTTTTTAACATTCAATTCATAATCAGGGGTGATAATGAATGAAGGAGGCTAAGTTATGAAGAAAATATATACAAATGGAACAATAGTGACTTTAGAAGATATGAGTGGTGATTCATTAGTTGAAGAAAATGGTAAGATAATAGCAATCGATAATTATCATAAAATTTATCAGAAAGATATGAAGATTGTTGATTTACAAGGAAAAACTTTAATTCCAGCATTTATTGATAGTCATAGTCATATCAGTGGCTATGCTTCTGCTTTTTTACAAGTTTCTTTAGATAATTGTCAATCCATTGTGGATGTTCAACAACAGATAGAAAAATATATCCAAGAAAATAATATAAAAGATCATCAATGGATTATGTGTAAAGGATATGATCAACATCGTTTAATTGAAAAACGACATATAACAAAATTAGAATTAGATGAAGTATCAAAACAACATCCTATTGTTGTTCAACATCAAACAGGACATTGTGGTATTATGAATAGTCTTGCATTAGAAATATTAGGTATTGAGAAAACAACAAAAAGTCCAGCAGGAGGACAAATCAATTATCAAGAAGGTTTTTTAGAAGAAAATGCTTTCGCTTTATACCTTCAAAAAGTTCCAATGCCTTCATTAGATTTGTTAAAGAAAGCTTACTTACATGCTCAACAAGAATATGCTCGTTTTGGTATCACTACTGTACAAGATGGAATGTTAGTCAAACCACTACTTCCTATTTATAAAGCTTTATTAAAAGATAAGATCTTTTATTTAGATATTGTTGGCTATCCAGGATTTGATGTTCCTGAATATATGCAAGAATTGAAAGAACATGTTAAACAATATAAAGATCATTTTAAAATAGGTGGATATAAAATGTTTTTAGATGGTTCACCCCAAAATAAAACAGCATGGGTTATAGATCCTTATACAGATGGAAGTTACGGATATCCAACATTAACAGATCAGCAAATTCAAGATAATCTTAAAAAAGCGATTGATGAAGATATACAGGTATTAGCTCATTGTAATGGAGACCAAGCTATTTCACATTATATGAATCAATATCAAATAGTCAAAAAGCAAGATATTAGGCCTGTCATTATTCATGCCCAAATGATGAGACCTTCACAGATGAACCAAGTAAAAGAACTTGCTATGTTACCATCATTCTTCTTATCACATGTTTACTATTTTGGTGATATTCATAAAGAAAATATGGGAGTTCAAAGAGCACAATATATTAGTCCTTTACATTCAGCATTAGAACATGATTTACGTTTTACACTTCATACAGATGCGCCGGTTATTCAACCTAACATGATAGAAAGTTTACATATTGCTGTTAATAGAAAAACAAAAAATGGTGATATTTTAGGTCAAAATGAGTGTATTCAACCTATTGATGCACTAAAAGCTTTAACTATAAATGGGGCTTATCAATACCATGAAGAAAATCAAAAGGGATCATTAAAAGTAGGTAAAAATGCAGATATGGTTATATTAAGTGATAATCCATTAACAATAGATAAAAAACACATCAAAGATATAAAAGTATTAAAAACAATTAAAGATGGTATAACAGTATATGAAGGATAATCTGGTTTTAACAGATTATCCTTATTTTCATTATTGTAGAAAAAAGAAATGAGACTAGGTTTCATTTCTTTTTGGAATCATTAATCTTAATATAAAGTTTTCATTCTCATTATCCATTTTTAATAGACCTTGATATCTATGGATAATCTGTTGAATTTCTGATTGGTTAAAATGACTTTGATTATTTATACAAGTATACTGTAACGTTAGTAAAAAATATTCTAAGGAACTGGATGAAAATATTGATATTTCCTTACGATATGTAGATGAACAGTAAAGAACTGCCTGTTTCATAAAACTATTAAAAATAGATTGAAGATCATCTTCATTAATCGGATTTTCTTCTTTGTTTTCTCCAATAACAATATGAATATTATTATTAATGATGTTTTCATAATAATCAATTAATACAGAATTAAGAATATCATTCTTTAAATCATGAAATAAATTATATTGACTTAAGATAGAACTATACAAATGAATAGCATCAAGACTTTGTTCATAATTCTTTTCATTGATATTTGTTTCCAAAAAAGAGAAAACATATTTCATATCATGTTTCCATCTTTCCAGATGTAAAACATTGTTTTGGTTAATTTGACGGATTTTATCACTGTTTTGTCTTTGTAATTCTCTTTTCTGTAATTTTAATAATTCTTTCTGTTCCTTCTGAGATTCAAAGAAAATAAAACAAAGATAGAGAGTCAATACATTAATTAAAATAATAATACTTATCATATAGTTATTAAATACCTCGTCATAATAAATATAATCAATACAAAGACAATATAAAACATCCAGTAAAAAGAAGGAAGTTAAAACGGAATACAGCTTTTTAGTTTTGATAGATAATATTTCTGTTTTATTGATAAAGTAATAAGCTAATACAAGAAGAATTATACTAATTGTCTTAACAATAATAACTAAAGCAATATAAACATATTCTTCTTTAAATGGTGAAGAAGAAAAAGTTAAAGAAATGAGCATTCCCAATGTCGTTGATATATTGACAATGACATTAATAAGTAATATTAAAAATATATTTTGAATAACATGATTTTTATTAAGAAAACAAGTGTATAAGTAAATAATAATTGTTGAAGTAACTGTTGATGACATTTCAGGAAGGGCATAATAATTATGGATAGTTGTATTGATTGCTTTTAATGAAACAAATAATAATAAAGGTACAATACCTTTTCTTTTGTGAAAGAGATAATATATAAAATAAAATGAAATAAAAGCTTCTATAAAGTTAGTGACAATATCAAATGTTCCCATAATTTTTATACTCCTCATATTTAATTTTAAAAGCTTTTCTCTTTCTATAAGCTATTTGAAATTCCTTTCCATTATCAAGCAAAACTGTTTTAAAATTTGTAGATTTAATATAATTCATATTAATTAAAGTAGATTGAGAAATAAGAAAAAAGTTATATTTTGTTAACTGTTCTGCTAAATGTTTTAATGTCTTCCAGTATATATAGTTAAGATCTTTATAGTCATGAACAGTAACAATATCATCGATTATATCAATATAAGTAATATGATTGATAGGAATATAATCCTGAACATTTGATATTTTGATTGTGTGAGCTAATAAATCATCAATTAGTAATCTTAAAGTATGAAAAGCACTTTTTTCAAAATCATTTTTATGAATAAAGTTAAAAGGACGGTAATCGAAAACATCTTTCATAAAATTATCATCTGATGTCATAAAGATAATTTTTGGAGTATTTTTCTTTTTTATTTTACTGGCAAATTCTAATCCATTAAGATGAGGCATTTTAATATCTAAAAAAATAGCATCATAATATTGATCAAATGGAAAATCTTCGCTATTTGTATATACGTCACAGTGATAATCTACATCTCTATAATTTAAACAATATTGTTCTATATAATTTTTCATTTTATCAATATCTAATTGAGAATTATCGACTATTGCAAAGTGAAACATATTATCGCCTCCTATGCTTATATTATATAAAGAATGAAAAAACATTGGAATAAAAACATGCAATTTATTAAAAATGCTGACGAATTCTAGGTCAAACATAACGAATTCCAGAAAATATAGTTTAAGATTTAATTATGTAGTATAATGAAATTAAGAAAAAGGGATGATAAGAATAATGCTTTAAATTTATACAGAGGAGATAAAGCATATGATAACACTTAAAGATTTTGAACTTATACTTGGTAAAAAAGAAATATTTAAAAATAGTTATTTTCAAGCTTATCCTCATCAATTGACATTAATCAAAGGTGAGAGTGGGAGTGGAAAGACAAGTTTATTAAAATGTTTAAATTTGGATTATTCTTTTAAAGGACGATATGTTTATGATGAAATTGATATTTCAATGCTAAGTGATGATGAGAAGAAAAAGTATAAACAAACTCATATTTGTATGGTTGAACAATTACCTTCATTTATTAATGATTTAACCATAGAAGCTCATTATCAGCTTTATAATAAAAATTATCTTGCATATGATCAATATGATTCAATCAATTTATTACAAATCAATAATTTAATGAAGGAATATCCTCATCAGTTATCCGAAGGAGAAAAGAAACGTGTTGCCATTTCTTTAGCGTTATTACGAGATACACCTGTTCTCATTATTGATGAACCAACAGCTTCATTAAACGAAGAAATGAGTGAAATTATAGCAAAACTTTTACACGAATATGCTCAAAAAGGACATACGGTTATTATTTCAAGTCATGATTTGAAGTTACAGAATTATTCAGATGCTATTTATAATATTGATAATTTGAAATTAAATCTTATATTTCAAAATAAAGAAACAAGCACTATATCAAAAAATGAAATTAAAAAAATACAATTTTCAAATAATAACTATTTTATGATGTTTAAACATTATATAAGCCACAAAAAACTCAGTTTTATAATGAATGTGATACTTATTTCTTTTGTTGGTTTGAGTTGTATATTTAATAATACAGTTATATCTGTTCATAAAAGTATTATCAATAATCTTTCTTCAAAACAAGTTATTGTTTATAAATCAAATAATAAACAATTATTTGATTATAGTTATAATGGCTTTGAATACCCAATCACAACAGAAGAAACTGAAAAGTTAAAGTCAATTGATCATGTTAAAGCTATACATTGGAAATATGATACAAGTATTGTTAATGGTTTGAATGAAAATGGTGGTTTCTTTTCTGGTGAAAGTGAAGTAGAACCAACAAATGAAAAAATAAAAGTATTTGATAATGATCAACTTCTTTATACAGGTTTAAAGGATTATGAAAGTGTTATTCCTAATATTATTATGAGTTCATTTGATGATTCTGAAAATGAAAATATTGAATTTGCATCTCAAAAGAATAAACAAGGAATTTATTTATCAAAATATCTTGCTGAAAAAATAACAGACAATGTTGAAGAATTAATAGATAAGACAATTCAAATACCAGTATTTATTCCATCAGTGGATATGGATGGTATTTCGTTTCAAACAACAGAAAGTGGCGAAGAATATGCAGGTAATACAGTGGGAGCAAAGAAAATCGAATTACAGTTACCTATTGTTGGCATAACAAAAGCAGATAGTCTTTATGATATTGATAAGGATTCAGGATTTATTTATAGATATTTTGTTTCGCAATCTATTTTAGAAGAATATAGAAAAGAAAACAGTAGTGAAGAAAGTTATTATAAGTATTTTGTATTAATTGATGATAAGATGGAGACATTTATTAACGAAGTTCCTGAAGAAAAAAAACAATATGTCACACAAAAAATAAAATATACATCATGGAAACCAAATTGTTATGTATTGGAAATAGATGATCTTACTTATTTAAGTGATGTTATGAATGCTGTTAATGAGATAGGTTTAAATGCTAAACATATTTATCTTAATTCAAAATCTTTACAAGAATCAGTCCAAAGTATGCAAAGGATTATTCAACTTGTTGGAGGATGCTTATTAGCTTTGTTACTTATTACACAGTATCATCATAAGAAACAGAAGTTATCAGAAGAAAATGAAATGAGAACATATTTAAGAAATATGGGATTGACTGAGCAGAATATCAGAAGAATTTTTATGAATAAGTATCTTTTGTATACACTATTATATAGCATCATTTGTATCATAGGAATGATTATTGAAACAATCGTACTTAATCAATTAATGTATGGTAAAACTCAATTAACATTTATTTCATTTTTCATGATTATATTTATTGTTTTGATTATAGAACTGGTCTATCCACTTATAGTGAAAAGAAGGGATAAATAATGCTGAAAATACAAAACTTGAATATATCGTATCAAAGAAAAATATTAGAAAATGTAGAATTTGTTGCCAAGTGTGGAGAAGTAACACTTATTTGTGGAGAAAGTGGTTCTGGAAAGACAGCATTATTGTATAGATTGGCTTTATTGGTTAAACAAAAAGATTATCAGTATAGTTTAGATAATCATTTGATTTCATTATCAAATCAGCAATTAAAGGCTCATTTAAGAAGATATCACATTTCTTATGTTTTACAAGATTCTATGTTAATTGATTACTATAATGTGAAAGAGAATATTAATCATTATGCTCAAATGGTACAAAAACAATTTAGTGATCGAGATATTCAAAACTTATTTCATCAAGTACATTTAAATGTTCCATTAGATCAATCAATTGATACTTTATCTGGTGGTGAAAGACAACGATTAGCAATAGCTTGTGCATTAGCCAAAGATAGTGAAGTGATTATATTAGATGAACCAACAAGTTATTTGGATTCACAAAATGAAGAGAAAATTCTTATGTTAATCAGGCAGTTGGCAAAAGAACAGAAGAAATGCATTATTTTAGCAAGTCATAGTCTTAAAGCAAAAGAATATGCTGATAGTATTTATCAAATTCAAAATTTACATTTAAATTGTGTTCATCATTCTTTAAATCAGGATCATAAGCAATTGATTCTGCATAAATCTCAATCAGATTTAAAATTTCTAAACAGTTATGTCAAAAGATATTTTCATGTTTTTAAGAAAAAACAAAGAAATATGATTTTGATAATGGCAACATCTTTTATCATGATATTTTCTGTTATAACAGGTATTCATTATTATCAGAAAACAAGCACCAATCATTTGTTAGCATTATCTGATAATCAAGTATATATAACCAGTCAAAGTAATGGTCAGCATATTCAAGCAACAAATCAAATTATGGATAATCAAATTTTAGATTCTATTTCTGCTGATAAAGTTTATCCATATATTTATTCAAAAATGACTTTATGGAATCAGACAATAGATGTTTTACCTTATTTTGAAGAAAATAAAATAACAGACAAATTAGAATATCAATATCATTTGTTAGATAAAGAAGCCATTATATTAAGTTATGATGTTTATCAATTAATGAAAAGAAATTATCTTTCAACCAACTATTTTGATGGTGAAATAGATATTCGAATAGAAAATGAAAATAATCCTTATTGGATAACAAAAACAATGAATCAAAATATAAAAGGTGTTTTAAATGAGGGTGAAATCAATCATTATACAACAAATAAATATTGTATATATGTTCCCTATGAGATATTAATGAGGATTTATCAAGAACAAACCAATGATAATAAGTTTATTGGTTATACACTATTTTCAAAAAATCTTGAAACTCATCTCAAGTTAGTAGAAAAATTGAATCAAATGGATCAATTATCTATTAATGATGATTTTCAAAATACAACTGTCCTTAATGAGATAAATGCTCATACAGAAAAAATGAAACAACTATTTATTCCTATCATTATTATAGGAACGATATATATAACCGTTATGATGTCTTTGCGTCATTTTCAGTCACGTCAAAAAGAATTTGTTTTATCATTGATTAATGGATTAAGTAATAAAGATATAATGAAAATAGTTATTATTGAAACCTTTTATCAAATTCTTATTGCAATTTTCTTATTTATTATTGTATCAATAATTATTATCTGTCTTTTTTCAATAGACAAAAATATGATTTATCAAAATATCATTTGGCTTATTGTAGAAATAAGTTTATTAATGATTTGTATTTTTATTATAAATGGTATACAGATAAGAAATCTGTCTATTGAGGACGTTTTAAGAAATGAATAATATTCCTAAAAGCAATACGGGAATTTTATTTGTTTTGTGATAATGAGGTGTAGTATATAACATCAATATTCAAGAATAAAAAATGTTTCTTTATTGACATATATAAAACTGTAGAAATGAAATAATTTCTACAGTTTTTGGATACATTCATTATTAATAAGGAAATAGAATAAATTCTTTGTGGTTGATAGATGTGGAAAATCATATTTTCATTTGTTTGTTTTGTTAAAAGTGGTAGGATAGATATTAAGGAGGGATACAATGAAACAAGTTAAATATCAAATAGAAGATAGTCAACAAAATATTATTTATCCTATTTTTAAGGATCAGGAGATTTGTTCGCATGTATGTGAAAGATTAGGGTATGATTTAAATCAAATTGTTAATAAAGAATTAGGTCAGGTAACGAAGATACATACATTAGGGCATTATTCATTTGATAGTATTTATTTTATTGGGTTAGGAGCATCTCAATATATTAATACTTTTAAATTAAGAAAAGCTTTTAGTAAAATTTCTAGAGAAGTAGAAGAATGTATTTATTTTGATGCTATGCATGCAGTTACAGAAACTATTGATATCCATCAAATAACAAGATTATTTGTAGAAAGTTATATGCTTTCTAAGTATCAAGAAGCTAAGATTGGACATGATTCAAAAGAAATCATGGATGTTGATATTATGTCTATGGATGATAATATTGAAGATGATATTCATGAAGGGATTGCATATGGAACAGGAATTAATTATGCTAGACAATTAGCTGATAAACCAGCTAATTATATGAATCCTTGTGATCTTGTAAAAGAAGCAAAAACTTTAGCAAGTCAATATGGTATGGAATGTACAATATTAGATAAAGATACATTAGAAGAAATGAAAGCAGGAGGAATATTATCAGTTAATCAGGGGAGTCATATTCCAGCATATTTAATATGTTTAAAATATTCAAAAACAGATGAACCATATACAGCAATTGTCGGAAAAGGCATTACTTTTGATTCGGGTGGATATAACTTAAAAGGTAATAGTTATGGAATGAAGTATGATATGTGTGGAGCAGCAGATGTACTAGGAATTATGAAAATTCTTGCTGAAACAAATGCTAATGTGAATGTTTACGGGATTATTCCAACAACTGAAAATTTAGTAAGTGATAGAGCATATAAACCTCAAGATGTTATTACAACATTGTCAGGTAAAACGGTTGAAATTGTAAGTACTGATGCTGAGGGAAGATTAATATTATGTGATGCATTAACTTATGCCCAACAATTAGGTGTTAAACGAATTATTGATTTAGCAACTTTAACAGGAGCCTGTGTTAGTGCTTTAGGCGATGTTTATACAGGTGTTTTTGCAAATAATGATGCATTTTATTACCAATTTTCTAAGGCTATGAATGATTCTGATGAAAAAGGTTGGCGTTTACCAATGGATGAAGAATATTTTGCAAAATTAAAATCATCTAGTGCTGATTTTAAAAATTCAGTTGGAAAACCAGGAGCTGGAGCAAGTGTCGCTGCGAATTTCCTTGAAGCATTTATTGAAAAAGATGTAGAGTGGATTCACTTGGATATTGCTGGAACTGCAGATAATAATGGCACTGGAGCAACTGGAACAATGATAAGAAGTATAGTGAATATGTTAAAAGGAGATTGAATTCAATCTCCTTTGTTGTTAATGAACATATTGACTCATAAATTCTATAATTGTTTTTTCACATAACTCTTGATTCACAAGATAACTTTGAGCATGTTTTGCACCTTCAACAATCAGTAAATCTTTATCAGCAGCACAGGCATTATAAAGATCATAAACCATATAAGTTGGAACAAAATCATCTTGATCACCATGAATGAATAATGTTGGTGTTTTTGATTTCTTAACTTGATTAATTGTTGAAGCTTCTTTAAAACTATAACCAACACGTTTTTTACTTAAAAGTGTCGCTGTTGGCAAAATAAGTGCAGGTGGAATATGAGCTTGTTTTAATTCATGTTCAAATTCATCTAAAACACTTGTAAATCCACAATCAGAAATAATACATTTGACATCACTTGGCAATTCTTCACCACTAGCCATCAAGACAGTTGCACTTCCCATAGATATACCATGTAAAACAATTTGTAAATCTTTATCAAAATATTCTTTCATCTTATGAATCCATTGAATACAATCCAATCTATCTAACCATCCAAAACCAATATATGTTCCTTCACTTTCTCCGTGAGCACGATTATCAGGCATGAGAATATGGAAACCTAAATCATGATAAAATTTAATATAATAAGCATATTCCTTTAAATTATAAGAACGATATCCATGAACTGCAATAAGAACTTTATCAGTATCAAGATCTGATTTTAAAAGTTTTGCTTTTAATTTCAAACCATCATGAGAAGTGATTTCCAAGTCCTCAAAATGCTGTTGTTTTAACCAAGGCAAATTCTTTTCGATATGTGGATCAACAGAATCATCTTTTTTCTTTTTTGGAGCTCTTTTCTTACATGCTAAATCAATAGCAGTGACACTCGCAAAACCAACCATTGCACCAGTTAAGATTGCTGCCGTTGCTAAAGTTTTCTTTTTCATTTCTATCACATTCCTTTCATATGTTCTTATCATATCACAAATGAATAATGATTGTGATATTTTTCAGAACTTTTCTAAAAACTTTCAGAAACAAATAAGTGAATATATTCACAAAAATTCCATATTTATGGTATATAATATAAGTATAAGGATATATGCTGAGGGGACAAACATATATAATTTATAAAAGACATTTCATTTAGGGAGTTAGTATTTATTGATAAATATCTTCTTTTTGTAATGTCTTTTATATTTATAATAAAATAATGAAAGAGGAGGTTATGAGTCTTATGAAAAGAGTTATTGAGTATTTTATATTGGGTGTTTTGATGATTGGCGTTAGTTCAATGTTGTCAGGAACAAGTGTATCGAGTATTTCTAGTGTTTTTTCATGGAGTGGAATACTTGTTCTTATTGTCGGAGAGATATTGTTTGTTTATAAAAGCATTATGAAAGTTTATCATATGTATCAAGATTTCATTTCACATAGATAAATAAAATATAACTACACAGCATCTTTACTTCAAGTAAAAAAACTTAGTTATGTGATAATAAATGATTCCAAAAGAAGGTTAATTATTGTTTTATTGTAATGGTTGGAAAAAGTGAAATTGATATTTTTAAAAGAAATATTTCATATATGTTTTAAATAACTGGTTTGAATTTGATAATGAATGAGAATGTAATTAACCAAAAAGGGGGATTCCCCTTTTTTGTCTATATGAAGGAGTGATAATATGATTAAGAGGGGAATTTGGCTAATAACAATTTTCATTTCTGTGATAATCGGATATTTGAGTTTTGTGAATATGGAAAATGTGCAATATTATCAGTTAGGTGCTATTCAGGACTATGTATCTAGTCAAATTCAAAAAGAAACCATAATGCTTTGGAGTCAATTTCAAAATGAACATCAAAAAGAAGGTGTTATGTCATTAATTGATTATTGTCAAGAACATCATTTAACTATGTTGATGGTGACTGGAGATAATCAAGGTGGAGTTCATTTTAGTAATTATTATTTATATACTGATCAATCAGATATACTCAATGGGATAAGTTATTCTGATAAAAATCAAACAATAGATTTTCGTCAATATGATAGGCATCAATATTATACTACGTATCAAAATGATCCAAATAATAGTGGAGTTATGGTAACGGTGAATAAAGAATTCTTTCATGATTTTCATGATCAATATCGTATTCATAATTTTTATCAAATAGATGAGGTTATAAAAAATAACAATAACCATATTTCTTTGTTTTTATATAGCAATCATCGTGAAGATTTACTAACTGATATGAATAATGTCTTTTTAAAAGGACATATAAGTTATCAAGATTTAACTGATGGTTATTCACCTGCTCAACTTGATAATATTCATCAAGATAATCAAATGAATATGTTAAAAGTTATGGTTGTATTGATTGTTGTTATTGGTTTATTATTGGTTGTTTATTTAATGAAACTCAAACGAGAAATTATGATTATGCGATTAAATGGTCTTTCTATATTCAAAATAATGAGAATGAAACTAGGGTATTTTGTGATTGTTGAAATGTTTGTTTTTATGATATCTTTGATAATCACAATGTATATCAATGCAGGAGAAATAGCAGCTTATAATTATGCATACTATCAATTGTTTATAAAATATGTGAGTATATTTTTGATATTATTGATTCTGTTAGGCATTATCATATATATATTTATATATTTTAATATGCATTTAAAGTATCTTAAACAGGAATATCAAATTAAATATTTTGCCCAAATAAATGTTTTAATAAAGGTTATTGTTGTTTCTTTATTAATGATTCCATTTATTGAAATGATACAAACATCTATTGATTCTATAATTCAGTATAAAGGAATTGTAGAAAATAGGGTATTAATTGATCAAAGTGCTTATTTTGATAGTGATATGAATACATCAGAAAATACTGAGGAAGTATTTAATTATTATCTTCATAATGGTGGTTTCTATATAGATTTTGATTATTATCAAAATCATACAAAAGAATATTTATTAGAAGTCATACCAGAAGAAGATTATGAAGAGATTGATGATATGGTTATTGATTATCCATTTGTTTTAGCTAATGCTAATTACTTTGATAATCAAATTATTGAAGATGAAAATGGACATGTTTTAGATTTATCTCAGTTTAATGAAGACGTTTTATTGGTTCCACAAGAATATAAAAATAAAAATCTGAAGAAAGTAATGGGAGAAAAACAGTATAAAGTTGTTTATGTTAAAAAAACAGGAAATTGCTTTAATATAAAATTAAGTCAACCATATTATTTATCAAATCCTATGGTCCATTTAGTAACACATAAAAGTGATGCTACAAGATTATATTATATGAATCTTTTGACACAAGAGAAAAGTATTCAAGATTACCAGAATGAAGTCAAAAGAATGACAAATGAAACAATAGAAATGTATTCGAATGAAAAGATATCTTCTGTTAATTTGGCTATTATCCAAAGAACCCTACAAGAAACTCTTTTCACAATTGTACTTTATGTTGCACTTATATCAATTCTTATTTATCAAATAACTTATTTCTATGTTTCAGAAAATCAAATACAAATAGCATTAAGTTATATGAATGGGTATAGTTCTCGAGAAAGATATCGAGAACTCTATATGTATACTTTTATAACATATGTATCCATATTGATAATTGGAATTGCTATTATAAGAGTATATTTTTTGGAAGTGATTATGTTCAATATTTGTGCTTTAGGATTTGAATTCATTGTTTTATATGGATTTATTAAAAAGTTTGAAAATTCAAATATTGCTAATATATTGAAAGTAGAATCAAGATTATGAGTGAAACGATTTTAAAAATTGATCATATTTCAAAAAGATATCAAGAAAAAGTAGTATTAGATCAATTTTGTATGGAAGTGAGTCAAGGAGAGTTTATCATAATAACAGGACAGTCTGGATGTGGGAAATCAACTCTTTTGAATATTATAGGGTTGTTAGATAGACCTGATCAAGGACATATCACATTATTTGATCAAACTGATGTTAAGCCATTTTCTAAAAGAGCTGAAAAATTATTAAAAATAAAAATAGGGTATCTCTTTCAGAACTATGCTTTAATTGATACTGAAACAGTATACAATAATTTAAGTTTTGTAATTAGAGATTCTCACCACCAAAACGATAAAATAAAAAGTGCTCTTCATAAAGTTGGGTTAGATTATTTTGAACATAAAAAAATATATCAATGTTCTGGTGGAGAACAACAAAGAATTGCAATAGCAAGACTATTATTAAAGCCATGTGAACTTATACTCGCTGATGAACCAACGGGATCATTAGATCAAGAGAATAAAATAAAAATAATGACACTATTGGAGGAATTTCACCATCAGGAAAAAACAATTATTTTAGTGACTCATGATGAATCATTGATAACCTATGCAACAAAAGTTATAAAACTTAAAAAATTAACGGATTTTAAATAAAATCTAACGGATATTTAATAATTATTCATTTATATTATAATTTTTATACAATAAAGATAGAAAAATTAGTGTATTTTATTTCAAGAAAGGAGGATTAAATAAAACACTAATTAATCGAAATATATCAAGAAAAGGAGAAGAGATTTATGAAGTTTAAATGGATAAAAGGGTTTACTTTATTTTCTTTATTAATGGCGTTAAGTTTAACTTTTGTTAGTGCGGCATATACTGATTTATCATGTCAATCACAAACAACACTTAAAAATGAAGCAACACTTAAAGCTGATTGTGCACTTTACACATTACATGGTGCTGCATCTTTTAGAGGAGAAAGTGAACGATATACTTATATTAATTATTTGAAAAATAATAATACAAATGAGGAAGTGTCTTGTGCTGCTTACTATGGTAAAAAATCGAGTGATTGTCATATTAATGTTCAAAGTCAATATTATAAAGTAGGGCATAGACATTATTATGGTATTTATCAAAATTAGCAAAGTAAGAATGAGGGATGATTCCCTCTTTGCTTTTAATAGAACAATAAACTAAACTTGTTTTGGTTTGATATCAATAAAGAGAGGAGAAATAGAATAATATGAAAAAAATATATATACTCATTTTAATAGTATTATCTATATTTCTCGTTAATCGTACTTATTATGAGAAAAATCAAATAGAAGCCACAAAAATATATAATCTTAATCAAACATTAGAGGAAGAAATGGGAATATCAGAAAACTATTTAATGATCGAGATAGATAATAATAATTATCAAGATATAATGAATGATATTCTATCTTATGCAGATGCTCATCAAACAAAGCTCTCTACTATTATATCATATGAGGATGAGGCAGGAATTAATACTTATGTAAATTATTATCTAACAAATATAAATCAATTATCAAATTATATAAATATAGAAACTCACAATAATAAGAATAAATACTATACAACAGATTTAAGTGATAATCAGAGTAAAGGGTATATCAAAATTATAAATAATCAGTTTTTTAAAAATACCCAAGATATTATTCGTATTTATCAATTATCAGATATAAATGAATTAAATTATTTAACTAATAAATTTGGAATATCAATTTTTACAAATCAAGAAAGTGAAGTAAAGGACTTTAAAGAATTTCTTACAAAGCATTATCCTATTAAACAGATTTTTGATACACAATCTGATGAAATGAGTTATCCAAACGATGGCTCAATTATAAATAATTACAGTACAACTTATTTAGGACTATGTATTATTTTATTAATATCTATTCTTATTTGTATTATTGTTAAAGAGCATAAGAAATATTTAATATCAAGAATGCTAGGTCATTCTGTATTAAAACTTGTTATTAAAAATTTTCTGCTTTTTTTCGTAATATCAATTATTGTCTTTGTATTGAGTAATGTTATTGGTTGTTATATTAAAGTAGGTGAAATAAATACATTAACAAGAGAGTACTTTTACACTTATCAAATTGTTAATATATATTATATAATTATTATTTTATTTGTTAATATTGCTATATATTTAGTTATAAAATATACAATAAATATCAAATATTTAAAATCAAATCAGGCATATGGACATCTAGTTATTGTTCAGTGGATTAGTAAGGCAGTAGTGATTGTATTATTAGTGATGCCTGTTATATCAACTTTTTCGGATTCTTTACCTTATGTAAAGAATTATAACAGCATACAAAACCAAAAAGATAATATAGAAAATTATTATCAAATCGGAGGTTCATTTATACATAACGAAACTATATTTAATCATTATATTGATAAAGAGATTTTTTGTGACATGGAAAAATATTATATGCGTTCAAAAGAGAGTCCTTTCTATGATTCAGAGGATGAATATGCAACGTATTATCAATATGAATATTTAGAAGGCAATCAATATTATTTACAAGACTGTCAGTTTTATAATACAGATGGAGACAAAATAAATCTTTCTGATTATAATGAAAATATACTTCTTATTCCACAACAATTAAAAGAAAAATTAGATATGGAAATATATAATCCTCAAAATTACAAAGTAATCTATGTTAAAGATACAGGTCAATTTTTTAATCCAAAAGTTAGATATGTATATGTAATGACAAATCCAGTTATATGTGTTGTTAAAAACTATAGTGTAGATGTGGATATACAAGGATTATTATTTGATAAAAGGCATAAAAGCTATAATGAATATATTGCTGAATTAGAAGCATTAGAAGGGCAAAACTTGGAGACAGCAAGTTTGACATCATGTATGAACTCATATGAATTTTATATAGATAGATGTCAAGAATATATTCCAGAATTTCTATTGATTATGAGTATATTTTTACTAATTATTATATGCAATGCTTATATTACAACAAGAATGTATTTAGAGGAATTTGGAAAAGAAATAGCAATTCAATATATGCTAGGAAGAGATAAAAAGAAAAGGTATGGGATGTTATTCATATTTATTTTATCTTCAACAATTATTGCCTCTACAGTGAGTTGGTTAATGTATACAGTTCAATTATTGGAATTAATTAACTTTATTTTTCTTATTATTTGTATTGAAGTACTCATTATAGTTGTTATGATTTATCGTTTCGAGAAAAAAGGAATCATTTCTTATCTAAAAGGTGGAGTCATTTAAGAGGAAAGGAAGATGTAAATGAAAGTTGTAAGTGTAAAAAACATTTCAAAATCTTTTCAAGAAAAACATGTATTTAATAATTTGTCTTTTGAAGTTAATAATAGTGAATTTGTTGTTATTATGGGTCAGTCAGGTTCAGGGAAATCAACTTTATTAAATATGATAGGATTATTAGATAAACCTGATAGTGGAGACATTATCTTATTTGATCAAAAAAATATTAAGCCTTTTTCAAGAAAGGCAGAGATTATGCTTAGAGAAAAAATAGGATACTTATTTCAAAACTTTGCATTAGTAGACAATGAAACAGTAGAATACAATCTTACTTTAGCATTAGATAATGTAAGCAGAAATAAGAAAGAAAAAATTAAGGAAGCATTGAAAACGGTGGGATTAGAGGGATATGAGAAGAAAAAAATCTATAAATGTTCTGGTGGAGAACAACAAAGAATTGCATTAGCACGATTATTATTGAAACCATGCGAACTCATTTTAGCTGATGAACCGACTGGCTCATTAGATGCACACAATAAAGAAAAGGTTTGTCAGTTATTAAAACAAATGCAAAAAGATGGGAAAACAATTATTATAGTCACTCATGATGAATCATTAAAAGAGTATGCAACTCAAGTTATAAAATTATAAAAGGATGTTAATAATGATTTATACTTTATCAGATAAACTTATTTTATATTTAGAAGAGAATAATGTACTCAAAGAGGAGCGTGAAATTTATCTTTATGGTGCTAAACTAGCTGTATCATCAGTAATGGGAACAGTGTTGTTATTGGTATTTGGATTATTAATGGATCACTTTATTGAGGCAGTAATGTATGAATTAATTATGTCAAGTTCACGAAGTATACTAGGGGGATATCATTGTAAAAGTTATACAAAGTGTATATGTACGTATGTTGGATTGTTTGTGATTAATATTATGATGATAGAAGTACATTCTTTTAATATAGTAGAAGTGTTTATTATAAGTATAATAACACTCCTTATAACATTAATAATGTGTCCAATTCAAAATATCAATAAGCTTATCTCATCTAAAAAGAAAAAAAATTTTAAAATCTACTCATTAATATATATTTGTATATATTTATTTGCAGTTGTTTATTTGTTTTTTATAGGCTCTTCATATTTGAATGTTTTAATAAGTATGCTTGTTATTATAAATATGCTAACCATAGGAGGAAAAATAGATTATGAAAAAAATAAAAAATAAATTATTAATGATTATATCATCAGGATTATTTCTTGTTGCTATTCAAGCAGTAAATTTAGTGTCATGTAATCATCAATATCAAGATAAAGAACCAAACAGTTTAAAAAAGTATGAAAAGTAGTAATACTTAACTAAAAACAATGAATAATTGACTTTATTCATTGTTTTCTGTTAAAGGAATAATAATTTTAGTTATATCTTTTTGATCTTCGTGAGATATTTTTATAAATCCAACATATTGATTAACAATTTTTTCAAAACTCTCGTGTAAAGTATAAAGCGTAGCTTCAAGACAAGTATATTCTAAGGATAATGTAAAATAAGGAGATTGTGTATAATATGTGATCCATATTTCTTTTTGATAGTCAGATTGACAATTTTTTATAATGTGATTAAAAAATAAATGTAATATTTGTTGGTAGTGTTCAGTAGATAATGGAACTTCCTTTTTATCTGTGCTTATATAAATGTGTATGTCGTTTTTGATAAGTTCATCAATATGTTCAATTAAAATAGAATTTAATGTATCATTATTTGTATTGGTAAATAAATTATAATTATTGATAACATCATGATAAATAGAAATAGTTTTTAAAGCATTATCATATCTTTGATTTTTAATATGATTCTCAATATATGTAAAAACATAATTTATATCATGTTTCCATAAAGAAAGATGTTTTATACTTTCATCATTAATATGATTGATTTTAATTTGATGTTCATTTTTTAAGTTTATTTCCTGTAACTTTAGTAAATGGAGCTGTTCTTTTTGAGATTCAAAAAAAGTATAGCATAAAATAATAACGAGAACATTAATAAACAATAAAGTCAAAATCATATTGATATCAAAAATATTATTATAAAAGACAATTTCTATACAAGAAGAATAAAGTAGTTCAAGTATGAAAAGAATTATCAAAATAGAAATAATTTTATTTGTTTTAGCAAATGTAATAGTTGATTTATTCAATATTAGATAAATCATGTAAGTGATTAAAAAGAAAACTATTCTTGTAAATACTGCTAAAAAATAATAACTATTACCTCGATAAAAAGGAAATGAGTAAAAGATGTTGGTAATAATCATACTTGTTGTATTTGAAAAATTACTTATATTAAAGATGAGTAGTGTTAAAAATATATCTTGAATAATGTTCTTTCTGTTTAGAAGATATGCATATAAAAATATAATAAATTGCAACGAGATAGTTAACGAAATTTCGGGTAGTAAATAGTAGTTATGAAGAGTTACATTTAACATATTTATTATTACAAAAATAAAAAATAAGATAAACCCCTTTCTTTTATGAAATATGAAATATATGAAACCAATGAACCCAAGAGATTCAATAAAATTAATTAATAAATCAAATACAGACATATTATTGTAACCTGAATTTTATATAGGTTTTCTTAAATGTTGACTTGTTTCTAGTAGAAATTTTGAATACAGTACGATCTTTTAAGATAAGATGCGTAAACTGAGGATCAATTTCTTTTATATATTTCATATTAACAATTGTTGATTGGTTAATATATGTAAATAGTTGCTGATTGAGTTCTTTATAAATAGATGTTAATGATTTCCATGTTGTATATATTTCATTGTTAAATGTATGTAGAGTAACTATACCCTCATAAATATTAATATAAGTAATCTGACTTTGATTTACAAAATCTATTTCATTGTTCGTATTTGTTACTTTTATAACTTTATTTAATAAATTGTCACAAAGAAGTTCAAGTACATGTGTTGAACTTTCATCAAACTTATTTTTTTGTATAAAATGAAAAGGTTTGTAATCAAAAACGGACATAACTAAATTATCATGATTGGTCATAAAAATAATTTTAGGATTATATTTTTGGTTAATTTCTTTTGCAAAAGCAAATCCATCCATTTCAGGCATTTCTATATCTAAGAAAATAGCATCATAATATTTATCAAATGGAAAGGTTTGACATCCCAAATATGTATCACAATCATAATTCATATGATGTTTACTGAAATAGACTTGATGGATTTTTTCTACCATTTTATCAATATCAGACTGATGATTATCTATAATAGCAAATTTGTACATAGTTTATTCCAACCTTTCTTATTGTTTTTGTAATTATTATACCAAAAGCTGATATACAAATAAATAAAAATGACGGATTTCATGTGAAATGACTCGGATTTCTAATAATTCATTAATTATTTTAGCAATAAGATATAATGTAGTTAATAAAGAAAGGAGGTGAGATGTATATGAAATATAAAAAAATATTTGTTTCATTTATAATATTTGGCACTCTACTTTTTTCAGGTATGTTCAATATTAAAGCGGCTGATTGGCAAACCATACCATGTAATGGAAGTGGAAGTACAAGACAAGTTACAGCAAGAGCTATTGATGATAGATGGGTTACTAAAGGAACAAGTGTTTCATGTGGTAATAGCCTAGCTGAAGCAATTGCAAGAGTAAAATGTGGCAATGAAGCAGTTACTGCTGAAACAACAGATAAATTAAGATCTGTTACAGCCTTAATGGATTGTTACGATAGTCATTCACATTCATTTAAAGGTTTCTATGGTTAGAAAAGGAGAGAGGAACTTATGAATAAGAAATTATATTTTATTATATTATTAATAAGTTCCCTTTTTTTTAGTATTTTATTTCAAAATAGATCTAAGGAAGATATTGAAGCACTAAATGTTGAAAATGTATTAACCAATATATCACATAAACAACGGTATGAGTTTTCAGTATTTAATGCAAATAGAGAAACAATAGATGTTTTTCATAAACAGTTATTAGATTTAGCAATCAGAGATAAAATGACTATTAAAACGGGATATGATCAATATTTAGATAATGGAGATAAAGTTATAAGAAATTATATTTATGATCCAGATAATTTATATTTTACATTTTTGAAAGATCAATTTGAATATCAAGGACAGAATATTGATTATGGAAATATGATAAGTCAAGGGTATGTGACAACTCGTAAAGATTCTAATGCTAGTGGAATGATAGAATTATTTAATAAGAATTATTTAAAAACAAATCATATAATTTACGAACAAAGATGTATGGGGGAATTTGTTAAAGATTATAAAAGTGTTAATAATAATGTTAACTATTATGTATTTATAAATAATAATGATGATAAAAGAGAAATTGAAGAACTTATTAAGATTCATTTTGATGATAGTCAATATGATATATCAGAACAACTTTCAGAACATAATGAATTGATATCACATAATAGTTATGTTGTTCTTGTTTTCTTTTCTATATCATTTTTAATATGTTTATTATATGACTTATTTAAAAAGTACAGAGAAATAGCCATTGTGAATTTAATGGGATATAAACAAATCAATATATTCTATAATTATTTTTTAAAGGAAAGTTGTTTATCTTTCATTGTCTTACTTTCTTCAATGTTATTATACTATATAGTATTTGTTTCAAGAGTGAATAGCCATACTATATCATTTATAAAAGATATTATATTATTTATATTTATATCAATAGGCTTATTTGTAATATTAGTTATTATTTTTATGCTTTATTTATACAAAACAAAAAGTTATATAAATATCGTCCGAAAAAAATCCTTCCATTCTTTAGTTCTTATTCAACTGATAAGTAAAGTCATTTTTATGATTATATTTACATTTTTTATTATATATAGTGTATTACCAACTTATCCATATTATCAGATGCTGTATAGCTATTATAAGCAAAAAGATATTATTAATAATGTTTATGATATAAAAAATATTCAGAATTCAAAAGATTATTCTAAGATATTATGTCAAAATGGAGCAATAGCTTGTGATTTTACAGATATTTTAAGAAATAGTCAAAATAATAATCAATATATTCCTTATATTATTGTTAATCAAGAATTTCTATCACTATACAATATCCATAAAAATGTTCAAGGTCCAACATTATTGATTCCTCAAGAATATAAAAATATTGATGTTAAACAATATCAATATACACTTAATACAAAAGTAGAATATATAAAAGAAAAATATGAATTTTATGATCCATCACTTTCTATTCTTACTTCTATTAAAAATCCTATCATTTTAATTATGAATGAAGACTATCCTTATATGTATCATAGTTTATATTTAAAGAAAGAAAAAAGTATTGATTATTATAAAACATTATTAACTGATAAAATAGATAGAGATCAAATAAATATTCAAGATAATGGAATCTATATTCAATGGATTTTAAGAGAAAATGCTTTACCAGTTGTTTTTGACAATGTTTTGTTTTTAGGATTGTATTTGTTTACTTATTTTTTGATATTGGAATTATTGGTTAATATATATATTAAAAATAATGATAAAGAAATTTCATTAAAAATGATTTATGGATATAAGTATATCCATTTATATAAAGAATTATATTTATTGGATATGATGACTTTTATGATTCCAATAATAATAGCAGTTAAAATAGGGGTATTACAAGATTTGTTATATTATTTAAGTATGATGATTGTTATTGATGGTTTTTATATTTTTTATAAAACATGTCGCTTAATATATAAAATTGAATTATTGAAGGAGGTGTAAAAATGTCTGCAATTATTAAATTAGAAAGAATCAATAAATCATATGGAGATCATGTTATTTTTAAAGATTACTCATTAGAAATTGAAGAAAATGAGATTATGGTGATTATGGGAAAGTCTGGTGTTGGAAAAACGACATTATTAAATATAATTGGTTTAATAGAGGATATTGATAGTGGGAAAATTTTATTGAATCATCAAGAAGTTCAAAAGAAAGATAAAAGGAAGATGCATAGTGAAATGATAGGTTTTATTTTTCAAAATTTTGCTTTATTAGAAGAAAAAACAGTATTATATAATTTGCAGATTGTTTTTCCAACAATAAAATTAAGAAAGAAAAATAGAAATAAGATGATTGATGCATTAAAGATGGTTGGATTAGATGGTTATGAAAATAAGTTGGTTTGTGAATGTTCAGGTGGTGAAAAGCAAAGAATAGCTTTAGCTAGGTTGATTGTTCATGATAGTCAGATTATATTGGCTGATGAACCAACAGGTTCATTAGATCAAGAGAATAAAGATAAAATATTAGAATTATTAGTTAAATTAAAAGAACAAGGTAAAACAATTATTGTTGTGACACATGATGATAGTTTTAAGGCAATTTCAGATAAACATTTGGTTTTACAAAAGAGTTAATAATAGTTCATAGTTTCATAAGATTCCTTGATAAAGATGAAGGAATCTTTTCATTATTTAAAAAAAACTTAATTATGCCTATATTTCTATAAATTCTCAATATTTTATGGTAAAATATCCCACAGAGGGTGATGTAAATGACAAAGGTAGTATCAGCAAAAGATATAGATATTGTATGTGATGTAATCAATGAAGGAAAAGTTGTTGCTTTTCCAACAGAAACGGTTTATGGAGTTGGCGTTAAATTTGGCTCGAGAGAAGCGTTGGATAGACTAATGGAAGCGAAGAATAGAGATTATTCTAAGGCTATTACACTGATGGTTGCTTATAAAGAAGATATTGAAAAGTATGCTTATGTTAGTGATTGGGCATGGAAATTAATATCTGCCTTTATGCCTGGGATGATCACATTAATCTTTAAAAAAAGAGAAGGTGTTGATCCAATCATGACCAATGGTAAAGAAACAATTGGTATTCGTATTCCTGATAATGATTATGTTTTAGCATTATTACGAAATGTTGGTCCGATGTTAGTGACCAGTGCAAATTTGTCAAATCATCCCAATACCACATCAACAAAAGAAGTGCTAGATCAGTTAGATGGTCGTATTGATTTGATTGTTGATGGGAAGACAACTGATTCTATAGCAAGTACTGTTGTAGATGTCAGTGGAGATGAAATAAAAATATTACGTGAGGGTAAAATAACAAAAGAGGACATTGAGGAGGTCTTGAAATGAAAATTGCAGTAGCATGTGATCATGGTGGGTTGCGTTTAAAGAATGTATTAATGGAAGAAATGAGTAAACAGGGGTATGAAGTCGTTGATTTTGGAACTTACAATGAAGAAAGCTGTGATTATCCAGATTATGCATCAAAAGCTGCTAAGGCTGTTGCTTCGGGGGAATGTGACAAAGGTGTTGTTGTATGTGGAACAGGGATTGGTGTTTCAATTACAGCTAATAAAGTCAAAGGAATACGTTGTGCTTTGGTTCATGACGTTTTTAGTGCAAAAGCAACAAGAGCTCATAATGATACAAATATGATTGCTATGGGTCAAAGAGTTATTGGTGAAGGTTTAGCAGTTGAAATTTTAAATGCTTGGTTAAATACTGATTATGAAGGTGGACGTCATGATCAGAGAATTCAAAAAATGATGGCTTTAGAGGAGGAATAAATCATGAGGGATACAGAAATATTTGAAAGTGTTGAAAGAGAATTAAATAGACAAAGAAATAATATTGAATTAATTGCTTCAGAGAATTTTGTTTCTGAACAAATTCTAGAATTAGCTGGATCAGTTTTAACAAATAAATATGCTGAAGGATATCCAGGAAAAAGATATTATGGTGGTTGTGGTTTTGTTGATGAAGTAGAGAATATTGCCAGAGATCGTTTAAAAGCATTATTTGGCTGTGAACATGCGAATGTACAGCCTCATAGTGGTGCGCAAGCAAATACAGCTGTTTATTTAGCTTTATTGCAACATGGTGATAAAGTTTTAGGGATGTCACTTGCTGATGGAGGGCATTTAACACATGGTCATCCATTAAATTATTCTGGTATTAATTATGATTTTTATAGTTATGGTGTAAGTCAAGAGAGTGAAACAATTGATTATGAAGATTATCAAAAAAAGGTTGAAGAAATTAAGCCTAAATTAGTTGTTGCCGGAGCAAGTGCCTATTCAAGAATTATTGATTTTGAATTTATGGCTCGTGTGGCTCATGATAATGGCGCATTATTTATGGTTGATATGGCACATATTGCTGGATTAGTAGCTGCGGGATTACATCCATCACCATTCCCACATGCAGATATTGTGACAACGACAACGCATAAGACATTAAGAGGACCTCGTGGTGGAGTTATTATGTGTAAAGAGGAATTTGCAGCTGACATTGATAGAGCAGTTTTCCCTGGTATGCAAGGTGGACCTTTAATGCATATTATTGCTGCAAAAGCAGCTTGTTTCCATGAAGCATTACAACCTGAATTTAAAGAATATGCTTCACAGATTATTAAAAATGCGAAGGCTTTAGAAGAATCTTTAAAAGAAGAAGGATTTAGACTTGTTGCTGGAGGAACAGATAATCATCTTTTATTAATTGATGTGAAAGCAAGTTGTGGTATTAGTGGTAAAAAGGCAGAAAGATTACTTGATGAAATTAATATTACTGCTAATAAGAATGCCATTCCTTTTGATACTGAAAAACCTTTTAAAGCAAGTGGTATTCGTGTCGGAACACCTGCTATGACAACAAAAGGATTTAATGAAGAGGATTTTAGAGAAGTAGGAAAAATTATTGCATATCGTTTAAAAAATGATGAAACTGATGAAGTGAAAGCTGAATGTATTGCAAGAGTGAAGACTTTAACTGATAAAGTGACAATGTATAATGGAAAAACTTATATAAAATAGAAAGAAGGATAATCATGGCAACGACAATTTTAAATCATCCTTTAATTGATCATAAGTTAACAATTATGAGAAATAAGGATACAGGAACAAAAGAATTTAGACAAAATTTAGATGAAATTGCAATGTTAATGGCATATGAAGTGACAAAAGGGTTACCATTAAAGAATGTTGAAATAGTGACACCTATTTGTCCAATGACTGGTAAAACATTAGTGAGACCAGTTGTACTGGTTCCTATTTTAAGAGCTGGATTGGGATTGGTTGATGGGTTTAAAAACATTATTCCTAATGCCAAAGTAGGTCATATTGGAATGGCCCGTAATGAAGAGACACTTCAGCCTGAAGAATATTATGCAAAATTTCCATCTTGTTTAGATAGTGCTGATGTGATTGTTGTTGATCCAATGTTAGCAACTGGAGGAAGTGCCTGTGCAGCGATTACAAATATTAAAAAACGAGGTGCCCAATATATTAAGTTAGCTTGTCTTGTGGCAGCTCCTGAAGGTATTGCAATGATTGAACAAGCTCATCCTGATGTTGATTTAATTGTTGCTGCTTTAGATGAGAAATTAAATGATAAAGGTTATATTGTTCCAGGTTTAGGTGATGCTGGTGATCGTCTGTTTGGAACAGATAATTAATCAATGTTAAAAGATCTTTTATTTGCTTTAGAATTAGGAATAAAAGTTATAGGGACGTTCATTTTATGTACATTTTTGGGTGTTAAATTAGATGCATATTTTGGATGCCAACCTATTATTTTATTAATTTGCTTATTGTTGGCATTTATTTATGTTATCAAATTGCTGTTAGGAGTGGGACGTCATGAATGAAATAACAGTTTTAAAGAAATCGATTTATGTGTTTTTAATCGGATGTCTTATTTTGGCAATAGTTGGTGTTATATTTCATGACATATCTTATATATTTGGGTTTGTTTTAGGGTATATTATTAATGTCATTGTCTTTTTATTGATTATTAAGATGAGTGAAGGTATTCTGAAATTTTCAATGAGTACTGCAATTATAGCATTCATGTTTATTGTCAAATTAGCATTATATGCTTTTGGTTTTTATGTGGCAGTGAAAACACCATGGTTCCATTTGTTAGGTGTTTTCTTAGGCTACATGTGTACAAAAATATCAATATATTTAGAAGGATATATTCATAAAGGAGGTGAAGTGGATGGTTAATACAGCAATACTATCGACAATACACATAGAGTTACAAGTGGAACTGGTATTCTCTTTGATTATTATTGCCGCCCTGTGTTTATTCTTTATTTATGCAGGAAAAAAAGTGATGGCAGCAGATCCTCTACAAAAACCTAAGGGTATTGTGTTAGTATGCGAAACAGGAATTCAGGTGGTTTATGATTATTTAAAATCAATTATGCCATCGCAGTTTGAAAAAAATTATTATCCTTATTTTGCGATGTTATTTGTTTATTTAATTGTTGCTAATTTAAGTGGGTTGATTGGTTTTAATGCCCCAACATCTAATTATTCAATAACATTAGCTATGACTTTAGTTACATTTATATTAATACAATATAATGCATTAAAGAAAAAAGGTGGACTAACATATATCAAAGAATTGGTGTGGCCGCCAACAAATATTCTCAGTGCAGTATCACCATTAATATCATTATCAATGCGTTTATTTGGTAATATATTGAGTGGAACAATATTAATGTCACTGGTTTATCAATTTACAGGTTGGTTATCTGGATTTATTCTGCCATTTAACATTTTAGGACCTATTTTAGCTCCAGTTTTACATGCCTATTTTGATGTGTTTGCTGGATGTATTCAAACATTAGTCTTCGTGACTTTATCTAGTATTCTGATTTCTATTGAAGCAGAATAACATGTAAAGAATTAAAAAACAAAAATTAAATTTGGAGGTATAGAAAATGACAGATTATGGTTTAATTGCAATTGCAGCTGGTATTGCTGTATGTGCAGGGTTAGGAACAGGTATTGGTGAAGGTATTGCAGCGAGTAAGGCAGTAGAAGCAGTTGGGAGAAATCCTGAAGCAGAAGGTAAAATTCGTACAATGATGATTTTAGGTATCGCTTTATCAGAAACAGTTGCTATTTATGGGTTATTAATTTCTTTCTTATTAATGTTCGTTTTCCCAATGTTTATTGGATAAATATTGCAGAATACAAATGATGAAGGAGGAATAAGACGTGGATATAGATATTGCTGGTAAATTATTCCCCAATATAACAACACTTATTGTTCAGTTATTATCGACAGGTGTGATGTTATTTGTTTTTAAAAGATATCTTTGGTCTCCAGTACAAGCTTATTTTGAAAAGAGAGCAGATTTTATTGAAAATCAAATTGATGAAGCCAAAGAGATGAATGAAAAAGCAAAAACATTCGTTGTTGAAAGTGAGAAACAGGCACGTGATTCAGCACGAGAATATCGTGATATTGTGGAACGGGCAAAGTCTGACGCTTTGAAAGTACGTGATGATATTATTGTTGAAGCAAGAAAAGAAGCAGCGAGTAAAATTGAACAGGCAGAAAAAGAAATTGCTGCTGAAAAGGTTCAGGCAAGAGCTGATATGAAAGAAGAAATTGTTGATATTGCAATGGATGTTGCAACAAAAATTATGAAAAAAGAAATGAATACAAAAGAAAATGAGAAATTAGTCAATGAATTTGTTGAAGAGGTAATCAAATAATGGATGCTATATCAAGACGTTATGCTGAATCGTTATTTGAATTAGCAAAAGAAGAACATGCTATTGATGTTTATCAAAAGGATATGCAGAAAATTGCTGATGTTTTTCAAGATGAGTCTTTTGTACGTTTCTTTAGTCATGTTGCTTTAGCGGATGATATTAAGATTGATATTTTAAAGAAGAGTTTTTATAAACAGGTTACACACTATGTTTATAATTTTCTATTGTTGTTAATAAAGAAAAGAAGAATGAGATATATTGTTGGAATTTGCCAAGAATTTCAATCTCTTTGTAATGACTATTTTGGTATAAAGGTTGGGAAGGTCTATAGTGCTTTTACACTAACTGAAAAAGAAATAGAACATATTGAGAGATCGGTAAGTGTGAAAGTTGGAAAGAAAGTTAAATTACGTATGATTGTTGATGAGAATATGATTGGTGGAATAAAAGTTGAAATTGATAATCATATTTATGATGATTCACTTTCTTATAAATTAGAATCACTGAGAAAAGAGTTATTAAGAAAGTAGGTGAAGGTAGTGGATCTAAGACCAGATGAAATTAGTGCATTAATTAAAGAACAGATTAAACATTATGATGATGTTTTAGAATCGAAAGATGTTGGAACAGTCATGACGGTTGGTGATGGTGTTTCACTTGTTCATGGGTTAGATAGTGCCATGTTAGGAGAACTTTTACTATTTCCTGATGATGTATATGGTATGGTTATGAATCTTGAAGAGGATAGCGTAGGTGCCGTTTTGCTTGGTAGTGAAGGAACTATCAAGGAAGGTGATGAGGTTAAGCGTACAGGTAAGATTATTGAAGTACCTGTAGGTGATGGATTATTAGGACGTGTTGTTAATCCTTTAGGACAGCCTATTGATGGTCAGGGAAGTATTGCTTATACACATACAAGACCAATTGAAAAAGTAGCGAGTGGGGTTATGACAAGAAAGTCAGTTGATCAGCCTTTACAGACTGGAATTACATCTATTGATGCAATTATTCCAATTGGAAGAGGACAACGTGAGTTAATCATTGGAGATCGTCAAACTGGAAAGACAGCAATTGCGATTGATACGATTCTTAATCAAAAAGGACAAAATATATATTGTATTTATGTTGCGATTGGACAAAAGAATTCAACAGTTGCTCAAATTGTTGAAAAATTACGTAAAGGCGGAGCTATGGAATATACAACAATTGTTGCTGCTGGAGCAAGTGAATTGGCACCAGTTCAATATATTGCCCCATATGCAGGTTGTGCTATGGCTGAAGAATGGCTAGAAGAAGGTAAGGATGTTTTAATTGTTTATGATGATTTATCTAAACATGCCGTTGCTTATCGTACAGTATCATTATTGTTAAAAAGACCACCAGGACGTGAAGCTTATCCTGGAGATGTCTTTTATTTACATTCGAGATTATTAGAGAGAGCATGTCGTTTGAATGAAGAAAATGGTGGTGGATCAATTACTGCTTTACCAATTATTGAAACACAAGCTGGAGATATTTCAGCTTATATTCCAACAAATGTTATTTCTATTACAGATGGGCAAATTTTCTTGCAGCAGGATTTATTTAATTCCGGATTTAGACCGGCAATAGATACAGGACTATCAGTGAGTCGTGTTGGGTCTTCTGCACAAATTAAGGCTATGAAACAGGTGTCAAGTTCTTTAAAACTAGAATTGGCACAATTTACAGAAATGCAAGCATTTGCACAATTTGGTAGTGATTTAGATGCTGCCACAAAAGCAACTTTAGATCATGGTGAAAAAGTACGTGAAGTTTTAAAACAAGCTCAATATTCACCACGTAGTGTTGAAGAACAAGTGATTTCATTGTTTGCTTTAAAATATGGTTTTACAAAAACAATACCAGTCAAAAAAGTATCACAATTTGTCAATGAACTCTATGCAGAAATGAAATTAAATCATGCTGATATTATTGAGGAAATTGAAACAAAAAAAGTGATCAGTGACGAATTAGCAAATCAGATGAAAGAAGTTATGAGTGCATTTGTTGATAAATTCTTAATTGTGAATAAGGAAGGTTAGAGACTATGGCAAGTAATATGCAGTCTATTAAAAGACGTATTAAATCTGTAGAATCAACCAAAAAAATCACAAAAGCGATGCAACTTGTAGCAACATCTAAATTAAGAAAAACAAGAAATCAATTAGAACAGTTAAAACCTTATTATAGTAAGGTACAAGAAACAGTTGCAGAAATTTTAGTCAGTAATCAGGGAATGATTGATAATCCTTATTTAAAGGATAATCCTCAAGGTAAGAATGTTTATATTGTTATGACTTCAAGTTTAGGTCTTTGTGGTGGATATAATGCGAATGTTTTTAAGACAATGGAGCAGGAAATCCATGAAGGTGATCTTGTTTATATGATTGGAAATAAAGGAGCAGGATATCTGAATCATCGTGGTATTAAATATAATCATGATTATATTGATTTAAATACGACAATGAATTTTAGAGAAATTGTGAGATTAGTTGGAGAATTAACACAGATGTATAGAAATCAAGAAATTCATAAAATGAAGATTATCTATACAGAATTTGTCAATAACCTCACATTTACACCAAGAGTTATTACACTTTTACCAGTGAATACTGCAGAGTTTGATGATGTGGAAATCACATCAAAGTTTACAATATTTGAGCCAAGTCCTGCAGAAGTATTAAATCATTTAATACCAATGTATTTACAATCAGTGATTTATGGATATCTTGTTGAATCAGTCACAAGTGAAAATGCTTCAAGAAGATCTTCAATGGAAAATGCAACTGATAATGCTCAAGAATTAATTGAAGATTTATTATTGAAATACAATCAAGCAAGACAAACAGCAATTACTAATGAAATTAGTGAAATTGTTGCGGGCGCAAATGCTCAATAAAAGGAGGTGCCTTATGCTAAATATAGGAAAAATTGTACGTGCTGTAGGGCCAGTTGTTGATATTGTGTTTGATGCTGATCATTTACCAGCTTTAAATACAGCAATTCAAATTGACAATCAGGGAGTATCTTTAACTGTTGAAGTTGCTCAACATATTGGTGATGATATAGTACGTTGTATTGCGATGGGACCAACTGATGGGTTAACCAGAGGTCTCGATGCTATTGATACAGGGAACCCAATTCGTGTTCCTGTAGGAAATGAAACATTAGGAAGAATGTTTAATGTTTTAGGTCAACCCATTGATGGGAAAGAAGCATTGGCAGATTATGTTTCAACTATGCCAATTCATAGAAGTGCACCAACTTATGCTCAACAAAGAACAGAAACAGAAATTCTTGAAACAGGAATTAAGGTTATTGATTTAATTTGTCCATATATTAAAGGTGGAAAGATTGGATTATTTGGTGGAGCTGGAGTTGGTAAGACTGTTTTGATTCAGGAATTAATCAATAATATCGCTACACAACATGGTGGTTTATCTGTTTTCGCTGGAGTTGGAGAACGTTCAAGAGAAGGAAATGATTTATATTATGAAATGAAAGAAAGTGGCGTTTTGGATAAAACAACACTTGTCTTTGGTCAAATGAATGAACCACCAGGATCACGTTTAAGAGTTGCCCTAACAGGTTTAACAATGGCAGAATATTTTAGAGATGAACAAAATCAGGATGTTTTGTTATTCATTGATAATATCTTTAGATTTACACAAGCAGGATCAGAAGTATCTGCCTTATTAGGACGTGTACCATCACAAGCAGGTTATCAGCCAACGCTTGCTACTGAAATGGGACAATTACAAGAACGTATTACTTCAACAAAAAAAGGTTCAATTACATCAGTACAGGCTGTTTATGTTCCTGCTGATGATTTAACTGACCCTGCACCAGCAACAACATTTGCTCATCTTGATGCAAAAGTTGTATTGGATCGTTCTATTGCAGCACTAGGAATTTATCCAGCTGTTGATCCATTGAATTCTTCATCAAGAGCACTTGATCCATTAGTTGTCGGACAAGAACATTATGAAGTTGCTCATGGCGTTCAACAAATTTTACAAAGATTCCAGGAATTACAAGATATTATTGCTATTCTTGGTATGGATGAATTAAGTGAAGATGATAAAGTCACAGTAGCACGAGCAAGACGTGTACGTAACTATTTATCTCAACCATTTACTGTTGCAAGTCAGTTTACAGGAATGGAAGGTAAGTATGTACGTGTTGAAGATACAATTAGAGGTTTCAAAGAGATTCTTGATGGAAAATGGGATTATTTACCAGAGCAAGCATTTCATAATGTTGGAAGCATCGAAGAAGCTATTGAAAAGGCAAAATCTTTAGAAAATGAAAACATTTAAATTAAAGATTGTAACACCAAGAGGTATTTATAAAGAGACTGAAGTTGAGCTTTTGAATTTAAGAACAACTTCAGGACAAATTGGAATTCTTGCCAACCATTTACCTTTAGCAAGTGCTATAGATATATCAGAAATGAATTATATCAGTCAAGGGGAAAGATTTAAATTTGCCTTAGCAGGTGGTTTTGTCTATGTTAATGAAGATGAAACAACAATTATTGCCAATGCTATTGAATCTCCAGAAGAAATTGATTTACGTCGTGCTGAAGAAGCAAAACGTAGAGCAGAATCAAGATTACAGGATAAAGATGGAGATGTATTAAGAGCTGAAATTGCTTTAAGAAAGGCTATTATGCGTATACGCGTTAAAAATGAGCAGAATTAATCTGTTCATTTTTTTAACCAGTTAAAAAAATGCTCAAATTTGAACGGAAAGTCCGATGAGTTCGAAACTTCCGTTTTTTCCTGCTTTTTAATGATTAAAAGAAGATGAAATATTTTGAAAGTGTGATAAAATAAGGGTGTGAAATCAAGAAAATGAGTACACAAAAACTCTGTTTCAGCTCAAATTTTTTTAATTTGTTCTGAAAAGTCCGTTTTTCATTCTTGGATAAGGTATGGATTTATCTTGATTTTAAACTTTTCTAGGGTATTTGAGTGTAACTTTATGAGCGGGTATCTCATGAAGCTGATTTAGCTCAAATACTTTTTTATTGAGTAATGACATTGTACTTTCATATGGTGAATGAAAGCCTAACATTTTTCTGGGATAATTGTTTACCTGATTTGATATCTTTATGATATCTGAATGCATATATGGATTAAAACTTATACCCTGAGGAATGCATTCTCTAAAGTGTTCATGATTCTTTTCACATTTTCCTTTCTGGTCACTTCTTCCTGGATTGCAGTAAAAAACATGTGTAAGTGTTTCGCCAGTCTGAGAATCTGCTTCAATTGATAACGGATCTGAAAATTCCTTTCCGTTATCTGTAAGCAGACATTCAAATATTTCCTTGAAGAGATCACTTCCCAGATGCTTTTTGATTCTTTCAAAAACTCTATTCACTTCATCTGCACAGTTTGATCTTAGTTTGAAAAACAACTGAAGATTTGTTTTTGTATAGAGAAGAGATAAGACTGTATTTTCGCCTTCTCCCTTTTTACCTATTAAAGTATCCATTTGCCAAATATTTACTCCAGGATTTTCAAGTAGATATTGAGTAAAGTCATCAAATCGTCTATTATTTAAATAATCATAGTTTAATGGCTTCGCTTTTGGCTTTATTGTATACCTTTGGTGATATCTGACTTTACGTTTCAGATCGATGTTCTTGACTTCCAATAAGTTAAGATCAATGTAATGATAGACAGTACTGGGAGCAATATGAAGATGATTTGTTTCTATGATGACTTCAATGGCTATTCCTCGTTTCACACCATCACTGATAATCTTATCAAGCTGCTTCATTTGAACTGCATTTAATTGAGGACCTTTTTTGTGTTCTGAAACATTAAATTCATATTCAGTTTGAGCAGTAGAAGCCTTATAGAATACCTTTGGTAAAGGGCATTCCTTGATTTTATCACAGCCATTGCATACATATGGGAAACGTTTCATTGTTTTGCATTCAGGAAGTTCCTGGAAATCACAGCAGAGAGTAGAACATTTAGCATAGCTGCAGTATTTGCATAAACCAGATTCACAGTTATTACAGAGTCTTGATTTTTTACAGACAATCTGCAAACCACATTTGTTTTTTGCATTCTGTCTAACGGAGAGTTGCCTGTGGTTGACAATTTCTTTTTTGATGCCTCTTGGATCCTTATGAAGTTCTGAAGCAATATTGCAAAGCTTAACGGATTCATTTAAAAGAGTTTCAATGTGTTGCCTTTGTTTATAAGTTAAATGATGAATTGAATTACTTTTAACCATCGTTAATGACTCCTTTCATACAGAAGTAATCCATACCTATACATACATTATAGTAAAAAAAGATGAAATAACAAAAAAACGGAACTTTAATAAAAAGAAATACTTAAAACGGACTTTTCAAAAAAATTTGAGGTTAAATAAAAAAAGCTCAAATTTGAACGGAAAGTCCGATGAGTTCGAAACTTCCGTTTTTTCCTGCTTTTTAATGATTAAAAGAAGATGAAATATTTTGAAAGTGTGATAAAATAAGGGTGTGAAATCAAGAAAATGAGTACACAAAAACTCTGTTTCAGCTCAAATTTTTTTAATTTGTTCTGAAAAGTCCGTTTTTCATTCTTGGATAAGGTATGGATTTATCTTGATTTTAAACTTTTCTAGGGTATTTGAGTGTAACTTTATGAGCGGGTATCTCATGAAGCTGATTTAGCTCAAATACTTTTTTATTGAGTAATGACATTGTACTTTCATATGGTGAATGAAAGCCTAACATTTTTCTGGGATAATTGTTTACCTGATTTGATATCTTTATGATATCTGAATGCATATATGGATTAAAACTTATACCCTGAGGAATGCATTCTCTAAAGTGTTCATGATTCTTTTCACATTTTCCTTTCTGGTCACTTCTTCCTGGATTGCAGTAAAAAACATGTGTAAGTGTTTCGCCAGTCTGAGAATCTGCTTCAATTGATAACGGATCTGAAAATTCCTTTCCGTTATCTGTAAGCAGACATTCAAATATTTCCTTGAAGAGATCACTTCCCAGATGCTTTTTGATTCTTTCAAAAACTCTATTCACTTCATCTGCACAGTTTGATCTTAGTTTGAAAAACAACTGAAGATTTGTTTTTGTATAGAGAAGAGATAAGACTGTATTTTCGCCTTCTCCCTTTTTACCTATTAAAGTATCCATTTGCCAAATATTTACTCCAGGATTTTCAAGTAGATATTGAGTAAAGTCATCAAATCGTCTATTATTTAAATAATCATAGTTTAATGGCTTCGCTTTTGGCTTTATTGTATACCTTTGGTGATATCTGACTTTACGTTTCAGATCGATGTTCTTGACTTCCAATAAGTTAAGATCAATGTAATGATAGACAGTACTGGGAGCAATATGAAGATGATTTGTTTCTATGATGACTTCAATGGCTATTCCTCGTTTCACACCATCACTGATAATCTTATCAAGCTGCTTCATTTGAACTGCATTTAATTGAGGACCTTTTTTGTGTTCTGAAACATTAAATTCATATTCAGTTTGAGCAGTAGAAGCCTTATAGAATACCTTTGGTAAAGGGCATTCCTTGATTTTATCACAGCCATTGCATACATATGGGAAACGTTTCATTGTTTTGCATTCAGGAAGTTCCTGGAAATCACAGCAGAGAGTAGAACATTTAGCATAGCTGCAGTATTTGCATAAACCAGATTCACAGTTATTACAGAGTCTTGATTTTTTACAGACAATCTGCAAACCACATTTGTTTTTTGCATTCTGTCTAACGGAGAGTTGCCTGTGGTTGACAATTTCTTTTTTGATGCCTCTTGGATCCTTATGAAGTTCTGAAGCAATATTGCAAAGCTTAACGGATTCATTTAAAAGAGTTTCAATGTGTTGCCTTTGTTTATAAGTTAAATGATGAATTGAATTACTTTTAACCATCGTTAATGACTCCTTTCATACAGAAGTAATCCATACCTATACATACATTATAGTAAAAAAAGATGAAATAACAAAAAAACGGAACTTTAATAAAAAGAAATACTTAAAACGGACTTTTCAAAAAAATTTGAGGCAGTTAAAAAAATAATAGAAAATATGTCATAATATGGTTGAACTCCTTTTTAAAAATGATAGAATAAAACAGAAAAGGAGTGAAATAATGGCAAAAAAGAAGAAAAAAAAGAAACTAAGAGTTGATCGTGTTGCTTTTGTAGCAATTATTGGGATTGCTCTATTATTTGGAATATATAAAGGTGCTTCTTTTATTGGAGAACATATTGTCTCACTCTTCCTCTCATATTCACAGCCAACAGTGGAAGCTAAGGTAGAAAAGAATTATCGTGCTACGGTTGTTCTAGATCCAGGTCATGGCGGAATTGATGCAGGGGCTAATGCAGGTAAGCTTCATGAGAAAAATATTTCACTTACTACAGCAAAAGCAATAGGTGAAGCACTTGAAAAAGAAAATATAAAAGCTGTTTATACGCGTACGAGCGATGAAGCATTACATGAAGATAAAGTAACAGACTTAAATATGCGTGCACAAATGAGTCAAACGCATCATGCTAAATATTTTGTATCTATTCATGTCAATGATTATGATAAATCAAATGATGTGACGGGATTTGAAGTTTATACAAGAAATAAAGAAAGTGAAAATCTGGCAAAAGCGATTAGTCAACAGATTACAAAACTTAATTATTCAAAAGACAGAGGATTACAAGATGGAAGTTCATTAGCTGTTTTAAAGAATAATACTGTTCCATCTGTATTAGTTGAATTAGGTTATATTCATGGTCCTGATTATCAGTATTTAAATGACAATCAAAAATTAAAGCAAATGGGGATTGCCATTAGTCAAGGAATTATAGAGCTGATTGATGAATAAGGTTCTTTCTTGCTTTAGGGTATAAATAAAAAAGGAAGCATTAATTTCATTGATGAATTCAATGATTTTAAGACTTCTTTATTTTTATTTACCCAATATTAAGTAAGAATCATAAATAAATGAGGCTCTTTTTTCTTGTCGAAAAAAGGGTTAATATCTTTTATACTCAGTAAAGTTAGTATATAATAAAGGTATACTATAAGGGATAAGATAGAAAGTTGGGATAAAATGAAAAAGAATACGAAAATAGTATTAAGTGTTCTTGGAGGAGTTGTGGTTGTTGCTATAGTCGTTATTGTAGGGATAAAAATATTAAATCGACCAGCAATTGAATTTAAGAACAGTGCTGAAAAAGTAGAGATTAAGGGAAATTATAATGCAGTTGATTATATTAAGGATGTTCATGGACATGATATAGCGGATATTGAAATTGATGATTCTGCTGTTAATATTGAAAAACTAGGAACATATGTTATTAAATATAAAATTAATGATAAAGAATATGAACTTCAGTTAGAGGTTGTTGATACACAAGCCCCAACATTTGATATTGAGAATTTAGATATTGATTTAGGAATGAATGTGAAAGCTGAGGATTTAGTTAAGAATATTAAAGATCAAACAAACACAACTGTACGATTTAAAGAGGATTATTCTTTTGAAAAAGCAGGCGAGACAAATGTTACGGTTGTTGTTGAGGATGAAGCTGGTAATCAGACAGAAAAAGAAGCCATTGTTAAAATTGTAAAGGATGAAGAGAAACCAGTATTAACAGGATTACATGATTTCACAGTTTCGAAAAATGGAAAAATTGATTATTTATCTGGCATTAAAGCTAAAGATAATCGAGATCCAGAACCTAAAGTGACTGTTGATTCTCAACAGGTGAATACAGCTAAAGTTGGAACCTATGAAGTGAAATATACTGTTACAGACCGTTCAGGGAATAAAAATTCTTATACAAAGACAGTAGCAGTTGTTGAGAATAAGCCTACAAGTTCAATTGGTCAAAATGGGAATAAGGTTGTTTACTTAACTTTTGATGATGGTCCATCATCAAATACAGCAAAAATTTTAAAAGTTTTAGATCAATATAATGCAAAAGCAACTTTCTTTGTTACTGGAAATGGACAGAAATATAATTATTTGATTAAAGAAGCACATAATAAAGGACATACAATTGGATTACATACATATACACATTCTTATTCTAAAGTATATGCTTCAGTTAATGCTTATTTTGATGATTTGGATAAAATAGGACAAATGGTTAAAGGGCAGATTGGCTTTGTTCCAAAGTATATTCGTTTCCCTGGAGGGGCATCTAATACTGTTTCTAGAAAATATTGCAAAGGTATTATGAGTACACTGACGAAAGAAGTTCAGGCACGAGGATATCAGTATTATGATTGGAATGCAAGTACCGGCGATGCTTCAGGGAATAATGTGGCTGTAAGTAAATTGATTAAAGAAGGAACAGCAAGTAAAGCTAATAATATTATGATTCTTGCTCATGATACAGCAGCAAAATCAACAACAGTAGAAGCCTTACCAAAGATCATTGAACATTATCAGGCTTTAGGATATCAATTTAAGGCTATTGATGATAATACATTTACACCACATCAGCATGTTAATAACTAAACCACTACATTTGTAGTGGTTTTAATTTGGTGTAATGATGTGTTTTGCTTCTGTTAAACCAAAATCAATGAGATAATCTCTTACAACATTCAATGCATGTTTATAACTAGAAGAGATTTCTTTGGCAAATAAAATAGCATTGTGATCACATAAATAATCAAAAGCATTGTGACTTTTAATCGTCACTATATTTATATTTCTTTTTTCAGTTGGATAAAAAGAAAAATAATATCCCCAATAGATAATTTGATTGATCTCTTGAATGATCTGTTGAAGAGGTAATAAAGGTAAATGAGCAAGTATACAATCTAACAGACTTTCTAAAAAAAACTTGTTTGGATTTGTCATTTCATTTTGTAATTGTTGAATATCTTGATTATCAATATATGGAAAAGCTAATAATGCTGCTTTTTCAATCAATATAATCATGACTTGCATAGCATTTAAATATAATAATGTGTCTTGACGATATTGTTTATTTTTTAAACATTTGATTGCATCATGATTGTTTTGAATAAAAACTTTTGTTCCTTTCACATTCATTGTTTGTCCGAATCCAAGTTCATTAATCATTCGTAAACTCTTTCTTATTGTCGAAACACTTACACAATATGATTGTGCTAATTTGGCTTCAGCAGGAAGAAAACTTTCTTCTGGATAGATACCTAAACAAATTTTATCAATGATATCACGGGCAATACTTGTATAATAATGATTTCTACCTAATTGTGCAAACCAATGAAATTGAGGTTTTGATTCTAAAATATCAGGATACTGAGAAGTCAATGAATTGAGTACTTTATCAATACCTTGAATGACTGTTTCAAACATTAAATGAAAACGATAATCAATTTCTATTTTATCTTTTGTGATGAAAGACTCTACTACCCAATCAATATTCTTAAATTTCTTTTCTAACTGAATATATTGGATATTTGCTTCATAATTAAGAAAGTAAATTGGCTGTGCATAAATTTCTAAACTAGAAAATATACTTCTAAGCAAAGGATTATAAGACTTCTCTAAAATATCATATAACATATGAGAAAAGATTTTTTCACGAATCAAAATATTTTTATTTTGTGATTGCTTTAATAAATTTATCCATTTATATAAATCATCATCTTTTAGCACCTCAACTGCAAAAGAAATAAATAAAGGCAACACAATATTTATAGTTTTATAAACTTCAATCATTTCATTACGATGTTGTAAAAAATAGATACCTTGACGTTGATTATTGAGTTGATCAGGTTGATAAATAACAATAGATGCTTTTCTTTCATGGGTCTCTATATATCCATCTTCTTTTAATTTTTTAAGAACATCTTTAACGGTTCTAATACCAATATTATACAGCAAACATATTTCAGAGATTGAAGGCATCTTTGAACCATATGGTAAACGACCAGTAATGATTAAATCACGAAGACTGTCATATAAATAATTAAATAAAGTTGGTTTTTTATTCAAGTCAATCACCCCTATTTTTTAGATATCATTATTTTATCATAAAAAAATTGATTATACTATATGCTAATGTACCCAATTATTCAATTGCTTATTGGAATGATAATGATAAAATAATATTGAAATTATTTTATCATTGGAGGAACATATAGTGAAAAAATATAATCAATTGATAATACCTTCAATTCAGTATAAAGGTGGATTTATCTATATTTATATCATTTTATTGATTATCATTATTTTATTAATTATAAATACTTGTTATTTGAGTTCAACATTAGAGTTAGTGACTCATACTTATGTAACGGATGTTTCAGTTCAATTAGCCAATGATATTTCAACACGAATTCATTCTGTAGAAACTTCATTAGAATTATTTGTTGATTCAATTGATAATTCATCTGATTATCAAGATATTGAGAATATTCTTGATAAGAAAATGAAAACTTTAAATATGACAAATCTTTATATGATTGATCAGCAAGGGAATACCTTTCCAAATCAAAATAAAAAGACTGATTTAACTCTTATTCAAGATGTATTTCAAGGTAAAAATAAGATTATTCAACTTGCAGATCAAAGTCTTCTCTTTTCAATACCTTTAAAGGATAATAAAGAAATAACAAAAGTACTTATTGGTATTTGTGATAAGAGAAATATTCAGGATCTTATTCAACCAAAAAGTTTTCAAGGAAATGGATTATCATGTATTGTTGATAAAAATGGACAAGTGATTATTTCTCCTACTGATTTAAAACCATTTATGCAATTAGATAGTATTTTTAAAGAAGATAGTGACAAAAATACAATGAATAATATTAATAAAATGAGAAAGGATATCAGTCAAGGAGCATCAGATGTTTTTAGTTTTACATCTTCTGATGATAAATCATTGATTCTCTCTTATCAATATCTTGGTTTAAACGATTGGAGTTTATTAACATTAGTACCAGCAGAACTGATTTCTAGTGAAGCTTATCAATTTATTTTTTATAATTTTATATTAGTTGCTTGTATTATTTTGGCTTTTATTATTTTATTTGCATTACTCATTTCATTTTATCGTAAACAAAAAAGCTATCTTGAAGATATTGCATATCGTGATCCATTAACAAAAGGACTTAATAATATAGGATTTCAAATTGCATGTAAACGATTGATAAAAGATGTATCACCACACAGTTATGTCATCGTTTTTATTGATATTAAACAATTTAAATTAATTAATAAAAATGATGGTTTTGAAGTGGGAAATCGTATTTTAAAAAGTATTTATCATGTTCTTGAATGTCATATACATTCAAATGAGATAGTCGCACGAAGTGAAAATGATCATTTCTTTTTATGCTTACATGAATCACAAAAACAAGAGATCCAAAAAAGACTTGATAATATGATTGATGAGATTCATTCTCTTGATCAACAAAATGCTGCCCATTTAAGAATTGTCCAGGGGGCATGTTTCATTGAAAATAATCATGATGAGATTAATATGATACAAGACTGTGCACGATTGGCTTGTCGTATTCATGGTGAACAATCACAATGTCATTATTATGATAAAGAAATTATGGAAACGATGAAAAAAGAACAAGAACTCAATTATATGTTTGAAGATTCTATCGAAAATCAATATTTTCATATGTATTTACAGCCTAAAGTTGATTTAGCTAATCATAAAATTTGTGGAGCAGAGGCGCTTATTCGTTGGATACATCCACAATTGGGATATATTTATCCATCAGAATTTATTCCTGTTTTTGAAAGAAATGATAATATTATAAAGTTAGATTTATACATTTTTGAAAAAACTTGTCTTTTTATAAGAGAATGGTTGAATCAGCATTATGAAGCGTTTCCTATATCTGTTAATGTATCTAGGCGACATTTTAATGATAGTCATTTTTTAAATGACTTTTATAAGGTGAAAGAGCATTATTGTATTCCTGATGACTTGATTGAATTAGAATTAACTGAATCTATGTTTTTTGATAATCAACAAATTGAAAAAACAAAGAAAATTATTGATCAGATTCATCAATATGGTTTTCTTTGTTCATTAGATGATTTTGGAACTGGTTTTTCAGCATTAGGATTATTAAAGGATTTTGATGTAGATGGTATCAAAATGGATAAGAAGTTCTTTGATGATATAAGGAGTCAAAAAAGTAAAGATATTATTGCTAGTTTTGTACAATTGGCAAATCAATTAAATATTTCACTTGTTGCTGAAGGGATTGAAACAAAAGAACAATTAGCATTTTTAGAATCTATTCATTGTTATAGTGTACAGGGATATATTTTTTCTAAACCGTTACCTGTTGATGAGTTTTTAATATGGGTTTTGGATTATCTATAGATTAATTATGATGAAAATAAAAAAACTGGAAGAGATATTGTCTTCCAGTTCTATTTTTGAACGATATCTAAAACTTGTTTTAATACAGCAGTTCCGTTCATTGTTCCATAATCACGCATTTCAATATTAGCAACTGGAACACCGCCAGCTTCTGCTTCAATTGTTTTTTGAGCATAACGCACTTGAGGGCCTAATAAAATAATATCAGCCTTTCCTGCATTCGCTTTGACTTCATTAGCACCAACTGCCCAAATTTCTGTTTCAATATTTTGTTCAGCAGCAGCCTTTTTCATTTTTTCAACTAATAAACTTGTTGACATACCAGATGCACAACATAACATAATTTTAATCATATATAAATCCTCCCGTTGGTTATTTTATATCTTAAAGATAGAAATAAACAGTCTTTTTCAAAATATGAAATCATTTTTCAAAGAAACGAATCATTTTTTCTTTAAAAGAATTATAAGGATAATATCTAAAAGGTAAATCTATCCAAGTTGCTTTTTTAACAATACTTCTTGTATGAGAAAAAGTTTCAAAACTCTTTTTACCATGATATGATCCCATACCGCTATGACCAACTCCACCAAATCCAAGTTCACTTGTAGCCAGATGAATAATCGTATCATTGATACATCCACCACCAAAACTACAGCTCTTTAACAGTTTTTGTTGAATAGCTTTTGAATGAGAAAAGATATAGAAAGCAAGAGGCTTTTCTCTTTGATTAATAAATTGAATAACTTCATTTAAATCATGATAAGTCATAATAGGTAAAATAGGTCCAAAAATTTCTTCTTGCATTAAAGCATTATCTCCATCAACATGGTCAACAACAGTAGGAGCAATCTTTAATGTTGTTTCATCATAATTTCCCCCAATAACAATTTCTTGATTTTCTAATAAATGACAAAGTCTTTGAAAATGTTTTTGATTAATGATTTTGACTAATTGTAAATGCTCAATAGGATGATCACCAAAAAATTCTTGAATAACTTCTTTCATATAAACAAGAAACTGATCTTTTAATTCTGCTCTAATGAAAAGATAATCAGGTGCTACACATGTTTGTCCAGCATTTAAGAACTTTCCAAAAGCAATACGCTTTGCAGCTAATTTTAAACTATGTTGGTCATCAACAATACATGGACTTTTACCACCTAATTCTAAAGTGATAGGAGTTAAATGACGACTCGCTTTTTCCATAACCAATTTACCTACATTAACACTACCTGTAAAGAAAATATAATCAAAACGTTGTTCTAGCAGTTGCGTATTTTCAGTGCGGCCACCTTCTACCACAGCAACATACTTTTGATCACAACTTTCATCAATCATTTTTTTAATAACAGATGACACATGCGGAGCATAAGCACTCGGTTTGATAATAACTGTATTTCCAGCAGCAATAGCACCAATAGCAGGTTCAATTGATAACATGAAAGGATAATTCCATGGACTCATCACAAGTGTAACGCCGTAAGGTTCATATGTTTCATAACTATCACCATAAAATTGTGCGAGTGGAGTCCAGACAGATTTGTTTTTTGACCATTTCTTTATATGTTTTAACTGATAATTCATTTCACTTAGAACTAAACCAATTTCAGCCATATATGATTCTGTTTCATGTTTATTTAAATCCTTTTTTAAAGCTTCCATAATTTCATCTTGATGTTTTATCATCCATTGTTTGATAGCTTGAATTGTCTTTATACGATTTTGAATATTTTTCGTCTCTAATGTTAAAAAATATTTTCTTTGTGTTTCAACAAGTGTTTTAATATCCATATTGTCCCTCCAAAATAGAAATAATATCTTCTTTATAAGTATAACGATTATTCACTAATAAAGCACCATCATTCAATGCTTTTTCAGCAATTTCTTCAATATGTTCATGAAGTGTCTCAATAGACTTTAACGAAATCGGTAATCCAACAGAAACATGCAATTGTTTTAATAATTCCTCAATCATGACAATCGTTTGTTCACCACGTTTTTCATTTGGTGTTTTTGCATAGACTTCTTTCTGACCTAAATAAAGTAATAAATCACCATATAACTCATGATTTACAGAAAGATTAAATCGCATGCAAGGAATCAATAACATGCTCATTGCTTCACCATGAGGGATATGACAGACAGCCCCTAATGCATGACCAATCGCATGAACAATCCCTACCATAGAATTAGAGAAAGCAACACCTGCTAAATAAGAAGCTAAGGCAAGCTGAGAACGTAAATCTTCATCTTTAGGATCTTGAATTATTTTAGGCAAGTGAGTAGAAATAAGAGAAATAGCACTTATAGCATAAATATCACTAATTGGGTTTTTACCAGCACAAGAATAGGCTTCAATCGCATGAACTAAGGCATCTATAGATGTTGAAGCAGTGGTTTTTAATGGTAAATGGATGGTAAAGACAGGATCTAAAAAGGCGACATCACTTTGAATATGTTGAGAAATAATTTCTAATTTGACATGTTTGTGAGGATCGTTGACAACTGCCACACAAGTGGCTTCACTACCTGTTCCACTTGTTGTTGGAATCGCAAAAAATGGCACTTGTAAACCAACTTTTAAATCTTCAAACCCCATGATATCTTGAATACGATCACATTGTTGAGATATCATTAAATAAACACCTTTTGCTGTGTCTAAAACACTACCACCACCAAGAGCAATAATACCATCACATTTTTCCTGAATATAAAAGGTTTTGATTTCTTCGACAACTTCAGTAGAAGAGTCTACAGGGACATGAGTAAATAGACTATAAGGAATGGATAAATGTTTTTGTAATATACGAACATAATTTAATTGATACAAAACATCATCAGTAATAATAAGAGGATGTTTCATATGATATTGTTGACATTCATAATTAAGTTGACTTAAAGCATTTTTACCAGCATAAATTTTTGTTTTATTCATAAATTCAAAATACATAGATATATCCTCCTAAAGTGTAAAGATTGCTTTTAAATAAATAGATAAAGTTGATTTATATTTCTTTTCCTGATGATTTAAGATGCGTTTTGTCATAAAACGTGGAAATAAATAGATTTCTACAAGATCAACACATCTAACAAATCGCATACTTTCATTAACATCACCTCTAAGAGAAAAGCGATGTTCTAAATAGGCTTGTTTAACACTCATCATTCCTGTAAAAACAAGAAACGCTGATTGAATACTTTTAAAACAAATCACAATATCAGCATATCCTTGATTTGTTTTACTTAATCCTTTTTGATAAGTATATTGAATCGTCAGTGTTGGTCCATTGAGAACCTTTAGCTGAATAGATTTATCCTTATGCCACCCATCTAGTTCATTTTTTATACGATAATCATCATGATATAGAACTTTCATTCCACGATACAAAAATTGCATAACAAGCCAAATAATAAAGTTTTTCATAGGCCCTCCAATTACTTTTAATATTTTAAGTACTTTTTTACAATATACACCTAAATATTAGAAAAAACAAGCCAAACGAATGAACTCTCCTGTTTAATAAATAAGGGAATTTGATAGTTTTCGATAATCATTTATGATAAAATGAATAAATCAAAGGTGATGTTATGGGGAAATATGTTTATAATGAATATGATGAAAATCCAGTTTTTCGTACATATAAACAAAGAAAGAAAAGAAAATTAAAGAAAAAGGTTAAAATTATTGGTTTTGTGATTGTTTTGTTAATGATTATTGGTTTCTTATGTAGTTCCTATTCTCGTATTCAATCTATCCAAATTGTTGGAAGTGAGAAAATGACTGATGAACAAATCCTTGAACATGTTTCAGTCAATCAATCTTCTGTTTATTTTTTAGTTAATAAGGCAAGGATTGTAGAAGAACTTAAGGCCTTAGATCATATTCAAAATGCAACAGTACAAATGAATTGGAAAGGTGATTTAAAGATTAATATAGAAGAAGCGATACCTATTGCTTATGCACAAATAAATCAAACTTATTATGAAATTAATGATATAGGGAAAGTAGTAACTGTTAAACAAAAAGAAGTAGAAACATTAAGAGGATTACCTTTTGTACAAAATTTTCATTCCATTGATTTATTAAAACAATTTGCTGAGGGATTTTATAAGGTTCCAAGCCTGATACAAAATGAAATCAGTGATATTATATTAGAACCACAAAATGCGGATCCTACAAGATTAAAATGTTTAATGAAAGAAGAAAAGAAGATTTATGTAAGAATAGAAGATTTAGCGACACGTTTAGATGATAGTCAATTTAACTATGAAGCTTTTAAAGCAGCATCACAAGATAAATGTACATTTAGTATTGAAGGAAATTATGTCTATATGGAACCGTGTGAATAAGAAAGAAGGAATGATCTCATGAATAAAATAGCGATTTTAACATCTGGTGGGGATGCTCCTGGGATGAATGCTGCCATTAGAGCCATTACAAGAGTTGCAAGTAAAAAACAGATTGAAGTTTATGGTGTACAAGATGGTTATGCAGGACTTGTTCAAGGTCAAATCAAACGTCTTAAAAATAGTGATGTATCAGAAGTATTAAGTCGTGGAGGAACGATTCTTGGTTCTTCACGTTTGCCAGAATTTGTTGAAGAAACTGTTCAATTACAAGCTGTTCATCAATTACAAAAAAGAGGTATTGAAGGATTGATTGTCATTGGTGGTGATGGTTCTTATAGAGGAGCATTAGAATTAAGTCAGAAAGGAATTTGTTGTATTGGGGTTCCTGGAACGATTGATAATGATATTAATGGAACTGATGAAACAATCGGTTTTCATACAGCTTTGTATAATATTGTTGATGCGGTTAATAAATTAAGAGATACATCAAGTTCACATCATCGTTGTTTTGTAATTGAAGTGATGGGGAACAATCGTGATAGTTTAGCACTTTATTCTGGTATTGCTTGTGGCAGTGAATTTATTATTACAAAAAATACGGGATATGATGAAGATTATATTGTGAAAATGATGGATTTTTATGAGAAAGAACAAGGCAAAAAACATGCGATTATTATTGCTAGTGAAAATATGATAGATGTCGAGAAGCTGGCTGAAAGAATTTCTAAGGAAACACATTTTTCAGGACGTTCGATTGTTTTAGGACATATTCAAAGAGGTGGAAGTCCTGTTCCACAGGATCGTATTTTGGCTTCTCAAATGGGACAATATGCTGTAGAGTTATTAATTGAACATCAAAGTGGTTATTGTGTTTGTAAGAAAGATAATCATATTATTGCTAGAAAGATTGATGAAGCATTAAATGATGTGAATAAGATTCAGGAGAAGATGTATCAATTGTTTAATGAATTAGTTTAAATGATAATCAAAAAGTGAATTTATTGAAAAAAGGATGAGATATTATTGACTTTAAAAGTGATATTTGTTAAGGTTAAAAGGTAATAAAGGCGAAGAACAGAAGAGATTAAAAGGGCGTTATAGAGAACTGATGGTTGGTGCAAATCAGGACATAACTTTTATGAAGATGGTCTGGGAGCTGTTATCTCAAATAGTTAGGGATAAACGTTAACTGCGTTAAAGTCATGAGTGACACAAGAGTGTAAAAAAGGTGGTACCGCGATGATTTCGTCCTTTATATAAGGACGTTTTTTATTTTGAAAGGAGAACATATGAAAAACGAAAAAGATTATTACTTAACAACAGCAATTACTTATACTTCTGGTAAGCCTCATATTGGAAATACATATGAAATTATTTTAGCAGATGCAATCGCAAGAAGTAAAAGACAAGAAGGATACAATGTTTATTTTCAAACAGGAACAGATGAACATGGACAAAAAATTGAAATTAAAGCGAATGAAGCAGGTGTTCCACCTCAACAATTTGTTGATGAAAAAGCAGCAGTTGTTAAAGAAATATGGGATTTAATGGATACAACTTATGATCGTTTTATGAGAACAACAGATGAATATCATATTCAACAAGTTCAAAAGATATTTAAGAAATTATATGATCAAGGTGATATTTATTTAGGACATTATGAAGGAAAGTATTGTACTGCTTGTGAATCATTTTTTACAGAATCTCAATTAGTTGATGGAAAATGTCCTGATTGTGGTGGAGAAGTTCATGATGCCAAAGAAGAAGCCTATTTCTTTAAATTATCTAAATATGCAGATCGTTTGATTCAACATATTGAAGATCATCCTGAATTCATTCAGCCAGTTTCAAGAAAAAATGAAATGATGAATAACTTCTTAAAACCAGGATTACAAGATTTATGTGTATCACGTACTTCATTTACTTGGTCTATTCCAGTTGATTTTGATCCTAAGCATGTTGTTTATGTATGGATTGATGCTTTAACAAATTATATTACTGGTCTTGGTTATGATGTTGATGGAAATCATGGAGAATTATATAAGAGATATTGGCCAGCAGATTTACATTTGATTGGTAAGGATATTGTGAGATTCCATACAATTTATTGGCCAATTATGTTAATGGCATTAGATATTCCTTTACCTAAACAAGTCTTTGGACATCCTTGGTTATTACAAGGTGAAAGTAAAATGTCTAAATCAAAAGGAAATGTTATTTATGCTGATGATTTAGTTAATATCTTTGGAGTAGATGCTGTTAGATATTATGTTTTACATGAAATTCCTTATGATAATGATGGAAGTATTACTTGGGATTTATTAGTAGAACGTATTAATTCAGATTTAGCAAATATTTTAGGAAACTTAGTGAATAGAACAATTGCTATGACAAATAAATATTTTGATGGAATTGTCACAAATCCAAAAGTAAATGAACCAGTAGATGATGAATTAAAAGAAATTGCTTTAGCTATGCCACAAAAAGTACAAACATTAATGGATGAATATAAAGCTTCTAAAGCATTAGATGAAATCTTTGTCTTATTAAGAAGAACAAATAAATATATAGATGATACAATGCCTTGGGCACTTGCTAAGGAAGAAGATAAAAAAGATCGTTTAGCAACAGTTCTCTATAATTTAATAGAAGCTATTCGTTTTGCTGCAATTGCATTAGAACCATATATGCCTTCAACTTCTACAAAAATCTTAGATCAAATTCATACTGATCAAAGAGAAATGAAAGATCTCACAACTTTTGGTTTATATAAAGAAGATACAAAAGTAACAGATAAACCACAACAATTGTTTGCTAGATTAGATCCAAAAGAAGTAGAAAAGAAAGTAGAAGCATTACAACCAAAAAAAGCAGAACCAAAAGAAGATGAAAATCAAATAACTATAGATGATTTTGCAAAAATAGAATTAATTGTTGGAACAGTAGAAAAATGTGAAAAACATCCTGATGCTGATAAATTATTAGTTTCTCAAATCAATATAGGAAAAGAAACAAGACAAATTGTTTCAGGAATTGCAGATTTTTATACACCTGAGGAAATGATAGGAAAGAAAGTTATTGTTGTTGCTAATCTTAAACCAGCGAAGTTAAGAGGAGTAGAATCACAAGGTATGATTCTTGCTGGTTCTAAGAAAAAAGTATTAGAACTTGCGACTGTTGAATCATTACCAAATGGTACAAAAATTAGATAAGATGTTATAGGAGAAATATATTTGTTTCTCCTTTTTTCTACAATAAATTATACAGATTAAACAAAATATAAAATTGCTTATTGCATATTTTTGTGTGAAAATATATAATATATGTAGAAAATTAAAAAAGTTTCTCATAAAAAAAGAAAAATGAAGATTTTATTTGTATATATAAGTAGGGGCTACTTTCAAGAAAGGATATACAAATAAAATGAGTCAAAACAAACAAGGAAAAAAAGGAGTTTCATTATTCTGTTCGGATTATTTTTTTCATTACCTGATGCATCATAGCGAAAACTTTCGAAGGGAACTTTGCAGTTGTGTTTCTGGCTATGATGATATGAGTATAGTTGAAGTTGTCTATTGTGATACATATGGTTTGAACAAAGAAAGTTCTAAGATGGTTCTGGATGTTGTGGTTAAGGATGATTTTGGCAGATACTATAATTTTGAAATGCAGAATGGATATATTGGTGAGGATGAACTGGGAAGATTTCAGCTTTATGCAATGAGACTGGTAGAACGACAGCTACAGGATGGCAAAAACTACGGAGAACTTGAAAAAGTGATACAACTGATTATTTATACAGGTTCACCTGTTAAAAATTATGATCATGACTATCATATCGCACGATTATACGATGACCAGTATCAGATAATGATGGAAAAAGGATTATTGGAGTTTCATATCTTACAGACACAAAGAATGGAGGCAGATAATATGGAATTAAAAAGTGAAGGTATCAGAGAGGTATTTTGGATGTTTGCAGATGAGGAGAATCATAAGAAAAAACCTAAAACGAAATTAGGGAAAGAAGTGGTTGGGTTATATGAAAGTTATCAGAACTCAGATGAATTTCTCACTTATTGTAATATTGAAAGAGATAGGCTTATTATTAAATCAAGAATGATGCAATCTGAGAAAAGTGGGATTGCCAAAGGAAAAGAGATTGGAATTGCCAAAGGAAAGGAGATTGGATTTGCTGAAGGAAAAGCCGAAGAAAAACGAGAAAACTGTCTAAAAATCATCAAAGGAAAATATCCGAACTGTTCATTAGAGTGGTTAAAGACATGTACAATGGAACAGTTGGATAAAGTTTTTGAACTTATTTATCTGGATATCAGTTATGAAGAATTTAAGAAGGAAGTCTTAGGTCAGTAAAATATCATCACAAGTATGATTCATATTGGTAAGCTTAGGAAACCCTAGGCTTATCAAACTGACTTATATAAAATAGAGGAGCAATTGAAATGATGGATGAAGAAAAATCAGGTAAAGAAATTTTAGAATTTATGGATAAGTATTTAAATGCAGATAATTATTTAGCTTATTGTAATCTTAAAAGGGATCGAGAAGTGATTGAATCGAAAAGGTTTCAAGCCAAGAAAAAAGCTATTGAAGAAGGAAAGAAAATTGGAATTGCTGAAGAAAAACGAAAAGACTGTCTAAAAATCATCAAAGGAAAATATCCGGATTCTTCATTAGAGTGGTTAAACACATGTACAATGGAACAATTAGATAAAGTATTTGAACTTATTTTTCAAGATATCAGTTATGAAGAATTCAAGACTCAAGTTTTAAATAATTCAAAAAATAGTCAATAAGAAAGAGGCTATAATCAGTAAATAAATCAATACAATTTCTAAATTCGAAAAAATGCTCACTGAGCGTTTTTTTGTTTTATCAACTTTTTGTCATTTAATGATGACAAAAGCTTGATATTTCAATATATTGTCATAAATAGAGGACAATTTTTGACTTTTTCATATTTGTATTTTTTTATATGATATAGATAAGGAGGGAAAAAGAAATGAGTTTAGTGAATAAGGAAGATGTTGTTTTAGAATTAGAAGGGACAACACAAAAAGAAATATTGCATAATCTTGCTTTAAAAGCTTATGAATTAAATCGTGTTGATAATGCAGAAACTTTTTTTGAACAATTATGTTTAAGAGAAAAAGAAACAACAACAGGGTTTGGTAATGGAATAGCAATTCCACATGCTAGACATAAATGTGTAAAACAAGCAGGAATTATTATTGCGAGATGTCAAAATGGAATAGAATGGAATGCCTTAGATGGTCAACCTGTAAAAACTTGTATTTGTTTAATTGCTCCAGATGATAAGAATGATTTTCATTTGGCAATGTTATCAAAACTAGCAAGAAAATTAATTTATGAAGATTTTGTTGATATGTTAAAAAATGGTGATATTGAAACATTATTAACAGAAGTGAATCGTGTTTTAGAAAATTAGGAGGGGAAAAAATGAGTCAGAAGTTAAAAATTGTTGCAGTGACGAATTGTCCTGCTGGGATAGCACATACATACATGGTAGCTGAAGCTTTTGAGAAAAAAGCAAGAGAACTTGGACATGAAATTCATGTGGAAACACAAGGTGCAAGTGGGGTTGAGAATGCATTGACTGATCAACAGATTGCTGAAGCTGATTATGTTATTTTAGCAGTAGGAAGGGGAATTACTGATTCTGATAAAGCAAGATTTAGTGGTAAGAAAATTGTTAACATTAAAATTAGTGATGCTTTAAAAGAAGTGAATGTTGTTTTTGATGAATTAGAACAAAGAAGTGAAGTGTTTATTGCAGAACAATCAAGTATTAAGTTAGGTAGTCAAAAATCACAAAGTGGAAGTATGATGTCACATATTATGGCAGGTATTTCAGCTGCGTTACCATTTGTTATTGGGGGCGGAGTTTTGGTTGCTGTTGCTAATATTTTGATGAGATTTGGATTACCATATAATGGTTTTGAAGATGGTATGGTACCAACTTTCACATGGATTATTGAATCTATTGGATATTTAGGATTTAAGTTTATGATTCCAATTATGGGTGCATATATTGCCAATAGTATTGGAGATAAACCAGCTTTAGGACCTGCATTTATTATTACATATTTTGCTAATGATAGTGCTATGTTAGGAACTGAATCTGGAGCAGGTTTCTTAGGAGCTATTTTCTTTGGGGTTACAATTGGGTATTTTGTAAAATGGATTAAATCATTTAAATATTCAAAATCAGTAAAATCATTAATGAATTTAACAATTATTCCAGCATTAACAATTTTTATCTTTGGTTTAATTGCTTATTATTTAGTAGGTCCATTCTTAGGAACATTAATGTCTACAATCTTAAATTTCTTAAACAATGTTCCTGCACAATATCAGATTCCTCTTGCATTTGTTATCGGAGCAATGCTTGCATTTGATATGGGAGGACCAATTAATAAAATAGCATGGACATTCTGTTTTGCATTAGTTGCAGAAAAAGTATATACTTGGTATGCAATCGTTGGTGTTGTTGCACAAGTTCCACCAGTTGCGGCAGGGATTCTTGCCTACATTAAACCAAAATTATTTCCAGAAGAATTACATGATACAGCAGCTTCGGCTATTATTGTTGGGGCAACAGTTGCAACAGAACCAGCTATTCCATTTGCTTTATCAGATCCAATTCCAATGATTACTGCGAATACATTAGCAGGAGGAATAACAGGTGTTGTTACTATTCTATTAGGAATTGAACGTTTAGCTCCTGGAATTGGTGTATTTGATCCTCTACTTGGATTAATGACACCAGGATGGGCATTCTATGTAGCCTATGCATTTGGTGTTGTATTAAATATTGTATTAATTCTGTTATTTAAAAAGATATTTAAAAAAAAGGACGCATAAAAAAGATGAATTAGAGTGCTTTTGAGTACTCTAATTCATGTGCATAAAAAGGAGGTATTTTATGAAGATAAATTTTGATGAAATCAATGATCGGAAAGGAACATATTGTACACAGTGGGACTATATTGAAGATCGTTTTGGAAAAAGTGATTTATTACCTTTTTCTATTTCTGATACTGATTTCAAAATACCTGTACCAATTACACAACAACTAGAAAAAGTGTTACAACATCAGATATTTGGTTATACAAGATGGAATCATGATGATTTTAAAACAGCAATCCAACAATTCTTTAAAAGAAGATTTGATTGTGAAATTGTTAAGGATTGGATTGTATATAGTCCAAGTGTCATTTATAGTGTTTCTGTTTTATTAAGACTACTTAGTCAAGAAAATGATTCAGTTATTTGTTTTAATCCAATGTATGATGCGTTTTTTAATGTTGTACAAAAGAATAATAGAAAATTAATATCTTGTCATCTTCAATCTCAAAATCATTCTTTTCAAATTGATTTTGAAGATTTTGAAAAGAAAGCTAAAAATTGTCAGATTTTATTATTATGTTCACCTCATAATCCAACTGGAAGAGTATGGAGTCAAGAAGAACTTCATAAAATTATTGATATATGTAAAAAGTATCAAATCAAAATTATATCAGATGAAATACATATGGATATTATACTTACTAATCGAAAACATCAGCCCATTCTTAAATATTTAACACAATATGAAGATATGTATTTAGTTTCTTCTTCAAGTAAAACAATGAATACACCTGGTCTTGGTGGTTCTTATGCTATTATTCCCAATACTCAAATCAGAGAACAATTCTTAATTCAAACAAAAGAAAAAGATTTTGTAAACTCAGCCAATATTATGGGAATGTATGCGTGCATGGTGGGTTATCAAAAATGTGATGATTACATAGACCAGTTAATTGATTATATTAAGGGGAATATGCAATATGTAGAACATTTTCTAAAAGAAAATCTTCCTGATTTTTCATTTCAGATGCCAGAAGCGACATATCTTGCATGGATTGATGTAAGAAAGGTTCCTTTTTCAATGAATCAAATTCAAAAAGCGTTTATTGATATAGGTGGTATTGCTGTGATGGATGGTCAAGTTTATGGTGAAAATGGACAAGGATTTTTGCGTATGAATTGTGGTTGTCCAAGAAGTAAATTAGAAGAAGGATTAAAAAGGATGAAAAAAGCGATGGATGCTATTGAGCAGGAGAAAAAGTTATGAATGAAAGACAACAATTTATTCTTGAATTTTTAATTCATGCATCATCACCTGTTTCTATTGATTCTATTGTATCTCAAGTTCAAAAATCAAAACGGACAATTTTAAGAGATTTATCAACAATTAAAATGTATTTAGAAGCAGAAAATATAGGGGAACTGATTAATAATACAAGTGGTTATAAGATTAATATTACTGAAGTTGAAAAATATAAAGATTTAATGAATCAATATATTAATGATGAAGAAGTTATTCTCTATGAACTTGTTCAAAGAGAATATTTAACAATAGATGATTTATCTCAATGTTTATATGTTTCTAAAATGACAGCTTCTGAAAAAATGAATACTGTTAAAACCAACTATGCTCATTATTTAAATATTGAAGTCAGTAGAAAAGGTCATCGTTTAAATGAAACAATTATAAAAAAATGTATGCTGTTATGTAATTTAATTGAAAACAATCTAAAATATTATCTTAATTTATTTCAGATTTCCTATGAAAATTATCTATGTTTAGAAGAATTAATATCACATAATCAGCAAATAAAAGAAGATTTTCCTAACTGCAGTACACATCAAATTGCTATTCTCTTTATTGCTGCAACAATATATCAAGGAGATTATGATAATCAGGATATACATGAACCAGAGTTTTTAGATTATTATCAAAAAGCAAATATACATGCTAATAAAAAGGCAGATATGATTTTACAGACAATTTCTTTGCATTGTATTGATATTCATTTATCTTTATCTAAACAACATATATATCGTATATTAGGATTAATGAAAAATGAAATGATGATAGATTTAGATGAAGAAGATGAATTGGTATATCAATTATATGATCATTTAAAAAGGGTTTTATGTTTTCCACATTATTTAAAGATGAAAGAAATCTATAATATTTCTGATTTTAAAGCATTATATCCATTTTCTTTTGATTTAAGTTTTAAATTTATTCAATATTTAAAACAATTATATCATTATGAAATACCAAATACTGATTTTATTGGACTTTATTTTGCAGTATGTTTAGAAAAAATAAAAGAAAAGAAACATAAAATTATTATTTATTCTTCTAAAAATGCTATCGCATATTTAAATAAACAATTATTAATGGATTATATGAATAATATTGAAGTCTTTTTAACAAAGACATTAGATAAAGAGATATTACAAGGGGCTTCATTAATTATTGATAGTATTGGAGATTTAAAATTAAATGATATTGAAGTGATTTATATGGATCATATTCTTAATGAAGAAGAAATGATTTCTATAGAGACAATTTTAGATAATGTTAGTATTCATAAAAATAAATATTCTATATTTCCAAAAAGTCTCAGTTATGAATATCATGTTAAAGAAGATGATACATGGGAACAAATTCTTAATAATGTTTGTTTAAAATTACAAGAAACAAATACAATTAACAATGAAGAAAAAACAGCAATATTAAATAGAGAAAATCATGGTAATGCTCTCATTATCAATAATTACATTATTCCTCATTGCATTAGTAAAAAAGAAAACTTTTGCATCTGTGTCTATATTCATTTAGATAAAGATATTGTTGTCGATGAACGTCATATCCAACATGTCTTAGTAACAGTCTTAAATCCATTAGTTCAAAAAAATGTTTATCTATTTAAGTTTCTATATAATTATCTAAATGAAAACAGAGAAACATTACAAGATATTTCAACATATGACCAATTTATAAAATTGATATAAGAAAACGAGGATTAACTATCCTCGTTTATTTGTGTATCATAGAAACAATAATGACCTTTACCTAATTGTTTAGCTTTATATAAAGCAGCATCAGCTTGTTTGATTAATTCATCTAAATCAGCATTTTGTCCATGATGCGTTGTAATACCAATACATGCAGAAAGTAATTGTTGATGAATAGAAGGAATCATAGTATCACGAAAAGCCTTAATACATGTCTGAACCTTTTTTTCAATAATATCTTTTTCTACATCATTTTTAATAATAACCAAAAATTCATCTCCACCTATACGAGCATTAAAATCATTTTTAAAACAATCTTTTAAAATACGAGTAGCTTCTAATAAAGCAGTATCACCAACTTGATGTCCAAAAGTATCATTAATCTTTTTAAACTCATCTAAATCAACATAAAGTAAACAAAGACTTTGTTGATTGTGTTGCTCATTCATATATTCATATAAATAACGACGATTATATAAACCAGTCATAAAGTCAGTATGAGAATTCCAAATAATCTGTTTTTCAAGATTAGTTTCAACAGTAATATCTCTAAAGATACAAAGTTGACCAACCAAAGTTTCAAAAATATCAAATATAGGTTCAATATGATATTCTAAGATCTGATTTTCATTATTTAACTTGTTAATACATTGATAATAATCTCCACAATCAATAATATCTTTTAATGCAGATGCTTTCCATTCATCATACATATGACCAACTAAATCAATTTCATGAACATGAAAATATTCTTCAAACTTCTTATTAATATTAATAATTTCATTCTTATCATTTTTTACTAAAATAGCAAAAGGCATACTTCTTAAAACAATTTCTAATTCAGTACTCATATTTTGTAAATCAGTAATATCATGACCAATTCCCACTGTACCAATAACATCACCCTCTTCATTAAAGATAGGTGATTTATAAGTATGGAATTGACGCAATCCTTTTTTACTTTTCACTTTTTCATCAAAACGACAAGTCTTTCTTAACTTTCTTACTAAATCTTCAGTTTCATTACAAACAAACTCACCTTTTTCAAATTCCTCTTTAGGAACATCCCATATATAACAATGATCCTTACCTGTCACATCTTCTCTAGTCTTTCCAACAGTATGACAAAAAGCCTTGTTCACTTTAAGATGAATCCCATCATTATCTTTAAACCATACCATATCTGGCATACTATCAATAAGTGTATTCAAGTATTGTTCATGTAAATCTTTATCTTTTCTTTCTTTAATTTGATGAAAAATTTGTTTTATTCTCAACTTTAAAAAATCAATTGACCATGGTAAAACCCATATATCATCAATAACCTCATAAACTTCTGAAGATAAATTTTGCCATTGTTCATATGTTACACATAAAATCAATAAAGCATTTTTCTTTTTATAAGACTGTATATCAGATATATTCAATTGTTCCATTTTAACAATTAATATATCACTTGTTGCTATGATTTCAGGATAAAAACAATCATATTCTTCAACAAGATGTGAAAAATTCTTTTTAGGCTCATACCCCAAAAGAATTTGTTTTAAATCAACATCATGAAAACAACGAATTTTAAGTTGAGCATGATACATAATGATTCCTCTTTTCAAAATAATATTTATGATAACGGTTACATTTCTTTCTCTCATTATACTATATCTCATTTACCTTATCTATGAAAACCTGCCTTTTTTCAAACTTTGATAATTTTCTACAGAAATCTTTTTTCTGTTTGCGTTTCATATAAGTTATGATAAAATTTAATAAGAAACAGTCAAGTTGAGTTCGATGGGGGGGACAAATGATTAATTTACAAGAATATCTTTATAAAAAAATAAAAAACATTTTAGATAGTTGGGATTTGAGTGATTCTTACTCAGTCAGTTTTTTCATATATTCAAATGAATGTAACGAATATAAAGATTATTCAAATATTTCAGAATTTAATATTTCAAAAAACGATGAAACGTTTTTTAAAGAAAATTATTCTGGAGAAGATGAAGGTTTATATAGTGAAGATAGATGGAATTATGCTTTTTTAGAAATGGATGAGTATGATATTTTAGATGAAGAAACAATGGAAATTTTATTTGACTGGTATAAACAAGAGGGAATTGAAAATATTGGTTATGAAGATCATGATTGTTATGATGAACACATGCGATATATTGGAAAAGGACCTGTTGGTTATTATGAACTGTTAGAAGTTGTTACAGAGGTTGCAAAACAACTGATAGAAGAAGATTATTTCTTAAATAGAGTAGGGAAAAGAATTCCAATTATAATACAAGATTACGAATTTACATGGTATGTCATAGAGGCAACCAAGAAAGCAAATATTCATGATGAAGCCAAAGACTTTTTTACTGCTTTGAATGAAGGATATATGTAATAAAATAAAACCAGGGGAAAGGTGAATTCAATGAAAAAAGAGCAGTTACGAAATTTTATTGAGGTTGTTGATTGTGGGAGTATCAATAAAGCAGCAGAAAAACTATATATATCACAACCTAATTTAAGTCGTTCTATTCATGCCTTAGAAGAAGAAATGGGCAAAGAATTGCTGATAAGGACAAATAGAGGTGTCAGTTTAACACCAACAGGACAATTGCTATATTATTACGCACGTTCAATATTAAATCAATTTCAAGTCTTAGAAAGACTCAAAAACTTATCAGAAGAAGTCATTCATAGAAAATTATCTGTATCAGTTGATTCCATTTTTCTAAAAGATGATTTTATTCTAGAATTCTACAAATATATGGATAGTGCAGATACAGAAATCCATCTTATTGAAACAACAGCTGAAGAAGTCTTAGACAACGTCAGCAATATAAAATCAGAATTAGGAATTACAATTCTAAATAATTACCAATTAAACATCTTTAAGAAAATGGCAGAAACCAAAGAAGTTTCCGTATATATATTAGGAGAAGGACCACTCTATGTCCATGTCAATGAAAAACATCCACTTGCATCAAAAGAATTAGTCAATGCATCAGAGTTATGCCCATATCCATATATCCATTTACCAAATGACTTCTTCTCAAACCTCAATTTATCACTCACAATTGATAAAACACCTCTCTCATCATTTCAAAAAACCATTACAATGAGTAACTATCATGCAATGATTAATATGATCAATCATACAGACGCATTCATGTTAGGAAACAAGTGGCAAATCGAAGAACTTAAATATTCTCATATCAAAAGCATACCTTTTGAAAGATGTAATATCCAAAAGAACTTTGTTATTATTAAAAGAAAAAGAGAGATTCTCTCTGATGCCGGAGTCACATTTCTTAATATGGTTAAAAATACTTACGAAAACATGTAGGTATATCAAAAAACACATAACTAGATATGATAAACTAAGTATTATACAAAACTCTATTTTTGCTATAGAATATAAGTGTATAAAAAAGACGGATATATACTATATTCATAACTATAATAGAGGAGGAAAAAATATTATGAAAAAAAGTACAATACTTTCATTAGCTACAGCTGGTGCTATCGTAGCAACATCAGCTTTCACATTTGCAGCATGGGATCAAACGGAAGCAACTGGTACTGCTAGTTTGACTTTTCGTAAACCTGTAACAATTACTGAAGAAATAACTAATCCTATAAAAGCTGATTATACATTAAATGCAGAGGCAACAATTGATGTACCAGTAACTTTTGCAATTAATAATGATGATAGTTTAGCAACATCATTAGAAATCGTTCCAACACTTAAAACTTCTAGTGGTAACGATATTAGTGGTAAAGTGGATTTTGTTATAAAAGATAGTGAGAGTCAACTGGTAACTGATGGAAAGGTATCTAATCCATCAACTTCTTCAAAAGAAAAATATACAATTACTGTAACAAATAAAGCAGATTCTGGAGCAACATATGATGAGTTAAATGGAGCTAATTTAACTGTGGTAGCTACACTTAAATAATAAAAAAACCGTCTTTTGACGGTTTTTTTAATCAATAGATAAGGAGGCGATATTGTGAGATGTGCTAAACGAATGTTATCAATGTTTCATAAGATATTGATGGTTGAATTGGTGTTTTGTTTTGCATTGATTGTGTATTTTCCTGATAAGGTTACACAATTAACAGGATATCGTCTTTATACTGTTATGACGGATAGTATGGAACCAAGAATACCGACTTTTTCTTTAGTTTTAACAAAATTGATACCTGTTGAGGAGACTATTGAACCTGATACGATTGTTACATTTAAGGCGAATAGGTTTGGTGATAATATTTTGTTGACTCATTATTTTAGAGAGACACAGATAGGAAATGATGGGAATACTTATTATAGAACACAAGCTGAGGGTAAGGATTTTTATGATAATTATGAGACAAAGAGAAGTGATATTATAGGTAGATATGTTATGCATATTCCTTTTATTGGAAAGGTATTTTTGTTTTTAAAGAGTGAGTTTGGTTTTATATATTATGGTGAGTTAGCAGTTATCTTTTTGATTAATAAAATAATTAAGACAAGATGGGAAGAGAAAAAAGAATTGATAAAGGACACGGCTTGATAGTCGTGTCCTATTTTCTAAAGAGAGAACGATATGATTTTAGATTTCGTAGTAATTTATAAAGTGAGATAATGTATATCATAACAAGAGCACCTATGATAAATATATTAACGAATGTATAATTCCAGTTAATATTAAGGGGAAGTAAGTAATCTTGTAGAAATGATGAGTTAATAACAAATATTGAAAGGGCTGTAAGGGTAAAGAGATTAATGAGGGTACTATATTTTAAGTATTTTTTTGTATATATTTTTTTTGTCATATCGATGATATAGTCAAAGAAGATAATCATGATGAATGGTTGAAAGAAATATGTCATGAGATGAATCATTTGATAGGATTCGTGTTGAATTTGGATAATGATATCTCTTGTAAAGAAGATAGCATAACAAGTAAAGAACAGAGTAAATATAGTCATAAAAAGTGTTTCTGCTATGTGACTAGGGTAATGTGATTGATGGGGTAAGTCATAGAGTTTTTGTAATGACCAGGCAGGATCTATTTCTTGAGATATGGGGTGTTTTTGATCTAAACTTATCAAAACAACAATGGAAGTGATTGCAATGCCTCCCATGATATGAAATGGATGAGATAATATCCATGTTAGTATTGTTGACATATTGAGGGTTGATACGACATGTTGTGTTGATTGAAATGGTAAACAGTTAAATTGTTCAAGATAATATAGGGTTGAAAAAAATAGGTAACATCCTGAAACAAAAAAGACAATTCTTTCAACAAAACTGACGATTTTTGGATTAAAGAGATGTTGGATAAGGGGTCTATATCCATAGGTTAAGGCTACACTCCTGGGATGTCCATAACTGACTAATAAATCTTCTAAGTCATCGTATTGATGAGCATATGCTTGTATTTGAGATTTTAAATCGTTATAGACGACATGTTTTTTAGGTCCTAGAAAATAAGAACAAACAGCTCCTAAATATCTTTCTAATAAATCATTCATTGTTTTATCACCCCATTTTGTTGTTTATATCATAACATATATATGTGAACTCTTTTTGATTATGACATAAAATTATAGAAAAATTATCAAAAAGTTATATAATATTGCTATGGAAGGTGAAGATATGAAAGTCAATAAACAAGCAGTTGAAGAGATATTAGAAGAAATAAAACCAGCAAAGCTGATTGCAGCAACAAAATATGTAGATGAAAAAGCAATTGAAGAATTAGAGAAATGTGGTTGTTTATATTATGGTGAAAATAGAGTTCAGCCTTTTTTGGATAAATATGAAAAGTATCATGGTCAAGGTCATTGGCATTTTATAGGAACTTTACAAAAGAATAAAGTGAAATATATTATTGATAAGGTTGAATTGATTCATTCTGTAAATAGTTATCATTTGATTGATGAATTAGAGAAACAGGCAATGAAAAGAAATATGAAGGTTCATATTTTACTTCAAGTTAATATTGCTAAGGAAGAAAGTAAACATGGATTTAATGAAGAGGAAATGAATGATGTTATGGCATATGTGAATGGCTGTTCTTCTTTAATTGTAGATGGTTTAATGATGATGGCTCCTAATATTGAAGTAGAAGAAACACGTATTTATTTTAAGAAAACAAAGGAGTTATTAGAGCGTTTAAAAGAGGCTTATCCTCATTATCCACTCAATGAGTTATCTATGGGAATGTCTCAGGATTATAAGATTGCTTTAGAAGAAGGAGCAACGATGGTGAGAATTGGAAGAGCTTTATTTGAGGAGGAATAAAAGTGAAGGAAATCATATATAAGATTAGAAGTTATAGTGAATCTGTAGAGGTTTTAGATCAATTACAAGCAGGATATCGGATTATTTTAGATATTGAGAATGTTGAAAGAACGGAAGCACAACGTGTTATTGATTTCTTGTGTGGAGGTATTTATATTATAAAAGGTCAAATTCAACAGATTAATAGTTTTACTTATTTATGTTTACCAGTTGGTGATATAAATATAGATGATGATCAATAATGATATATTGAGATGCATAGTGTAAAAACTATGCTTTTTAAATGATTTTATTTTTGATGGATAAAAAGATATACTTCATGCAAATATAATAGTAAAATAAAAATAGGTGATGGGGATGAAGGTTTATTGTCGAAAAACATATCAATTTTTATTAGTGATTATGATATTTATATCTTTTATTGTGCCTGTAAAGGCAGTGGAAAAGAAGATTAAGGTAGGATATTATCCTTTAGAAAATTATCATAGTTTAAAAGATGGAAAAGTAGCAGGATATGAGGTTGAATATTTAAATCTTTTAACAGAGATAACGGGTTGGAAAATTGAATATGTTGAGATGAAAAGCTGGAATGAAGGACTTAAGAAACTGAAGAATAAAGAAATTGATATGATATCACCAGCACAGATTACTGAAGAAAGATTATCTGAATATGATTTTAGTGCTTTGGCTTTAGGAAGAGTGAGTGCTGTTGTGATGACTCACAAGGGATCAGATGTTGTTTTTGAAGATTTTGAACGTTTTTCTGATATGACTTTTGGTGTTGAGAATGAAACGACTTATCAATATAAAGATTTATTTCATAGTTATGCGAAACAGAATCATTTTGATGATCATATGCGTGTTTATGAAAATCATGAACAATTGGTTAATGCTTTAAATAATCATGAAGTTGATGGAATTATTGCTAATGTTATGAAATTTGATAATGATTCAATGAAATTATTAGGACGTTTTGGAATGAGTAGTTATTATTTTTTATTAAATAATGAAGACAAGACTTTATTAAGAGAACTTAATGATGCAATGATTCAATTACAAAATCGTTATCCTAATTTATTAGAAGAATTATTAGAAAAATATTTTCCTGTTTTTAAAGTTGATCCCATAACAAAAAAAGAGAAAAATTATATTGAACATATTGATTCTTTAAAAATAGGTTGTATTCCTTATCCTGATCCATTGTTATATAAGGAAAATGATGAAATCAAAGGAATAAGTATAGATATTTTAAATCTTGTATCAGAATATATAGGGATTCCTTTTGAATATATTGAATTACCTAGAGGGAATATTGATTATAAGGATTTAAAGAGTAGAAATATAGATTTAATTGCAAGTGTTGAATATAACAGTATTAATGCACAACTTCCTGAATTACAGTTAACAGAACCCTATATTGAAGCTGAAAAGCTATTTGTAAGTAAGAATGGTCATATGTTTAATCCAGATGCTAAAATAGATATAGGAATATGTTCTGGTTCAGGTACAATTGAGACAGTTATTCAAAATAAATATCCTTATTTTCATGTTGTACGTTATGATGATGTTGAATCTTGTTTAGATGCACTGATTAATGATGAAGTAGAATTGGTATTACAAAATGAATATTCATTAAAGAGAATATTAAATAAGCCTAAATATGAAAGTTTATCTATTATTGCTAAGGCAGGTATTGGTGATGCTCATAGTTTATCACCTGTTCAATATGATGATAGTTATTTAAATGATCCTTTATTAATTTCAATTATTAATAAGGGTATTAAATCAATTGATAAAGATCAATTAGATATGATTATTATTGATAAGACTGTTGATAGAGCTTATAAATATACTTTTTCTGATACAATTTATGTATATAGATATATTTTTATTGCTATTTTTCTTTTATTAGCAATGATTGGTGGCATTATGATTTATAAATTAAAGATGCGAAATAAGAATATAATGGTATTACAAAATAAACAAAAACATTTATTAACTGAAAGAGATAGATTAGAAGAACTTGCACATAAGGATTTATTGACAGGTGTTTTGAATAAAATGGCATTTATTGAAAAATGTCAGGATTATTTTTTAGATAATCCTAATCAGTTATGTGGATTGGTATTTATTGATTTAGATGATTTTAAATTAGTGAATGATACATATGGTCATTTGGATGGAGATTGGCTGTTAATTAATGTTTCTTTAAAACTAGAACATATTTTTGGTGATAAAGCCTTTATTTCTAGATTTGGTGGAGATGAATTTTGTATTTTATTAGGAGATATTAGTTATACAGAGTTAGAAAGTAAGATAGAGAGTTTTATTCATGATATGTCTTGCCAAAAGATGACAGCTGAAATACATATTTCAGCAAGTGTTGGAGCAATTTATTTTAAAGCCGAGGAATTGTCTTTTGAAGAAGCATTAAAATTGGCTGATGAAGCTTTATATGCAGTTAAGCATATGAATAAAAATGATTATCATATTATACGAAAAGACATGGAATAATCTATGTTTTTTTGTTTTTGTAAAAAAGTTTCGTATTTTGGGGATTATATGTTATACTAGGGCAGATGTGAAGAAAAGAGGAAATCAATGAAATTTAGTGAATTAGAATTAATCAAACCATTAATTGAGGCAGTAACTCAATTAAATTATAAAGAAGCGTCACCTATTCAAGAAAAGGCTATTCCTGTTTTATTAGAAGGTAGAGATTTATTTGGGTGTGCGAAAACTGGAACTGGTAAAACAGCTGCATTTGCATTACCAATACTACAAAAGTTATATTTACGTGATGAGTCAGAAAAATATCCCAGAACAATAAAAGCATTAATATTGGCTCCAACAAGAGAATTAGCGATTCAGATTAATGAAACTTTTGAAATCATGAGACCGTTTGTTAATTTAAAATCAGCAGTTATTTTTGGTGGGGTTGGACAATCTAGTCAGGTGACAAAGATTGGTAGAGGAATAGATATTTTAATTGCGACTCCTGGTAGATTTGATGATTTATATAAACAAGGATATTTGGATTTAAAACATGTTGAGTATTTTGTTTTAGATGAAGCTGATCGTATGTTAGATATGGGATTTATTAAAGATGTACGTAAGATTATTAAATATTTACCAGCTAAACGTCAAACAATGATGTTCTCAGCAACTTTACCTAAAGAAATTGAACATCTTGTTGATGAAATATTAAATGATCCTGTAAGAATCATGGTGAGTTCTGGAAATATGACTGTTGAAAAAATTAATCAGTCTTTGTATTTTGTTGATAAGGCAAATAAAGCAAAGTTATTGATGAAATTATTAGAAAATCCTCAGATTTATAATGCTATTGTTTTTGTCAGAACAAAACGTAATGCAGATACTTTATGTAAAAAATTAAATAAGCATGGTATACCAACAGAGGCTATTCATGGTGGGAAATCACAAAATGCAAGAGTACGTGCTTTAAATCATTTTAAAGCTGATAAAGCAAGAATCTTGGTAGCAACTGATATTGCTGCTAGAGGAATAGATATTGAAAATCTAACACATGTTGTGAATTTTGATTTACCAGATCAACCTGAAAATTATGTTCATCGAATTGGAAGAACTGCCAGAGCAGGTGCAAATGGCGATGCAATTACATTATGCTGTTATCAAGAAATGTCAGAATTAAAAGATGTTCAAAAATTTATTAAACAGGAAATCCGTGTTTGTGATAATCCTTATTACCCAATGACAGATTTAAGTGAACCTGTGAAAAAAGGTGCACAATCAAAACAACAACATAAACCTAATAGACGTCAACAACGTCGATACACAAAGAAAAAATAAATAAAAAAACGCTTACTTCATTTTTTGAGTAAGTGTTTTTAAATGGTTTGATTGTTATGATATGCAATTATCTTTAACAAGCGATTTCTTGTGATTGTAAAGCATAAACAATACTTGCAAATATTCTAGGTCCCTTTTCAAGGACTTTTTCATTAAAATCAAATGAATCATTATGTGGTGATGAAGTTATAGGAGTAAGAAGTTTCATATAAGTTGCTTGTCCACCATGCGCTTGAACACGTTCCATCATATATGAAAAATCATCACTACCACCTAAAGGGCTTAAATTCTTTTTTGGTAGTTTTAAATCAGGCATAAATTCTTCACAGATAGAACGAATCTTTTTCATAAAATCTTCGCTACAATTCAGGGCATAGGCTTTACCCATTTCTTCGATTTCAACAACTGTGTCATGCATCAATGCAGATGCATTGATAATATCACGAGAATAAATTTCCATATATCGATTAACTTCAGTTGATGTTCCACGCACTTCTATTTCGAGTTTTGCAGTTTCAGGTACAACATTTCGCCCTGTTCCAGCATGAACAGTTCCAACATTAACACGTGTTTCACCACTACTATTACGAGGAATAGAATGTAAATTGATGATACAGTTAGCGGCTGAAAGTAATGCATTTTTACCAAACTGTGGTGATTCAGCAGCATGGGTTGAAATACCATGATAAGTAATATCTAATTTTGTAGTCGCAAAAGATTCATTCATACCAAAATATAAATCATATTTATGAGAACTTGAAGGCATGATATGAGCGGCTAAGAGATAATCAACATCATCTAAAAAACCACTTTCAGCAATACATTTAGCACCTCTTACACCTTCTTCAGCAGGTTGAAATATAAGTTTAATTGTACCATGAATGTGTTCTTTAATATCCATTAATATACGTGCTGTTGTTAAACCAATTGCAGTATGTCCATCATGTCCACAAGCATGCATTGCACCAATATGAACAGAAGAAAATCCTTTTGAGAATGGATAATGATTTTGAGAAGATTCTTCTATTAAACCTAAAGCATCAATATCAAATCTCAAAGCAATAGTAGGACCTTCACCATTTTTTAATACACCAGCAACGGCTGTCATTCCCATCTTGACTTTTTCTAAATATTGAGGGTTAGCACCTTCTTTTTGTGCACGACGATAATTCAGATGGAGAACTGTTTCAGGTGGTAGACCCATTCGTGCATTTTTATCCATAATATCTTCACCTACAAAAACTTGATAACCTAATTCTTCTAATTTAGTTGCAATGATACAGGCTGTTCTAGTTTCTAACCATCCTCTTTCTGCATATTTATGCAAATCTCTTCTGGTTTCAATTGTATCTAAATAATATTGTTGGGAAAGTTCTTTTATTGTTTGATACATGTTATTTCACTTCCTTCTTTCTTCTATTGTATCAAGTTCATTATTTTTCATCAATTCTTATTAACGCTTTTTAAAAATTCGACAAAATAATAATTTGATTGACAAAAGAGAATAAGTTGTATAAAATGCTCATAGTGTGAGGTAATTAGTATGGATTATCAAAATTATGCAAAACAAATGATTGAATGTGTTATTGGAAATGAACAGGTTGGAAATATTATTTATAATAATATTTCTGAAATTGCTAAAGGAGAAATTGGTGTCTTACTTTATTTGATAGATGAAAATAATGGGGCTAATGCTTATGAAATAAGTCAAAGGTTTGATGTTAATACATCTAGAGTTGCAGCTGTTTTAAATAGTTTATCTAAAAAAGGTTATATTGAAAGAACTATGGATCCTTTAGATAAAAGAAAGATTCAAGTTTATATAACAGATAAAGGTCGAAAATTTGGTGAGAATCGTCGAAATGCAATTATTATAAGGATGAGTTATGTTTTATCAGAACTTGGTGAAAAGGATGCAAAAGAGTATATAAGGATTTTGCAGAGAATATCACAAATTGTTAAAGAGTGTCAGTGATGAATGATTTTTAATCACAATGATTGAAATAATTGTGATATTCGGTTAATATTTGTGGAGTAATTTGTAATAAAATGGTGGATGGTTGGATTATTTGGTTGAAGGAGAAAGTTATGAGTCAATATTATTTAGGAATAGATGTCGGTTCTACTACAGTAAAAGCATATCTGACAGATCAGGATGATATCTGTTTGTTTTCACGTTATGTAAGACATAACTCTGATGTCAGAAATACAATTTTAACATTATTAGAAGAAATAGAAAAACAATATCCCCAGATGAGAATTCATCCTGTTATTACGGGTTCAGGAGGATTATCAATTTCTGAATCATTAAATGTAAAATTTGTTCAAGAGGTTATCGCTTGTACAAAAACAATAGAAACCTATATACCTCAAACAGATGTAGCCATTGAACTTGGTGGTGAAGATGCTAAGATTACATACTTTGAGGGTTCATTAGAACAACGTATGAATGGAACATGTGCTGGAGGAACAGGGGCATTTATTGATCAGATGGCAACGCTATTACAAACTGATGCTTCTGGATTAAATGAACTGGCTAAAAATTATCAACGTATTTATCCAATTGCTTCACGTTGTGGTGTATTTGCTAAAACCGATATTCAACCGCTTATTAATGAAGGTGCCAAAAAAGAAGATATTGCTGCTTCTATTTTTCAGGCCGTTGTGAATCAAACGATTAGTGGATTGGCTTGTGGAAAGCCAATTAAAGGTAAGGTTGCTTTTCTAGGGGGACCTTTATATTTCTTAGATCAGTTACGTCAACGTTTTATTGAAACATTAAACTTAACTGAGGATGAAGTGATTTTCCCAGATAATTCTCAATTGTTTGTTGCTATGGGAGCATGTTTAAATGCGAAAGAAGTAGAAAAAGATATCTTATTATCTGAATTAATAGAAAATTTAAGAGCATTAAAAAGTCAAGGAAATGAAGCTGCTCATACTTTAGAACCATTGTTCCATAATAGTGATGAATTAAGAGGTTTTAGAGAACGCCATCTTCAAGCTATGACAAAGAAAAGAAATATAAAAAAATACCAGGGAGATATTTATTTAGGAATTGATGTTGGTTCAACAACATCAAAAGTGATATTAATAGATAATGAAGGTTCTATTCTTTATTCTTTCTATAATTCTAATGAAGGAAATCCGTTGGATTTAATTATTCGCATCATGAAAGAAGTTTATGCTTTAATACCTGATGGCTGTCAGATAAAAAAAGCAGGAGTTACTGGTTATGGTGAAGCATTAATACAAGCTGCTTTAAAGGTTGATATTGGAGAAGTTGAAACGATTGCCCATTATACAGCTGCAAAGCATTTTCAGCCTGATGTAGATTTTATCTTGGACATTGGTGGGCAGGATATGAAGGCTATTACAATTAAAGATAATGTGATTCAGGATATTACATTAAATGAAGCTTGTTCATCAGGATGTGGGTCGTTCTTAGAAACATTTGCTCATTCTTTAGGTTATCAAATTGATGAATTTGCTGAATTGGCTTTAACATCTAAGCATCCACTAGATTTAGGAAGCCGTTGTACTGTGTTTATGAATTCAAAAGTCAAACAGGCTCAAAAAGAAGGTGCAACATTAGCTGATATTTCAGCTGGATTATCTTATTCTGTTATTAAGAATGCTTTATATAAGGTTATTAAGTTAAGAAATAAAGATCAGATTGGCAAGAATGTTGTTGTTCAAGGGGGAACTTTTTATAATGAAGCTGTATTGAGAGCTTTTGAAAAAGAAGCTGATATTGAAGTTGTTCGTCCTGATATAGCAGGTTTGATGGGTGCATATGGAATGGCAAGATTAGCCATGGAAAAAGATGATGGTAAAGGGTCAACGATTTTAACTTTATCTGAATTAGAACAATTAACTTATGAAAATACAATGAAAAATTGTGGAAAATGTACAAATAATTGTATGTTAACAATTACTGCTTTTAATGATGGTAGAGAATTTATTAGTGGGAATCGTTGTGAACGTGGAGCTAATTTACCACTGAAATCAAAAACTTTACCTAACTTATTTGACTATAAATACCGTCGTGTGTTTAATTATCATTCATTGGCTCAGGAGGATGCATTGAGAGGAACTGTTGGTATTCCAAGAGCACTGAATATATATGAAAATTATCCATTTTGGCATACTTTCTTTACTGAATTAAAGTTTAGAGTTGTTTTATCAGCAAGATCATCTAAAGCAATATATGAAAAAGGAATTGAATCTATTCCTAGTGAAAGTGCTTGTTATCCTGCTAAAATCACTCATGGACATATTGAGAATCTAATTGAAAAAGGAATTGAATTTATTTTCTATCCTTCAGTTGCTTATGAAAGATTGGAGAATGAAGATGCTGGAAATCATTATAATTGTCCAGTTGTTGCTTCATATCCTGAAGTTATTAAAAACAATGTAGATAATATTCAACAGAAAAATATCTGTTTTAAAAATCCATTTATTTCATTAAATAATCCTAAAACATTATTTCAAGTCTTAAAAGAAGAATTAAAAGAATTCCATCTCACTGCTCAAGAATTACATCAGGCGATTGATAAAGCTTATCAAGAATTACAGCATTGCCAACAAGATATTCGTGAAGAAGGAAAACGTGCTATGCAATATATGAAGGAACATCATTTGCAAGGGATTGTTTTAGCAGGACGTCCTTATCATGTTGATCCTGAAATTAATCATGGAATTCCTGATTTGATTACGAGTGAAGGTTTTGTTGTATTAAGTGAAGATAGTGTTTGTTATTTGGATCAGGAACATTTAAAGTTAAGGGTTGTTGATCAATGGACTTATCATTCTCGTTTATATAAGGCAGCATCATTTGTTTCATCACAAACGGATTTACAATTGATTCAATTGACTTCATTTGGTTGTGGATTAGATGCTGTTACTGCTGATCAAGTTGCTGAAATATTAAAAGCAAGAAATAAGATTTATACATTAATAAAAATTGATGAAGGAAGTAATTTAGGAGCTATTCGTATCCGTATTCGCTCTTTAAAAGCAACCGTTGAAAAGAAAGTTGAAAAAATTGATCTTTCTCAAAAATATGAACAAGTAAAAGTTCCTTTTACAAAAGAAATGAAAGAAGAGCGCTATACGATTCTTTGCCCACAAATGTCACCATTACATTTTCAATTTGTAGAAACAGCCATGAACTCAGAAGGATATAACTTTGTAGTTTTACCATCAGTTGATAAAGATGCTGTTGAACAAGGATTGAAATATGTTAATAATGATGCTTGTTATCCAAGTATTTTAGTAACAGGACAAATGATGAATGCTTTAAATAGTGGTCAATATGATTTAAATAAAGTTGCCTTAATGATTTCTCAAACAGGTGGAGGATGTCGAGCAACAAATTATATTGCATTTATTAGAAAGGCATTAAAAGATGCAGGTATGGAACAAATTCCTGTCATTTCAGCCAATTTATCAGGTTTGGAAAATAATCCAGGTTTCAAAATTACTTATCACCTTGCTAAAAAGGTCGTTATTGGAGCAATGTATGGAGATTTATTCATGCGTGTTTTATATCGTGTGAGACCATATGAAGCCGTAGAAGGTTCTGCTAATCGTCTTTATCAGTCATGGGTAGAAAAGTGTCAAAAAAATGTTCAAAATGGAAGTATGAAAGAATTTAAGAAAAATGTTTATCAGATTGTTAAAGATTTTGATGAATTACCATTATTAGATATTAAGAAACCAAGAGTTGGATTGGTTGGAGAAATTCTTGTTAAATTCCATCCAACAGCTAATAATCAGATTGTAGAAATTATTGAATCTGAAGGTGGAGAAGCAGTTATGCCAGATTTAATTGATTTCTTCCAATATTGTTTCTATAATACTTGGTATGAACATGAACATTTTGATGTCAAGAAATCATCTGTTATTTTATGTAATACAGCAATTAAGTTTGTTGATTACTTACGTAAAGATATGATTAAAGCATTAAAAGCTTCGCAGCGTTTTGATGCACCTACACCAATTGATCAAATTGCTAAAAAAGCAACAGAAGTTGTTTCAATGGGAAATATGACAGGAGAAGGTTGGTTTTTAACAGGTGAAATGATTGAACTCATTGAGGAAGGTGCACCTAATATTGTCTGTATGCAGCCATTTGCCTGCTTACCTAATCACGTGACAGGAAAAGGTGTAATTAAAGCATTACGTAAAAAATATCCTCAAAGTAATATTGTTGCAGTGGATTATGATCCCGGGGCAAGTGAAGTTAATCAGTTAAATAGAATTAAATTGATGTTATCAACTGCATTTAAGAATATGAAATAATTCATATTCTTTTTTTGCTTTTAAGACTTAATAAATCAATAACAAAATAATGATTTACAATTTTAAAGGAAAGTTGTATTTTAATGTTAAATAACAATAGTAAGATTGGGAACTTACAAAAAAGTGGAGGGAATTATGAAAAAATTATTAAAAATGGGAATGTGTATTATGATGGCAGCTGCTATATTAAGTGGTTGTGGTGGAAATGCTAAAACTGAGACAGCAGTCTATGAAGGTGAAATTAATGGCGCTAAAATTTCAAACACAATCGAGTATTCAGGAGATCGTGTTTTAAAACAAACTGCAGTATCTGAGATGAACTTTAAAAGTTTAGGAATAACAAAAACATTAATAGAACAAACAGTTGCTCAATATAAAGAATTGTATAATATTGAGGGTGTTAATTATAAGGCTGATGTGACTGATGAAAAGATTACTGAAACAACAGTTGTAGATTATGAGAAAACAGATTTTGAAGCCTTAAAAAATGCTAAATTAATTACAAATACTAAAGAAGATGGTAAAGTCTTATATGTAAGTTATGAACAAACAGTAAAAAATTTAGAATCTGCTGGTTTAACTAAAAAATAAATAACAATTTTGCTAAAATCATTAAGTTAAGCACTTGGAACAATGGAGGAGTTCATGGAAATTGAACTCCTCTTTTTAAAACTCAATTTTAATTTGCAAGTATGCCATAGAGATTAATATCAACTGCATTTAAGAACTTAAAATAGATCGAGAGGTCTATTTTTTGTTTTATTGAAAAAAATTGAGTTTTTATGATTTAAAAAAAGAAAAATGAACTTTTTTTGCGTATATATAAGTATAGGGATCTTTTGAATGAATATTTACTTTAAGCAATTATTGTGCTATATTGTTATTAGATTCCTTATATCAATATAAGGAGGTTATGTAATGAGTTTTTTGATTTGTGAAAACAATACTGATTATCTTGATTCTATTGCCAGACTGAGGCTGATGGATGATGACTTCATGAGGATTGTCTTTAAGGATGAGGATGTTGTCAGACAGTTTCTTGAAATTATCCTTGAAAGGAGTGTTGATATCATTGAATGTCATGCTCAGTATGATATCAATAATATTCTGGGTAGATCTATCAGCATTGATGTACTTGTCAGGGATGGTGATGACTATATCAACATTGAAGTACAGAGAGATACGAAAGGAGCCCATCCCAAAAGAGCGAGGTTTCATGGAAGTCTGATAGATGCGAATACATCGTTTCCCAATGAACAATGGGATAAGCTGCCTAATGTCATCATTATCTTTATAACTGAGACAGATGTATTGGGATATGGATTGCCAATCTATCATAGTCATTGTAGAATTGATGAAAACAATCAGATGTTTGAAGAAGGAAGAGAAATTATCTATGTGAATGCAAGCATTCAGGAGGATACAGCATTAGGGAGATTAATGCATGATATGTTCTGTACTGATTCAAGAGATATACACTATGAGTTTCTAAGAAAGAGAGTAAACTATTACAAAGAAAATGAAGGAGGGAAACAAGAGATGTGTGAGATATGGGAAGAGATTAGAAGAAAGGGATTGCTTGAAGGTGAAGCCATTGGAGAAGCAAGAGGAAAGGCAATAGGAGAGACGTATGGAATGATGAAATTTATTAAAAAACTGATGAGCAAAAATGGTTATACATTAGAAGAAGCATTAGATTTCTTAGATATTCCTGAAAAAGAGCGTTCTACATACATAGAAATATTCACTTCATAATGAGAAAGGACAAATTGATTTTGTCCTTTTTCTTATGAATGTTATAAAATAAAACTCAAAGTTTTCAAATAAAAAAAGTAATTATTATAGAGATTGATAATTTTATGATTGATGAATATTTTATAAAGAGATTGTTATTTAATAGAGTTTTGATGTTCGTTAAAAATAGGGAGAAAGACAAAATGAAAAAAATGTGTTATAATAATAAAAGTCATTCATTGATCTTGTTCAATAATTCACAAATTAGTCACATTATAGGAATAAAATAGAATAAGAAAGGATTTGATAAAATGATAGAATTTCAAAATATATATAAGTCATTTAAAGACAAACATGTACTAGAAGATATATCTTTAACAATCAATGATGGTGAATTTGTATGTATTATTGGACCAAGTGGTTGTGGAAAAACAACTGCATTAAAAATGATTAATCGCTTGATTAAACCAACAAGTGGTAAAATTATTGTTAATGGGAAAGATATTAGTTTAGAAAATGAAATAGAATTAAGACGAAATATTGGTTATGTTATTCAACAAACTGGCTTATTTCCACATATGACAGTGAAAGAAAACATAGAGTTAATTCCCAAACTTAAAAATAAAAAAGATCCACATCTCCTTGATAAAGTCAAAGATGTCATGAATATGGTAGGATTAGATGTTGATGAATTCCTAGACAAATATCCTATTCAAATGAGTGGTGGACAACAACAAAGAGTCGGTGTTGCAAGAGCTTTTGCGAGTGAACCAGATATTATCTTAATGGATGAACCCTTTAGTGCTCTTGATCCTATTACAAGAAATCAGTTACAAGATGAATTGTTGAGTTTACAAAACAATATTCAAAAAACTATTGTTTTTGTAACACATGATATGGCTGAAGCAATTAAATTATCTGATCGTATTTGTATTATGAATGAAGGAAAAGTGCAACAGTTTGATACACCTGAACAAATTTTAAAGAATCCTGCTAATGATTTTGTTTTAAACTTTGTAGGTAAAAAACGTATCTGGGATTCTCCAGAACTGATTAAGGCAAAAGATATTATGATTGAAGAACCAATCGTTTGTCCACATACATTAAAAAGTATTAAAGCATTAAATATTATGTTTAACTATCGTGTAGATAGTTTAATGGTTGTTGATAAAAAACATACCTTTATGGGAATGATTTATGCTGCGCAGGCTGCCGATGAAGCCAATAAAGGAAAACGTGTAGACGAAGTAATGGAAACGGATTGTATAACTGTACAATCTGATGATTCTATTGTTGATGTTTTAAATATTGCTAGAGAAAAAGATAAATATACGATACCAGTTGTTGATGATCAGCATTTGGTTGGATTAATTACAAAAAGTACTTTAGTGACAACGTTATCTAAGAAGTATGATGAAAGTGAGGGAGAATAATGAGCGGATTTTTTAATTATTTTATCCAAAACTTTTCAAACATTTTAGGATTGTTTGTAGAACATGTTCAATTAACAGTGTTAGCTATATTGATATCTATTGTGGTGGGAATTCCTTTAGGAATATTGATTACTTATTTTAAGCCATCTAAAAAGCCTGTTATGGCAATCGCTAATTTAATACAGGCAATTCCATCAATGGCATTATTAGGGTTTATGATACCTTTATTAGGAATAGGAACAAAGCCAGCTATTGTGATGGTTATTCTTTATTCATTGTTACCAATTATAAAAAATACAGTTGCAGGTTTGGATAGTATTAATGAAGAGACTCTTGAGGCAGCCAAAGGGATTGGACTTACAAGATTACAGGTTTTATATAAAGTTCAGATTCCTTTAGCGGCACCAGTTATTATGGCTGGGGTGAGAATTAGTGCTGTAAGTTCTGTTGGATTGATGACTTTAGCAGCTTTTATTGGTGCTGGTGGTTTAGGTTATCTTGTTTATGCTGGTATTCGTACAACCAATACAGATCAAATTTTAGCAGGGGCTATTCCTGCTTGTGCGTTAGCATTACTTATTGATTATATTTTCTCTATCTTAGAACGACTTGTTACACCTAAAAGTTTTCAGTTAGCGAAACCACGAAGTGCATTAAAAGGAATGATTGATAAAATTGTTATTGTTTTGACATGTCTTGCATTGGCTGGTAGTTTCATTTATACCAATATGGGAAGTCAAAAAAGTGGTATTCAAATAAAAATCGGAAGTATGGATTTTTCAGAACAGGAAACTTTAAGTTATATGTTAAAATATTTAATTGAAGGAAATACTGATGTTCAAGTTGAACAAGCATTATCATTAGGTTCTAGTTCTTTTGTATTAGATGCCATTAAAGGTGGCGATATTGATATGTATGTTGATTATACTGGAACTATTTATGGTAGTATTTTAGGTCTTGAACCAAATAGTGATGTGGATGAAGTTTATAGAACAGTAAAACAAGAATTTCAATCTCAATTTAATTTAACAGTATTAGATGCTCTTGGTTTTAACAATACGTATACTTTAGCTATGGATAAAAACACTGCTAAGGAATATAACATAGAAACCATTAGTGATTTATGTAAAGTATCTAAACAGTTGATTTTTTCTCCAACATTAACATTTATGGAAAGAAAAGATTGTTGGTTAGGACTACAAAAAGCCTATCCTATCCAATTTAAAAAGATTGTACCTATTGATGGTTCACCTCGATATACTGCTTTAGCAAGTCAAGAGTGTGATGTTATTGATGCTTATTCAACAGATGGGTTATTGAAGAAATTTGATTTAAAAGTATTAAAAGATGATCAGTCATTCTTCTTACCATATCATGCAATTCCAGTTATTAATCAAAGAATTCAAGATGAATGTCCTGAAATTATTCCTTTGATTAATCAATTACAAAACTATTTAAATGAAGATGTTATGGTTGAATTGAATTATAAAGTTGATGAATTAAAACAAAAATCAATGGATGTAGCAAAAGAATTTCTAATTGAAAAACAATTAATTAGTGAATAGATAATAGCAGAAATATTCTGCTATTATTTTTTTTCTTGATTAATGAAGAGCTTTTATATAAAATGAGAGAAATGAAAGGATTGAAATATATGAAAAAAAAGGGATTCATTATAGGATTTATTATATTTTCTATATTATTAAGTATGGGATATGGAATAGGGTCTTATTTTGTAGGATATGCATTATCACCAACAAGTTCATCTGATCAAAGGGAGATTAAAGAGGATGATAAAATTGGAGTTTTGACTCAAGATGAGAAGATTATTTCAGATAATAAACAAAAAGAAGATGCTATTGGTAAGGCATTTATGAAAAAGACAAAGCCAATGATTATTGAATCAAATGATTCGACACGTTTAAATGGACAATATTTAACGCATGAGAATAATCATATGTGGAGTATATTGATTCATGGATATAAGTCTGATAATACAAATATGATGTCTTATGGTATTCAATATTATGAGAAAGGATATAATATCCTTTTACCTAATAATCGTGCTCATGGAACAAGTCAGGGAGATTATATTGGTATGGGGTGGTTAGATAAAGATGATATTGCTTGTTGGGTAGATTGGATTGTAAGTCAAGATCCACAGGCTCAAATTATTCTGCATGGAGTTTCTATGGGTGGAGCAACTGTCATGATGAGTGCTGGAGATAATTTAGAACATGTTATTGGGTATGTGGAAGATTGTGGATATACGAGTGTATGGGATATTTTTGCTAGTGAGTTAGATAAGCGTTTTTCATTACCAACATTTCCTGTTTTAGATATATCTAATTTAGTAGGGCGATTAAAAGCAGGTTATGATTTTAAAGAGGCATCTAGTGTAGAACAATTAAAAAAGGCTAAACAACCTATTTTATTCATACATGGGGGTAAAGATGATTTTGTACCTACTGATATGGTTTATACGAATTATGAAGCTGCCAAAGGAGTCAAGGATATCTACGTAGTAGAAGAAGCTGGACATGCCCAAGCAAAAGATTATAATCCTGAAGCTTATTGGAATAAAGTTTTTGAATTTATTGATACGAAAATAAAAAGCTGATTTTACTCAGCTTTTTTTAAAAATGAATTTTCAAATTCTTCTATTAATATTGGTTTATAATAATAATAACCTTGAATATAATCACAATGATGTTCAATCAGAAAATCATTTTGTTCCTTATTTTCAACACCTTCAGCCACAACAATAATATTAAGCTTATGACATAATTCAATAACTTCTTCAATAATAATATGACTTCGATTATGCGTATAAGTATTCGTTCTAAAAAATTCCTGATCAATTTTCACAACATCAATAGGAAAATCTTTTAACATATTTAAAGATGAAAAACCACTTCCAAAATCATCTAAAGAAATACGTAAATGATGTTCTTTTAATTTCTTTAAAATCATAATTAATTCTTCTTTATGATTTAAAGCTGTTGTTTCTGTAATTTCTATTTCAATTTGCCAAGGTTCAATAGGATAAGATTCAATTAACTCAATAAATTGATCAATATATCCTTCATTAAACAGATAAGTTCTAGAAACATTAATTGAAATAGAAATTTTCTGATGATAATATTCATTCCAGTAAACTAATTTTTGGAGAACCTTTTCGAGAACATAAGCATCTAAAATTTCTAACATACCATTTTTTTCATAGATAGGTATAAATGAACCAGGAGAAATAATACCATGATTAGGATGTTGCCATCGCACAAGTGCTTCACCTGATTGGACTAACCCTGTTTTTAATTCTACTTTTGGTTGAACATAGACTTTAAAATGATTTTTGTCGATAGCTGTTTGAAATTCTTTTTCGATTTGTTGTGCGTAAAGACCTTCTTGGAAGAATGATTCTTGATAAAAGATGACATCATCTTTTGATAACGCTTTTAATTCTTTTTTGACATATTGTGTCTTTTTAAAAGCAGAGTGGATATCTATAATATCATTTTGGATTTCAAAAAGACTAAAATAGAAATAATATTGTGAAGTTGTATGCAAGTTAAAAAATTGACTTCGGATATATTGTGCTAAATTAAGTAATCTTAATTCTAATTGTTGATGATCTTGTTTTCTGAGTAATAAGGCAAAATGATCTGATTCCTGTCGGCAATATAATTCGTCATCATGACAAATATGCTCCATACAAGATATAATTGTTTTTAAAAGATTATTCGCAATTTCTTCACCATAAATTTCATTAAACCATTTAAAACCTTTAATATCACAATTAACTAAAACATATTGAGAAAGATGATGTTTTTTCTGACATATTTCTAAAAACTTATTAAAGTTATAATGTTCTGTAACAGGATCAATATAGGCAAGTTTGGTAATATCCTGTTTATTTTTACGTTGTATAAAATAAACATACGAAATCAAAAGAGCACTACCACTACCAATAGCTAACCAAGTTAGAAAAGCAGTCTGAATAAACTCCTGAATCTTATGTGTTGCAATTTCTCTTGGAAATACAGATGCAACTAACCAGTCACTATCAACTATATTTGCATAAATCAAATAATTCTCTGTATGATTAGCATCAGTAAATGTTAAAATACCATTTCCTGAAACATCTATTTGATTGAGACAACCCTGACTAATATCATTAATATTTTTTTGAGAATCATCTTTTGTAGAAGATAAGATAATTACTCCAGCTTCATTAAATATAAATGAAAATCCAATATCATTATAAGTTGCTGAAGATAGAATATATGATAATTTATCAGTTGAAAATGTAGCAAATAAAACGGCTTTGACTTCTTTATTTTGATTATAGATAGGAACTGAACAAACATTGATTGCTTGACCATCAACATAATCAATCATTGTTTCTGAAATGTAACTTTCTCCTTTTAAAGAATCTTTAAAATATTGACGATTTGAAATATTAAAATCTTGATGATCAGAAGTGACTACATTCCCCTTTAAATCAGCAATACCAAATCTTTTTTCACCATTTATTTGTGCTAATTCATCTAAATAATGCATGAGACTGTCTTCTTGGAATTGATTTTGTTCAATCATTAAAGCAATTGTTTTTAATTGAGTAATGTTTTCATTCATGCGATTTCTAATCGCAATAGATGTTTGAATCGTTGTATCTTTTAAATACTCATTTGTTTCATTATAAAGACTTTGAGACATGTTATCTGTATATATAGTTGCAAAAAAGCCAAAAAGGACTAATAGAAGCATTGCAACTATAATTGATCTTCGCATTAAAGGATTTTTCATGTTTTCACCACACTTTCTTTTATTATATAGAATTTCTCCAATAAAATCACGAAAATAAAACTCTTTCGTAAGAAAGAGTTAATTAATATAAGCTAAAATTAATTTTAAAGTATTTTCAACCGCCTGAATATGTGTTCTTTCCATCCCATGAGATGCTGCAACACCAGGACCAATCAGTGCACCTTTAATATTTTGTCCACCTCTTAAAGCCGCTGATACATCACTGCTATAGAAAGGATAAATATCAACAGCATATTGTAATTGATGATCTTTTGCTAATTGAATAAAACGAGAAGTGATTTCATAATCATATGGACCACTACCATCTTTTGCACAAATGCTAACATCATACTCACTACAATCTAGATCTAAACCAATGCATCCCATATCAACGGCTATTAATTCATCAATTTGATCAGAGATATAACTGCTACCATGACCCACTTCTTCAAATGTAGAGATAGTTAAAATAATATTATGTAGAGGTTTCTTATTAGTTTCATGAAGTGTTTTTAACATACCAAATAAAATAGCAACGCTCATCTTATCATCTAAAAATCTTGATTTAATGAAACCAGATGATGTGATGGTTGTTTTAGGATCAATGGCTATATAGTCTCCATTATTAATTCCTAAGGCTAAAACATCTTCTTTGGATTTCACCATTTCATCAATGCGGACATGCATAGTATCACAACTTCTTTCTCTATCCTTAGCATCTTTAAAAACATGCGCAGCAGGGGAATTAGAAAGAATTGTACCTGTATAGATTTGATGATTACGAGTGAGAATACGACAATATTCTCCATCTAATGTTGGAATAATAGGACCGCCAACATTTGTAAAAGCTAAAGTGCCATCACTATTAATACTTCTAACCATTAAACCTAGAGTATCTACATGAGCACAAAATCCAATCGTATAATCATCTTGTCCATCTACATATATTTCTAAATTTCCTTTTTTAGTCTTTGTTGTTTGATAACCTAAGTGATGAGCTTCATTTTCACAATAAGCTATTACATCACGTGTATATCCTGAAGGACTATCAATAGCCATAATATCTTTTACAAAATTTAATATATATTCATTCATTTTTTATTCTCCTTGATAATATTAATAAATAACTATGATTGATGTGCTGATTTAAAAATATGATCTAAAGTAATTTCTTTTAACTTTGATTTATATTGTTCTTCAGCAGTATTTAAATAGTCAACAATAACAGCTTCTGTTTCCTTAACTTTTAGATTAGGATCAAATACTTTCTCAACCAAATGAGTAGTTTCAATAAATTTTTCCTTTCCTTCAATCGCTTCAAATATATCTAAAAAAGATATTTCCTGAAGTTTCTTTTTTAAAACAAAGCCTCCAAGTTTACTTGCTTTTGAAGTGATTAAATCACCAACAACTAATTGTCTGGTTATTTTCTTTAGATAAGAATCAGATATATCTAACTTTTGACTTAATTCATGACTCTTAATAGGACTATCACTGGCACCAATTAATAATAAAATACATATTGCTTGTTCAAAACTCTGTCTAATTTTCATATCACTTTCACCTTCTTATTCTATTTTAACAAAAAAATCCATTTTTGTATCTAAAAGAGTTGACTTTTATAGTCATTTCACTATAATACTCTATAGACATTATATATCCATAGATATTAAATGTCTATAGAAAACAAAGAAAGAAGGATTCTTATGGTTAAACAAGAATGGAAGAATGTTTTCCATAATACTTGGATTAAGATTGTTATGGTGGCTGTTATTGCTATTCCAAGTATTTATTCATGTGTTTTCTTAGGTTCTATGTGGGACCCTTATGGAAATTCTGGAAGCATTCCCGTTGCAGTTGTGAATGAGGATAAAGAAGTCACTTATAATGATTCATTGTTAAATGTAGGGGAGGAACTTGTTAAGAACCTAGAGGATAATGAATCTATGGACTTTCATTTTGTGAATGCGCAAAATGCCATGAAAGGGCTAGAGAATGGTGATTATTACATGATTATCACAATTCCTCAGGATTTTTCAAAAAATGCTACAACACTCTTAGATAATCAACCACAAAAAATGATTATCAATTATACAACCAATCCAGGAACAAACTATATTGCTTCTAAGATGGATGACTCAGCAATTGCTAAGATTAAAGCAGAAATTTCTTCAAGTGTAACGAAAACATATGCACAAACAATCTTTGATTCAATTGGTGTTTTATCTGATGGATTAGGTGAAGCAAGTGATGGCACGGATAAGTTATCTGATGGTGTTCATCAGTTGGTTAATGGAAATCAGACAATCTCAGATAATTTAAAAGTTCTTGCATCAAGTTCTTTAACTTTTAAAGATGGTGCGAATACTTTAACAAAAGGATTAAAAGATTATACAGATGGTGTATTGACTGTTGATAATGGTGTATATACCTTAAAAGATGGGTTAGATACATTAAACAGTTCAACTGGTGCTTTATCTACTGGTATCCAAGAATTAAATACAGGCTCACAAGCCTTAAAGAGTGGACTTACTGATTATACAGATGGTGTATCAAAAGCTTACTTAGGAACACAACAATTAGTAAGCAACAATCCAACACTCATGAAAGGTGTACAGGATTTAGGAAGTGGCACAAAACAAATCAGTAGTGCCAATAAGTTATTATTGACAAAAATACAAACATTATCTGAATCAATGGCAAAAGAATTAGAAGCCAAAGCACAAGATATTGCTAAATTAGAAGCAGGCAATCAAGAATTGAGTGAGAAATTAAATGGTCTTAAAAACGTAGCCACAAGTTCTCAAGAACAAAACAATGCACTGATTGCTCAAATTGAAAATGATACAACGATGGATAAAGATTTAAAAACGCAAATTCTTACTGCATTAAAAACATCAAATGGTATCAATGATAGTTTATTGTCTGAAGACGGTGTAATTACGACAGCTCAGTACCTTGCTGTTAAGAATAATGAGGCAATTAATGAATTATCAGCATCTATTCAGAGTGTTTTAGACAATCTAAATGCACAAGGAAAAACACCAGAGACAATGGGAATGATTCAGGCTTTATCAACAATGCAGGCAGGACTTGATAAGATAGATGCATCTGTGAATGGTGGAACTTATCAAACAGTTAATGATAAAAATGAAGTTGTTAATGTTAATATAGCAAAAGAAAAGAGTTTGGTTTATGGTGTGAATGCATATGTCAAAGGAACTGAAAATGTCAATAATGGATTAGCAACAATCACATCTAACAACCAAAAATTGACTTCTGGTAGCACACAATTGGCACAAGGAACGAATTTACTTGTAAAACAAACACCAACACTTGTCAGTGGTATTAAAGCTTTAGATACAGGTGCTAGTCAAATTTATATGGGGACAACACAACTTGTTTCTCATAATCAGACATTACTTAATGGTGCTGATCAATTAAATGGTGGAGCAGGACAAATCAGTAGTGGTGCAAGTCAATTGGCTGATGGATCTAAAACTTTAGGTAGTGGTTTAGATGAAGTCAATGATGGTGTTCAAACACTCAATTCTCGTTTAAAAGATGGTGCTGATCAAAGCAAGATGAATACAACAAATTCAACAATTGATATGTTGAGTACACCAGTTGATACAACACATAATGAAATTTCAGTTGTTGAAAACAATGGACACGCAATGGCACCATATATGATGAGTGTAGCATTATATGTAACAGCTTTAGCCTTTGTCTTGATGTATCCAATTCGACATGGTATTAAAAATGCAGAAAATGGATGGAAATATTGGTTATCTAAAGCCAGTGTTATGTATAGTATTTCAACTATAGCAGCAATTGTTATGATTACATGTTTAAGAGTGATTAATGGTTTTGAACCACAACAATTACTATTAACATATCTCTTTGCAATTTTAGTTGCAGCAGCTTATATGTCAATTGTCATATTATTAAGTATGACCACTGGTTACATTGGAGACTTCTTATTGCTTGTCTTTATGATTATTAACTTAGGTGGCTCAGCTGGAACTTATCCATTAGAAACATCAAGTGTATTCTATAAAGCAATTCATGCCTTTATGCCTTACACTTATAGTGTTAATGGATTTAGAAAAGTCATTAGTATGGCTTCTGCTTCATTAACAACAGAAATATGGGTATTTATTGGTATCTTTATTGTATGTTCTTTATTAACAATCTTATATTTCCAAATCAAAAATAAAGAAGATAAACATCTTATTCCACAGGCATTTGAAAATGTAAATGAAGAAAAATAAACATGAATCGTAATGATTCATGTTTTTATTTTAAGATCATATATAATTCCCTTAAATCAGATATTGTATAAGTGATAGGAAGTTGTTTTGTATTTTCTAAATGCTGTGGATTATACCAACATGTATCAATTCCTACATTGATTCCTCCTTGAATATCACTAGATAAAGAATCACCAATGATTAATGTTTTTTTTAAATCAAGATTCTCAATTCTTTGAAAACAATAATCAAAATATTCTTTGGCAGGTTTTTGATATCCAGTATCTTCAGATACAAAAATATCATTAAAATAACTTTTTAAACCACATTCTTTCATACGACTATATTGAGTTTTTGAAACCCCATTTGTAACAATATAAAGTTGATAGTTTTGTGATAAGTTCTCAATAACTTCATAAGCATGAGGTAAAAGTTCATGTCCTCTTCCTAATGCGGATTGATAATCATCTTCAAAAGCAATACCATCTGCATTAATTTCAAATTCTTGAAAAAGTTTAACAAAACGGGTATAAACAACTGTTTTTTTGTCAATAATACCTAATTCAAATTGTTTCCATAAATCAGAATTGATAACTTCATATCTTTCTTTTAATTGAGGTGTCAAAGGAATTTGATATTTTTCAAACGTATTTTTAAGAGCTTGTTTTTCTGCTGATTGAAAATCTAATAGTGTTCCATCAGCATCAAATAATAAAGTTGTATATTTTGTCATAATAACCTCCAATTCTTTCTTATTATAAACAAATTTGTTATGATTATGAATAGGAAAAGAGGAAAAGTATGAAGAAGTATAATGTAATTGTTGTCTTTAGTCATGATGAGCAAAAGGTCTTGATGTGTTTAAGAAGAAAAAATCCTTTTCAAGGAATGTATAATTTGGTTGGGGGAAAAAGAAAAGAGAACGAAACAAGTGTACAAGCTGCTTATCGTGAATTATATGAAGAAACACATATTAGCAGTAAGGATATATCTTTAGCACATACTCATGATTTAAATTATTATTTAGAAGATATGATTTTAGAAGTTTGGGCTGGTCAACTTAAAGAGAATATTGATGTTTATGGTGAAGAAAATGAATTAAACTGGATATCTTTACGGGAGAATTTTTTTGATGTACAACGTTTTGCAGGTTATGGGAACATTGGTCATATTCTCTATAGTTTGGATTTACATAAAGAAGGATGGAAAGAAAGTTCTATTTAAAAAAAGTAAGAATATAATGTGTTGGTGATAATAATGGAAATAAAACCAACAAGAATGACAACCCAAATTTTAACAACAATTATTAATGATAAACCTTATGCTTTTGCTTATATGATGGGAGAAAAAATATCTGGTACAGTTTGTTTTTATCCTTATCTTTCAGGAACAATTATGGTTTATGAAATTATGGGTTTACCAAAGACAAATCAAAGTGGATTTTATGGATTTCATATTCATGAAGGTAATAGTTGTATCAATAATACAAAAGTTGCCTATGAAAAAACAAAAGGACATTATAATCCAACAAAAAAAGAACATCCTAGTCATTTGGGAGATTTGTCTCCGCTTTTTGCATCAAAAGGAAGAGCTTGGGGAATTATCTTTATAGATAAATTTAAACCTCAGGATATTATTGATCGAACACTTGTTATTCATGAAAATGCAGATGATTTTCATAGTCAGCCAGCAGGAAATTCTGGTCATAAAATAGCATGTGGAGAGATCAAACGTTTTTCTTAAGTGATGTATATTCTTTCATATAATGAGCATGATAATTATATGGAGGTAAGAAAATGAAAAAAATATTAATGCTTTTATTATGTTTAACAGTCTTTACAGGATGTCGTAATGATACGCCAAAGGACAATAATGATAACAAGACATCTGATAATTCTATCACTGATAACAATACCAACAACAATGACAACACAAATAATGATTGGTATACACGTTTTGAAAGTGGTTTAAAAGATAAGAATATTACTTATACTTCTAAAGATACATTGGATGCAACATCAATTGGTGGTGTTGAAGGATACCGTTATGTAACTGAAAATGGGAATATTGATGTTTATCGTTATGAAGATGGTGATGATTATGATCGTATTGTAAAAGATAAGAAATTAGGAAATGATGGTCGTAAAGTTGAAGTTAATGGTCATATGATTATTGTTTCTGATGGATTGTCTGAAGATGTTTTAGGTGTATTTAGAGGTTTAAAGTAGGAAAGTTTATCTTTCCTTTTTCTTTTGCCATAGTATAATAAAAATGGTGATATAAATGGAAAAGATTAAAGAAGTTATTGTGGTAGAAGGAAAAACAGATACCGCTGTTATAAAAAAATTATTTGATGCTGATACAATAGAGACAAATGGCTTGGCTATTGATGATAAGACTTTAGATTTAATTGAACAGGCTAATCTAAAAAGAGGTGTTATTGTTTTAACTGATCCTGATTATCCTGGTATGCGTATTCGTAATATCATTATTGAAAGGGTACCAAATATTAAACAGGCTTTTGTTGATAAAAAAGATGCTATTGGAGAGAAAAAGTTAGGTATAGCTGAAGCACGTGAAGAAGCAATTATAGAAGCATTAAAAAATGTTGTGACATTTACTAAAGATGTTGAAACGATTACATGGCCGGAATTTATTTCTTTAGATATTATTGGAGATAAGAAAAGACGAATGAAAGTTTATGATCTCTTTCATTTAGGATATGGAAATGCTAAAACATTATTTAAGAGATTAAATATGGCACAAATTACAAAACAGGATATTTTAGAGAAACTAGGTGAATAATATGAATTATACACAATTAGGAAAAGAAATTTCTTTTGCATTAAGACATCATCCAGAACAATATCATCTTGTTATGGATGAACAAGGTTGGGTTGAGGTTGAACAATTACTAAAGGCTTTGGAAGATAAGTATGGTCAATTAACAGAAGAGAATATTATTGAACTTATGCAATGTTCCAATAAACAAAGATATGAATTGAAAAATCATAAAATAAGAGCATATTATGGTCATTCATTACAAAGTAAAATAAAAAAGGAACAACAAGTTCCTCCCCATATCTTATATCATGGAACAGCTAAGCGATTTATCCCTTCAATTATGCAAAAAGGATTACAACCAATGAATAGACAATATGTCCATTTATCTTTAGATAAGGAAACAGCATTACAAGTTGGCAAACGCCATGATTCATCTCCAATTATTTTAAAGATTGAAGCGTATAAGGCTTACCAAGATGGTATTTCATTTTATTTGGGTAATGAGACAGTTTGGTTATCTGATAGCATACCCCCACAATATATAAGTCAGGATTAAAAAAATGGATGATTTTTTCATCCATTTTAATATTTATGCATTTTTTACTAAGTATACAGTTTTGACATTAGCAATATTGGCAATGCTGGCATTTTTTGATAAAACTTTCCAAACAACTAAAGAAATAACAAAATCAACAGAACTATGAATAATTGTTCCTAATCCAACTAAACCAAAGACCATATAAATAAATGCTTGTAAATCCATTCCAGCTCCCCAGTAGAATGGGATAACAACAATCATTTCTCCAATGGCATGAAGTAATCCAATTGCTAAATTAAATCCTAATGTCTTAGTAGGTGATTTGAATAAATCAGTGTTCTTTTGTATGTAATATGCACCAGCTCCAGCCCAAATAACATGAGATAATGCACGCAATACAACAACAATTGGAAATCCAGCTAACAAGAAGCCTAAAGTCGTTCCTAATGCAACAGCAATTGCAACTGCAGGTGAAACAAATAATGCAATCATAATCGCAACATGTGAAGCTAAAGTAAATGACATTGGCCCAACTTGAATCTTAATTGGTGAAATCATTGGAATAACAACTCCTACCGCAATTAATAATGCAGATAAAACCATTGTCTGTATTTTTTTATGTGTATTCATAATACCCTCTCCTTTTATATGTGTCTATAACATGTGTCATGACACATGTTATGACCTATTATATACAGAATAGACGGGTTGTCAAGACAAAAATTTCACAATAAAAAAAGATAGCACTTACATACTATCTTATCATTATTTTTTAAAAAGATATCCTTTTTCATCTAATGCATTTATAATACGCTGATATATTTCTTGACTTTGACATTGGATTGTATGAAGATGCAATCCATCAGTTAATTGACTTAATGGTTTGGCTTGTCCATGATGTACCTTTTTTAAAAACTGATCAACATCATAACGAGATGATATATGTAATTTTCCAGTCAATTGTCCATAAATGGGATGATCTACAATAACATCAATAATAGAACCACCTAAATCAACAATCGTATAAAGTTCATCTTCTAAAGCCTCTTGTGTATGTTTAACAGCAATCGTATAGGTTCCATGATTTTGTTGCTGATCTAAAATATACCCTCTAGGAGTTGCTATAATGTTATATCCACTTGCACGAAGTAAGGCAACATCTCCAACAATAATTTGACGACTTACACCTAATTGAGAAGCTAACTTACTTGCGGAGATTGGCTTATCATTTTTTTGTATTAATTTTATAATTTTATCTTTTCTATCCATGATGTTCACCTCTTTGTCCAATTATATATGATTTTTATGTTTTTTTAAATAATTTATATTTTTTTCAAATAAAAAAAGAAAAATGGAATTTTTTTGTGTATATATAAGTATAGGGATATTTTTAATATGATAAATCATTGTTTTCTTATAGCAAATATTATAAAATGTCCTTATAGACATTCCTCATCTGTTTTTACTGCCTTTTCATATAAAAAGGAGGAATTGTTTATGAATCAACTATTAGAAACAAAACCAGCAGATGTTGTCGCTGATTTTCTTAAGGATAAGCTGAGATTTGCTGATTTTGTGAATTTGTTTCTTTTTAATGGCAGACAGAAGATCGCACCTTCTGATTTACTAGTTTTTGATAGTGACAGTTCGACTGTCTTCTATCAGGATGAGAGGATTGCTTCCGTTGGCAAGCGGAGGGATTCCATCATGCTTGCAAAGATCGATGATATTGATGTCATTATCGCTATTGAACATCAGCAGGCTATTGACTACTCCATGCCTTTTCGGGTTTTGATGTATGATACGATTGGCTACAATCAGCAGTATAACCAGTCAGACAGAAATGCAAGAAGAGCCTTTCATCCTATTCCAGTGATTACCTTTGTATTATATACTGGGCAAAGACATTGGATACAGCCAAGAACGCTGACAGATATGATGAAGATTCCAGAAAGTATCAGAGAAAAGATAAACAACTGGAATTTAAATGTCATTGACATCAAGACCATTGAAGTGAATGAGAAACTCCACTGTGAGGATAATCAGAAAGTGATTGGAGCAGTTCAGCAGTTCTATTGCTGGGATGGGGATATCAGTCATTTAATAGGAATGGTGATGTCAAAGGAAGCAGCGGTAGTCGTTGCAACGATTATTGGAGAAGAAAGAATATTAAGAATGATTGAACAGGAAGAAAAGGAGGAAATTGATATGTGTACAAGTGTAACGAATGCATTAAACAAAGCAACAAACAAAGGTCGAGAATTGGGCTTAAAAGTTGGAAAGAAGGAAGGATTACAAGCTGGAATAAAAGAAGGCCTGAAAGCTGGAAAGATCGAAGTGATTACGAATCTATTGAAAACAAAGTTAGGAAATTTGTCGGATGAAGTGACGAATCAGATTCAGGCATGCAATGAAGAACAGCTTGATCTATTGGTTAATCATTATGCTTCTATTAATAGTGAACAAGATATATTTAAAATGATTAGCGGATGAGATGAACTCATCCGTTTTTAAATTCATGCAGTTGGAGCCGTTTATAATCTGTTGATGTCAGGGTTGTTTTTTGTTTTATAAAAGAGAGTATAATACAGGTGTAAGGAGGTTTAGAAAATGTATACAATAAAAAGTGATTTAAATCCAGTAGCAACAGAGGCTTATTTCAATAAGAAAGCCCAAAAAGGTTATATTTTAAGAACGATAATTCCATTTACTTTATTTGCGCCATTAAAAGTCAATATTTATCGATTTGTGAAATCAAATAATGATCAGAGAGTCTATCAATTATTAAATGTGTCTCCAAAAGTAATAAGTCAGTATCAAAATGATGGATGGAAATTATTATCATCATCACCTGATAACTATGAAGATTATCTGGTTATGTATAAAGACATGCCATCCAATCAAAAAGAGTTATTTGGGGAAAATACGCGAAATTCATACTCCACTATAGCAAGCCTAGGTATTAAAGAGGGACTTATCCTTTTAGCCATATTTGGACTGTGGTATACTTTTACTACACCCTATCATAATTCATCATTTTTAGGATTTCTTTTACACAATAGTTATCTTGTTATTGCACTTAGCATACTCATTATTTCTACAGTTGTTTATTTTAAAAATAAATAAGAAAAGAGGATTATTATGGAAAGAAAAGTTGGTCAACCTAAATTAAAGTCAGCACTCGCATATACATTCGTCATATTTATTTTTTCTTATTTTTTGTATGATGCAAATGCATGGCAGGGCATTCGCTTATTTGCAATTGTACTCGATGTTATTTTAATAGGAATTGTCATTCCAGGCATTGCTTATTGTCAGGTGATGTGGAAAGTTGATAAGAATAAATTATATTATACTTATCATTATTCTTTTATAGATAAAATTATGGGTTTCTATCAGTTCCTATGGCATAGAAAGCATGTTTATCAAATGATGCTCAATTTAGATCAGATTGATTATATTAAGGTAACGTATCAAAAAGTCAATAGAGCACCATTTGGAACTTATGGTTATGATTTATTGTTTGTGGTGAATATGTATGATGGTTCTACTTATACATTTGAGTCATTGGTTACTAGAGATAGAGAAACATTTTGTCAAGCAGTAGAATATCTTAAAAATCATGGCATTCAATTTAAAGATTCACTGAAAATATTGGATTACTTAAATACGGGTGGTTATTTATCATATTACTTAGAGAAATTGGAGGCTGATCAAGATGATTAGATGTACAATTATCTCTCAAGATCAAATAAAAAAGAAAATGATTGAAACATTTTTAAAAGAGAATATCCAAGAATTTGAAATTAATGAATTTCTTATGACAAGACAATATGACATTTATTTTATCGAAATAAAATGTCAGGATGACTTACAAAAGTATATGAATATAAAGAGAAATTTGGATACTCTTATTTATATGATAGGACCAGAAAACTTTGAAATTCTTCAAAAAAGTTTATGTTATCAAATTAATTTGTATTTTAAAAGTCATCAATTAGAAAATGAACTCTATTTTTATAAAGATGTCGTCTTAAAACAAATTCAAGAACATTTTCGTTATTATATTTATCAAAAGGGTTCTATGAAAGTGAAAATCAGACTTTCAGATATATTTTATATCGAATCATTAAGACATCAAATTATTATTCATTCAATTAATGGTGAGATGCATGAAAGAAAAAATCTCAAAGAACTTATGAAGGAGATATCAGAAGTTGGTTTTATTCAAGTTCATAAATCATTTGTAGTGAATAAAAGAAAAATTAAAAGTTATAATGCAAAAGAAATTTATTTAAATAATGGAGAGGTTATTCCATTAGGGCGAATGTATAAAGAAACAATTCATGAACTCAATCAATGAGTTCATTTTTGATTAAGGAAAATATCACTATTTTTTAATGTTTATGCTATAATAAATAAAGGTGATGAGATGAAAGACATAGCAAAAAAATCAAATACAATGTATTTATTAGAAAAGTATCAATTGCAGGCTGCTAAGAAATTTGGACAGAATTTCTTGATAGATTTAAATACAATTAAAAAAATAGTTGAAACAACACATATTGACAAACAAACTTGTGTAATTGAGATAGGACCTGGTATTGGTGCTTTAAGTGAACAGTTGAGTTATCATGCTGGACATGTATTGTGTTATGAGATAGACACACGATTAGAAGATGTTTTAAAAGAATCATTAGGTGAATTTAAAAATATTGAAATTATTTTTCAAGATTTTTTAACGGTTCCTTTAAAAGAAACAGTAGAAAGACTAAAACAGGATTATCAAAATATTTGCATTGTAGCTAATTTACCATATTATATTACAACTGATATTTTAGAACATATATTGACTTCAGGAGCAGCTCTATCAAGTATCCATGCAATGGTACAAAAAGAAGTGGCATTGAAATTAACAGATCCCAATTACCATAGTCCATTAACCTTTATGATTGAAAGTGTTGGGGATATTCATTTAGATATGATGGTGTCTAAAAATGTTTTTTCACCAGCACCTAGAGTTGATAGTGCAATTATTGGAATTCATATAGATAAAACATATAATCCATTATTAACAGGAATATTGAAACAATCTTTTCAACAAAAAAGAAAGACTATTTATAATAATTTAAAAAATGTATTTCATGATCAAACAAAAGATGTATTGCAAAAATGTCAAATTATTGAACAAAAAAGACCAGAAGAATTAACAATAGATGATTATTTAAAACTCACACAATTTTTATAAAAATCATATATTAATATGGTGAGGTTATGAAAATTGGAGATTATGTTGTTAGAAAGAAATATCAAGGAGATATTTTATTTGAGATTTTTGATATAAAAGAAAATGTTTATTATTTAAGAGGTGTTGAACTGAGGTTGATTGCAGATAGCGAAGAGGAAGATTTAGAGTTAAGTGAAATTCAGCCAGAACCTGAACAGGAATTTACAATCACAAGACAACCCGTCATAAGAGGTAAGGTTTTACACTTAGATGGTGATCAAAAATATTTAAATATGTGTCAAAAGAAATATGACGAATTAAAAATAAGAGCGGATTGTTATTATATGCCTGAAGCAGAGATGAAAGATCAGGTTGTTGATTTATTAGAAAAGCATAAACCACAAATATTAGTGATTACTGGTCATGATGCTTTAAGAAAAGAAAGAGATAAATCAGATATCAGTCAGTATCAGCATTCTTATGACTATGTGGAAGCTATAAAAAATGCAAGGGTCTATCAAAGTGATAAAGATGCATTGATTATCATTGCAGGAGCATGTCAATCTTATTATGAAATGTTGTTAGCGAGTGGGGCAAACTTTGCATCCAGTCCTAAACGTATTAATATTCATGCTTTAGATCCTGTTTATGTAGCAAGTTTAGTTGCGAATGAAAGTGTTAGAAATTATTGTGATATTGAGGAAATTATTAATCATACTTCACATAAGCAAAGTGGCATAGGTGGTATAGACACAAAAGGAGTTGCCCGTAAAATATATCCAACGAGAGGATGATGAAAAATTGAAAGTAAAAGCATATGCAAAAGTGAATTTGGCACTAGATGTTGTCAGAAAGCGTGATGATGGTTATCATGAATTAGATATGATTATGGCACCCATTACGCTTCATGATTTGATTTATATAGATCGTATCAATAAAGGAATTGAAATTACATCTAATACGTATCGTATGCCAACTGATGAAAGAAATATTATGTATCAGGTCGCAAAGATATTGATAGAGCGTTATCATCTACATGCGGGTGTGAAGATTCATATTTATAAGCATATCCCAACCCAAGCTGGACTAGCAGGTGGAAGTGCTGATGGAGCAGCTGTTTTAAGAGCGATGAATCAAATGTTTCGTTTAAATCTCTCTTTAGAAACATTAGCAAGTATTGGTAAAGAAGTTGGCGCTGATATTCCTTTTTGTATTTATCAGCAAATGGCTTTGGTAAGAGGGATTGGAGAAAAATTAGAATTTATTGAACATCAGTTTAATTGTTATTTACTATTAGTGAAACCTAAAAAGGGAGTTCCTACTAAAAAATCATTTGGTATGTTAGATTTAAAGACTGCTGTTCATCCAGCAATTTTAAAAATGAAGGAAGCGATTGAAAATAATGATTATCAAAGTGTTGTTGAACATCTTGGAAATACATTAGAAGCACCTTCATTAGATATTGTTCCTGATATACAATTGATAAAAAAAGAAATGCTTGAATTAGGTTTTGATGGTGCATTAATGTCAGGAAGTGGATCATGTGTTTTTGGTTTGACAAAAGACCAAAAAATCCTAGAATCAGGTTATGTTTATTTCCAAAATAAATATAATTTTGTCAGAAAGACTGAAATCTTACAGGAAGAGGAAGAAAAATATTGAAAATAAGGTAAGTATTTCTTCTTTCCTCTTTTTTTTTTATGTAATTTTTGTTAGAATAGTGGCGTTAAGGAGAGAGAGATATGAAAGTATATGCTGTCGTATTAGCTGCCGGTAAAGGAACACGAATGAAGTCCGAAAAACCGAAAGTCGTACATGAGGTTTTATATAAGCCAATGATTAATCATGTTGTAGATGAATTAAAAGCATTAGGTGTCGATGAAACAATTGTCGTTGTTGGACATGGTGCTCAGCAAGTGGAAGCGATTGTTGATGATGTAACATTTGTTTATCAAAATGAACAATTGGGAACAGGACATGCAGTATTACAAGCTAAAGATAAACTTGCTGATAAAGAAGGAATAACTCTTGTATTATGTGGAGATGCACCGCTAGTGCGTAAAGAAACATTGCAGGGAATTATTGATTATCATCAACAAAATCATAATCAGGCTACTGTTATGAGTGCTGATTGTGATACATCAACTCATTATGGAAGAATTATTAAAGATAATGAGCAAGTCAAGGGAATTGTTGAGTTTAAGGATTTGTTAGAATCACAAATGGATATTACTGAAATGAATACTGGTGAGTATTGTTTTGATAATCAGGCATTATTTGATGCTTTATCAAAAGTGACAAATCAAAATGCTCAAAATGAATATTATTTAACAGATGTCATTGGAATCATGAATGAACAAGGATTAAAAGTAGATGCTTTTAAAATTGATGATTTTAATGAAGTAGGTGGAATTAATGATCGTGTTGCATTAGCAGAAGCAACACAGATTCTAAGAGACCGTATCAATAAAGAACATTTATTAAATGGTGTCAATATTGTTGATCCTGCAAATACTTATATTGGTAGAGATGTTGTGATTGGTATTGATACAACGATTGAACCAGGATGTATTATTAAAGGAAAGACAGTTATTGGGAACAATTGTCATATTGGACCCTATTGTGAATTTACAAATATGGAGATTAAAGATGATGTTGTTATTAAATTCTCTGTATTAAGTGATTCTATTATTGAAAATGGTGTTGATATTGGACCTTATGCAAGATTAAGAACAAATTGTCATATTATGGAACATGCTCATTTAGGGAATTTTGTGGAAATGAAAAAGGCTTTATTTGGGGCTGGAAGTAAGGCTTCGCATTTAACATATGTGGGAGATGCTGAAGTTGGAAAAGATGTTAATTTTGGTTGTGGAACAATTACATCAAATTATGATGGAAAGAATAAATCATTAACAAAAATAGAAGATAATGTATTTATTGGATGTAATACAAATTTAGTAGCACCAGTTACAGTGAGAAAAAATGCATATATTGCCGCTGGGTCTACTATTACAAAAGAAGTAGAAGAAGATGCTATGGCTATTGCACGAGCAAGACAAGAAAATAAAAAAGGTTATAGTAAAGTTTTAGAAGAAGCAAGAATCAAAGAATATAATCGTAGAAATAACAAAAAATAAGGAGAAAAAGAGGTAAACATGAAAAATAACATAACTATTTTTGCTTTATCATCAAGTCAAGATTTAGCAAAATCAATCGCTAAGCAATTAGGTACTGAAGTTGGGAAATGTGATGTTCATCATTTTGCAGATGGAGAAATTTTAGTTGAGATTGGTGAATCAGTGCGAGGGCGAGATGTTTTTATCGTTCAATCAACATCTAATCCTGTTACTGAAAATTTAATGGAAATCTTGGTATTAGCAGATGCTTTGAAGAGAGCTTCTGCCAAAGAAGTCACAGCGATAATGCCATATTTTGGATATGCTAGGCAAGATCGAAAAGCAAAACCTAGACAACCAATTACATCACGTCTTGTGGCTGATTTATTAACAGTTGCAGGTGTAACAAGAGTTGTCACTATTGATTTACATGCCGCACAAATTCAAGGATTCTTTGATATCCCAGTAGATGAAATGCAGGCACTACCTCTTATTTGTAAATATTTTAAAAATAAAAATATTGAAGACTTATGTATTGTTTCTCCAGATCATGGTGGAGCAACACGTGCTAGAAAAATGTCAGAACTATTAGATTGTCCAATAGCAATTATAGATAAAAGAAGACCAAAACCTAATGTGGCAGAGGTTATGGGGATTATTGGAGATGTTTCAGGTAAAAACTGTATCTTAATTGATGATATGATTGATACTGCTGGAACAATCGTAGCCGGAGCATCAGTATTGAAAGATAAAGGTGCTAAAGATGTTTATATTGCATGTACACATGGTGTTTTATCTGGACCAGCAATTGGTAGATTAAAAGATTGTATTGCAAAAGAAGTTGTCATTACTGATACAATTTCTATTCCAGAAGATAAACAATTCGATAAATTAGTACAAATTAGTGTTGCTGAATTATTAGCTCATACAATTGAAAGTATTGAAAATAATTTACCAGTTAGTGATGTTTTCACTCAATTTGATTTTAAAGGTTAATAGATGAGAGTTTATCAAAAGATAAACTCTTTTTTTCGACTAAAAAAGCTTTAAACAGATATAATATGTAGAGAATAAGTGTGATTATAGAAATTGTCTACAATCTTTGATGAAATATTTACAATCATAGAAATGTGACAATATTATGACAAAAATTTGTTAAATCTACAAATAAGTATGGGTCTTATCTGCAAGGAATAGTGAAAAATGTCGATAAAAAGCAACTATTTTTCATTTAATAGATTTAGAAATTTGACAAAGGTTATCATTTCTGTTATTATGCCCTAGGGTGAAAGAGATGTACTTCAATACACATACACATTTAAATAGCGATGAATTATATGCAAACAGAGATATATTCATACAACATGCCATTGCAAGTAACGTAGAATATATTGTTGTGGCTGGATATGATTTATCATCATCAAAAAGAGCTGTGGAGATAGCTTGTGAGTATCCATTTATCTATGCAACAGTAGGTATAAGTCCAAATGACTGCAAGGATACTACAGAAGATGATTTAAATGAAATTGAAACATTACTACAAAACCCACGTGTTGTCGCCTTAGGCGAGATTGGGCTTGATTATTACTGGGATGATGTTCCACGTGATAAACAAAAAGATATCTTTCAAAAACAGATAGATATTGCGAAAAGACATGATAAACCAATTGTTATTCATGCAAGAGACGCCTATGAAGATACTTATAGTATGTTAAAGCAGGCAGCACACCGTGGCATTATGCATTGTTATAGTGGATCAGTTGAAATGGCGAAGAGATATATTCAGATTGGTTTTGAAATCTCACTAGCTGGACCAGTGACATTTAAGAATGCAAAAGTACCAAAAATGGTGGCTACGGAAATTGGTATTGATCATTTAATGATCGAAACAGACTGTCCTTATTTAGCACCTCACCCATTTCGAGGAAAGTTGAATGAGCCAGCAAATGTTGTGTATATTGCCCAGGAAATAGCAAAGCTAAAGAACATGGAGATAGAAGACGTTGCTAGAATCACAACATTTAATGCCAAAAGAATGTTTGGGATTAAATAAGGAGGATATTTATTTATGTTAAAGAAAGCTAAAGAAATCGTTGTCTCGGCGGATAGCCGTACAAAAGGAATTTTAGCGGTGGCTTGCGTTTATGTTATTGTTATGTTAGCGACAGTATCATCAGGAGCCGTAGAACAAATTAAGAATTTTATTCCAACTGTGGATATTAAGTTAAAAGATGGTATTCAAGAGGAAAAAGATTATTTAGTCAAGCAGGACACAGTATCAAATGTTTTGAATGAATTAAATATAGAATTAGATAAGAATGATACTTTAAATAAAGATAAAGATACAGTTGTCCAACAAAATGATCTGATTAAAATTACAAGAGTTGAAACAAAAACAATGACTCGTGTAGAAACATTAGAATATTCAACAGTGACTAAAGGAAATGGAAGTTGGACAAAAACTGTTGAACAAGAAGGTAAAGATGGAAAGATCAAACGTACTTATTTAATGACATATGCTAATGGTAATGAAACAAATAGAAAAGTGATCAAAGAAGAAATCATTGAAAAACCAGTAGATAAAGTCATTAGATATGGTGGTGTAAGTAAAGGAACAACATTTACAGGACGTTTGACAACATATGGTGGAGATTGTAATGGATGTGGAGGAACATCTTCTACAGGTATTAAATTATCTGCCAAAACAGGTGTGAATGGTTCTAATTCACCATATTTATACTATAAAGGACAAAAATATTACTGCTTAGCTGCAGATCGTTCTATTCCATTTGGAACAATTATAAAGATTTCTAATCATAATTTAAAAACTGATGGAACAATTTATGGTATTGTTGTAGATCGTGGTGGAGCCATTAAAGGTAATAAAATTGATATATTTAAGGGTAGTGAAGGTTCTGGAAACTCATATTTTAGAGGTGGAACTTCAAATAATACTCGTTTTGAAGTTGTTTCACTTGGTAGTGGAAATGCTAACTTTTGGAGATAGAGGATAACAATTGAGTTATCCTTTTTCTTTTGGGGTGAATTTAATGGTAACGAATATCTTTACCATTATTACAATTTGATAAGACTTTGATATAATGGTTAATGAAAGTAAACGAAAGAGGTATATTTATGAAAAACCATCAAATAAATATTAATTCCCAAAAATGTATAGGATGTCAAATGTGTATTAAAGATTGTCCAGCAAAAAATATAGAATTACAACAAACAAAAGCATCTATTATTGATAATGAATGTATTATGTGTGGACATTGTGTAGCAATATGTCCCAAAAATGCAGTTTCTATAAGTGGTTATGATGAAGAGCCTATGTTAAAGCAAGGCAATTATCGATTAAATCCTGAAGATGTATTAAACACAATTCGTTTTAGAAGAACAATTAGACAATTTCAAAAGAAAGATATTGATCAAGATATCCTAGAAAATATTCTTGAGGCAGGAAGATTAACACATACTGCTAAAAATGCTCAGGATGTTACATTGATTGTTTTAGATAAAGAGAAAGACAAATTAGAGAAAATGGCTGTATCATTATTTAGAAAGATAAAACCAATTGCTAATTTAATGAGTTCAATGGCAAAAAGAAATGAAATAACTGATCACTTTTTCTTTTTTGAAGCACCAAAAGTCATCTTGGTTGCATCAAAAGATCATATTAATGCTGCTCTCGCAGCACAAAATATGGAATTTGTTGCAGAAGCATATGGTTTGGGAGTTTTATATAGTGGCTTTTTTACAATGGCTGCTAACCATTCACGTCAGATTAAAAAACAGTTAGATTTACCTAAAGGTCAAAAATTAGTCACTGCTTTAGTGATGGGTTATCCAAAAGTTCAATATCAACGAAGTGCCCCAAGAGAAAAATCAAATATCAAATATATATAAGGAGAAATAAACATGAAAGACGATTGTCAACAACGTATTGAAAAAATCACACAGGGTTTTCAAGATTGTCAAAAGGTATTAACAGCCATTGGTGATGAAACAAGACAAGTTATAATCCTTGTCTTGTTGCAAAGTGATTTGTCAGGAAAGCGAGTTGGACAAATCGCAAAAGAAGCCCATTTATCAAGACCATCAGTATCCCATCATTTACAAATTCTTAAAGAAGCTGGAATTGTCAATATGAATAGAGTAGGAACACGTAATTATTATTATATGAGTGGTAATGAGGAACGCTGGAAAGAAATTGTGGATTTAGTTGAACTGGTTTATGAAAGTGTTTTGCATATTAAGAAATAGGAGGAGCAGAAAATGATCTTATATTTTTCAGGAACAGGGAATAGTGAATTAATCGCAAGCAGGCTTGCTAAAGAAGTTGATGATGAGATAATAAATCTTTTTGATAAAATTCAGTGTCTTAATTATAGTATCATTGATTCAAAAAAACCTTGGATTATTGTGACACCAACTTATGCATGGCGTATTCCAAGAATTGTAAATAACTGGTTAAAAAAGACTCAGCTTAATGGTCATCAAGATATTTATTTTGTAATGAGTTGTGCTGGTTCTAAAGGAAATGCAGATAAATATCTTCAAAAGCTTGCAGAATCTAAAGGACTAAATTATAAAGGGTGCAAGGAAGTGATTATGCCTGAAAATTATATAGCACTCTTTGATACAACGCCTTCTAAGAAGGTTATGCCCATCATCGATAAAGCCCAAGATGAGATTGTAAAAATAGCAAAATATATCAAACAAAATCAAAATTTCCCTCAAGTTCAAATAACCATGAAAGATAAATTAAATAGTGGTATTGTTAATGATGTTTTCTATCCGTTATTTGTTCATGATAAAAAGTTTTACGCAACAGATGCATGTATTACTTGTGGAAAATGTGTTCAAGTTTGTCCATTAAAAAATATAAAGTTAGTTGATGGGAAACCATTGTGGCAGGGAAATTGTACACATTGTATGGCTTGTATTGCACGTTGTCCTAAAGCTGCTATTGAATATGGACAAAAAAGTATTGGTAAAGAGCGCTATCTTTGTCCTAAATAATATTGGAAATATACTCTTCAAACATAAGTATAAAGTTTGTTGAGTATATTTTTTGATTAAAATAAGTAAATTATTTAATCAAGAGTTGACATCATTTATGATGAGATGTATTATAATGTTGACATGACATCATTACAATATAAAGGAAGAAGGTGAAATAATGGAAACAATTCAGTTAAATGAGAATGTTTTTATTCCTCAAATTGGGCTAGGAACATGGAAGTTAGATGATTTAGAAGTAGCTAAAAAATGCGTTCTTGCAGCTATCCAGTCTGGATATCGACATATTGATACAGCTATGGGATATGGAAATGAAGAGGCAGTAGGTCAAGCTATTAAGGAAAGTGGGATTCCCCGAGATCAGATTTTTGTGACCACAAAATTAAGTAACGATTTTAGAGGTAGAGAAGAAACATTACAAGCTTTTGAAGATAGTCTTAAACGTTTACAAATGGATTATGTAGATTTATTTTTAATACATTGGCCAGCCCCTAAAAAGTATCGTGAAAATTATGTGGAATTGAATAATGAAACATATGCAGCTATGGAAGAATTATACGCATTAGGAAAAATAAGAGCTTTAGGAGTAAGTAATTTTATGAAACATCACTTAGAAGAATTATCTGTCAAAATTCCGGTGAGTGTGAATCAAATAGAATTTCATCCTTACTATGCTGATTGGCAAACAATTCAGTATTGTCAGCAACATCATATTGTTATTGAAGGTTACAGTCCATTAGGAAGAGGTCAAATTTTAAGTGATCCACTTATTTTAGAATTAGCAAGTCTTTATCATAAGACACCTGCTCAAATATGTTTAAGATATGCCATTGACAATCACATTATTCCATTACCTAAATCACAAACATTAGAAAGAATAAAAGAAAACTTAGATATATTTGATTTCAGCCTTAAAGAAACGGATATAGAAAGATTAAGAAGTTTAAGTAGCGAGAATGGAAAGATTGGCAGTCATCCAGATTTTGCTGATTTTTAAAGGAGAGAGTTATGAAAGGTATACTATTGGTTACACATGGAACATTATGTAAAGGCATTTATGAAAGTTGTCAAATGATAGTTGGTGAAAAAGAAAATATTGATACATTATCATTAGGAGAAGAAGGCGTAGAATTGTTTAGAAAACAATTGGAGACAAAATTAAGTCAAATGGAAAAGACATATGATGAAATGATTATTGTTACAGATATTCCTAATGCGACACCTTATAATGAGTGTTGTCGATATATTTTAAGTCATCAAAGTTCAGCAGTTTTATTATCAGGAATGAATTTAGCAATGATTATTGAAGTGGCTATTTTTGCTTCAACAGATATGAGAACAGAAGATTTATGTTTACAAGTTTTAGAAAGTGCTAAACAATCACTTACAAAATTTGAAAAAAAGCTGTAAGCCCTTGCAATCTTAATAGAGATGTGGTAATTTAATAATGTAAGATGTCATGACAACACGACAACACGATAACTTTAAAGGAGAGGAGGGTTTCATATGTCATTAAGTTTAGTCAGAGTTGATGATCGTCTCATTCATGGTCAGGTTGTTTTAATGTGGTCTAAGGTAAGACAGGGAGATGCTATTATTTTGTTGGTTGACGATGAATTAGGGCATGATGAGTTTTTAAAGGAAGTTTTTGTGAATGCTGGAAATGCCATTGGGAAAAAGGTTTATATCTTTACAGTTGAACAGGCTATTGAAAAAATTCCTAAAGCTGTTTCTGGTAAGAAAAGATATTATTTGATTGCTAAGAAGATTGAACAACTCTATCAGTTAAGTGTTCAAGGTGTTGATTTTGGTAATGAAATCATTTTTGGAACTGCTAGTAAGGCAGAGGGGACGCAGAAAGTTTATAACAATATTTATTTATCACCAAAAGACTTTCAATATTGTGATGAATTGACTGCAAAAGGAATAAAAATACATTTTAAATTGATTCCAGATGAACAAGGGTTAAATTGGGATTCAGTGAAAAATGATTTAGTGAAGGGAGAGTAATTTATGGAAATTACTGTTATACAGGCAATCTTAATTGGTATTGCATGTTGGTTAGGTAGTGTTGAAAATCCACAGCCTTTAGGTGTAGCATTTTCTGATGCTTTGTCTAAACCAATTGTAGGTGGAACAATTGTAGGTGTCATTTTAGGAGATATTCCTACAGGTGTAACAATTGGTGCAGCAATACAGGCGATGTATTTAGGACAAGTTTTGATTGGTGGAGTTGCAACCGCTGATATGGCCTTTGTTTCTTATCCATCTATTGCATTAGCAATGTTGGCTGGTGCAGATGCGACGGTTGCTGTGACATTGGCGGCAACAGTTGGTGTTTTAGGAGCAGCTGTTTTTACTGGATATGAAATTTTATGTTCAATCTTTTATCAATTAGGAGATAAATATATTGCTGAAAATAATATTCAAAAAATGAAGATGGCTTATATGGTTTTACCTCCAATTACAAGTTTTGTAATTAGATTTGGTTTGACTTTTACCATTGTTATGCTGGGTAGTGCTTATGCTGCTGATTTATTAGCTTCTATTCCAGAATTGGTTTTACATATTGCTAGTGTTCTTGGTGGTATTTTACCTGCTGTTGGTATTTCTATTTTGGTGACATATACACTTAAAGACTTTAAATTTATTATATATTTTTTAATTGGTATTGTTTGTATTACTTTTTTAGGATTAAACATGGTAGCAACTGCAGTCATTGGAACATGTTTAGCAGTTATGTATTATATGTTTATGGGAAATCATTCTGACGATCAGTCAAGTCAATCCGAAGATGAGGAGGACGAATTGTTATGAGTCAAAAAACAAATGAACAACAAGAATTAGAGAACGGTAAGGTGACACTTACAAAACAAGAAATTAATAAAAGCTGGTATTCTTGGTTTAAATATTGTTTAACTGTTTTTGGTTATGAAAGATTACAAGCACCAGGTTTTATTCTTTCAATGTTACCTATTTTTAAGAAGTTTTATGGAAATGATCCAGAAACAATGGTTAAACGTTTAAAATGTCATGCTGTATTTTATAATACCAATCCTGTTTTTGGAGCTGTTGTTAATGGAATTGTTGCCTCAATGGAAGTAGAAAGAGGAAATGGAACAGAGATGACGGATGAATTTATTAACAGTATTAAAGTTGGATTAATGGGTCCGTTAGCTGGTATTGGTGATGCTGTTACACAAGCAACACTTCCACCAATTATCTTAAGTATTGCGATAGGTCTATCATCAGGTGGTAGTGCTCTTGGTGCAGTCTTTGCTGTTGCTGCTATTTATGCATTTAATATTGTTTTATCTAGATTATTCTATATGCAGGGTTATAAATCTGGTCGTGAAGCAGTCCATATTCTTTTGGGTAAGCAGATGTCAAGAATTCAGGATGCTATGTCTGTTTTAGGTTTAACAGTTGTCGGTGCAATTACAGCAAGTTATGTTAATTTTACGATTACTGCCCAATATGTCAGTGAATACAGTACTATTAATTTCCAGGAAATATTAGATGGAATTTTTCCAAAATTGATCCCAATGTGCTTAGTTTTCTTAGGTTATTATTTATTAAAGAAAAAGAAAATGAATGCTGTTAAATTAATTGGAGTTTACTTGGTTATTGCAATTGTATTAGGCGTATTAGGAATTGTATAAATGAGGTGAAGGATATGGTTAAGATAATATTTTGTGATTTAGATGATACATTGCTACAACCCAAGACGAAAGATATAACTTATCAAGATCAGCAGTCTATAAAACGATGGCTAAAGTGCGGACATATATTTGCTTTAGCAACTGCACGCCATCATTCCTTCTTAAACAATATAACTGATAAGTTATGTGATTATGATTTTGACTGTATTGGATGGAATGGAGCAGAAATCTATATGAATCATGAAGTTGTCAGACTATATCCTTTTTCTTCATATGAATTGAATGAATTATATCAAAAAATGAGTAAATATAAATCTATGTTAAAAGTAACAAATACTGAAAATATGTATATATTTGGTGAAATAGGTTCATATCCATATCAACTCTTTTGTAATGAACACAACAAAAATCAAAAAATATATCCATATCCATTAGAAGAATATTTACGCAATGAAAAATATCCTATTATTCATATCAATTATATCTTTACAACACCTCAGGAAGCTTTTCAGTTCTCCAAAGTATATCACAATGTATTCCAAGATTCACTGTTACAATGTCAAGTCACATCACCTACAAGTTTTGATATCACTATGCCAATAGCAACCAAAGAACAAGGCATTCAAACATATTTAGAAATCAATGATATACCCATCGAAGATGTTGCAGTTATTGGTGATAGTCAAAATGATATAGGCATGATGAAACTTGTTCAGAATAGTTTTTGTATGACTCATGGAGATAAAAAAGCACAAAGAGCAGCTGCCCGAATTGTTGATTCAGTCAGTGCAGCTATTGAATATTTATTAGAGGAGATATCATAATGAATGAAAAATATATATTTTTAAAACCAACTTTTTCAACAGCTTTATGGGGAGATGGAACATTGGTTCACCATTATCATGTTGAAAAATATGTACCAGAAGGTATGTGTATCGATGAAATTACAGGCTTAGGAGCAATGAGTGGATTGCCAGAAGATGCTAATGAAATATTAAGTGGAAGTTATCAAGGGAGAAAATTAAATGAATTGTATGATGAACATCCAGAATTATTTGGAACACCTTCAACTTTAAGATGGGAACATATTCCTGTTGCAATGGGAATTGCACACGCATGTGCAGATTTAAGTGTCCAAGTCCACCCAACAGAAGATTATGCAATGAAACATTTAGGAAAACATGGAAAAAGTGAAAGCTGGTATATTGTTAATTGTGAACCACATGGAGATATTGTTATGGGTCATAATGCTAAAACAATGAAAGATTTAGAGGATTATATTGAAAGAAAAGATTGGAAAGGATTATTGAAGCGTTATCCAATTATGCCAGGAAGTTTTTATAATATTCAGGCTGGAACACTTCATGCAATTCAAAAAGGCACAACTTTTATGGAAGTTTGTAATCCAAGTCCAATAACATATCGTTTCTATGATTATGATCGTTTAGATCGTCATGGTCAATTAAGAGATACACATGTTGATTTAGCTAAGGAAAATATTTTGGTACCATTTGTTTGTCAGGATACACATTATCAATATCGCCAAAATGGCGATGTAACAGAAGTTAAACTAACAGATAATGAGAATTTTTCAGTCTTTAAATATGTAGTTATGGGTTCAGGGGAATTCTCAATGCCTAAACCTTATTTAGGTGCTTTTGTGATTGAAGGTCAGGGCAGTATTGATGGTGTCGCATTGAAAGCAGGTGATAGTTTTCTTATTACTGCGAATACAAAAAAATTATTGTGGGAAGGAGAAATGACTTTATTAGCCTATTCGGGTTAATAAAGGAAGTATATATATGTATGAGATAGAGAATAGAATACCTAATTTTGAATTGTATCCAATTAAGAAAGTTAATTGTGGAGAACCTCTTTCTGGATTTCAATCTATTGTTAATGAAATCCAAAAACAAAGAATAGATTTTACAACAGTTGTTTGTATTGATTATTATTATGGGGTAAATCAGGCAATCATTGAAAAAGAAATTATTGATGCACTTCATCCAGATTGTGTTATCTGTGTTGATGAAGCAAGATATTCTAAAGAGTTGTTAGATGAACGTTTTCATAACTTTATTACTGATGATAGAGTAAATGGAGTGTTTAGCTTTGCAAAAATTGAAGAATTTTTTGATCACGATAAGATTACTATATTACAAAATAAAGTTAAAGAGGCTAAGGGATTAACAGTTGTTTATGGTGTTGGTGCTAGTCTTGTTCATGCTGGAGATATAACGATTTATGGATCAATTAGTTATCAAACAGTTAAAGAGCGAATGATGAAAGGAATGGGAAATTGGGGTGCAGAAAATGAAGATGAGGAGTATCTTCGTAAAGAAAAACGTTTTCTATTCTTAGAAAGTCGGGTTTTAGATAAACATAAAAGAAAAATGACTCAAAAGAGTCATTATGTTATTGATTGTAATAGAGATAATGATTTTGTTATGTTGAATCATAATGATTATGAATATATGATTCAACAATTTACAAAGACACCATTTAAACCAATTCCTATTTTTTCAAAAGGTGTTTGGGGAGGTCATTGGTGTCAAAAAGTATTAGGTGCAGGTTTAGAATTAGAGAATACAGCTTGGGGAATTACTGGTTTTTTAGATTGGCAGGCAGTTGCGGCTGATATTCATAACTGTATTTTTGAATTTCCTTCTACTGATTTGATTCAATATTATCCAAAGGAGACATTGGGACGTAAAATTTGGTATTTATATGGATATCGTTGTCCATTACATGTTAATTTCTTAGATACATGGGGTGGTGAAAATTTAAGCTTACAAGTTCATCCAACACTTGCTTATGCACAAGAGGAATTTAATTCTTCATGGGGACATTATGAAAGTTATTATTTCTTGGATGCAAATGAAAACAGTTCAGTATATTTAGGGACAAAAGATGGGGTTAAGTTAAATGAACTTGTCAATGCTTTTGAAAAAGCACAGGAAACTGGACAATTTGATGATGAAAAATATATTAATCATTTTCCTGTTCAAAAACATGACCATGTCTTTATTCCTGGTGGAACGATTCATTCATCTGGTAAAGATACTCTTACTTTGGAAATTGATATGTTCTGTTTTACAACCTTTAAGTTATGGGATTGGGGACGAGTAGACTATGATGGAAAACCACGACCAATTCATATTGAACATGGAAAACATGTTATTCAAGAAGAATTTCAAACTCAAATGATTCAAGATCAATTTATTTCTAAACATCCTGAAGTAGATTCTGGCTATGGCTGGCGTAAAGAAAGAAGTGGAACTATGCCTTTTGAAGCACCAATGGAAGTGAATCGCTATTGGTTTAGTCAGGTTATTCATTTTGATACAAATGATTGTATTATGATACATGTTCTAGTAGAAGGAGAAGAAGCTATTATTGAAAGTTTAGATGATAGTTTTGAACCAATGATTATTCATTATGCTGAGGCGGTCTTTATTCCTGCAGCAGCAGGTCAATATACTGTTAGACCTTATGGTCAATCTCAAAATACAGAATGTGCTTTATTAGAAATCTATATGGATATTTAAAGGGAGGAAAAAATTATGTATGAAAAAATAAAAACACGCTCACCAAACTTTGATTTACATCCTGTCTTTGAAATTCCACAGACAACATCTTATTTGGGATATGATCAAATTTTTAATATCATTGATAGTCATATTCAAACATTAAAAAGACCGTGTGTTGTTGTGATTGACTCTTATTATGAAGTCAATCATCAAGAATTAAAGGAACTATTGATTGATGCATTGCATCCACAATTACTTATTGATATGAATAATATCCGTTATAGTGAGGAAATGATTCAACAACGATTAGGTCAATTTATTACTGAAGATCGTATTAATGGTGTCTTTATTACAGGTGATATCAAACAGTATTTTGATTTGGATAAAGTTGAACAGGCAAAACAAGATATCCAAGTGGCAACAGGATTAGTTATTGTTTATGGTGTAGGAGCAGGTATTATTAGTCGAGGTGATCTTTTCATCTATCATAATGTCACAATTCAACGTATTAAAGATGGATATTTTGAAGATTTACCTAATTGGGGAGCTCATAATGAAAAGGAAGATCCATTAACTAAAGAAAAACGTTTTAATTTTGTAGAAGCACGCTTATTAGATAATCATAAACGCCATATGTTTTCTTATATGGATTATGTGATTGATGGAGATACTCAAGGTCAGCCTGTTATGGTGACAGGAGATGATTTTAGAAGGACCTTAACATATTTTGCTAGTCATCCATTTAAACTTGAACCTTTCTTTAATCGAGGAATTTGGGGTGGACACTGGTGTAAAGATGTTTTAAATGGTGGTTTGGATAAAGAGAATACAGCCTGGGGTATGACTGGCTGGATGAATTTTCAAAATGCCTTAGCTAAAGTAGGGGAACATGAAATGAGAATTGTAGGAAGAGATATAATCCAATATCAACCATTATCATTCCTAGGTCATCAAAATTATTTCTGGTTTGGCTACAATTGTCCTGTTGGATGTGATTTCTTAGATACATGGGGAGGTGGCAATTTAAGTTTGCAGGTCCATTCTGATATTGCATATGGTCAAGAAGTTTTTAATTCTCAATTTGGACATTATGAGAGTTATTATATGTTAGACACAAATGAAAATTCATGTGTTTATTTAGGAACAAAAGAAGGTGTCAAAAAGGAAGAAATAGTTGAAGCTTTTAAACAGGCACAAGTTACAGGACAATTTGATGATGAAAAGTATATTAATTGTTTTCCAATGAAAACACATGATCATATTTTTATTCCTAGTGGAACAATTCATGCTTCAGGAAAAGATACACTTGTTTTAGAAATTAATCCAATTGGTTTTCAAACATTTAAACTTTGGGATTGGGGTCGTATTGATGCTGATGGAAAACCACGTCCAATTAATATTGAACATGGAGCGAAAGTTATTCAAGAAGAATATCAGAGTGAATTTGTGAAAAAACATTTGATTTCTAAAAAGAATGAAGTTGCAAGAGGAACAGGTTGGCGCAAGGAACATAGTGGAACAATGGAATATGAATTATTAAAAGTTGATCGTTATTGGTTTAATCAGCCAATCTTCTTTGAAACAAAAGATCATGTGAAACTTCATGTTCTTGTAGAAGGTGAAGAAGCCCAGATTATCAGTCTGCTTCAGAAGTTTGAACCTATCATTATACATTATGCAGAAGCTGTTTTTATTCCAGCTAGTGTGGGTCAGTATGTCATTAAGCCTATTTGTCAGGATCAAGAAGAACTTGCAGTTTTAGAATGTTATATGGATATGGGTGATGCTTATCATTAAATTAGGGTATATATACCCTAATTTTTGATAAATAATTGCTATAACATTATAAAAATTACCAAAAAATGGTATAATCATAATGAAAAAATCACTTGAGGAGATGAATATATGCAATACCGTATAGATAAAAATTTACCATTACCTTTATACTATCAACTTAAACAAATCATTATGAATTCAATAGATGAAGGTATTTATCCACAAGATACAGCCATTCCAACAGAATTTGAACTGATTAAGACATATGATGTCAGTCGAACAACAGTCAGACAAGCCCTAAATGAATTGGTGAATGAAGGTTATCTCTATCGTAAAAAAGGGATAGGAACATTTGTATCACCACAATCAAAGATTGATGAAAAATCTGATGCTTTTAATACGAGTATTTATAAAATTGATCGAGTTATTAATAGAAATGGATTCATTTGTAAAACTGAATTCCTTGATGCAGGAGTAGTCGCAGCCTCTCATGATGTCGCAGCTTATTTAGAAATGGAAGTTGGGCAGGAGGTTTGGTTTATGGATAGAATTCGATATGCTGATAATAAACCGGCTTCGTTTTCTCGTTCATATTTTGATAAAAAACTTATTGATAATTTTGTTGATGATGCAAAAGTCGCTTCTCAGCATTTCTATCAATACTTAGAAAGTCATGGTTATAAAATTTCGATTATTAGAGAAAAACTAAAACCTGGCTTACCTGATAAGGATGTAAAAAAAGCATTATCTTTAGATGGGAAGAATCCAATTATGCTTATTGAGGATATTGGATATTTAGAAGATGGAAAACCTATTGAATTTTCAATATCAGTCCTTGATGTCTCATTTGTAGATTTTTCAGCAACATTTAAGCGTAACTAAAATGAAAGCCTATATTATTTTTGATATGGATGGAGTGTTGATTGATAGTGAAACTTGGTATCAAAATATTTTAAATAAGTTTTTACAAGAAAACCATATCCAAATATCTAAACAAAGATTAAATGCAAGTACTGGTCTAAGTACGGAAGGTTTTTATCTTCATAATTGTAATAAGATCCATTTAACAAAAAAAGATTTTATTGATCAATATCATACATATATTAATCAATATGGGGAACCTGATTATAAACAAATCTTATATCCAGATGTTAAAGAATGCTTTGAAAAATTATATCAAAAGGGAATAGAAATTATCATTGCTTCTTCTTCCCCTAGACAAATTATTCAAAATGTTTTAGAAACAACACAATTAAAAGAATATGTTAAATTCTATTTGGGATCAGAAGATGTTCATATAAGAAAACCAGACCCAGAAATTTATTTGAAAATTATTCAGATGCAAGGATATCTGCCATTATTTGTTGTAGAAGATAGCTATTATGGAATTCAAGCTGCTAAAAGTGCTCATACAAAAGTCATAGCATATGCTCAAAAAGAAATAAATCAAAGCAATAGTGATATGATTATCAATAATCATTTAGAAATATTGGATTATTGTTGAAATAATGATTATATCAAATATAATGTTATTAATAGATCTATATGATTGGAGGAAAAATGGATGACGAGTGAAGAATTAGCGCATATGTTTGATCATACTTTTTTAAAGGCTTATGCAACACATCAGGACTTTGAAAAATTATGTCAAGAAGCAAAAGAAATTGGGGCAGCTATGGTTGCAATTAATAGTGAACCAGTTAAATTATGTAAAGAATTACTGGCAGGAGAAAATGTCCATGTTGGAGCAGCTATTTCATTTCCATTAGGTCAAACAGCATTGGCTGTTAAAATAGCTGAAACAAAACAGGCTATTGAAGATGGGGCTGATGAAATTGATTATGTCATTAATGTTGGTAAAGTCAAAATGCATGATTGGGACTATCTTGAAGAAGAGATGTCAAGTATTGTAGCAATTTGTCATCAACATGATGTTTTATGTAAAGTGATTTTTGAAAACTGTTATTTAGAGAAGGATGAAATCAAAGAATTAGCATTGATTGCTAAAAAAGTAAAACCTGATTTTATTAAAACAAGCACTGGTTTTGGACCTTCTGGAGCATTAGTAGAAGATGTACGTTTGATGAAAGAAACTGTTGGTGATGAGGTTCAGGTCAAAGCAGCTGGAGGAATTCGTGATTGGAACACTTGCAAAGCGATGATTGAAGCAGGTGCAACACGTATTGGAACAAGCAGTTCTTTAAAGATTTTAGAAGAATTTAAGGCAGAAGAAAATAAATAAAAAAGCAACACAAGACAACTCGTAAAGTTGTTAGTGTTGTTTTTTAATGTATATTAAGTTTTCCACTGATATTTTTTAAAGCATCAGGAATAAGTTCACAGGCTAATACAAATTGATCAGGAATCTCAGAATGATTGACTATACCAAATTCATCAGTTTGTCGATAACCAAATCTCTGATAATATGCAGGATTTCCAACAAGAAATGCAGCCATATATCCTAAGTCAATGGCTTTTTGAAAAGCATGTTTCATTAATGCTTGACCAACACCTTGATTACGATGATTGATTTCCACACTCAGTGGAGCAACTAAAACACCAATAAAAGGTTGATCAGACGTTTCTATAACTTGTTGAGTCATCATAATATGACCAATGATTCCTGTTTCATCTTCTGCGATAAATTCTAATTCAGGAATAAATGTATCACCTGCTCTCAGTTGTAAGACAAAGTCTTGTTCTGTACCATCTTTTACTTCAGCTGTTGAAAAAGCTGTTTTTACAAATTGATATATATGAGGATAATCTGTTTTATGAACTGTTCTTATTTTCATTTGTTCCACTCTATGCTGTTTCTACTAAAACACATGCTAAAATAGGTGTAATGCCAACATTTTTCATATATTCCAAAAGTTCATCATCATAAGTATTCGGCTGCATCCAAGCATAATGAATACCTAAACCAATCATTTCATCAATATAATCATATGCAAACTTCTTGTTTACAACAAAGACAACCACATCAATTGGCTGTTCAACTTCTTCTAGGCTAGAATATAAATGGATATCATCAACACAATCATAAATCGGTGAAATACCATATACATTATAACCTCTTTCACGTAATCTATGATAAATTTTATAACCAAATTTATCTTTATTTTGTGAAACACCAATAACTGCAAAATTGTAGTATTTATTTAAGATCTCTTTTGGATTCATAATCTCACCTCAACTTATTATAACATATATGAATTAAAATTGATAATATTATCAATTTGTGCTAATATGAATGCTAGTCAAGGAGTGTGAAAGATATGTATGATGTGATTGTTGTTGGTGGAGGACATGCAGGAATTGAAGCGGCTTTAGCCCCTGCGAGAATAGGAAATAAAACATTGTTAATAACGTCTCATTTTGATAATGTAGGATCTTTACCATGTAATACATCGATTGGTGGTCCGGCTAAAGGAATTATTGTCAGAGAGATTGATGCATTGGGTGGACAGATGGGAAAAACAGCCGATGCAACTTATCTACAAATGAAAATGTTAAATACTGCAAAAGGTCCAGGCGTTCAATCTTTGCGTGCTCAAGCTGATAAAAAAGCTTATCCTCGTTATATGCAAAATATCTTAAAGCAACAGGATAATCTTGATATTGTTGAAGGTATGGTTGAAGATTTAATTATAGAAGACGATACTGTTAAAGGTGTGATTTTAGATACTGGTGAAACATATCTAGGAATGACGGTTATCTTAACGACAGGAACTTATTTAAAGGCTGAGATTTTAGTTGGTGATCAGAAAACACCAAGTGGGCCTGATCAGGAGAGACAATCATTATTTTTGTCTGATAGATTAAAAGATTTAGGATTTAGAATTCAAAGATTAAAAACAGGAACACCTCCTCGTGTAGAAATCAACAGTGTTGATTATTCAAAAACTCAATGTCAACCAGGAACAGATGAACCTTTAGCTTTTAGTTATGAAACAACAAACTTCATTTCAATAGAAGAACAAACACCTTGTTATTTAACATATACAAATGAAACAACACATCAAATCATTAGAGATAATTTATCAAAATGTAGTATGTATTCAGGAATTGTTAAAGGAATCGGTCCACGTTATTGTCCTTCAATTGAAGATAAAATTGTTAAATTCTCAGATAAATCACAACATCAGATTTTCTTAGAACCTGAGTCAAAAGAAATGAATACGATTTATGTTCAAGGCTTTTCAACATCTATGCCTCATGATATTCAAGAACAAATGATTCGAACAATTCCAGGATTAGAAAACTGTCAAATTTTAAAATATGCTTATGCTATTGAATATGATGCAATTGATCCATTACAATTATGGCCTAGTTTAGAAACAAAAGTGATTAAAAATTTATTTACAGCGGGGCAGATTAATGGAACAAGTGGTTATGAAGAAGCTGCTGCACAAGGTTTAATAGCGGGTATCAATGCATCTCAAAAACTAAGTGGTAAAGCACCATTGATTTTAAGAAGAGATGAAGCCTATATTGGTGTTATGATTGATGACCTAGTGACAAAGGGAACAAAAGAGCCTTATCGTATGTTGACATCTAGGGCTGAATATCGTTTATTGTTAAGACATGATAATGCTGATGAACGTTTAAGAAAATATGGTTATCAGGCACATCTTGTTAGTGAAGAAGTTTATCAAACATATTTAAATAAAATGCAACGTATTCATAATGAAATTGAAAGATTAGAAAGTATCCGTTTCACTCCTAAACATGAAATTAATGATGTCTTAGAGCAATTGGGGTCATCACGTTTAAATGAAGGTATGAGTGCAAAATCATTACTTCAAAGACCAGAAATGGATTATCAGAAGATAAAACCTTTTATTGAAGATGCTCATCTTTCATTAGAAGAAGAAAAAAGAGTAACAATTCTCATTAAGTATAAGGGTTATATTGATAAAGCATTAAGACAAGTAGAAAAACAAAAGAAAATGGAAGAAAAACAAATTCCATTAGATATTGATTATCATCAAGTCTTGAATTTATCTTTAGAAGCAAAACAAAAATTATCTGAAATTAGACCAATGACAATTGCTCAAGCATCAAGAATTTCAGGTATTAATCCTGCTGACATATCTGTATTGCTTATTTATTTAAAACAATATTATTAAGAGGTATATATGAACCAAGAACAATTTATTGAAGCCTTATTAAAACAAGGAATCACACTTACAAATAAACAATTACAACAATTTCATCAATATTATGAAACATTAATAGAATGGAATAACAAAATGAATCTAACAGCTATTACTCAAAAAGAAGATGTTTATCTTAAACATTTCTATGATTCATTAACAATTTCTTTTGATTATGGTTTTAATCATCAATCTTTATGTGATATTGGTGCAGGGGCAGGATTTCCATCTATTCCATTAAAAATCATTTATCCTGATTTAAAAATCACAATTGTTGATTCACTAACAAAACGTATAACTTTCTTAAAACATTTAGTAGAAGTTTTACAGTTAGATCAGGTTGAAGCCATAAGTGCAAGAGCAGAAGAATATGCTAAAGATCATCGTGAATCTTTTGATATAGTAACAGCAAGAGCCGTTGCAAGATTGAATATTCTTGATGAATTGTGTTTACCTTTGGTAAAACCTAGTGGTTATTTTATCACTTTAAAAGGATTAAAAGCAAAAGAGGAATTGAGTGAAGCAAAACAGGGAATTGAGAAATTAGGTGGAAAAGTCATGAATGAAGTTGATTTTACATTAACAGATGAAAATGATCATCGTTGTAATATTTATATTCAAAAAATTAAGACAACGCCTGCTAAATATCCTAGAGCATTTGGACAAATTAAAAAGAAACCATTATAAGACGATAACTATTCGTCTTTTTTTGTGCCTGAAAAAAGGTTGTTTATGCCTAAAACATGATAAAAGATATAACTATTGATATAATGAATATGTCAGGAGGAGAAAGAAATGAAAGATAAAGTCATTATTGGTAAGTTAACAAGTCGTAAACTGATTTTGCTTGACTTGATAAGCGGTTTAATTGGATATGTAGGAGTGTATTATTTTTTGATTAGTTTGTTTAAAGGAAACTCATTTTTTCAAACAACTCCTTATGCCTTAGGAGGAATGAAGATTGCACTTGTTTTGATATATATGATTGCAACTATTGTTGGTCTATCAACATATGGGAGTAAACAATATATAGAGATTGATAAAACACATCTTTCTTATTATGCTACGACTCATCTCAAAGATAGATATTTACAATCATTTCGCTTAATATTCAATCAGCCTCAGATACCGGATTTACAAATCAAGATAAATGATATTGACCATTTTACATTATTATATAGTGATGTTTATATGGGCTGGGCGCAAAAAGGACATTCCATTATCTTTAATATAACTTTAAAAGATGGAACATTGATACGCATCATGCCAGATAATCTTTATTTTGAAAAACAAAATTGTTTAAGAGGACTTGAATATATCGAACAATTAGGTATTCATATAGACGATCCTTACCATATTAAAGATGCTTTACAAGATACAACTATGAGATTTGCTGAATATATTGAGAAAGTGAGGAAAGACAATGAAACTTAATGTTTATATAGATACTAAAGATAACTATCTTTTTCAACATATCCAAACTCATCTTAATCGTTTTATTGCTCATATCCAATATGTATCATATGAAAACCTGAAAGAACCATTCATTGTATTTAAAGAAGTTAATTCTATTTGGGATTTACAATCACATGTTTATCCTAGTCATACCGTTATCTATATTTTAAATAATGCTGAATTGATATTTTTAGCACTAGATTATAGCCCTCTAGGTTTTATCCGTAAAGATCAGTTTGATAATGATATTGAAAATATCATTCATGTGATTACAAAAATTTATCAAAATCTAGAAAGTATATTAACATTAAAAATAGGTTATACACATATTCAATTAGAAAGTAGTCAAATCACTTATATTGAATCATATGGTCATTATCTCGTTATTCATACCTTAAATAGTGAATATCGAATAAGAGAGAAAATAAGTGATATGCTAAAAAAACTTCCAATAAATTTTAAACGTATTCATAAAAGTATTATTGTGAATCAAACTTATGTTCACTCTCAGCAAGGGCAGGAACTGATATTAAATAATGGAGAAAGACTGCCAATTGGTAGAAAATATAAATTTTAATAACGAACGTGATAAAATTTCACGTTCCTTTTAGCATAAGATATCTTTTGTTTCGCTACGAAAAATGTTATAATATGAAACGGATTATAAGGAGTGAAGAATGTGAAAGAACCAATGTATAAATTTATTGATATTAATCAAATTGTTGCTAATGAAAATCAGCCGAGAACACATTTTGAAAATGAAAAGATTCAAGAATTATCAGTATCTATACAACAAAATGGATTATTACAACCAATTGTTGTAAGACCATATAATGGTAAATATCAAATTGTTGTTGGAGAAAGAAGATATCGTGCGTGTAAACTTGCAAAATTGGATGAAGTTCCTTGTATTGTACAAACATTAGATGAACAACAAACAGCAACTGCGGCGATTGTTGAAAATATTCAAAGAGAAAACTTATCACCAATTGAAGAAGCCTTGGCTTATCAACAGTTGATTGATACACAAAATTTAACACAAGAACAATTGGCTCAAAAAGTTGGTAAAAAACAATCAACAATTGCTAATAAATTAAGATTATTACAATTGCCTATGACAGTTCAGGAAGCTGTCAGAAGAAGAGATATTACAGAGCGACATGCACGTGCACTCTTAAAGTTAGATACAACTGCTAAACAAAATAATATGTTAAGAGAAATCATGGATAAAGGTTTAAATGTTGAACAGACGGAACAAAAAATTAAGAGTAAGATAGAACCAAAAGTTCCACAGACAAAGCCAAAAACAAAGAGTATTTCTCAAAATTTAAAAATAGCAATGAATACAATTGAACAAGCTGTACAGATGGTTCAACAGGCAGGAGTAGAAACAGTTGTAGAAAGTCAAGAAACAGATGATGAAATGATTTATATAATTAAGATGAAAAAATAGAATATGATAGTACGGGAGCTTATAAATAGGCTGAGAGGAAGTTGTGAACTTCGACCGCACCTGATTTGGGTAATGCCAACGGAGGGATTTATACTTTACAAAGTAAGGGAATATGTCACGGGCATATTCCTTTTTATATTAAAAGGAGAGATGATAAGATGTTTGAAAAAATTATGCAAAATGTGTGTGAGAAAAAGCCATTAATTCATTGTATAACAAATGCAGTGACAATGAATGATTGCGCCAATGCAGTATTAGCTGTTAAGGGAAGTCCAATTATGGCTGATGATGAGAAAGAGGTTGAAGAGATTACAAGTATTTGTCAGGGATTGGTTTTAAATATTGGAACTTTAAATCAAAGAACAATAGCGTCAATGATAAAAGCTGGAAAGAAGGCGAATGCATTAGGACATCCAGTTATATTGGATCCTGTTGGGGCTGGTGCTAGTTCTTTACGTAATGAGTGTATACAGCAACTCTTAGATGAAGTTAAGATGACTGTCATTAGAGGAAATATTTCAGAGATAAAAGCAATTGCGTTAAATACATCAACGACAAGAGGTGTTGATGCAAGCGAGGAAGATGCGATTGATGAAAATAATAGAGATGATGTGATTGCTTTTGCTAAAAGATTGAGTCAAAAAACAGGAGCAGTGATTTCTATCAGTGGGGCTATAGATGTGATTGCGAATGAAAAAGAAGCTTATCTGATTCAAAATGGTTGTCCACAAATGTCATTGATTACAGGAACAGGATGTATGTTAAGTGCAATAACTGGTGTTTATGTATCAGCAAATACAGAGTCAGTTTTATTAGCTGTTGCTTGTGCTACAGCAATTATGGGATATAGTGGTGAATTGGCTTTTCAAAGGATTCAACAGGAACAATTAGGAATAGGGAGTTTGAGAGTTTATTTAATGGATTATCTTTATTTGATGGATTTTCATCGTTTAGAGGAGGGACTTAAAGTTGAAAGAAGATAGTATACAACAAGCAATGTGTTTATATCTTGTGACTGATCAAAGATGGGTACATCACTCTTTTTATGAAGATATTGAAGAAGCATTAAAAGGTGGTGTTACATGTGTTCAGTTAAGAGAAAAACATATGGATAATCAAAGTTTTATTGAGGAAGCAAAAGAAGTGAAGAAGCTTTGTGAAAAATATCATGTTCCTTTCATCATTAATGATAATGTTGAAGTCATGTTAGCAGTTAATGGAGATGGGATTCATGTTGGGCAACATGATATGCAAGCTAAGGATGTAAGAAAAAGAATTGGACCAAATAAGATTTTAGGAGTTTCTGTTCATTCTGTTGAACAGGCTGTAAGTGCTTATCAGGCAGGAGCTGATTATTTAGGAGTGGGTGCTGTTTTTTCAACGCAAACAAAAGATGATGCCATTGTAGTTGATAAACAAACATTAAGGGATATTTGTGATGCTGTTTCTATACCAGTGGTTGCGATTGGTGGAATTCATCATGAAAATATTATGGCTTTAAAGGATACAGGCGTTGCAGGAGTAGCTGTTGTGAGTGCTATTTTAGCACAAGAGCATATTCAACAATCAGCAATTGAATTAAAAGAACAGGTATTGTTATTATGAAAGGATATATTTTTGATTTAGATGGGACTTTACTTGATTCGATGCATATATGGGATGTTCTCTCTATTCATTATTTAGAACATCTTCATATTCAACCACAAAAAGATTTATTGCAATCTCTAAAACCACTTTCATTACATGAAGCTGCTATATATTTAAAAGAAACATATCATTTATCTGAATCATTGATTGATATTCAAAAGGGATTTATGACGCAATTAGAAAAAGAATATCAATCAGTGACGCTTAAAGAAGGAGTTATTGCTTTTTTAGAAAAATGTTTACAACAAAATATTTCAATGTGTATATTAACTGCTAACCATCGTGACATAACAGAAAATGTATTAAAACAATTTCATATGAGACATTATTTTCAAAGTGTTATTTCTTGTGAAGATATACAATATACCAAACAAGATCAAAGAAGTTATCAATATGCTGCCCAAACATTAAATTTATCCATTGATAAATGTATTGTTGTAGAAGATGCATTACATGCTATTGTGACAGCAAAAAAAGCAGGTTTTTATGTTAAAGCAATTTATGATAAAGCGAATGATTCGGATTGGAATCAAATTGTTTTAACAGCCGATCAAACATATCAATCTTTTCAAAATATGGAGGTATAAGATGAAAACAGTATTAACAATTGCTGGCACTGATCCTACAGGTGGAGCAGGGGCACAAGCTGATTTAAAAACATTTATGGCACATAAGGTGTATGGCATGAGTATTATCACAGCTTTGGTTGCACAAAATACATTGGGTGTAAAAGATATTATGAATGTGACACCTGAATTTTTAAAAGAACAGTTTCAATGTGTTTTTGAAGATATTTATCCTGATGCTATTAAAATAGGTATGGTGTCAGAAACACAATTGATTCATCAAATTGTTGAACAACTCAAAAAGTATCAGGCAAAAAATATTGTTGTTGATCCTGTGATGCTTTCAACAAGTGGCTCAAGATTATTAGCCGATCAGGCTTTAACAGCATTAAAAGAGGAACTCATTTTGATGGCAGATATCATTACACCTAATATTCCTGAGGCTGAAGTGTTAGTAGATCATACAATAACTTGTCAAGAAGATATGATTTTAGCAGCTAAAGAAATACGCCAGTGGTATCATGGTGATATTTTAATTAAAGGAGGACATTTTGAAGATAGATCAGATGATTTATTATATCATGGTGATGATGTTATCTGGTTAAAGAGTGAACATATCAATAATCCTAATACACATGGGACGGGTTGTACTTTATCTAGTGCTATTGCAGCCAATTTAGCAATGGGTGATGATATGGTTACAAGTGTTCAAAAAGCCAAAGCATATATTACAGGTGCTTTAAAAGATGGACTTGATTTAGGACATGGCAGTGGACCATTAAATCATTGTTGGAATCTTTAATCATTTCAATCATATGATAAATTATTTCTTTTTTTCATTCAAATCATTGAAATCAATGAAAATTTATTTTTTTAAATATGAATATTAGGAATTTATTAAAAATATTCGTTATAATAAATTTAATTAAATGATTGAAAAGGAGAACAAAAATGGATAAGAAAATTATATTTATTGATGTTGATGGAACTTTGCTGGATTATGAGAATGTTTTACCTAAATCTGCTGATTTAGCTATTAAAGAAGCAAGAAAAAGAGGTCATAGAGTTTATATTTGTACAGGGAGAAGTAAGGCTGAAGTCTATGATTATTTATGGGATATTGGTTTAGATGGAATGATTGGTGGAAATGGGAGTTATGTAGAAGATGGAGATACTGTTGTTATGCATCAATTAATCACAAAAGAACAGTGTCGACATATTGTTGATTGGTTAAAATCTCGTCATTTAGAATTTTATTTAGAGAGTAATAATGGATTATTTGCAAGTGAAAATTTTGAAACAAGAGGAGAACCAGTGGTTCAGGAATATTGTAAACGTAAAGGAACTGAAGGAGCAAGTCAAAAGCGTGTGAGAGATGCTTTCCCAGAAATGATTTTTGATGGTGAGTTGTATCGTGATGATGTGAATAAGGTAAGTTTTATATTGGAAAGTTATCAGGATCATTTGGATTCAATAAAAGAATTTCCTGATTTGAAGCCTGGAACTTGGGGTGGTGCTGGAGAAACAGCATTATTTGGAGATTTAGGTGTTAAAGATATAACAAAAGCACATGCGATTGATGAATTGTTAAAATATTTAAATGCAAATATAGAAGATACTTTTGCATTTGGTGATGCTAAAATTGATATACCAATGCTTGAATATTGTCATGTAGGAGTAGCAGTTAATAGCGGTGGAGATGAGATTAAAGCCATGGCAGATTATGTAACTGATGATGTAGATAAGGATGGTATTTATAAAGCATTTGTACATTTTGGGTTAATTGATAACTTTTTAGAGTTATAGATGAGGACAAATTTATTTTGTCCTTTTTGATTCTTGACTCTCCCCTAACAGGAGGATATATCCTAGGTTTGAAAGGAGAGAGATGATGAGTAAATGTATTGAAGTTCACGAATTAACAAAGATTTATGATGGAAGAAAAGTTGTTGATTGTTTGACTTTTGAAGTCAAAAAAGGAGAGGTTTATGGTCTTTTGGGTCATAATGGTGCTGGAAAGTCTACAACCATAGAATGTATATTAGGATTAAATACTCCTGATAGTGGTTTTGCGAAGTTATTGGGGAAGGATGCTGCTAAACATCGAAAAACAGTATTTGAAAAAGTAGGGGTACAATTACAGCAATCACATTATCAAAATAATATAAGAGTTGGTGAAGTATGTGAAGAAAGAGCGGCAATGTATAGCCATCCAGCAGATTATCATTATCTGTTAAAGCAATTTCAGTTAGAACAGTATATTCATCAGCCAGTTGATAAATTATCAGGAGGGGAAAGGCAAAGACTGTCAGTTGTCGTTGCTTTAATTCCAAGTCCGGAAGTGATCTTTTTAGATGAATTAACAACGGGACTTGATGTTGCAGCCCGTCGAGAAGTTTGGCAGATTTTAAAACTGTTGAAAAAACAGGGAATGACTATATTATTAACAACACATTATATGGAAGAAGCAGAAAATCTTTGTGATCGTGTGTTACTGATTAAAGATGGGCAAAAAAGGGTTGAGGGCACAGTTCAGGAAATCATTGAAAAAAGTCCTTACGATCATTTAGAAGAAGCTTATTTATGGTATATGGGAGAGGAGAAACTGGTATGAAGAGAATGCTAACAATGTTAAAAGTTGAAGGGAAATTATCATTAAGATGTCCAGATGGATTGATATTTGGAGTAGGTATGCCAGTTGGTGTTTTGTGTTTGATTGGAATGATTGCAGGTAATCAAGCAGTTAACAGTCAAAGTTCATATACATTTATGGATAGTGCTTTTGCTTCATTATTGACTGTTGGTATTTGTGCAACAGCATTCATGGGATTACCACTGACTTTTGCAGATTATCGAGATAAGAAGATTTTAAAGCATTTCTTTGTTACACCAGTGAGTCCTATGCTTATGTTATTGGTACAAGTGATAATTGCTCTAATAACAGCTTTGTTATCGTCAATGCTTGTATCATTGATTGCTATCTTTGTTTTTGATTATCACATGCAAGGAAATATATGGGCATTTATTGGAGCATATTTTCTTGTCTTATTTTCAATGTTTAGTTTGGGTATGGTTATTGCAAGTTTATGTAAAACAGTGAAGATTGCTAATGTTGTAACAACTTTTGTTTATTTTCCAATGTTGTTTTTATCAGGAGCAACCATTCCGTTTGAAATATTTCCTACATTTTTACAAAATGTAGCTACTATTTTACCACTTACACATGGTATTCAATTATTAAAAGATATATCAATGGGTGTTTCAAGTGAGCATATGATGTTTTCAATTGGTATTTTAGTTATCATCACTATTGTCGGATGTGTTATATCTGTTGTATCATTTAAATGGGAATAATGGAGGAATCAAGGATGAGTAGAGAAAATTGTTATGTAGAGAAGTTACCTCAGAAGTTATATAAAATAGGTATGTTTGCACAAATGAATAGAGTCACTATTAAAGCATTAAGACATTATGACGATATTGGTTTATTAAAACCAGAGTATGTAGATGAGATTAATGGTTATCGTTATTATACTTCAGCTCAATTACCACAATTACATAGAATTTTAGCAATGCGTGAATTAGGCTTTTCATTGGAAGAAATTAAAAAAGCAAGTGAAGGTATTTCAGAAAAAGATTTGTTAATAAAAAAGAAATGTGAATTATTACAAGAGATGGTACATATTCAAAAACAAATTGCATGTGTGGAAGGATACCTTGCAGGCAATTGTATGAATAGTGACTATCGTGTTGTTATGAAATCTATACCAGAAGTAATTGTCGCTTCTATGCAGGTGCATATGGATAGTTATGAGGATCTTTTTGAATGTATGCCAGCAATGGGAAGTGAAATGGAAAAAGCTGGTTGTGAATGTGCAATTCCTGAATACTGTTTTACAATTTATTATGATGAGGAATATCGTGAATCAGATATTCATGCTGAGATTTGTGAAGCTATCACTCAAAAGCCTGAAGATACTAAACTTGTTCAGTTCAAGGTTCTTCCAGCAGTTGAACTAGCTGCATGTGTTTTACATAAAGGACCTTATTATACATTACCAAAAGCATATGAAGCGATAGTTCAATTTATTGAGGAAAGTGGATATGAAATTATTGGTTATCAAAGAGAATCTTATATAGATGGTATTTGGAATAAGGATAGTGAGGATGAATGGTTAACGGAAATTCAATTTCCTGTTAGAAAACTATAATAAAAAAACGTACATTGTACGTTTTTTATTTTTTTCTTACAGCAATCCAAACTTCAGCATAATGATCTTGACCATAATATTCAATATCAGGTGCCTGAGATTTCATTTTCCCAGTGATATAGCCTGAGTTTAAAGGTTTATATTGTGATTTAGGTAACCATTTAGAAATTGCCATCACTTCTGTTTTTCCAATTGTATCAGTAGTACAAGGGAAAATTGCCCATAAACATTCAGGCACTTGATAAGTAACTAAATCATTTGCTGTCTTAGAACTAGCCACAGCGATATAATAATCCAATTTTTTAGCATCATCTTTATCAACATTATAAACATTAACACCTAATATTCCATCATCTTTTTGATCCATAAGCGGAATCAATTGGTCAATGAAGTTCGCTTCATGAAATTGTTTCCAATGTTCTAAAATAGCTTTTGAAGCCTGTTTTTTACGATTTGTTGTATGAATAGGAAAACCAATAATTTGAAAACTCTCTTTCTTTTCGATTCTCATTTCTTCCATTCTCTTATAACCTCCATACTTCAATTATAATGAAGAAAAGAAAAAGATTCCTCTTTATTTCTGTTCTTTGAGGATAGAAAAAGTTCTCCAAATGGAGAACTATTCAAAAGCAATACAAACTGGGGCAGGAAGTTCAATAGAAGAATCACTCATCAGTAATTTCTCAGCCTCTTCATCAAAAGTTAAAACTTGTAAACAATTCAGTTCCTGACAACCAACAATTAAATACTTATCATCAATAATATTAAAATCACGAGGCCCTTTGCCTGTATGAACCATATAAAGTAAAGAAATCTTACCAGTCTCTTTATTCACACGATACATTGCAATACTATCATGACCACGATTGGAAACAAACAAATGTTCTCCAGAAGATGTCATTCGAATGGCAGACGCACTAGAAAATCCTTTAAAATGTCTAGGTAAACAATGAATAGCCTGAATTAAATTAAAGCGTCCTTCAATATATTTAAAAACCATAATATTATTAGCAATTTCATTAACTAAATATGCAAAACGTCCATCTGGAGAAAAAAGCATATGTCGTGGACCTGAACCAGGAACAATGTTTAAAGTAAAGTCAGTATCTTCTAATAGCACACCCTGATTGTAACGATACATAACAACTTTATCAGCTCCTAAGTCAACCGAATAAACGAATTGCTGATCAGGAGTTATACCAACACAATGAGCATGGGGTCCAGTTTGTCTTTTTAATAGATCAGGACCAAGTCCCTTATGATGTACAGCACATATTTTTTGAGTAATAATACCATTTTCTAATTGATATGAAGCAGTCGCACCAACATGGTAATTTGCTGCAAAAATATAACGATCCTTTTCATCAACGCATAAATGAGTATAAGAACGTCCACTTGAACTATAATTATTATTAAGAATTAATTCATCAGAGTGAATTGTAAAACTTCCAATGCCTCCACCATCATTGTGAGAACTTGCATTTTTATAAGCAACATAAAGGACATGATTTTTGGTAATCATATAAGAAGGGAAGTCTTTTGTTAAAATTTGTTGAACTCTTTTCATTTCTAATGTTTCTTCATCAAATTTCATTATATAAATTCCCTTATCGTTGTTTTTTCCATAACTTGAAACGTAGAATACTTTCATAATATAACCCCTTTCATAAATCTATTTTATCACAATCATATGATATTTACTAATAGAGAAATACTTTTCTTGTAAATTATAAAGTGAATGTAAATTTATGAATAAAGATAAATTTTATTGTCTTAATTTTAGTTTTTAGGAAATTAAATGATAGATTTCTTGTTGTTAATGAAAAGAAATGCTTTCCTAATGGAAGAAAATGTAATACAATAAATACTATATTAAAGGAGGAAGCGTTATGGAAGATAGATTATTATTAAGTTTGTTACAAAAAAATGCGAGGATGAAGATTACTGACCTAGCGGCCGCCTTAGATGAAACGAAAGATAATGTAATTGAAAGATTAACAGAGTTAGAAAAACAAAAAGTTATCTGTGGGTATCATACAATTGTCAATTGGGATTTAACAAATACAGAAATCGTTACTGCATTAATACAAATTAATGCAAGTCCTGAAAGAGAATATGGATATGATCGTATTGCTAGTCATATTTATAAATTTGATGAAATTGATACAATGTATTTATTGAGTGGTAGTTTTGAGTTTGTTGCTATTGTAAAAGGGAAGACAATGCAGGAGGTTGCTCATTTTGTGGCTAGTAAGTTAGCTTGTCTTGATGGTGTAACTGGGACATCGACTTATTTTGTGTTAAAGCAATATAAGAATAATGGTGTTGTTTTGATTGAGGATGAAGATGGTCAAAATGATAGATTGGTGGTGACTCCATAATGAATTATGAAGATGTTTTAAGTGACAGAGTGAAAGTCATTAAGCCAAGTGGAATTCGTAAGTTTTTTGATTTAGCTTCACAAATGGAAGGAGTTATTTCTTTAGGGGTTGGTGAACCTGATTTTACAACACCTTGGGCAATTAGAGAAGCTGCGATCTATTCTATTGAAAAAGGGCGTACTTTCTATACAGCAAATCAAGGACTTCTAGAATTAAGAGAAGAAATTTGTCAATATTATCAAAGAAGATTTGGAGTCACTTATCATGCTGATAAGAACTGTATTGTGACAGTGGGTGGCTCTGAGGGAATTGATATTGCAATTCGTGCTATTCTTAATCCTGGTGATGAAATGATTGTTCTGGATCCTGGCTATGTTGCTTATACCCCTGGAGTAGAATTAGCAGGAGGAATTCCCGTTCCTATTAATTTACGTCATGAAGATCAGTTCAAATTGACGCCAGAGTTGTTGAAGGCAGCTATTACTCCTAAAACGAAAGCTATTTTGTTGAATTATCCATCTAATCCAACTGGTGGTTTTATGACAAAAGAAGATTATCAAAAAATTGTTCCCATTATTAAAGAATCAGGAATGATTGTTTTATCTGATGAAATTTATGCTGAATTAAGTTATGAGGAGGAATTTTGTTCAATTGCGTCATTTGATGAAATTAAAGATCAAGTCATAGTTGTTAGTGGTTTTTCAAAAGCATTTGCGATGACAGGATGGCGTTTAGGATATACTTTAGCCAATGAAGTACTTACAAAAGCGATGAATAAGATTCATCAATATGTTATTATGTCAGCTCCATCACCTGCTCAATATGGTGCTATTGAAGGTCTGAGACATTGTGAGGATGAAGTTTTAAAAATGCGTGATTCATATAAAACAAGAAGAAATTTCTTAGTCAAGGCATTTAATGATATGGGACTAGAAACATTTAAACCACAAGGTGCATTTTATGTTTTTCCATGTATTAAATCAACAGGGTTAACATCAGATGAGTTTTGTGAAAAACTATTAGATGATCAAAAAGTAGCCTGTGTTCCTGGTACTGCTTTTGGACCAGCGGGTGAAGGTTTTATTCGTGTATCTTATGCTTATAGTATAGAAGAATTAAAAGTTGCAACTATAAAAATCAAAGAATTTGTGGATAAGATGAGAAATCACTAGAATAATATTAATGTTCTAACTGAAAAATATATATGATTTTGTTTCGTTTTAGAGTCTTACAGATGTAGAAATCATGACATTTCTTTGCAAAAGAGAGTCTAATGAATCTAGAAAAAATGCACCTCAATTAATTAGAGATGCATTTTTCTTTAAGAAATTTAATTGTTTGTTCTTTATCCATTGGACGTGCATAATAGAAGCCTTGTACATAATCAATATGACAATCTTTAATCAATTGTACATGTTCTTCATTTTCAACTCCTTCAGCAACAACTGATAATCCTAAATCTTGAAAAGCACGTGTTAAGTTTTTTACAATAATAGCAGAACGAGGATGCTCAATAGCTGACCATATTAAACTCTTATCTAATTTAATTGTTCCAAACGGTATATCAAGAACTGATGCAATATTAGAATAACCTGTTCCGAAATCATCAAGACCCATGCGGATACCTTTTTGAGCTAAGGTATTGGTAAAGTCAGTCACCAACTGAACGTTTTTAGCAATAGTTGTTTCAGTAAATTCAATTTTAATTTTGGAAAAAGGAATTTGATTTTTTTCAATAATATTTATTACTTTTTCAACAAGATTATCTTCATTAAATTGAGAAGCAGAAAAATTAATATGAATAGATGTCATCTCTATATTATCATTAATCAGTAATTGAATAAATTGACAAACTTTATCAATGATTTGATATGTCATTTCAATAATTAATCCTGTTTCTTCAGCAATCGGAATAAATTCATCTGGATATAAAGGTCCTAGAGGTGAATCAGGTATTCTGAGTAAAGATTCAGCATATTGAAATTTTCCAGTTTCCATATTAATAATTGGCTGATAATAGAGTTCAAAACTTTTATCAGCAATCTTATCTTTTAATATTTGAATAATTTCATCACGTCTAGAAATAGAATTCATCATTTCTAAATCGCAATAATAAATGTCTTTATGGGGATCATGTTTTGCCTGAATGACAGCATATTCAACTGCTGTAATTAACTTTTCAGCAGTGATAGCACTAGAAGGATAACTTGCGATACCAATAACTGTAGAAATATGAATTCGATAATCATGGAGTTGCCAGGAATGATTCATTCTCTCAGTCAGTTTATGAGTAATAGACTTGACCTCTTCTTGGGAATCACCTGGAATGAGAATAGCAAATTCATCACCATTAAAACGATATACGTGATTTCGACTTGTGATAGTACATAAAAATTGTGAAATTATTTTTAAAAATTCATTTCCTTTTAATTGACCATAGATCTCATTAATTCTTTTAAAATCTCTTAAAGAAATAACCATAAGAATAAAAGGAGCTTGATTATTTTTATGAATTAAGATTTCCATCATAGAAAATAATTCAGAACGATTAGGGAGATTCGTAATTGAATCAATTGTTAATTGCTTATTTTGTAAATGTAAATAAATAATTAATAAAGCCATTGTTGCTGCAGTTCCAGATAAAATAATAGTTGGATAAATTTGTTGAATAATAATAACGATAACAGCAATGATTGGAAAGGTTGTTAATATTTTATAAATTTGATAATCAACCTTCTTTTTATTAATCATGACAATAATGACACTTGCTATGCAATATATGTAAAAAATAATATAAGTAACAGCAATTAATGAACCACGAGTATAACCATTAATTGAATCTAATTGAAATAAAAGATGAAGAACAGGGTTTAAACAAACCAAAATAACATAACCTATACCAGGAATGCTTCCCATCAACATAACTTTGAATAAGTAATCATTATCATAAATAATAGAAGCAGAATAAAGAAAATAAATCATTCCCATAAGTGGTGTACAAATGAAATAAAGAGTTGTTATGAGTTCAGTTAACCAAATAGGAAATAAATGCAGATATTGAATCATTACAGTAGATAAAATATTTGTTGCCATTGCACAAAAAGTAATCAGAAAGCAACTTTGGAAAAGTTGATTCTTTAAAGTTGGTAAAGCACTTCCTTTTCTTGAGTATATCCATATGATCATAAGAATAATGATAGATACACACTCAGGAACTATATTCCAAGACAAAAAATCTCCTCCTATTCATGATATTTTACACTGATTTTATTATAACATTAAATATAGGGAATACAAAGTTATTAGACGGATTAATCGTTATGATTTGTTAATTTTTAGTAAAAGAAGAGTTAATTAATGAAAAAGTAATATTATATCTTCATACTTCATTTGTGAAGTATAAGTTCACTATGAGTTCATGTCTATTGTATTAAATAGTAGTAAGGTGATTAGAAATGGTAAATAAAGAAAAATTAAGATTATTAGATAACAAAAATTTAAAAAAAGATATTTTGAATCAGGTTATTAAAAGTCCAGTTTTTAGTAATGTGAATAGCTTATTGCGTATGCAACAAATTTATGAAGCAGGGATTAAAGAGATTCAAACAAAGTTGGAAATATTAGATTCTGAATTTAAAGTAAAGTTTGATCATAATCCTATTCATCATATTGAATCTAGGTTAAAGAAACCAGAAAGTATTATTAAAAAAGCAATTGATAAAGATATTACATTAACTGAAAAAGAGATTATGAATCATATTCATGATATTGCTGGAATTCGAGTGATTTGTAATTATATAGATGATGTCTATGTGGTAGCACAATTGTTAATTGATCAAGATGATATTAGACTTATCAAGATAAAGGATTATATTCAAAATCCCAAACCTAATGGTTATAGAAGTTTACATCTGGTATTAGAGGTGCCTATATTTTTAGCAGAAGGAGCACAACCTATTCATGTAGAAGTACAACTTAGAACAATTGCGATGGATTTTTGGGCTTCCTTAGAACATAGATTAAGATATAAGACTGAGAATAATGTTCCAGAAGATATTAAAGATGAGTTAATCCAGTGTGCAATTGATATATCTGAATTAGATCATAAAATGCAAAATATATATAATCGTTTAAATCACGGACAAAGGAATCAGTAATGAAAATAATCATTACGATTTCTTTTTAAATTGACAATATTTGTCACAATGATATAATAATAGTAACGATTACTATTTATAGGAGGATAGAGTATGAGTAAACATTTAGGAATGGATATTCGTGTACCAATAGAATGTGATAATCCATCAATTCAAAGAGATGAAGAGAAATGCATTCGATGTGGTCAATGTAAAACAATTTGTCAAGATTATATTGGCGTTCATGGAACATATCGTTTAGAGGATACACAAGATACAGCTGTCTGTATCAATTGTGGACAATGTGCAAATGTATGTCCAGTATCAAGTATTCATGAAACTTATGAATATCCATTGGTTCAAGAAGAAATGAAAAATCCTGATAAAATCATTATTTTTAATACTTCTCCATCAGTCAGAATAGCATTAGGTGAAGAATTTGGAATGCCTGATGGTTCTTTTGTGGAAGGGAAAATGGTTGCATTACTAAGAAAACTGGGAGGTCAATTTGTTTTAGATACAAATTTTTCTGCGGACTTAACAATTTTGGAAGAAGGTACAGAATTAATACGTCGCTTAACAAATCAAACAAAGCCTTTACCACAATTCACAAGTTGTTGTCCAGCATGGGTGAAATATTTAGAAATATATCATCCTGATATGCGTGAACATCTTTCAACAGCTAAGAGTCCAATTGGTATGCAAGGACCAACTGTTAAAACATATTTTGCTAAAAAAATGAATTTAGATCCAACAAAAATTGTCAATATTGCAGTAACACCTTGTACCGCTAAAAAATATGAAATTCGTAGAGAAGAAATGTGTGATGCTGGTAAATATTTAGGAATTGATAATATGCGTGATATGGATTATGTCATTACGACAAGAGAACTTGCAAAATGGGCAAAAGAAGAAAATATTGATTTTACTTCTTTAGAAGATTCTCAATTTGATCCATTAATGGGAGAAGCTAGTGGAGCAGGAGTTATTTTTGGTAACTCAGGTGGTGTTATGGAAGCTGCTTTGCGTACTGCTTATGAAATTATGACAGGTCAGAGTGCTCCTGCTGATTTGTTGAGTTATACTCCAGTAAGAGGATTAGATGATGTCAAGGAAGCAAGTGTTGAGATTAATGGAATAACGGTTAATATTGCAGTGATTTTTGGAACAAAGAATGCGAGTGCATTTATTGAAAAAATGAAAACATCTAATAAACAATATCACTTTATAGAAGTCATGACTTGTCCTGGCGGTTGCATTGGTGGTGGAGGTCAACCAAAAGATACTCAATACCAGGGAGATATTTTACGTGCAAAACGCATTGCTGGATTATACAATCGAGATCAATCTATGTCTTTAAGAAAGAGTCATGAGAATCCAGAAATCAAACAATTATATCAAGATTTTTATCAAGCGCCGATGAGTGACTTAGCTGAAGATATGTTACATACATCATATACAGATAGAAGTAAAACTTTGGGAAAATAGAAAAGAGAGAAAGTTATTTCTGACTTTCTCTCTTTAACATTTCTTCATAACTAAACATGCAACCACAATAGTTTTGTCGATACATTTCATATTCTTTGGTCATCTGAGTAGATTTTAAATAACCATTATTTTTCTTAAAATCAGCATATAGAAATTTTGGTGCTTCACTTTGCCAACTATCACCAATTTCATTAATCCATTGACTATTCTTATGTGGAGAGATACTTAAAACAGTTGTCCAATAATCATAGTGATTGATTTTTGCATAATCAAATGTTCTTCTCATTCTTAAATTGTAACATAGACGACATCTTAAACTACCTTCAGGTAATTCTTTCAATGGGTACATATGACTCATCCATTCAGAGTGATTATACTTATCTTCAATGACTTGAATGTTTTGTTGAAAATCCTGATTGAATCTTTCAATGAAATGTAATAATTCCTGAAATCTTCTTTGATATTCTTCTGGTGGATAGATATTGGAATTAGAATAATAAATAGTAATTTCAAAATGTTCACATAATTCTTTAATAACATTGCTAGAACATGGTCCACAACATACATGTAATAATAAAGATGGTTTTGTGCCTTTAATTTTTTCAAGTTCTTCTTGTAACTTTAAATCATAGTTAATTTTCATTATTGAATAAACATGCAATCACCAAATGAGAAGAAACGATATTTTTCTTCTACAGCATGATGATAGGCTCTTAAGATATAATCTTTATTCGCAAAGGCACTTACCAACATAACAAGTGTTGATTTTGGTAAATGAAAATTTGTAATTAATGCATCAATCGCAACAAACTGATAACCTGGATAGATAAAAATATCAGTGCTTTCTTGTGTTGCTTTGAATTTTCCATATTTTTTGAAGTTGGCTTCAAGTGTACGTGTAGAAGTTGTTCCAACACTAATAATACGTTGACCATTTTCTTTTGCTTGATTTAATGTTTTGGCAACATCTTCATCAATCATATAGAATTCACTATGCATATGATGTTCTAAAACATCATCTACTTTTACAGGTCTAAATGTTCCAAGACCAACATGTAATGTGACATCTAGAATTTGAATACCTTTTGCTTTCACTTTTTCTAAGATTTCATCTGTAAAATGTAAACCTGCTGTTGGAGCAGCAGCACTTCCTTCTATTTTTGCATAAACTGTCTGATAACGATCTTGATCCTCAAGTTTTTCTTTAATATAAGGAGGTAAAGGCATTGTTCCTAACTTATCTAGAATTTCATAGAAAATACCATCATAAATCATTTGAAAATGACGGATACCTTCTTCACCAATATAGACACATTTTGCTTTTAAAGAACCATCACCAAAAGTAATCATTGTGTCCATTTTTACAATTCTTGCATTACCAACTAAACATTCCCAAATATCTTGACCTTTATCTTTTAGTAATAGGACTTCTACATGACCATTTGTTTCTTCTTTTGTTCCATAAAGTCTTGCTGGAATAACTTTCGTATTATTTCTAACCAGAATATCTCCTTCATGCAAATAATCAAGAATATCATAAAAATGTTTATCTTCAATTGTTTCTGTTTTTCTGTCTAATACCATTAAACGAGAAGTATCTCTCTTTTCTAAGGGAGTTTGTGCTATTAATTCTTCAGGTAAATGATAATCAAATTCACTTAGTTTCATTTTTAAAACGCCCTTTCATATACATCTCTACCATAACTATTTAAGAATTCTTCTTTAAAGTCTAACAAACGATCTTCTTGAATCGCAATTCTAATATCTTCACTCAACTGCAATAAGAAAGCAACGTTATGAATAGAGAGTAAACTTTTTCCAAATATTTCATCACACTTATGTAAATGTCTAAGATATGCTCGTGTATAGTGACGACAAGTATAACAATGACATTGATCATCAATAGGTGTAAAGTCATATTTAAATTTCTCATTATTAATATTGATTCGACCATGATGTGTCATTAATGCACCATGTCTAGCAACTCTCGTTGGAAGAACACAGTCAAACATGTCAATTCCTCTTAAAGCACCTTCAATAAGATCGATTGGATTTCCAACCCCCATTAAATATCTTGGTTTATCTTCTGGTAACCATTTAATCGCATCATCAATCATTTTATACATGACATCTTTAGGTTCACCAACGCTTGTTCCACCAATTGAATAACCAGGAAAATCCATTTTCACTAATTCTTTAGCACTGAGTTCTCTTAAATCTTCAAATTCTCCACCTTGAACAATTCCAAATAAAGCCTGATCACTTCTCGCATGTGCCACTTTTCCTCTTTTTGCCCAGCGCAGTGTTCTTTCTACGCTTTTTTTCATATAATCATGGGTACAAGGATAAGGAGCACATTCATCAAAGCTCATAATAATATCAGCGCCAAGATCATTTTGAATCTGGATTGCTTTTTCTGGTGATAGAAATAACTTCTTTCCATCTACAATACTTTTAAAAGTGACGCCTTCTTCTTCTATCTTTCTTGTTTTTCCTAATGAAAAGACTTGAAAACCACCACTGTCTGTTAAAATAGGCCCATCATAATTCATAAACTTATGTAAACCACCAGCTTGTTTGACAACATCTTCACCAGGTCTTAACCACAAATGATATGTATTGGAAAGAATCACTTGTGAATTCATTTCTTTTAATTGTTCAGGAGAAATTCCCTTTACTGTTGCAAGTGTACCAACGGGCATAAACATCGGTGTTTCAACATCTCCATGAGGAGTATGTAATATCCCATATCTAGCACCACTTTGTTTGCACACATGTTTTAATTCATACCAAAAACCTTCCATTATTTCACCTCTTTTTAGCACCATTCATTATACATGAAAGATACTGTAAGTTCAAATTATATTATGAATATATACTTGTTATAAGTTGATAAAATAGACTCTATAAACAAAAAAGAAGATTTATAATATCTTCTTTTGAAAATTAATCTAATTTCTTTTCAACAGCTAATTGAATTAGACATTCTTTGATTTTATTCAATGCTTTGATAGCGTCTTCATCATCCCAAAAACAAGCATGAACAATACGAAGATATCCTTCGCCCTGTAATCCATAAGGAGTTCCTTCGTTGACTGAAATATGAGCTTTATCAAGAAGATAAGCAGCAACCTCCTGACTTGTTCCAAGTTCAGAAATATCAATCCATGATAAAATCCCACTTTCAGGTAAAATAGCTTTAACATGAGGAATACTATTTAAAATACGATAAGCAATATCACGTCTTCTTAATAATCTTTCATGATAATCATGAATAATGCTTTCATCTTCTAACGCAGTAATAGCCGCTTTTTGAGCTAATGTATTTGTTGCTCCTAAAACATTAACAGCTCCTCCATAATAAACATCCATTAATTCATCATTGGCAACAATATATCCGACTCTAAACCCAGATAATCCTAATCCTTTAGAAATAGAAAAAGTCGTAATTGTTCTTTCAAACATTCCTTCAACACTCATAGGAGCAATCATTTCACGATCATCATAAATATGATCTTCAAAAGCTTGATCGCAAACTAAGACAAGGTCATGTTTTTTTACAAAATCACATAAACTCATAATAGATTGTTTATTAAAAACAGTTCCTGTTGGATTATTAGGATGGGTAATCAGAACCATTTTTGTATGATCAGTCACTCTTTTTTCAAATTCATCAATATCAAATTGATATCCATTTTCAGGTTTTAAAGGAACATGAACAGCTTTTCCTCCACATAATTTTGCATTAACAAAATTTGATGGATAACTTGGATCAGGAATCAGCACTTCATCACCTTCATTTAAAAATGGTAACATGGCATATAATAATCCGGAATCTGAACCAGGCGTAATAAGAATATTACGGCTAGGGTCTAATGTCATGTGATATGTGTTTTGAATCCTTTTGGCAATCACTTCACGTAATTTTCGATCTCCCATAGGCATTGTATAATGTGAAGGAAAGCCATTTTGAATTTCACTAATCATAGTTTTTTTGACAGATTCAGGTATTGAAGGATCTGGAAAGAAAGGATCAGCCCAAGCCATCACTGTATAGCCATTTTGGATAAGTTGGCCAGCCCCTTCACCAACATCTGCTTTTGTAACTTTTGAAAATAATCCCCCTTGTAAATCTTTAAAACGTGTATTCATTTTATTTTTAATACTCATAAAGTGCCTCCTTAATAATTATATTATAACTGTTCATCAGCTTTTTTCAATATGCAACTGTTACGTGCGTAAATGCCTAGTTGATTATGTCGCATGCTTTCAAAGAATTTGTTATGATAGAGATGCATAGAAAGGAGTATGAAATGGAACTTAAAGATAAATTATTAAAATTAAGAAAAGAAAAAGGTATGTCACAACAGGAATTAGCAAATGAATTGAATGTTTCAAGGCAATCTATCAGTAAATGGGAATTAGGGGAAAGTCAACCAGAGTTAAATAATATTGTTATGATTAGTGAACTTTATCATGTATCAACGGATTATTTATTAAAGGATATTATTGTGAATGATCAAAAAGAGAATGAAACATGTCAAAAGGTATTTGTTATATCGTTATTAATGGTTTTATTTGGAGTGATAAGTGCACATATATTATGGAATCAATATCAAAATTCTTTCTCGTTATTAGTAGGTATGTTTATTCAGATTGTAGGGATAGGTATATTTGAGTATTTTGTGATTACACTTCATAATGATCAAATACACTGGAAATTTTGGAGTATATGTATATGGCTTGTTACGTTATTGCCAGTTAAGTACTTTGTAACATATACACAAACATTTAATTTGTTTTATATGAAATTTTCTTCAATGATGAATAGTCATTTTGGTATCATATATATGTATTTACCACTATTGATTGCTATGTTTTTGAGTGGAATCCTATTCATATTGATAAGAAAAGCATTTAAGTGATATGACAATAGAGCCAATAGACAATAATTGATAAAAGTGTTAAAATATAAATAATTGAGGAGGTGAGATGCATGTATACAGATTTACAATATCATATTGTTCAATTTCATGATGCATGGCGTCGCACAGAAACTTCAAATTTTGGTTTTTCTAACAAGGGACGAGTGCGCCCAAAATAAGGGGAACCATAAACAGAAATTATAGATAGAGGTTCCATATTATTATGGAATCTTTTTTTGTTCCCCAAAAAGAAAAGGGGATTTATAATGAAAAAGAATTTATATTTAAATTATCTATTTGAGTTTTTACTCAATTTTAGATTAACATCATTGCTTTGGCCTACGTTTTTGATTGTGAAAGGATTTTCTTTAATTGATGTAGGTATATGTGAAAGTTTATTTCATATTACATCGGTATTGGGTGAAATGCCAACAGGTATTATTAGTGATTTATATGGAAGGCGATTGAGTCGTTTATTAGGGAGAATAACTGATATAGTTTCAATCTTGTTGTTGATGATGGCTCAATCTGAATGGTTGATTTACCTCTCTTTTATTCTATCGGCTTTATCTTATACGATGGAATCTGGAACAGATAGTGCTTATGTTTATGACTTGTTGATGGAAACAAGTGAGCAGGATACCTTTGCTAAAATACAAGGTAGAAGGGAAGTTGTTATTCAAATAGCCACTTTACTTGCTACAACAATAGGTGGAATGATTGCTGGATTAAGTTATCAGTTGACTTATGGCTTATCAATTCTTATTGTGATGATATCTATTTGTGTATTAATGCAGATGAAAGAAATTAAGAATCAGGATTATGTGAAAACCAATATTTTAAATGATATGAAACAACAAGTTGTTATGAGTTATCAAATGATTCAAAAAGATCATCAAATCTTTTATCTTATTTTAAGCACATCACTGTTTTCAGCAACATTAACAACATGTTATTATTATCTGACAAATTATTGGAGTGAATTGGGTATATCGATCTCTTCGATTTCTATCTTTTTAGCATTAGAAAATATAGCTGGTATGATTGCAGGAATATTAACTTATCGTATATTAAAAAAGTATTCTCAAAAAACATTATTAATTGTTTTACCAATCGGAATTATTATATCAGTTATTGGGATACCTTTTTATCCAATATCTATTTTAGCTATATGTACAATGGCTTTCTTTGAATCGATTCTCTATATTGCAATGACAACATTTCTTAATGAAAAAGTAGAAAGTCATTTAAGGGCTACACTTTTATCGGTCTTATCTTTAGGCTTTAGTCTTGCCATGATTATATATTTTCCATTAGTTGGGTTTATAGGTGAATTATTTGGTTTAAAAATAGCTTATATTACTTTATTTGTTATTGTATGTATCATTTATCTTATCTACCAATATGTTATTAGAAAACAATATATTGATTGTTCACTTGAAAAACATAATGAATGAGATAATTTATATAAAAAAAGAGGATAAGAATCCTCTAATCAAAAGTCACATATTCATTTTCCAAAGGTGGAACGACTTTCAAGTCTTCCACTTTTAAAATACACACTTCCCCTCCAATATCAGAATCAAATTCAAGATTTATTTTTCCTTTCACTTGAATCCATTCATCTGGAATCAGTTGTTTAGCAGCTGGATGTTCACATACCATACCAATCAGTGATGTATCTTCTTCACAACATACCATTGCTAATCTGCCAATCACAAAACCATCTTCTAATTGCTTATCTCTACCAATAAATTTTCCTTTTAGTGTGACTGTCTTTCCAGCATATTTATCAGGATGATCTAAAGCATCCATACAAAATATTCCAAAATCAATATCTTTGATTTCTAATTCATCTTGAGTAATATCAAATGGTAAATCATCATCGTCTAATGTATTGACAGTACCATCTTCTTTTTCATAAATAATCTGACAAGTAGAATTGATGGCTTTGATATTATTTCTTAAAAATGATTTCTTGATAGAATCATCAATACGATTAAAAATCAACAAATCACTATGAACAACATGCTGGAATAATAAAGATCTCATGTTTTGAATATATAAACCAAATGTTTGCGCATTAATTGTTGTTAAAACTTGAACAACCTGCCATTCATCAGGAAGACTACAAGCTAAGAAACGATTCACATTAAACATACCATTTAATTCAACTAAAACCTGAGTTGGATTATATTTTTCCTTTAATGATTCAAAAAATTCATATGTCCATTCATCTTCGCTTTTCACATAGATGATATCACAATTCACAGCTTCAATTTCTTCTTGATTATATTCAATTTCACCTTGTTCACTAACAATCAGTAAAGACTTCTCACCCTCACAAAAATCAGTTGTTGTTAATGTATCATTAATAAATGAAGTTTTTCCACTATCCAAAAAACCTGTAAATAAATAAATTCGTGTTTTCATTATGCAATACCAAACAATTCATCAATTTTATCTTCAACTAAATCTTTTCCAATAACACATAATCTTCCAGTATAATCGGCTGGACCATAGCGAATTTCATATTCACCAGGAACAAGATCAAAATGTAACCATTTTTTATCTGGTGTAGGTAAGATTCCTTTGGCACGTAAGATATGTCCAAATTGAGGTTGGGTTGATAAATCTTTAAGAATATTTTCTAACTGTTCATGTGTATATGTATTGATTGTTTCTTTACCCATACTTGTAAAAACTTCATCAGCGTGGTGATGATGTTCATGATGGTCATGTCCACATTTACAATCATGGTCGTGATGGTGTTCATGATGTTCATGTTTACATTCACAATCATGATCATGGTGATGTTCGTGATGATGTTCATCATGTTCATGGTGATGACCACAAACTGGACAAATTTCTGCTTCTTTTAACAAGACATCTTTTAATGAATCTTTATTTTCTAAAGCATTTAAAATTGTTTCACCAGTTAATTCTTCCCAAGGTGTTGTGATAATGTTAGCTTTTTGATTAAGTTCTTTAATAATATCAATAGCTGTATGAATTTTATCATGATCGACATCCTGTGTTCTGCTTAATATGATTGAGGAAGCATATTCAATCTGATTGTTAAAGAATTCTCCGAAGTTCAATGAATAAGTCTTACATTTTTTAGCATCAATGACAGTGATAAAACTATTCAAAACAAGTTCTTCATCATGAACATTAATAACCGCTTGAATAACATCAGATAATTTTCCAACACCTGATGGTTCAATAATAATACGATCAGGATGATAATCTTTAACAACTTTTTCTAATGCTTCACTAAAATCACCAACAAGAGAACAACATATACATCCAGAATTCATTTCTGTAATCTCAATTCCAGCATCCTTTAAGAAACTTCCATCAATTCCAATTTCTCCAAATTCATTTTCAATTAAAACAACTTTCTCATTGCTTAAACTTTCTTTAATTAATTTTTTAATTAATGTTGTTTTTCCAGCTCCTAAAAAGCCTGATATAATATCTACTTTACTCATCTTTATACCCTTCTTTCTTTTTGTATTATAACACTCGTATTTTTAACAGGCAAATGAAACATCTTTGTGATTTAACATGATAACTTTGTAATAGCGTTATTGAGAATATAAAAAGGTGAAAATACTCCCACCTTATTTATTACTCATAATGTCCTTTACATGCAATTATGAGAATATAAGGATCATCAATAGTATAAACAATTCTATTTTCGCTATCAATTCTTCTGCTTCAATATCCTGCAAGGTTCCTTTTTCCATTAAAATGATCTCTTTGTATTTCTTTTATTAGAGAATTGATACGTTTTAATGTTTTTTATCTTGTGATTGCCAATATAGGTAATCGCTCCATGCCCTATCTTCCCAAAGTAATTTCATAATTAATCATCTATAAGTTCATGTTCCTCAAGATGTGCTTTACCTGTCTTTATATCATCAACTATATTTGTTAAATACTGAATGTTCTTTTGTGAGTAAAAAGGATCTAATTCAATTGCAAAAGGAATTCTTTGTTCTCTTACCACTGTTTTTGAAAATATATTAAATAATGAAGATATTGTAAAACCTGTCTCATCACAGAATTTTTCTAATTGATGTTTGAGATTTTCATCCACTCTTATACTAATTGTCGTCTGTGCCATATTCACCACTCCTTCTATTAAAATTAGAATACATAGTATATACATTGTCAATAATATGTATTACATATTGAATGATATACTTATTGTTTATAGTTTCATTTATATTTTCATATTATGCCAACTCTATCATAATATAAACTTTTTTCTTTAAATAAATTTTGATTTCTTATCTTTAATGATAGTAGAAAAAAGGACTAAAGAGGATATTAATTTAACTGATAAAACATGGCATATGAACACTCAGAAATATCAATAAAAAAGTAACAATATTTTAACTGAGTTTGAATAGGATAGAATCGGTTATAAAGATTGATTGTATTTCAGTAAATCAAATAAATATGACTAAAAAAATCTAAATATATTAAAAAAGATATTGACCTTATAGTCGTTGAAAGGTGTATGGTTTGATTGAAAGGAAGGGATATATATGTATATCAAAAAAATAATGAACTCAGTTTTAATGATTATATTGAGTTTTGTGGTGGTAATGAATTTGACAGGATGTTCTCTTGGCAACGAGAAAGGTGAAGTTATTGATGTGAGTGTATTTTTATATAAGATAGTGAATTCAAAAGGAAATTACTCTTATTTATTAGGAACGTGTCATCCTGGCAGAAATGAAATAAAAACTTTAGATAAAGTAACAGAAGATTCTTTAAATGAAAGTGAAAATATTTGGTTAGAAGTGACGCTGGATCAAAGTCAATATAATTCATATGCACACTATTTAAGTGATAATAGTATTGATGATATGAAACTAACTGAGGAGTTGGATAAAGTGAAAGAGGAGTACTTTTCTTTGAAAAGATATTCAAATATTGAAACACTTAACGCTATGGCTTTATCATCTTATGCTTTGAATGATATATTAAAAGATATCAATGGCAATGAAATGAATTCAATAGATTTATATATATTTGATTATGCAAATAAGAAAAATAACTTTAAAGAAATTGAAAGTTTAGAAAAACAATTTTCATTATTTTCTGATATATCTTTACAATGTTCAAATTATATTATGGAATCATTATTAGATAGAGAAGGCTATATTCGAGATAGTAAAGAATTCTTGGATGCTTATTATTCAGGTAATAGACAATATTTTAAAAGAAATAATAAATTGCCAGTAACAGAATTTAAAAAAGAAGCTGAACTATATCAAAAAATGTTAGGGGAGGATAGGAATATATTTATGACAAATGAAATTAAGAGTTCTATTGAAGAGGAATGTATTCATTTTTTTGGTATTGGGTGTAGGCATTTATATGGTGAAAATGGTATTATTGAATTATTAAAACAAGATGGATATGATGTTATTTCTATGTCAAGTCAAGGAGGAGAATAGTTATTATGAAAATTAAAGAAGTAGAAAATATGTTACAAATGAATTCTCAGACAATTAGATATTATGATAAACTTGGTTTCTTGAACCCTCAATGAGACGAAAATGGATATAGAAATTATACTGTAGAGGATTTAAAAGTTTTAAAAAAGATTCGTTTTTTAAGAGAATTAGATATCTCATTAGAAATGATTGAAAGAATACTTCAGAATCAAAATGAATTTCAAAAAGTTTTAAATCAACATATTAAAACTTTACAAGTTCAGGTAGATAATTTAGAAGAGATACAGCAAAAATGTATTGAACTAAATCAAAAAAACATTCCTTTATTAGATGCAGTCGTTGATGGGGAATTTTATGAGATGTCAGCTAATGAAGACAAGCATATGAAATCATTGTTTCAAAAAGTGGCTAGTTTTATGCAACCATATCCAGTAATAACAATAGGTGTTAAAACAACACCTTATCAACTTATCAAATCAGGAGTATTATCATTTTTAATGATTGCATTTCTATTTATTGCGATGATTGTATATTTAAAAAATGCACATTTTATCAATCATATTCAATGGGGAATATGGATAGTAGGATGTCTATTGGTTTGGCTAGGCTTTATACTTATTGTTTTCAATGAAAAATATTATGAATTTGGAGATGTTCATTTTTATGTCTTTGATAGCTATAAAATGAAGTTAAAAAGTATAAAAGCTATTTTAAATAATACAACTCATACTTTAGCAAGAAAATATCTTTATAAAGATATTGAATATGTTAATGTGATTACTGAAAAAAAGTTGGGTGGTCTTGGTTTTGGACCTGTAACTTATTATAATATTAGATATCAATTTTATATGCGAGATGGTCATTGTTTTGAAATGAACAGTTCTTTATATCATGAAGCTGATCAAGATAGAAAATCAGTTTATGAGATTCTAGAATATCATGATGTTAAGATTGTTGATAAAAATAACTTGAAAAGAGCATTTTTACAGAATGAGTTATCAGTATATGAGTATCTAGAAAAGAATTATGAATGATACATTAGGTAGTTTGGGAATACAATTTGTGTTCCCAATTTTTTGAAATCAAACTATTATAATATGTATTTTCTTTGATAATTCAAAGTCTTTCAAATATCTATCATCAATCATTAAATAAAATGCTTCCTTAAGGTTACTTTATTGCAGTTTAATTAGCAGTTTGGTTTATAAAAATTTTAATATAATTAATTGATTTGTGAAGATCTTCTGATATAATAAATACTGTAAGAGAAGCATTAGTTTAGCTCACAAGCATAGTATATGAATAGGTAGAAATACCAATAGTAAAATAAAGACAATAATAAGAGGGTGTGGTAGATAGCTGAGTCTGAGCGATTCTACTATTTATTAAAACAGTGACACAAGAACCTGAGTTTAATAAATGAACCACAGGAAGGTGATTGGCTCCTAAGCCTGACCCACGGGCTAGTAAAATAATGTGGACTATGACTTTCCAATGAGGAAGTTCCAATCTGGGAACACAATTTGTGTTCCCGTTTTTCATGTTTGTTTCAATAAAAACGACTATAAAGCAATATCCTTCATAATTATTTTGCTTTATACTGTTTGAAAGTTATAAAATTAAAAAGTCCGGATAATAATAAGAAATTTTTGTTGAATAAAAAAACTTAAATTTAGTTTCAATACTTTAGAGTGGAACTTAACATTTTAATTCTGGAATAAGGTTTTCTTAATGTCAACTTCTTGACAAGATGAGCATATAGTATTATAGTTAGTATGCTAACAATTAGTATACTAACAAAAGAGGTGAAGTCATGAAAGTGCCATTATATATTCTCTTATTTAAAACATTTCATGCACAACGAAATAAAAATCGTATGCATATGGATGAATTCAATTTGTCTCCAGGACAACCCAAAGTTCTTCGCTATATTTCTTCACATAATGAATGTAAACTGAAAGATATAGCAACTGAATGCGATGTTGAGCCTGCAACAGTCAGTAAAATATTGAATAGTTTAGAAGAAAAGGGAATGTTAATTCGTCAAATTAATCCTCGTAATAAACGGGCATATCAATTACGTTTAACAGATCTAGGCGCAAGTGCATTAGAAAAATGGAATGTTCATTGTTTAGAAGTTGAAGAGATTTCTTTACAGGGTTTTAGTGATGATGAAAAAGAACAGTTTAGAAATTATTTAGAAAGAATGTATTTTAATTTAAGTGGTAAAGAAATAAGATAAAAAGAAGGGGGAATAAATGATGATTAAGCGTTTATATCCATATATGAAACCATATCGAAAGACCTTTTTGATGGCTTGTTTTTGTGTCATTGCAGAAACAGCATTTGAATTGGTCATTCCAACATTAATGGCAGATATTATAGATGTGGGTGTGGCTAATAGTGATCAGAATTATATTTTATGGAAAGGATTGCAGATGATTATCTGTGCTTTGTTGGCATTGGTGTTAGGGATTATGTATGCACGATATGCTGCAACTGCAGGGCAGGGGTTTGGTGCAGAACTTAGAAAAGATGAGTTTCAAAGAGTTCAGAATTTTTCATTCAAGAATACTGATCATTTTTCAACCTCATCTTTGATTACCAGATTAACAAGTGATGTCACAATTCTTCAAACCGCAATTAGTAATGGTATCCGTCCATTAGTGCGTTCGCCAGTTATGTTATTGATGGCATTGTTTTTCACATTTACAATTAATGCTGAATTATCTTTGATTTTTATTATAGTGACACCTATTTTAGGAATTGGACTCTTTATTATTGTGAGAAAAGTGGGTCCACTCTATCGACTAATGCAAGCAAGTATTGATAAAGTGAATACAGTTGTTCAAGAAAACTTAAATGCGATTAGAGTGGTGAAATCGTATGTTCGTGAAGGTTATGAAGAAGAAAAATTTGAAACTATTAATGAAAATTTAAAAGCAAATAGTGAACATGCTTTTCGTACATCTGTTTGGAATATGCCTTTATTTCAATATATGATGTATACAACAATTGTTTGTATTATTTTCTTTGGGGGACAAATGATTTTTGCAGGAACAATGAAAGTTGGAGAACTGACTGGATTTTTAAGTTATGTTATGCAGATTTTAAATTCATTAATGATGATTTCAGCAGTTTTCTTGATGTTGACAAGGTCTATTGCAAGTTGCGAACGTATTATTGAAGTTCTTGATGAAATTCCTGATATCAGTGATCCACAAAATACAGAATTGATTGTTCGTCGTGGTGATATTGATTTTCATCAAGTCAATTTTAAATATAAAGAAGAAGCTCAAGAGTATGCATTAAGTGATATCAATTTGCATATTCCAGCTGGTTCAACAATTGGTATTCTTGGTGGAACAGGTTCGGCAAAAACAAGTTTGGTTCAATTAATTCCAAGATTATATGATGTCAGCAGTGGCGAAGTCCTAGTTGATGGACGTAATGTCAAAGAATATTCAATTGAACATTTGCGTGATAGTGTTGGTATGGTTTTACAAAAGAATACATTGTTTAGTGGAACGATTAAAGAAAACTTAATGTGGGGAAATGAACATGCAAGTGATGAAGATATTGAATGGGCATGCCATGTAGCATGTGTAGATGAATTTATTGATAATTTTCCTAAACGTTATGAGACAGATTTAGGACAAGGTGGAGTGAATGTATCTGGTGGACAGAAACAGCGTTTATGTATTGCAAGAGCATTATTAAAACATCCTAAAGTCTTGATTCTTGATGATTCTACAAGTGCTGTTGATACAGCAACGGAAGCCAATATCCGTGAAGGACTTGCAAAATTAAATGAAACAACAAAGATTATCATTGCCCAGCGTGTTTCTTCTATCAAACATGCTGACCAGATTGTTATTATGGATGATGGAAAAATTCACGCAATTGGGACACATGATGAACTATTAAAGAATAATGCTATTTATCAGGATATTTATTATTCTCAAGAGGAAGGAGCTGGGATTGATGGCTAGACAAATCACAACTGCAAAGCCTAAAGATTTAAGGAAAACATTAGGCTCTTTTCAAAAGTATATGGGACATTATAAATATTCATTAGGATTCGTTGCTTTATTAGTTATGGTGAGTACTGGAGTAAACCTATGGGGAACATTTCAAATTCGTACTGTCGTTAATCGCTATATTTTACCTCAAGATTATCAAGGTTTAATTTCATTCGTACTCATTATGGCAATGGTTTATGCGGTAGGTGCAACTTCTACAGCGATTTACAAACAAGTCATGGTGCATACATCTCAAAAGATAGTCAAAGATATAAGACAAGATTTATTTCATAAAATGCAAAAACTGCCATTACGTTATTTTGATAGTCATACGCATGGAAATATTATGAGTCGTTTTACAAATGATTTAGATACAGTTCAAGATGCTTTTAATAACTGTTTTGATAATTTAATTCAAAGTTTCATAATGATTACCGGAACACTTATCTTAATTTTTGTCTTAAATTGGCAGCTTTCATTAATTGTTTTGGTTTGTATGATTGCAATGTACTTTTTGATTCAATATTTAAGTCAACGTAGTAAATATTACTTTAAACAACAGCAAATGTCTTTAGGAAATCTCAATGGGTTTATTGAAGAAATGGTTGATGGTGTTAAAGTTGTTAAAGTTTTTAATCATGAATCACAAAATATAGAAGAGTTTAATCGTCGAAATGCAGCTTTACAACATGCTTCTACAGAAGCTTTAACATATTCAGGAAGAACAATTCCAACAGTTGTTAGTATTTCTTATTTCAATTATGCGATTGTTGCTTGTGTCGGTGGCTTTATGACGATTGCTGGAATGATGGATTTAGGAAGTTTATCTTCATATCTGATTTTTGTAAGACAAACAGCTCAACCAGTCAATCAATTTACCCAACAATTGAATTTTATTTTGGCAGCCATGGCTGGAGCAGAAAGAATATTTGAAATGATGGAAGAAAAAGAAGAAATAGATGATGGTCTTGTGACATTGACTTGTGTCACTCAAGATGAGAATGGGACATTACAAGAATGTTCACATCATACTGGTCATTGGGCATGGCGTCATCCTCGTGAGAATGGAGAGGTTGAATTGGTTCCATTAACTGGCGATGTCCGTTTCCATGATGTTGTTTTTGGTTATGATGAAAATGTTACGATTTTAAAAGATATTAATCTGTTTGCAAAACCGGGTCAAAAGATTGCTTTTGTAGGAAGTACAGGCGCAGGAAAGACAACAATTACTAATTTAATCAATCGTTTTTATGATATCCAAAGTGGAAGTATTACTTATGATGGAATTGATATTAAACTCATTAAAAAAGATGATCTACGCAGATCAATATCTATTGTTTTACAAGATACCCATTTATTTACTGGAACAATTGCAGATAATATTCGTTATGGAAAATTAAATGCGGCAATGGATGAAGTCATTGATGCAGCAAAACTTGCCAATGCCCATAGCTTTATTAAGCGTTTGCCTGATGGTTATCAGACAATGCTGACGGGTGATGGTGCAAACTTATCACAAGGACAACGTCAATTGATTGCGATTGCCAGAGCAGCAATTGCGAATCCACCAGTATTGATTCTCGATGAAGCCACAAGTTCTATCGATACACGTACTGAAAAACTGATTGAAAAAGGTATGGATCGATTAATGGAAAATCGTACGGTTTTTGTGATTGCGCATCGTTTATCAACAGTTAGAAATTCAAATGCTATTATGGTATTGGATCATGGACAAATTATTGAACGTGGTAGTCATGATGAGTTAATTGCTCAAAAAGGACGTTATTATCAATTGTATACTGGACAATTTGAATTAGATTAAAGAGTTAGTCATAATCTGTTTTGGATAAATAGATTATGACTTTTATCATTTTTATTTACAAATAAAGTATTTAAAAATATAATAAGCAAAAAGAGGGGGAGATTTTATGATAGATGGACATATGCATTTAGAAAATGGACCACTAACAAAAGAATATGTATTAGAGTTTGTAGAATCAGCACATCAAAAAGGATTGGATGAAATTCAAATATTAGACCATACACATCGTTTTATTGAATTTGAACCTATTTATGAAGAATTAAAGCAATATGAAGTTCAAAAAACATGGTTAGAAAATAAAAAGATGAAATTCAAAGATCATCTTAGTGATTTTATTGAATTAATGGAAGAAGTCAAAGCAATGGATCTACCTGTTAAAGTCACATATGGACTAGAAGTCTGTTATGTTCCACAACATGAAGAGTATATTAGAAATGTTTTATCACAGTATCATTTTGATTTTGTGGTAGGGGCTATTCATTCTATTGATGGTATATTATATGATATGGGATTTTCTAAAGAATTATTATGGGATAAATATGATGTTAATCATATTTATAAGAGATACTATGAACTGGTTTTTCAGTTAATTGAATCTGATTTGTTTACACAACTTGCCCATCCAGATACGATTAAATTGTTTGAAATTTATCCAACATATGACTTGAAACCAACATATGAGAAGCTTGCTCAATTATTAAATAAACATCAAATGAAAGCAGAAAACAATGTAGGTTGTTATTATAGATATAATCATCCAGATATGGGATTATCTGATGAATTATTAGAGATATTGAAAAAAAATCATGTTGAATTGATAACCGCATCTGATGCACATAAACCAAGCGATGTTGGTAGTTATATCAAGGAAGCAATGCAAAGAATAATATAGAGATTAGTAAAGTGATAATCACAAAAGATGCGATTATCACTTTTTTGACAATTATGAAGAAAAAATCATTTTTCTATAAATTTGTTGTTCATCTTCACAAACATCTAATAAATTCATTGCTTCTTCAAAAGTTATGTTTTGTTTAGCCATTAACTTTAATGCAATATTTATTTTGGTTTTTATCTCACCATCATGAACACCTTTTTTCCATCCTTCTTCTTCGCCCTTTCTTCTAATATCATCCATAATTTTACACATTTTTAACTTGCCTCCTTCACTGTCTTTGAAATAACGCACACGATTCTTTAAGACTTCGTAGTACATATCATGATAATCCCTACACATGAAATCATGTGCTAGCCTACCAATTGGGGTATCATCCTGAATGCTTGCATTCACATAGATCAATTGCGTTTCATCTTGAATGTGCTCACCTGTTTCTTCAAGGGTACGATTGATATGGTAGAGTGAGAGTCCTTTTCTGAGATAATCATGCTCTGTAAAAAAGATAACACAAACAGAAGGTATATCCTGCCACTGTTCATTAGTAACTGTGATACTTGCATCAATAAGGCTTTGATGATATCTCGCTCTTTTAAAATGAGCACCAAAATTGCTTCTTTGGACTTCAATATTTATGTAACGGTTATCATCTGTTATAGCCAGTATATCCATTTTCACATCACGACCATATAGATTTTTAAGAACACGTTGATTGAAAAATTTTTTAATGGAAATATGCCGATGGAGAATAAGACTTAAGATGAGTTCAAGACAATCTTTATCTTCTAAGGCAATGGTCATAAAATCATCATCTATGAGTCGAAAATCCATAAGAGCTTCAAGATAATCGGGACGAAACAGAGAAACATCAGATGTCAAATAGATCACCTCGCTTTCTTTAGATAACGGAGGGTAATCTCTAAAAATAATATAACATATAAATTGCTTATAGTAAATATAATGTTATTTAGTGTAAAAAAAAGAACCCTCCTACTTAATATATACGCAAAAAAATTTCATTTTTCTTCTTTTTTTTGAAAAATATAAAAAAGAAGATTTTAATTCATTGATATATTCAATGCATTTCAATCTTCTATGCTTGCAATTATTTATTTACTATCAATAATATATTATAGATGATAATCCTTTATTGATCAGATGAGAAAAGTAGATTAATAACATTAAAAAATTCATCAAAATTATGGGTATCAAGAAGTTTTTGAATATTGGCAGGATTATCAAATATATGAATTAATTGATCAAAAAACTTAGAGAATATTTTTCTTGAATTGTCATTGATTCCAATAATTGCCACAACATGAACATATTTATTTTCTGACCAAAGAATGCCATCATTAAATAAAGCAATGGAAATAAAGCTTTTATGAGCACTTTTTGCTGTTAAGGCATGAGGAACAGCAATATCATGAAAAGCGGTTGAAGAAAGGGCTTCTCTATTGAGAACATCATGATAAAAATCTTTTCCTGTATAATGTAAACGAGATAAATCTTTAGTCATTTGAAGAAGCGTGTTATCTTTGTCAATAAATGGAGGATTCTTGTAAAATAATTGTTCATTGAAAAAACTAAGAATATAATCTTTAAGTTCGTTACGTTGCTTTATAAAAGAAATTTCTTCAATAATTTCTTCTATCTTATGATAATCATCTAAATCTAAAAATGGTTTAATATAAACAGATTTTGTTTGAAAATGTGTATTAATACCAGTATCAAGTATAAGTAAATCAATGTTTGGATCTATTTCATCAATATAATTACTTATGGGTGTTACTTTTTCAATAGAGATCTTATCATGAAATCTTTGACAAAGCTTTTTTAGTGTTGTTTTATAAAAGTCATAATATTCTATGTAAATATAAGCACAATTAACTCTGGTCATTTTCGTAAAGGAATTATCTTCAAAATATGAACCTATATGAAATGAAATAAATGCAATCTCATCTTCATTAAGATCAATATCATAATTTTGTTTAATTTGTTGAGCAATAAAGACAGCAATATCATAGATAAGAGGATAAGACATTTTAATTGTATCAGCTAATGGATTTTTAACATGAAAATTATTATGAGCTCTGAAAAAAAGATTTTGAATATGCAAAATGAATTTAGAAATAAAACTTTCTTTAAATGGAATTAAATAGTAATTCTCTTCCACCATTTGAATGATATTTCTAGTAATTTCAATATATTTATGATCTACATACTTATGAATATTACGAAGATTGAGATCATCATAATTAATCATATTTGATTGACTAATATTATTTGCAATAATAAGAGCAATATTCATTAATTCAGGCTCATTAAATAAAATACCATACTCTTCCATAAAATAATCTTTCATCATTAAAGCAACACGATAACTATTAGATTCAGTTATCTGATTATCTTCAATTTCTTCTAATAACTGATATCCGCTCTCTACTCGATTTAAAATAATGATAAGGTGTGTTGTTAGATTATTAAGAGAAAAATCATTACAAACAAGATGATAATGATTCATAGCATCCTTTAATTTTAATTGGATTTCATTATAATCATATTGAATTTCAAATAAATGAAAACCTTCCTGAAAAAATTGAGTATGAAAAGAATAATCAGAGATAAAAGAGTATATTAATTTACGCATATATTCTTCATGACCTAATAATTTCACAATATCTTTATTTCTAACAATTGAAAGTCTATATTTATCAATAAAAGATTTAATGATTTGAATATCTTTCTTAATTGTTGTTTCACTCACATAAAGTTCATCAGCAAAATCAAAAATATTATATCCATGGGGATGAGTGATGAGTTTTTGGATAATATATTCATGTCTTTTTTCTTGTTCTGTAGGTATATGTTTTTGATTATAAAGAAAGTTATCATATTTTTTCTTATCAATTTTATATCCTTGAGAACTTGAAATAATTATTTGTTCTTTACTATTAATTGTAGAAATATATTTTCTAACTTGTCTTTGTGATATGGCAAGATAGCGAGATAATTCACTACCCTTAACCCAATCATTCTTTTGTAAAAGATAGTGTAGAATTTTATGAGAGTTCTTCATTATGATACCTCCAAAATTGTCTGAAAAATATGACTATGCTTATTTTACTTCATTGTATAATATTCCCCATTTGTGAACAAATATAAAAGAGTTCCAGTAGTAGGAACTCTTTTATATTTGAGACATTTATACCAGATTGATATGATGACAATAGGGAAAGGAGGAAAAACCATGAAAAAAATACTTTTATGTTGTGGTTCTGGTGCTTCGAGTGGCTTTATGGCAAAGAATGCCAATACTGCTGCAAAAGTAAGACAGCTTGATTTTCATATTAAAGCAAGAAGTGAATCAGAAGTTGAAGATTATTTAGATGATATTGATTTGGTTATGGTTGGACCACATTTTAAACACAGATTAGAGGCTATAAAAGAAATAGCAAGCGAATATGATGTGCCAGTTGTACTTATTGATGGAATTGTTTATGGTGCTTTAAATGGTGATGGTCTTATTGATCAGATTATTGAGGTTTTACAATAGTTATTTAGAATTTTGGGAAAGGGGAAAATGTAATTATATTTTCGAATATAATGATCATACAAAGAGTATATGAATAAGTTTATGAATTATGTGGAAGAGCATGTTGCACCATTAATTAGAAAAATTGGACAAAATATATGGATTGGTGCAACACAAGAAGCTATTCTTGCTGCTGTTCCAGCGACGTTAGTGGGATCAGTTGCCACATTAATTAGTGTTTTTAGAGGTTTTGGACTTTCATTTTTACCAGATTTATCAATGTTAAGTAATTTTTCTTTTGGTTTATTTGGATTATTTCTAGCATATCAGCTTCCTTGCATTATTATGGAGAAAAAGAGACATAGAAAAGTAGCAAGACAAGCTGGTTTGGCTGGATTAGGTTTGTTTTTATTGCTGGTATATCCAAGTTTTAATGAACAGGGAAATCTTGTTTTAACAACAGCGAATCTTGGGGCTGGAGGTATGTTAAATGCATTGGTTTCAGGATATATTACTGCCATGGTTTTCAATATTTTTGCAAATCATTCATTTTTTAAAGAAGATTCAGCTTTACCTTCTTTTATAGTGACATGGTTTGATTCAATTATTCCATGGACATTATGTTTGTTATTTGGAATATTATTAACATTTACATTAGAGTTTGATTTAATTGAAGCAATTAGAGCACTATTACTTCCAATTTCAGCCTTCTCGCAATCATTTGGTGGATTTATATTGGTTATTGCATTGATTTTATTTATGTATTCCTTTGGGATTTCAGCTTGGATTATCTATCCTTTATTATCATTAATATGGATGGAAGGACAAAATGCAAATTTAGCTTTAGTTGCTCAGGGATTAGCACCAACAAATATTCACACATATGAAGTTTTCCAAATGTGTTTTATTGGGGGACAAGGCGCGACTTTAGCATTATGTTTGTTTATGTCTTTTTTAGCCAAATCAAAACGTGTTAAGACAGTTGGACGTGCGGCACTCATACCATCTATCTTTAATATTAACGAACCGATTGTTTATGGTGCGCCTGTTGCTTTTAATCCAACATTAATGATTCCATTTTGGTTTGCTGGCTTAGCCAATTCTATAATCGTTTGGATTGCTTTCTCTTCGGGTCTTTGCACCGTTCCAATAGAACCGTTCCGTATGACAATGCCTTCTCTTTTTTATGCCCCATTAGCATTAAAATCAGTAAGTGGTTTAATACTGCATCTGATATGTTTTATAGCAACAGCAGTTATTTATTATCCTTTCTTTAAAGTTTATGATAAACAGTGCTGTGAGCAAGATGAAAATAAAAAAATAGCTTCTTAATAATAGAAATGGATATGAAACAGATGGATATGATGATAAAAGAATATAATGCAAGTGATTTAAACAAATTAGCAATGGAGATTATTTTATATGCAGGGGATTGCAGAAATTTAGTTAATGAAGCTTTTAAAGCAACTGGAGATGGCAAAGATTACGAAGAAATTAAAGAGTTGTTTAATCAGGCAAGATTAAAAATTACAAAAGCCCATAAATTACAAACGGATGTTATACAGAATACGATTTTAAATGAGAAGCAGGAGATGACGATGTTATTTATTCATGCTCAGGATACTCTTATGACAATCAATTCAGAATTATTTATTTCTGAAAATGTTATTCAATTATATTGTAAAAATGGACTACATATAAAATTTAATGAATAGAAGGTGAGAATATGAATAAATTTCCAAAAGGATTTTTTTGGGGCGGAGCAACTTCAGCAGCTCAAATAGAAGGGGCTTATAATGAAGATGGCAAAGGTTTAGAAACAGGTGATTGTAAAACAGCAGGATCGTTTTCAAAAAGAAGAGAAATAACATTTATAGATAAAGATGGACATTTTGGGTCTATGCCATCAAGTCTTGGCAAATCACTTCCTAAAGGAGCACATCAAGCAATTCTTGATGGATATTTTTATCCAAGTCATGAGGCAATTGACTTTTATCATCATTATAAGGAAGATATTGCTCTGTTGGCAGAAATGGGATTTAAAATGCTGAGAATGTCTATTTCTTGGTCAAGAATTTATCCAACAGGTATTGAAGAAGAACCCAATCAAAAAGGAATTGCATTTTATAAGGATGTTTTTAAAGAATTACATAAATATGATATTGAACCATTAGTGACAATTTTCCATGGAGATTTACCTTTATATCTTGAGGAACATTATCAAGGATGGGTTAATCGTGAACTGATTGATTTCTATATGAAATTAGCCAAAACATGTTTAACAGAATTCAAAGGTTTGGTTAAATATTGGTTACCATTTAATGAAATGAATGACTATTTACTGATGTTAGATATGTTTGGAAATGTTTCTACAAAAGAGAGTCACAAACACAGTTTTCAGATGATTCATAATATGTTAGTTGCCAATGCAAGAACAGTGAAGTTGGCTCATCAGATTGATTCAGAAAATAAAGTAGGCTCAATGATTTGTGGTATTCCCAATTATCCTGGAAGCTGTGATCCGGTAGATATTTTAGAAACAAGATATCGCTGGGAAAAAGGGATTTATTATACAGGTGATGTACAATGTTTTGGAGAGTATTCACCATTTTCAAAAAGATTGTGGAATGAATATGAAATTTGTTTAAATACAAAACCACAGGATTTTGTAGACTTTAAAAATGGAACTGTTGATTTCTACACATTTTCTTACTATATGACAAATATTGTAACAACTCATGAGGTTAATGATATTGTTCAGGGGAATTTTGCTAATGGAGCAAGAAATCCATACTTAGAATATTCTGAGTGGGGCTGGTCATATGATCCAAAAGGATTACGCTATTATTTAGAGGTCATATATGATCGTTATCATCTACCAATGATGATTACCGAAAACGGTTTAGGAGCAATTGATAAACTGGAAGAAGATGGTTCTATTCATGATGATTATCGTATTCGATATTTACAAGATCATCTACATGAATGTAAAATAGCAATTGAACATGGGGTTGATTTAATTGGATATACAATGTGGGGCTGTATAGATCTTGTCAGTGCAAGTACAGGACAGATGTCGAAACGATATGGATTTATTTATGTGGATAGAGATGATGAAGGAAATGGGACGCAAAAAAGAATAAAGAAAGATTCTTATTATTGGTATCAAACAGTGATTGCAACAAATGGGGAAGAACTTTAATGAAACACAATACTTATGAAATTATCTCCCTTATTTCATAAGTATAAATGAATAATAAGAAATGAAAGCAATGCAATCTCATATGCATTGCTTTTTAACATATATAAAAACAACAAAATCAATTCATAATTTTGTTATAGGGGATTTCCATTTTGACTACAATGAATATAAATAAAGGAGGTCAGAATGAAAAAAACAGTTTATGGATATATTCGTGTATCAAGTAAAGATCAAAATGAAGATCGACAGGTGATTGCTATGAAGTCATTTGGTGTTTTACCATCACATATGATTATTGAAAAACAATCAGGAAAAGATTTTAATCGTCCATTATATCAAAGACTTATTAAAAAGTTACAACCAGATGATATTATTGTCATTAAAAGCATTGATAGATTAGGTAGGAATTATGATGAAATTATTGAACAATGGCGGATGATAACCAAAGTAAAACAAGCAAGCATTGTTGTTTTAGATATGCCATTATTAGATACACGAAAAGAACGTGATTTAATGGGTGTACTTATTTCAGATATTGTTTTACAGCTATTGAGCTATGTTGCTCAAACCGAAAGAGAAATGATTCACCAAAGACAAGCTGAAGGCATTGCAGCAGCCAAGGCGAAAGGTGTACAATTTGGACCGCAAAGAAAAAAACTGCCTGAAGAATTTTATTTTTATGCTAAGTTATGGCATAAGGGTGATATATCTTCAAGACAGGCTGCTAAACATCTTGGCATTTCTTATCAAACTTTTTTAAGGAGAGTTAAAGAAATGCAACATATTTAATTTTTTAATCATATGTCACAAATTGTAGAATATTAGTCACAAAATATAAAAAACAATAATCCTATTGTATTGAATATGTTTTACTCTATTCTATCTATTAAAATTAGTATACCTCTCTTGTTACAAATTGTCTACAACCTGTAACAAAAGGAGGGTGGTATAATGAAATATATGATGTGGGAACAATTGCTAGAAAGCTTTAAAGATACAGTTTTATTTCAATATGACTGTCATACCAATCAGATCATTTATTATCCTTCATCATTATTTTTCTATCTGAATGAAGAGCAAATTCCTAAGACCATACATCCTTATGAACAAGATCAATTAAGATCACTATTTAAAGAACAATCGTTATATCAGGATGGTCAATTCTATTTAAGAGTCTTAAGTCAGTACAAACAAGAATTATGGTGTACATTACAATATCAATATATTTATGAAGAAAAGACATATATTGTTGGGAAAATAACGAATGTTGATCGTTTGTTTAGACAAATGAAATATTTTGTAGAAAAATCAGAAAGAGATAGTTTTACAGGGTTATTTAATAAAATGACAGTTGAACAAAAAATAAGTGAACAACTTAAGATATGCTATAGTGGTATGTTATTGATGATGGATATTGATGGATTTAAAGATATTAATGATCATTATGGGCATTTATATGGAGATAAAGTTTTGCAGTGGTTGACAAAAAGATTACAAGATGTTTTTTATGGAGATATTTTAGGAAGAGTAGGTGGTGATGAGTTTATTGTATTTGTAAAAGATATAGAACATTATCATTCTTTTACTTTGAAGATTGAGAATTTAATTCATGAATTAAAGGACGAACATTTAGAGTTTAAACAGCTTTCAATAAGTATTGGTATTTCTAGATATCCAGAGGATGGAGAGAGTTATATTGAACTTTATGATAAAGCAGATCAGGCTATGTATGATGTTAAGCATGACCAACAAAGAAATTATAATTACTATCAGATAACAAAGGAAGATTAAAGAAAAATCACAATATGTTTTGTATTGTGATTTTATTTATATAAAAAAGTTCTTTTCTTCATAAAATAGCATAGAATATAAAGAATTGTGTTTAATTGTATACAATTCTAATAAAAAAATAATAAAATTTGTATTTTTTAATAAAATTACTGGACAAATTTGTTTTTATCAAATATAATAGCAACAACATTATAAAGGAGGACGTCAAATATGACACAAAAAAGAGTTTACAATTTTTCTGCAGGTCCATCAACATTACCTGTACCAGTATTAGAAAAAGTAGCTGCTCAAATGTTGAATTATAAAGATAGTGGTATGAGCGTTATGGAAATGAGTCATCGATCATCGTCCTATCTTGAAATCTTTAATGAAACAAAAGCATTATTAAAAAAGGTATTAAATATACCTGATAACTATAAAATCTTATTTATCCAAGGTGGAGCAACACAACAATTCTCAACAATTCCATTAAACTTAATGAAAAATGGAAAAGCTGATTATATTATTACAGGTGCTTTCTCTAAAAAGGCAGCACAAGAAGCGAAAAAGTTTGGAGATATTCATATTGCTTACAATGGGGCTGACAATGGATTTAAACATATTCCAACACAAGAAGAATTAGATTTAAGAGAAGATGCATCTTATGTTCATCTTTGTGCAAATAACACAATTTTTGGAACAGAGTGGAAATATGTACCAGATACAAAAGGAGTTCCGATTGTTGCTGATATGTCATCTAACATTTTGTCTAAACCAATCAATGTTGCTGATTATGGAATGATTTATGCAGGTGCGCAAAAGAATATGGGTATTGCTGGACTAGGCGTTGTTATTGTGAGAGAAGATTTAATTGCAGATCATAAAGAAAATATTCCTGTTTTAATGGAATATGATACGATTGCTGATAATGATTCAATGTATAACACACCACCAACTTTTTCAATCTATGTATTAGGATTAATGCTTGAATGGATTGATTCATTAGGTGGATTAGAAGCAATGCAAAAGAAAAATGAAGAAAAAGCAAATTTATTATATGATTATTTAGATACAACTGATTTCTATCAGACACATAGTGATAAAGATAATCGTTCATTAATGAATGTTACGTTTACTTGTCCTACTAAGGATTTAGATGCTCAGTTTGTTAAAGAGTCAATTGCTGCTGGAATGTCTAATTTAAAAGGACATCGTTCAGTAGGTGGTATTCGTGCATCTATTTATAATGCTATGTCATTAGAAGGTGTAGAAGCGTTACTTGAATTTATGAAAAAATTTGAAAAAGAGAATAAATAGGAGATTATTATGAATAAAATTAAATTATTAAATAAGATTTCTCCAGTAGGACTTGATTTATTTGAGGGAAAATATCAAGTGGGAGAAGAAATGGATGAAGAAGATGGTATTTTAGTACGTTCTGCATCTTTACATGAATATCCATTAAATCCGAATTTAAAAGCAATTGCCAGAGCAGGTGCTGGTGTTAATAATATACCATTAGATAAATGCAGCGAAGAGGGGATCGTTGTCTTTAATACACCAGGAGCGAATGCAAATGCTGTTAAGGAATTAGTATTATGTGGGCTTTTCTTATCATCACGTAAGGTTGTTGAAGGAATTGATTGGGTTAAATCTTTAAAGGGGAATGAAGATGCTGCAAAATTGGTTGAAAAGGGGAAAAGCCAATTTGTAGGACCTGAAATTGAAGGTAAAAAATTAGGGGTTATAGGATTAGGTGCTATTGGTGTCAATGTTGCAAATGCAGCCATTAAATTAGGAATGGAAGTTTATGGATATGATCCATATATTTCAGTGAATGCGGCATGGGGTATGAGCAAGTGGGTAAAAAATGCTCGAACGATGGAAACTATTTTTAGTGAATGTGATTATATTACATTACATGCACCAAGTACTAAAGAAACAAAGGGGATTATCAATGCAGAAAATATTGCATTAATGAAAGATGGTGTCCGTATCTTAAACTTTGCTAGAGCAGATCTTGTAAATTCTCAAGATGTTCTCAAAGGTGTTCAAGATGGAAAGATTGCAAAATATATTACAGATTTTGCAACACCAGATATTATTGATCAAGACAATGTGATTGTTATACCGCATTTAGGTGCTTCGACTCCAGAATCTGAAGACAATTGTGCGCGTATGGCAGTAAAAGAGATAAAAGATTATCTAGAAAGTGGTAATATTGTGAATTCAGTTAACTTCCCAACTATTAACGAACCACGTACCACAAAATATCGTATTTGTTTGATTCATAAAAATGTACCAAACATGTTAGCGCAATTTGCCACTCTTTTAGCTAATCAAGAAATTAATATTGAAAACATGGTTAATAAAGCCAAGGGTGATTATGCCTATACTATTATTGAAACAAATGATGTTGTTGGAATTGATGATTTTAATGCATTAGAAAATGTTGTTAAAGTAAGAGTTATAGATTAAATGTAAAGAGATATAGCAGTATTTTATAATATTGTTATATCTTTTTTTGTCCATCAAAAATTTGGATGCGTCAGCAAATCAACAAGTCACAGCTGATAAGATGGAGAAACTACAGTTTGCTTGTCACTAAATGCTAGTATATCATTAATAACAGTATCTAACAAAAGATAGTTAGGACATCATTATGGTTATGATATGAATCAGAGAAAGGGTAGATGGTTATAATGAAAGAAACGGACTGGTTATTGAAAAATAACTATAAAACAGATTCTTCTCATACTTACAGATAATATGCTATCTGATAGAAGGGAGAATATGAGATATAGTTTTAAACAGGAGAAAAGAAACAATCTGATGTCTGGCTATAAGTCATATGGCATTGTTTTAATAATTCGTTATCTTGAATATCACAATAAAATCACAATATTTAATTGTATCAATTTCCAATTTTTGTTATAATATTCACATACCATTGGGGTGTTACTTGTTTTAAAAATAAAGAATTTGTCAACCTATACCATTTAGTACTAGCTGATTATTGCATAATAATCAGTTTTTTTATGTCAATTTCCTTTATAAATTAACTTTGAACAAAGTCCGTTTAAGTATGATATTACGTACATAAATATATGAAAACTGGTATGTTTATGTCGCATTTGGTTATATGGGAGGGATCAATGAGAAGAATAAAAAATAATCAGTTAATTTTGTTTAAATTCTATAAAAATAACAAGAAAGGAAAAAGAAAATGAAAAAGAAAAAACAAGTTTGTAAATTTGTAAAAGTCATGTTTTTGATAATGGTACTTGTAATGGGTACTGTTGGCTTACAGAATATGAATATTGTTAAAGCAAATACTGCTTATACTCTTAAAGCCAATATAACGTTAAATACAATAAATAGTGCGAATTTAAGAAGTGCAGTTGTTTATTACAATGACAATCCAAATATAGCATTTGACTCTAGTAACCCTGTTGCTAGTTATCAAAAATTAACAGCGAATGTGAGTGGCAAAACTTTGACACTTAATACAACAATAGCAACACAGGTTCCATATATTATTGTTATTGCAACTGATACAAATAATATTCAATATTTTGCTGGATTTGCTCCAAAATGGGATGGAAGTAAATGGAATTGTGGTGGAGGTACACAACATTATCCACCTGATATGGCTACTGGTGGTACTGAAATTACTATTGGATATCTGGCAAGCCATTTCTTGCCTAATATTATTCAATTAAAAGATTTAAATATTGGTAATATCAGTTCTTCATATTCATATACAGGTAGCGCTATTGTACCTAAACCATCGATTTCATTAAGAAGTGATAGTATTTTCAATTCTACAGGAAACAATATTCTTCTTGGTGAAAATACAAATTATACAATAAGTTATTCAAATAATGTTAATGTAGGGTTAGGAAAAATGCAGATTTCATTTAATAAACCATACAGTGGAACTGTAGAATCTCAATTTAGAATTGTTGCTAAATCAATAAGTGAAGCTGCTATAAATGCAACTTTGGATAAAACGGCATATGGATATACGGGTAGTGCAGTATCTCCTATTCCTACAGTTATTGTTGAAGGAAAAACATTAACAAAAGATAAAGATTATACAATAACATATGGTGAATTAACAAAGATTGGTAGTGGATATAAAGCAAAAGTGACATTGCAAGGTAATTATAGTGGAACAAAGGAAGTGACATATAGCATTATAGATACAACAGTTGCTTTCATGAATAATTATTTAGGAGGCGAATCTGCTCCATATACTAAAGTAACGACTACTAATTATCAACAGATCATTAATGGTGAATCAACGTATAATACAATGACTGATGGACAAAAGAAATTAATTAATGACAGATTAACAGATACAACTTATCCTGAGTTATTAGCAGAAGCTAAACTTATGAAAGTTAAGCAAGATGCTCTCAATAACATTGATACAAATGCAAATACACAAAAAGCAGCAATCAATGCTTTGTCATATTTAACAAAAGCAGAAAAGGATAAATACATAGCTGATATTGATCAAGCAATAGCAACTGCTAAGAATCAGATAAGTAATGCTGACAATACTAGTGATGTTGATTCAATAAAAACAAACCTAACAAACAGTATAAATAAAACTAAAGAAACAGCAATTTTACAGAATGAAAAAAATAAAGTGATAAGTGAAATTGATTTAGATGTCAAAAAGAAAACTGAGGAAATCAATGCACTTAATAACCTCAGTGCTAGTGAAAAGAAATCATTTATAAATCAAATTAATGCTGCATCCACAACAGCAAAACAAGCAGTAGAAGATGCGTCGTCATCTGCTGCTATAGTGACAGCTAAAAATGCATATGATAGCAGCAGTCAAAAAACAAAAGAAGCTGCCCAATTACAAAACGCAAAGAATAAGGCAAATGAAAATATCTTACAGTATGCTAAAACAAAAAAAGATGAAATTGCTAAACTGGATTTATCAGATACACAAAAGACAAAATTAAATAAAGAAATTGATCAAGTAGTAGGTAAAGCTAAAGATGCTATCACTCAATCAAACAGTATTAGTGATGTTGAAACATTAGAAAAGAATGCTAAAACATCTATTGATAATGAAAAAAATCAGGCAATAGGTGAAGAGTTTGCTAATAAATATATTAGAAAAGAAAAAGATGGTCCTATTTATAAAGAAACAACAAGTCAAAATGTAGATCAGATTTTAAATGGAAAAGAACCATGGAAGGATTTAACAGTTCAACAACAAGCTATTGTTGATCAGATTATTAAAGATGGATCTAATTTTACAACTTATCAGGATTATTTAGATAATGCAGATAAGTATCTTGATCAATATTCTACAAAATTTATTAAGAATCACATGACACAAGACAATGATATTATCACGGAAGTCAAATTATCAACATTAGATAATATCTTAGGTGGAGAAAAAGAGTTTGGTGAGTTAAGTCAATCTGAAAAGAATGCTATTAATAAGAAATTAAAAACTGCAGGAGCGACTCAAACATATGAGGAAATGTTGACTGATGCACATATGTTAGCGAAGGAAAATGCTTCAACTTTTGTTAAGGATTATTTAACAGTTGATAATCAAGTCGTGACAGAAGTCAATCAAAAGACGTTGGATGCGATTTTATCAGCAGAAAGTGAATATAGTACTTTAACTCAATCTGAAAAAGATGAAGTCAATGCCAAATTAAAAGCATCAGGATCAACTCAGACATATGAGGAAATGCTTGCTGAAGCGAAAGTCATGCTTACTGAAACAACGAATCACTTTATTGAAAATCATATGACACAAAATAATGAGATTATCACGAAAGTCAAGATTTCAACACTAGATAATATTATAGGAGGAGAAGATGATTTTAATGCCTTGACATATGCTCAGAAAGCAGAAATCAATGCAAAGTTAAAAACTGCAGGAGCGACTCAAACATATGAAGAAATGTTAGCTGATGCACATATGTTAGCAAAGGAAAATGCTTCAACTTTTGTTAAGGATTATTTAACAGTTGATAATCAAGTCGTGACAGAAGTCAATCAAAAGACATTGGATGCGATTTTATCAGCAGAAAGTGAATATAGTACTTTAACTCAATCTGAAAAAGATGAAGTCAATGCTAAATTAAAAGCATCAGGATCAACTCAGACATATGAGGAAATGCTTGCAAAGGCAAAAGCAATGTTAGAAGGTACAGCAGATGGCTTCCTTAAAATACATATGACAGATTCAAGAAATGAGTTGATTACAGTTGTAACAAGAGAAAACTTGGATAAAATTATAAATGGAGAAATGGATTTCAATGCATTAACAGCAGCACAAAAAAATAAAGTGAATGCCGAGTTAAAAGCTGCAGGAGCAACACAAACATATGAAGAAATGTTGGCAACTGCAAAGAAAATGGTTCAACAAAATGCTAATGATTTTATTGATAAATATGTAAGTGATAGAAGTAGGAATATCTATAAGACTGCAAATCAATCTAATTATGCACAGATTCTTTCTGGTCAAGAAGTTTGGAATCAATTAAGTGAATCAGAAAAGAATGCTATCAATGAGTTATTAATTCATTCAGGCGGTAAGACATATGAGGAATTATTGAAACAAGCAAATGAGATCAAAAAATCAGTCAAAACAGATGATGATACAGATATGATGCCTCTTTATATGCTTTTATCATCTTCATTAGTACTTGGTGGCTATATTTATATAAAAAGAAAGCAGACCATTTAAAATTATACCAAGAGAGTTATCTCTTGGTATTTCTTAAAAATAAGGAGAATAAAGATGAAGTCCAGTAATACTGTATATTTAATTTTAAATCAAGATGAAACACAATATCAAAATAAAAGACAAGAAACAATGATGTATAGGCAAATAGGAAAATTTATTGATCAAAGTAGATATGAAGAATGTAAAGTTGCCATTTTTGAACTCAAAGAAATATTGACAGTTAAGGATTTAAAAGAAAATAGAAAATTAAATAAATAGAAGATAAGAACCTCTCAAGATAAGTGTAAAACAATAAACACAGAATTGAAGAGGTTCTTTTATATAGAATGAAAGTATTAAAGACATTCATTGTTTCATAGGAATTATATGTAAATTATGCTAGAATAAAGAAAAAGGGGATTGATAATTGTGAAAAAAATAGGAATATTGATAGCTCTTGTTTGCTGTTTGTTTGGTTGCCAGAGTCAAACAGAGATAACAGATTTTGAGGAATCTAAAGCATATACTTATCAAGATGAATTAGAGTTTGAATTGATTAAAACAGAGGTTACACAGCAAATTGCACCATCTAATAAAAATAAGACATATAAGTATATAGAACCAAGTCAAGATAATTATGTTTTTATTGATATGGTGGTTAAAACAATTAATCTATCAAAAAAAGAAAAAAGATTAGAAGATATATTTGCTGGTCATTTTGAAGTGAATAAAGAATCATATGAGATGAAACAGGTTGTAGAAACAATCAATTATAATCAAATGAGTACAACTGATACCATTAAAACAAATGAAACAAGATATATTCATCTTTATTGTGAAGTCCCTAATGATCAAATTAAAGAAGAGGCAACGATTATTTTTAAAGTTTTAAATCAGTATGATTTTCAATATACATTTTTAACTGAACAACATGTTATGAATAATGATACAAAATCCTTAGGTGATATTTTAACACTTCAACAATCTCAAATTGCTTTAAACAATATTTTAAAAACTGATAAAGTAGAACCATCAAATAAAGGTTTCTTTTATAGTTATATACCAACAGATCATGATGATGAGACATTTGTTATTTTACAGGTGGATATAAAAAATACTTCTGATATATCATTAGATCCTAATGAATATCTTTATTGTGAATATTTAGTAGATAATCAACAAATTAAATCAAAGATTATTATTGAAAGTGAGAATCATAAATCACTTTCACAAACAGATCATATTAAGTCATTAGAAACACGTACATTGTATTTGGCTATGCCAGTTAAAAATAATCTTCTCAAACAAAAAGGAATGATACATTTGTTTGTTGAAGGAAATACTTTTGAAATTCAGATTTAGATACAGTTTGATGACTGTATCTTTTAAATTACTTATTATAATATATCTGTAAAAATAAATCTATTTTTTTGCTTCTATATATTGACAAATTGGGAAAAGAGGAGTATTCTAAACATGAAGTTAGATAATGCTAACTTATATTTAAAACACTGAGTTAGATGAAACTAACTTGATGAGCGGTCGTATTATAGAGTGATAAGAAAGAGAGGTAGTCATGATGCCATTGACATTCGCTGATGTAAATAAAGAAAATATTATCAAAAAAGTAGGTGGTGGAAATGAAACAAAACGTCATCTTGAAAATCTGGGGTTTGTTCCAGGGAGTTTAGTTTCTATCATTACTAAAAATAAAGGAAGTATAATAGTCAATATTAAAGATTCTAGAGTCGCTATTAGTGAAGAACTTGCAAAAAAAATTATGATTTAAAAGGGGGGATAAATATGACATTAAAAGAAGTTGAAGTTGGTAGTCGCGTGACTGTTAAGAAATTAAATGGTCAAGGAGCTATAAAACGTAGAATCATGGATATGGGAATTACAAAAGGTGTTGAGGTTTATGTTAGAAAAGTTGCACCATTAGGTGATCCTATAGAAGTGACAGTAAGAGGATATGAATTATCTTTAAGAAAAGCAGATGCTGCTATGATTGATGTTCTTTAGCAGCATTAAAAAATATTAACGAGTTAGTTTAGGGTAACTATAGGAGGAAAAAGTATGGTTATACAAGTTGCATTGGCAGGAAATCCCAATAGTGGGAAAACAACATTATTTAATGCTTTAACAGGAGCAAATCAATTTGTTGGAAACTGGCCAGGGGTTACAGTTGAGAAAAAAGAAGGAAAATATAAAGGTGATAAAGATATTAAAATTACTGATTTGCCTGGGATTTATTCCTTATCACCTTATACATTAGAAGAAGTTGTTTCTCGTGAGTTTTTATTAAATGAAAAGGTTGATGTTATATTAAATATCATTGATGGTTCTAATTTGGAGCGTAATCTTTATTTAACGACACAATTACTTGAACTGGGAATACCCGTTGTTGTTGCTATTAATATGTTGGATGTTATTGAAAAACGTGGTGATAAAATTGATTATGAAAAGCTTTCAAAGAGATTAGGATGTCCTATTGTTCCTATTTCTGCCCTTAAGAATAAAGGGATTGAGAAAGTGATGGAAAAGGTAAGAGAGAGTGTTCATTGTTCTTTTGAAGTTAAAAATATTTATAATAAGGATATTAATGAAGTCTTAAAACAAATTGGATATTTATTACCTAAAACCATTGATCAAGACAAAAAGTTCTTTTATAGTGTAAAACTGTTTGAACGTGATGATAAAATCATCACATCATTAAAGATAAATATAGATGATGAAAGTTTAATTCAAAAGATTGAAAAGAAATTGGATGATGATAGTGAAAGTATTATTACAGATGCTAGATATACTTATATTACGGATATTATGAAAGACTGTTATGTAAAAGCTAATCGTGAACAATTAACAACATCTGATAAAATTGATAGAATTGTGACAAATCGTATTTTAGCTTTACCTATCTTTGCATTGGTTATGTTTATTGTTTATTATGTATCAGTCACAACAGTTGGAACATTTATAACAGATTGGACAAATGATGTTCTTTTTGGAGAAATCATTCCACCAGCTATTGAAGGCTTTTTAACTGCAATCAATTGTGCGACCTGGTTACAGAGTTTGATTATTGATGGAATTGTTGGTGGAGTTGGAGCAGTATTAGGATTTGTTCCACAGATGCTTGTGTTATTTATTTTCTTAGCTATTTTAGAAGATTGTGGCTATATGGCACGTGTTGCATTTATTATGGATCGTCTCTTTAGAAAATTTGGATTGTCTGGGAAGTCATTTATTCCTATGTTAATTGGTAGTGGTTGTGGGGTCCCAGGAATCATGGCAAGTCGTACAATTGAAAGTGACCGTGATCGTAAGATGACAATCATGACAACAACATTTATCCCTTGTGGAGCAAAACTGCCTATTATTGCATTGATTGCTGGTGCATTATTTAATGGTGCATCATGGGTTTCACCAAGTGCTTATTTCTTAGGTGTCGGAGCGATTATTATTTCAGGTATTATCCTCAAGAAAACAAAAATGTTTGTAGGTGATCCAGCACCATTTGTTATGGAAATGCCTGCTTATCATGCACCAAGAGTAATGAATGTTTTAAGAAGTATGTGGGAAAGAGGCTGGTCTTTCATCAAAAAAGCAGGAACAGTTATCTTGTTATCGACTATAGTCATTTGGTTTTTACAATCATTTGGATTTGAAAATGGTGGCTTTGCTATGGTTGAAGATATTAATCATAGTTTGTTAGCGATGATCGGACAGACTTTTGCATGGATATTTACACCTCTTGGCTGGGGTGAATGGAAAGGTGCAGTAGCAACTATAACTGGTCTTGTTGCTAAAGAAAATGTAGTTGCAACTTTTGGACAGTTGTATGGTTTTGCGGAAGTTGCAGAAGATGGTACAGAGATTTGGGGAACACTAGCCATGAGTTTTACGGCCTTATCTGCATATTCATTCTTAGCATTTAACTTGTTGTGTGCTCCATGTTTTGCAGCTATGGGAGCGATAAAAAGAGAAATGAATAATGGAAAATGGACAGCTTTTGCGATTATCTATCAATGTGTCTTTGCATATGCAGTTGCTTTGATTATTTATCAAATTGGAAACTTTATTCTTTATGGTGTTTTTGGAATCTGGACAGTTGTTGCGTTGATTGTCATCATAGCAGTTATTTACTTATTGCTAAGAAAAGTTAAAACATCAGAAAAACTAGAAGTTCAATATTCTGTCAATTCATAAAAGAAGGTGAATGTGATGAATTTATCAACATTTATAGTCCTATGTATTCTTATTCTCATAGTTATTCAGTGCATAAGAATAATAAGAAAGGATAAGAAAAGTGGAAAATCATGTGGTGGAGATTGTGGTGGTTGTGGCAGTCAATCATTATGTCACCACTCTCAATCGATATTTGAAGAATATAAGAAAGAGCTACATCGTTAGCTCTTATTTTTTTTAAAAAAATAATGATGATATGAAAAGCTAATCATCATTCAAATATAGAATTTCTGTGTATAATAAGTATAAAAAACATTGACAATTCTAGAATATAAGAGTATTATAAATATGTAAGTTAGCATTGACTAACTTCCGTTTGCAACTTATAAGATTATAATAGTCAATCACTATAATTATCCTCATACTCCTATTCATCGTCGTTAAAATTTTATAGCCAAATAAAATAAAGACATACATTATGATTATAGAGATTATCTATTATAGGTTAAAAGAGAGTAATCTTCGGATTGCTTTTTTTCTTTATTTAAAAGATTATAAAATGAAATAATAAAAAGTTGCATTTGAAACATTGATATGTTAATCTAAAACAAGAAATGGGTGATAGAAATGGTAAAAATGTCAGAAAGGCATACAAAAATTTTAGAATTATTAACAGAAACAAAAAAAGTTGCAGTTACAGATTTATCAAGTCTTCTCAATGTATCACAAGTGACGATTCGTAAAGATTTAGATCAATTAGAAAATAAAGGATTAATTGTTAGAGCACATGGCTTTGCAACCTTAAACTCTAGTGATGATATAAATAATCGTTTGGCTTTTCATTATGATATTAAACAAAAAATAGCTAAGTTAGCTTCTCTTGAAGTGGCAGATGGTGAAACTGTCATGATTGAATCAGGATCTTGTTGTGCTTTGTTAGCCTTGGAATTGGCACAAACAAAACAAGATGTTACATTGATAACGAATTCAGCATTTATTGCTGATTATGTGCGTAAAGTTGGGAAAATTCGAATTGTACTTTTAGGTGGAGAATATCAGAAAGAATCACAAGTTATGGTTGGACCAATGGTTAGAAAATGTGCTGAAACATTTTTTGTTGATAAATTTTTTATTGGAACAGATGGTTTTTCTGAAATATCTGGCTTTACAGGAAATGATTATATGAGAAGTGAAACAGTACGAGATTTAACGAGACAAGCAAATAAAGTGGTTGTCTTAACGGAATCATCTAAATTTAATCAAGTAGGAACAGTTAGTCTATTGCCGATTCAAAATATTCATAGTGTCATAACGGATGATGGCATTCCTAAAGATTGTGAAGAATATCTTTTTAATCAAAATGTGATTGTAAAGAAGGTGAATTAATGGAATGTCTGTTTTGTGAGAAAAAAGAATACATATTAGAAAATGAAGTTGGATATGCGATTTTTGATGATAATCCTGTTAGTCAGGGACATATGTTGATTATTCCTAAAAAGCATATTGAACATTTCTTTGTTGCTGATGAACAAACCCGTATTTTACTATTATCATTGCTTGATGAAGCGAAAGCTTATTTAGATAATATGTATCATCCAAATGGATATAACATAGGTATGAATTGTGGTGAAGTTGCAGGACAATCTATTATGCATTTACATATTCATTTGATTCCTCGCTATTTGCATGATTGTGATGATCCTAAAGGTGGTGTTAGAGGTGTTATACCAGAAAAAATGCATTATTAAAAAGGAGCAAGGCTCCTAGAAAAAACAATGAATATGGTGATCAATAAAAATTTGTTGATAATCTTTTAGGTCCTCTGGATGGAGGGCTTTTTTATTTTTAAGTGTATATTCTCGGTTTAACATTTCGTATTTTTTTTCACCAAATTGATGAAAAGGTAATAACTGAACTTGTTTTGCACCAACAGATACTAATAATTCAGCTAGGCCTTTCGCATCATCAATTGAATCATTAAAATCAGGAATAACAGGTATTCTTGGTAAAACTTCAATACCTTGATCAATAGCCCATTTTAGATTTTGAATAATCAGTTCATTATGAACTGCGGTTCCTTGAAAATGCTGAGATGAATTATAATGTTTAACATCAAATAAGAGGAGATCAAACAAAGGGGCTAATTCTTGAAATAAGGTAGGTTCAATATATCCAGTTGTTTCAATAGCAACATGAATGTTTTCTTTTTTTAATTTATGAAGCAGTTCCTTAACAAATCGAGGTTGACTCATTCCCTCACCACCAGAAATGGTTACACCACCATGAGATTCTTCATAAAAATCTATGTCCTGTAAACATATTTTAACAACATTATCAATATCCTGATACTCACCTTCATGACTTAATGCAATATTAGGACATTCATGGATACATTGTAGACAGCCAACACATTTTTCGTGATTAATGATAATTTTATTGTCAAGATGTTGAATGGCATGCTGAGGACAAATTTGTACACAATGCTGGCAGTGACAGCATTTGTCTTGGTCATAAAGTATCTGAATATAATCTAACTGTGATTCGGGATTAGAACACCAAAGACAGCGAAGGGGACAACCTTTTAAGAAAACTGTTGTACGAATACCAGGTCCGTCATGAATACTGAATTTCTGAATATTAAAAATCATTCCTTGTGACATAATTATCGCTCCTTTTCAATATATATTTATCATAGCATGTTCATCTTAGAAAGTAAACAAAATGTTTCAAATGAAACTTTTTAATATTTTGTATGTATTATTTATTGACACGAACAAATAATATGTTATCATATATATGAAAATGAAAGAAATAAAACTTTCAAATGAAATAACGGAGGATAGAAATATGGAAAATAGTGAACACTTTGGAAAATTAACACCAAGAATGAATGAATTTAGAGAAGCAGTTTTAGAAAAGAAACCTTATATCAGTGCTCAAAGGGCTTTGCTTGCAACAGAAGCATACCAGCTTCATCAGAATCAGCCAGCCGTTATGAAACGTGCATTGATGCTGAAAAATATTTTAGAGAAAATGTCTATCTATATTGAAGATGAAACCTTAATTGTTGGAAATCAGGCTGAGTCTAATAAAGATGCACCGATCTTTCCAGAGTATACATTAGAGTTTGTTATGAATGAATTGGATCTGTTTGAAAAAAGAGATGGCGATGTTTTCTATATTACTGAAAAAACAAAGGAAGACTTACGTTCTATTGCTCCATTTTGGGAAAATAATAATCTAAGAGCCAAAGGTGAAGCACTATTGCCTGATGAAGTGAGCGTGTTCATGGAAACTGGTTTCTTTGGAATGGAAGGGAAACTCAATTCTGGTGATGCTCATCTGGCAGTTGACTATCAGACATTACTGGAAATAGGCTTACGAGGATATGAAGAAAGAACACGCAGGTTAAAAGAAGAACTGGATTTATGTGTTGCTGAAAATATCGATAAGTATGTTTTCTATAAAGCAGTATTGATTGTCATTGAAGCAGTCAAGACCTATGCAGAGAGATTTAGTGATTTGGCCAAGGAATTATCAGAGAGTGCTACTGGAAAAAGAAAAGATGAATTATTAGAAATCAGTCAAATTTGTGCCAAGGTTCCTTATGAACCAGCACATAGTTTTAAAGAAGCAATTCAGTCAGTATGGTTTATTCAATTAATATTACAGATTGAATCTAATGGACATTCATTATCATATGGACGCTTTGACCAGTATATGTATCCTTATTTAAAGGCAGATTTAGATAATCAACAGATAACTGAAGATGAAGCAGTTGAACTCCTTACAAACTTATGGATTAAGACACTCACTATCAATAAGGTCAGAAGTCAGGCTCATACCTACAGCAGTGCAGGAAGCCCAATGTATCAGAATGTTACAATCGGAGGACAGACACCTGATAAGCAGTCTGCTGTTAATCAGCTTTCATTCTTAGTATTAAGATCAGTTGCTCAGACAAGACTGCCACAGCCTAACTTGACTGTCAGATATTATGATGGATTGGATAAGGCATTCTTTGATGAATGTATTGAGGTTATGAAACTAGGAACAGGAATGCCAGCGTTCAATAATGATGAAATCATCATTCCATCTTTTATTGATTTAGGTGTCAAAGAGGAAGATGCATACAACTATTCAGCAATTGGCTGTGTTGAAACAGCGGTACCAGGAAAATGGGGATACAGATGTACAGGAATGTCATATCAGAACTTCCCAAGAATACTGCTGGCAGTTATGAATGATGGTGTCGACTTGACTTCGGGAAAACGCTTTGTCAAGGGATACGGATACTTTAAGGATATGAAGTCATTTGAGGAACTGCAGGAGGCATGGGATAAATCAATTCGTGAAATCACACGTCTATCTGTCATTACCGAAAATGCCATAGACCTGGCATCAGAAAGAGATGTACCGGATATATTATGTTCAGCTTTAACTCAGGATTGTATCGGCAGAGGAAAGACAATCAAAGAAGGTGGAGCGGTCTATGACTTTATCTCAGGTTTACAGATTGGAATAGCAAATATGGCAGATAGTCTTGCAGCCATTAAGAAACTTGTCTTTGAAGAGAAAAAAATCACACCAGAGCAGTTATGGAATGCCTTGCAGGATGACTTTACAAGCGAAGAGAATCAGAGAATTCAAAGAATGTTAATCAATGAATCTCCTAAGTATGGCAATGATGATGACTATGTTGATCAGCTGGTTGTTGATGCATATGATTCATATATTGATGAGATCAAGAAATATCCAAGTACACGTTATAACAGAGGACCTATTGGAGGAATCCGTTATGCTGGAACATCTTCAATCTCAGCAAATGTAGGACAGGGATTAGGAACCATGGCAACACCAGATGGACGTAAGGCGAAGACACCACTTGCTGAAGGATGCTCACCAGCCCATGCGATGGATAAAAGCGGGCCAACAGCAGTCTTCAAGACAGTATCGAAATTACCGACTCATGAAATTACAGGTGGCGTCTTATTGAATCAGAAAGTGACACCACAAATGCTATCAACAGAAGAGAACAAGCAAAAACTAGAAATGATGATCAGGACATTCTTCAATAGATTGCATGGATATCATGTTCAATACAACGTAGTATCTAGAGATACACTGATAGATGCACAGAAGAATCCAGAAAAGCATAGAGACCTGATTGTCCGTGTAGCAGGTTATTCAGCATTCTTCAATGTACTCTCAAAAGCCACACAGGATGATATTATTGAAAGAACTGAACAAACATTATAAGAAACTGAAGAAAATTCAGTTTCTTTTCTTTTAGACAAAATAAAACTCATGATAGCTTCTATCATGAGTGAAAGATAATATAGTTATTTAAAGGATATTAATGATCTAATCTTTTTAAGCAAAATTCTACCCAACCAATAGGAATAAACAAAAATACAACTTGAATGCTTAAAATAGTAATCAACAAACTGCCTTCATCAATTGTGATACGAGGAAGTAAAAAGATTGTAACTAAAACCAATACAATACCAACAAGTAACCATGTTTTTCCTAAGCAGACTTGTGCATAAGTCCATGCATCTTGATTAGCCATACTTCTTTTACTGCGATAACCATATACATTGTTTATTGTTTGAGGTGGAGCAAACCACATTAACAAACCAAAAATAATCATAATACCAGGAATAAAAAATGAAAATAACTTTATAAATAATGACATAATCATTCCTTCTTTCTTAATATTATTATACGCTTTTATTATCAATAATGGTTAAAAAATGATTTATCATTTTATAACCGTATATTTTTTTTGATATGAACAATACTTATAGAGAAAAGATGGTTTTACATAATCTTAACAAGTTTTATACAAAACTTTGCTATTTCATAAGATTAAAAAGAGATAAACTGTAGATGTCTCAAAGGACAGATGATATATGAAAGAAGGATATAAAAAAATGAAAAAATTAGGAGCTTTATTATTAGCATGTGTGTTAAGTATGAGCTTAGTTGGTTGTGGAAATAATGATGCAGACACAACTGGGGGAGACAATGCTAACACAAACATTAGTGGAAAAGTCAGTTTAGATGGTTCAACATCAATGGAAAAATTGGTAACTGCTTTGTCTGAAGCAATTAAAGAAGATTATCCAAATTTAACATTAGAAGCACAATTTACAGGGTCAGGAACAGGAATTAAGTCAGCTATCGCTGGAACAGCTGATATTGGAAATTCATCAAGAGCTTTGAAAGATGAAGAAAAATCAGATGGTTTAGTAGAAAATATTGTTGCGATTGATGGTATTGCTGTGATTGTTGATAAAAACAATACAGTCACAAATTTAACAAAAGAACAATTAGCAAAAATCTATACTGGTGAAGTGACAAACTGGAAAGAAGTTGGTGGAGCTGATCAAAAAATCGTAGTTGTTGGTCGTGAAGACGGTTCAGGAACAAGAGATGGTTTTGAAGATATCTTAGAGATCAAAGGGAAATGTAAATATGCCAATACTTTAAATGAAACAGGAGCAGTTGTGGCAAAAGTTCAAGAAACTGCTGGAGCTATTGGATATGCATCTTTAGATACTGTAGAAGGTAAAGATACAGTAAAAGTTCTTTCTTTAGAAGGTGTTGCACCAAGTGAAGCAACTATCTTAGATAAAACTTATGCATTACAAAGACCATTTGTGATGGCTACAAAAGGTGAAATCAGTGCTCAAAAAGCAGAAGTAAAAGCAGTATTTGATTTCATTGCAAGTGATAAAGGGCAAGCTGTTATTAAAAAAGTTGGACTTGTTGTTCCACAAAAATAGTTGAATGTTAAGGAAGTCAATTGATGGCTTCCTTTTTCTATTTACCTGAATAAATAAACTTTGGTCAGTTGTGCATAGGAGGCATGTGAACAAAAAAACATTTATTATTTTGCGGTTGTTAGAAAGTGTAAAAATATCCGCTGAAATTCCTTTTTTAATTCAAGCCACAAAAATCATTGAAAATGTTTTATACTTAAAATAGTACAACAATGTACACATTAATAGACGTATATATAAGAACATAAAAAAAGGAAATATCTAAATATATAGTCTATTTCCTTATGATTATTCTAATTATCAGTTCGTTATTTAATGTGTACCTTTACGAACAGAAAGAGAGGAAGGAATAAATGAAATATCATTTAAAAAGGAAGTACAGATTAAAAGCCAATTCATTTATAGTTATGCAGTTTAAGATATGGTGTAGTGTATTGTTAGTCATTACTGGTTCATCATATATGCTTAAGAATGCTTATGCTGTAGATGAAACACATTGGAAAATAGGAGTAACAGGTGAAGAGGATTCTGTTGTTGCTGATTATGATTATGCTACGACAACACTAACAATTAGTGGAACAGGAACGATGAAAGAAATTTATAGTAATGGGAAAGTACCGTGGTATAAACATTACAACTCTATAACAAGGGTTGAAATAAAAGACAATGTAACAGCAACGAGTTTACATAGAATGTTCTTTAATTTAACAAAACTCACAGCAATCAAAGGATTAGATAAGTTAAGCACAAGTCAAGTGACTGATATGAATAGTATGTTTAAAGGGTGTCAGGCTTTAGAAGCATTAGATGTATCCACATTTGATACAAGTCGAGTGACTGATATGAGTAGTATGTTTGATAGTTGTCGGGCTTTAAAAGAATTGGATGTATCCACATTTGATACAAGTCAAGTGACTAATATGAGTATGATGTTTTATGATTGTCAGTTATTAACTGCATTAGATCTATCTTGTTTTGATACAAGTAAAGTCACTGATGTGAGTTATATGTTCGATAATTGTCTAGCTTTAAAAGAATTAAATGTATCCACATTTGACACAAGTCAAGTGACTGATATGAGTCGTATGTTTAATAGTTGTCAAACTTTAGAAGAATTAGATGTTTCTACATTTAATACAGGACAAGTCACTAATATGAGTAGTATGTTTGATAATTGTCAGACTTTAGAGGAATTAGATGTATCACATTTTGATACAAGCAAAGTCACTAATATGAATAGTATGTTTTCTAATTGTCAATCATTAACCAGATTAGATATATCTCAATTTGATACAAGTCAAGTGACTGATATGAAGGCTATGTTTGCTTTTTGTAAAAAAATAATTGAATTAGATGTATCATCTTTTAATGTAGAGAAAGTTGAAAATATGAGTGGTATGTTTGAATCGTGCTATTTATTAAAAGAAATTGATTTATTCAGTTTTGATAAAAGTAAAAATAAAGAATTTTCAGCCATGTTTGAGGATTGCCAATCACTTGTTAGAATAAAAGGGTTAGTCTTTTCAAATGTTAATTCTGCGACTCCTTATATTTTTGGTAATACCCCTAACTTATCTCAAATTCAAGTCAAGACAGCAAAAGAATTGGATGTTCCTGTTGATGCCGATCATTTATGGATTGATGAAAATGGGAATCCATTAACACTTGATGGTAATAATGCAATTATTCCGGTATCGGATGAATATAAGACTTATACATTAACACCTGCTATTACTCATAATATTACGTATGAATTAGATGGTGGAACTTTAGAAAGTAAACAAGATAAATTTGAAATCCTAGAAGGGTATGAATTACCTGTACCTACTAAAAATGGATATATCTTTGATGGATGGTATGACAGTGAAGCTTTTGATAAGAAAATGACGAAGATAGAGAAATATACATTAGAAGATAAAACTGTTTATGCCAAATGGATTAAGAAAGCAGAATTACAAGCAAATAACTTTAATGTGAAGTTATCAAGTGAAACTTATACAGGAAATGAAATCACCTATACAATAACATCTTTACTTGAAGGCGTTGGTACACCACAAGTCAAAAAAATAGAAAAGAATGGTGTTGAAGTGAGTAAAGTTAAAGATGCAGGTACATATAAAATGACATTTGATGTGGCTGAAGGAAACATATATTTAGGAGCAAAAGGTTTAACATTAGAGTTTACAATTAAAGAGAAACCTAGTGATCCAATAATAAAACCAGACAAAACAACACCAAATAATTCTAAACCAACAATACCGGAAATAAAACCACAAGAAACAACGGATGTTAAAACAGGAGATAATAGCTCTATAATATTGTATAGTGGAATGATATTAGCAGGATTAGCTGTAATGACTTGTTTTAAAAGAAAAAAAGAATAAAACAAAAAGAAGCTGTAATGAAATAATTCTTTAAAAGGTTATTTGTTCAGCTTTTTAATTTTTGTATTATGTATATTTTTAACGTAATCTTAACATACTTTATACAAAATGTTGATATTTAGATGGAATGAAAAGATATAAACTGAGAGAGAATTTAAGGAATGAAACATTCAAAAGGAGTTTACTATGGAAAAAGGGATTGTATCTATCTTAAGTAATAGAAAAACAAAATCAATGGTTGAAAAAATAGCAAGTTATATTTTTACAGTTTGTGCAATTGTTTCAATTGTTGCTGTGGCATCTATTACAATCTATATGTTTATATCAGGGACTCCAGCTATATTTAAAGTTGGATTAACAGAAATATTATTTAGCAATGTTTGGACACCAACAGCCCAGATACCTCAATATGGGATTCTTAATATTATCTTAACATCTATAGTCGGTGTTTTCCTGGCTATTTGTATAGGTGTGCCAATTGGTATTTTAACAGCAGTGAATCTTTCTGAAATTGCTAATCCAAGAGTGAGAAATATTGTCAAATCAGCAGTTGAACTTTTGGCTGGTATTCCTTCAGTTGTTTATGGACTGATAGGTATTCTCATTATTACACCATTAATGTATAAATTAGAATTATTTATCTTTGCATCATCTTCAACACATCAGTTTACAGGTGGATCGAACTTAATTTCAGCAATTCTTGTTTTAGCCATTATGATTTTACCTACGCTAATTAATATCACAGAAACATCTTTAAGAAGTGTTCCAGATGATTATCGTAAAAGTTCATTAGCCCTAGGTGCAAGTCAAATGCAAACAATTTTTAAAGTTGTATTACCAGCGGCTAAGAATGGAATTATGTCAGCCATTGTTTTAGGTGTTGGTCGTGCAATCGGTGAAGCGATGGCAATCTTGCTGGTTGCAGGAAATTCTGTAAATTTTCCATTACCATTTAATTCAGTCCGATTTTTAACGACAGGGATTGTTTCTGAAATGGGATATGCAGCAGGAGTACATCGTGAGGTATTGTTCACAATTGGACTCGTCCTCTTTATATTTATTATTGGGATTAACCTGATTTTAACATTTGTCCTGAAAGGTGGAAAACAAGATGGAGAATAGTATTTATAATAAAAAGAGTCGTTTAAGTGATAACATTCTTTATATACTTATTCAACTGTGCACTTTTTTATCAGTATTATTATTAGTGGTTATTATTGGATATATCTGTTTTCAGGGAATTCCTCATTTCTCATTTGATTATTTAATTAATAAAACGAGTGTTCTGGAAAATACGGTAGGTATTTTACCTAATATTATCAATACAATTTATATGATTGTTGTGACATTACTGATTGCTGGTCCAATTAGTATCGGTGGTGCAATTTATCTAAATGAATATGCAACAAATAAAAAATTTGTTGAATTAGTCTCATTTACAACTGAAGTTTTAGCAGGAATACCATCAATTATTTATGGCTTATTTGGTATGTTATTCTTTGGTGGTTTTCTAAAATTAGGTTATTCAATACTAACGGGTGCTCTCACACTAGCAATTATGATTTTACCAATTATTGCCCGTAATACTCAAATTGCTTTACAGGCAGTTCCTAAAAGTTATCGTGAAGCAGCGTTAGGAATTGGGGCTACAAAATGGTATATGATTCGTACAGTCTTATTACCAAGTGCAATACCTGGTATTTTAACTGGAATTATTCTTGCGATGGGAAGAATTGTTGCTGAATCAGCAGCATTATTGTTTACAGCTGGAAGTTTTAGTCAGTTACCAACAAATGTTTTTTCTCATTTGTTTTCTAGTGGGGGAACATTAACAATTCAGTTGTATTTGGAAATGGCAAAAGCAAATTATGAATCAGCATTTGTAATTGCATTGATTTTAATTGTTATTGTGTTGATATTGAATATGACAGCAAAATGGATTTCTAAAAAATTTGATGTAAATAAGGTGGATTAAAAGATGAATACAAAAATTGAAGCTAAGAATTTAAATCTTTTCTATGGTGAGAAGCATGCTTTAAAAGATGTGAATTTAAATATTGAAAAAAATAAGATAACAGCTTTTATTGGACCGTCAGGATGTGGGAAGTCAACTTTCTTAAAGACACTGAATAGAATGAATGATTATGTTAAGAATGTTAAGATTACTGGTGAAGTGACTTTGGATGATGAAAATATTTATGATGCACGTGTCGATACAACTGTATTAAGAAAAAAAGTAGGAATGGTTTTTCAGCAGCCCAATCCATTTCCAATGAGTATTTATGATAATGTCGCTTATGGACCAAGAATTCATGGCATTAAAAATAAAAAACAATTAGATGAAATTGTCGAAAAAAGTTTAAAAGCAGCAGCATTATATGAAGAAGTGTCAGACCGTTTGCATTCATCAGCTTTAGGGTTATCAGGAGGGCAACAACAACGTTTATGTATTGCTAGATGTTTAGCGGTAGAACCAGAAGTTATCTTATTAGATGAACCAACAAGTGCATTAGACCCAATTTCAACATTAAAGATTGAAGAGTTATTAATGGAATTAAAAAATAAATACACAATTGCGATTGTAACACACAATATGCAACAAGCATCACGTATTGCCGATTACACAGCTTTCTTCCTCGTTGGGGAAATGGTTGAATATGGGAAAACAAAGGATATTTTCTCATTACCACAAGATAAACGTACCGAAGATTATATTACTGGACGTTTTGGTTAATATTGTGTTTTGGTGTAAAAACAAATATAATGGAGGTATAGAAAGATGATGAGAACTTTATTTGATTCAGAACTAAGTAAATTAAATGTGGATTTAACAAAGATGGGACATTTGGTTGAAGTGTCTATTGAAAATATGATTGATGCTTTTAAACATCAGGATAAAGTTTTGGCAAAAGAGATTATGAATAATGATCGCTTAATTAATGATATGGAAAGATCAATTGAATCCAGAGCATTTAATCTGATTTTAAGACAACAACCAATTGCTAGTGATTTAAGAAATGTTACATCAGCATTAAAGATTGTGACTGATTTAGAGAGAATTGGTGATCAGGCGGCAGATATAGCTGAGATTTTATTGAATTTTGAAGGTGAACATGCTTATCGAACTGTAGAACATATTCCAATGATGGCTAAAAAAGCCAAACTAATGGTTCATGAAGCGATTGATGCTTTTATTAAAAAAGATTTATCAACAGCTCAGATGGTTATGAAAATGGATGATGAAATTGATGCTTTATTTCAAGAAGTGAAACAGGAAGTCACAGACATTCTTAAAGAAAATAGTGAAAGAATCGATTATTGTATAGATTTTTTGATGATTGCCAAATATTTGGAAAGAGTTGGGGATCATGCTGTGAATATATGTGAATGGTTAGAATTTAATCAAACAGGGGCAGTCAATGATCAAAGACTGATTTAGGAGGATGGAAATGAACGAGCGCATATTTGTTATAGAGGATGATGAAAATATTCAGGAAATTGTGAAATTGTCATTAGAATCAAATGGCTATCAAGTCACTTTGTTTGATAATGCCATTGATGCTATTGTTGCAATCCATGATGAAACACCAGATTTGGCTATTTTTGATGTGATGTTGCCACAAATGGATGGTATAACAGCAGTTAAGAAAATCAGGGAAACAAATCATTATATGCCAATTTTAATATTGAGTGCAAAAGATAGTGAAATCGATAAAATTCATGGATTAGATAGTGGCAGTGATGATTATATGACAAAGCCATTTGGAGTGCTTGAATTATGTGCTCGTGTTCGTACATTGTTGAGAAGAGCTCAACCTAAGTCAAAGATTATGAAAACACCAACATTAACAATTGATAAATCAACACATACAGTTAAACAAAATGATGTGGTTATTGATTTGACACATAAAGAGTATCAGTTGCTATTGTATTTAATAGAAAATAAGGAACGTGTTGTTGAAAGAGATGAATTATTAAATAATATTTGGGGTTATGATTTTATTGGGGAATCAAGAGCACTTGATGTGCATATACGTTCACTTCGTAAAAAGTTTAATGACGATGGTGAAAAATATATAAAAACAATTCGTTCAGTTGGATATCGCTTTATAGAAAAGGAGGATAAATATGACTAAGTCTATCCTCCATTATTTTATTGTCATTGTTATTGTGGCATTGTTGAGCAGTTGTTTTATTTCAGCAACCTTAATATCAAATAGTCTTCTTGCAACAACAAAGCAAGATATGTTGTATTCATTAAAGTTAATTGATTATGCTATAGATTATCAAAAACCATTAGAAGAACAAATTGAAAAATTAAATCCTTTGGCTTATTCTGATCAAACACGTATAAGTGTGATTGATATTCAAGGAAATGTTGTTGCTGATACAGTCTCAGAATCTATTTCAGAAAATCATTTGGCAAGACAGGAAGTTCAAGAAGCTATCAAATATAAGGAAGGTTATGCCCAAAGGCGTTCTGAAACAACGAATGAAAATATGCTTTATGCTGCTATTTCTCATCAGGACTATATTGTTCGTTTGTCAATACCCTATAATGGATTAATTGATCATATTCCAGCATTGATTCCTGCTTTGTCAATGAGTGCGGTTGTTTCTTTTGGAATTGCTTATGTTCTATCAAGAAAACTTGCTTTTACTATATCTAAACCAATCATTGAAATTAGTGAAAGTTTAGATCAAATGAGTGATGATTTTCGTTTTGATTTAAAACAGTATGATTATCAAGAATTTAATATTATTGTTGATACAATTCATAATCTTTCTCATCGTTTACGTAAATCTATGCGTGAAGTGAAACTTGAACGTATTAAAATGGATGAAATTTTAAAACAGATGAATGAGGGCTTTGTTTTATTAGATGAAAATTATAAAGTTTTAAGTATTAATGCAAAAGCTATTTCTATATTAGGAAATATGAAACCATATGATCAATTTATGGATTATCTTTATTATCCTGATATCATAAATGCTTTAGAAAATAATGTACCTAAACAAGAAATTCAAATCAAAATCAATCATAGTATTTATGCTTGTTATATTTCAAGAATTGATTTAGGGACGACACTTCTTTTTGTTGATATTACAGTTGCTAAAAAAGCGGAAAAGATGCGTAGTGAGTTTTTCTCTAATGTTTCACATGAATTAAAAACGCCAATGACATCTATTCGAGGATATAGTGATTTATTAACTCAAGGTTTAGTTGTGGATGAACATCAAAAACAGATGATGCTTGAAAAGATTCAAAATGAGGTAACGAATATGTCCACTTTAATTAATGATATATTGATGTTATCAAGAATTGAAAATATGGATATTGAAGTTGAAATGATGCCGATGAAAATGAAAAGTGTAGTTGATGAAGTTTTAGAAAGTTATGATGTAGAAATTTCAAAGCATGATATTACAGTTTGTACTGATTTTGCAGATATGACTTATATTGGAAATCATCAGCAAATTTATACACTTTTAAATAATCTGATAGGAAATGCTATTAAATATAATAAGGATCACGGATATGTAGAGGTGGTTATTGAACCATTAGATGAAGCGATGAAGATTGTTGTGAAAGATACAGGAATTGGTATTCCTTTGGCTGATCAAGCACGTGTTTTTGAAAGATTTTATCGCGTTGATAAAGGAAGAAGTAAGCAAAGAGGAGGAACTGGACTAGGGTTGGCTATTGTCAAGCACATCGTTTCTCATTATAAAGGGACGATTCATTTAAGCAGTGAGCTAGAACATGGTACAACGATAGAAATTATTTTACCACAACAGGTATTAAACAAATAAAGTTTAAAACTTCCTTTTTCTGTTAAGAATGTAAGTGGTGATAAACATGAATCAGTCATATTGGCAAAAAACATCGAAAAAAAGAATAAGTCAAACAATTCAAACAGATATATCAACTGATATTGTTATTATTGGTGGTGGATTAAGTGGTGTTGCTTTGGCATATCAATTAAAAGATAGCCCATTTCAAGTCATTGTATTAGATAAGGATGAAATGGGAAGTCATACAAGTGGTCATACAACAGCCAAAATAACGACTTTGCATGATACTTTATATCGTGATATTGTAAAGCATTATGATATCCATCAGGCTTATTTATATTATCAAGCCAATCAAAACGCTCTAAATGAAATAAAAAGTATTATTCAGAAAGAAAAAATTGCATGTGATTTTAAGGAAAATACATCATTTATTTATACAGATGATCCTGGGTATGTATCACTTATTGATGATATGGATAAAATATTTCGTTCATTACGTGTGAAAACAGTGAAAGATGAAAAACACCTCGCTTCAATTGGCCTAGAACATCAAGCAATTTTTCATCCGCTTAAGTATCTATATAGTCTTATTCAAATTTGTGAAAAAAAGGGTGTCTCCTTTTATGAACATAGTGAAGTGACACGAATTGAAAGAAAAGATGATTCTTTTTTGTTGGATGTTAATAACCATCGTATTCAATGTCGATATCTTATTCATGCGACGAGATATCCGTTTATAAAAAAAGGTTTTTATTTTCTTAAATTGTTTCAAGAAAAAGAATATGTGGATTATGTGGATGAGCAAAAGGGAAATGAGAGTTATTTATGTGTGGATGAAACAAAGAGTTATCGACCTTTGCCTCATAATGATAGCTTAGTTATTCATCGTGATTCTAAGGATTGGTATGCTCAAGATAGCATTCCATTAAGAGGTATTCCTTATATAGGGCGTTTGAATAAGTATACAAATGAATTTGTTATTTATGGTTTTCAAAAGTGGGGCATGACATTATCGCAGGTAGCTGCAAAATTAATTTGTGATTTAATTTTAGAAAGAGACAATCCTTATGAAGAACTCTTTTCTTGTCATTATTTTTCAATGTCGTTTTCAAAAAAATATCAGTATAAAATGTGGCAGGAATCAAAACGGGGAATGATTACAAATCGTTTTCAAAACAAATCAATTGCTGTTTTGGATTGTCAAGATGGAATGGTTACAAGGATAAATGGACATTTAACTGCAGTGTACAAGGATAAGAAAGGACAATTACACTATTTGTCTCCTTATTGTCCGCATTTAAAATGTATTGTGGAATTTCAAAAAAAGGATCAAACTTGGAGATGCCCGTGTCATCAATCTATTTATGATGCTTATGGACAATTGTTAGAAGGCCCAAGTCTTTATCCATTAGAAAAGAAAAATCAATAAACTTTACGTTTTTTAAATCGTAAAGTTTTTTCAATTATAGATAAAATATCTCCTATGTTATTTAAAGTTTGTATATTCGTGGCAATGTTAATCAAAATGGATTATAATAATAACATGCATGAGGAGGAAAGTTATGAAGAAAATATTATCAATAATAGTGATGATGAGTATGTTTTTGGTAGGATGTTCAACATCATCAAAGAAAACAGAAGAGGTAAAAATACTAACCCCTAATGGGGCTCCGGCTTTGTCTCTTTTGGGGGTTTATGAAGAAGTAATGAAAAAAGGTTCGATTCGTATTGTTGAAGGCAGTGATTTGTTAAGTAGCGAATTGATAAAAAGTGATAGTGAGTATGATGTTATTGTTGCACCTATTAATTTAGGCTGCCAATTGCTGGCAAAGGGAAAAACGGAGTATAAATTGGCTGGTGTTTTAACTTGGGGAAATCTTTATTTGATTCAAAACGAAGCAGTTAATAATAATGAATTGGCAGCGTTTGGAGAACAAGCTGTACCTGGGAAGATTTTCAATCTTGTAAAAGATTCAAATGATATCATGAAAAATGCAAAAACAACTTATTATAATGCGGTTAGCGATGTTCAGGCGCAAGTGCTGGCAGGTAAATGTGAATATGCTCTCATGGCTGAACCAGCAGCAACGGCTACAATTGCGAAAGCAAAACAGAATGGAAAGACATTAAAGATTGTTGCATCTTTACAGGATTTGTATCAAAAACAATCAGGATCAAAACAAACGGGTTATCCACAAGCAGCTTTGTTTGTTAAGAATAAAGCAGATGTAAAAGAGTTGTTATCTCAAATTGATACATTTACAAATACGGATGCTGTTAAAGAAAATAATCAAATTGAAGAACTGGTTGAGAAAATCGGAGCTGAAACATTTGGAGTGCCAAGTGCAGCAATTGCGTCAAAAACATGGAATAATCAAAATATCCATTATCAAGATGCAAGTTCAGTAAAAGAAGATGTGCAATCAATTTTAAAGGCTTTTCAAATTGATTATAGTGATGATATGTTAGCAAACTAATGAAACATAAGATTCATTTAACGATTTATTTATTGTTGATTTGGCAATTATTAGCAGTTGCTATTCATAATGATATTATTATTCCTTATCCTTTAGTCACTTTAAAAAGAATGTTTGAAATGTTATTGATGCCAGATTTTTATCAAACGCTTCTTATGACATTGTCGCATGTTATTATTGTTGTATTAGTGAGTGTGATAATGGCATTTGGATTGGCATATGTGGCTTATCGTTTCTCTATTATAGAGATATATGTTTCGCCTGTTTTATCTATTTTACAAGCAGTACCTAATATATCGTTTATTATATTGGTGTTATTGTGGGCATCATCTTTACAAACAGTATATGTTGTTTTGTTTCTGGTTGTCTTTCCATTATTATATAATCATTTCATCTCAGGGTTTGAAAATATTGGAAGTGATTTAGAAGATGTTATTCTTTTATATCATCCACCATTTTTTGATAAAATGATTCATGTCTACTTACCACTTATTATGCCGAATTTTTTATCGGGGATAAAAAGCTCGTTGAGCTTAGGGGTAAAAGTTGCTGTAATGGCAGAAATATTGGCAGGACTTCCATATGGTGTAGGGAGAGCAATTAATTTTGCAAGGATACAATTTGATATGATCGGTGTCTTTTCATGGACGATATGGTTGGTTATTATGATATTATTTATTGATTATTTGTTGGATAAGCTTATTCGTAGTGAATGAGCTTTTTCATTTTTTATTGATAAATACAGACAAAAAACGACTGCGAAAAAAATCGAAAAGAAAGGTTAAAATAAAAAATAAAAAAAGATGAAAAAAAGACTTGCAAAAGGGTAAAGGAGATGATATTATAGATGAGCACTCGAGAGAGAGGGCAAGGGACATTGAAAACTAAACAGAAACACGTCAAAAAGAGAAAGAAGAAACAAAGAGAGTCAAGAGAACAAGAAATTGTTTAGGAGATAGACAATGGAGAGTTTGATCCTGGCTCAGGATGAACGCTGGCGGCGTGCCTAATACATGCAAGTCGAACGCACTGATTAATCAGTGAGTGGCGAACGGGTGAGTAATACATAAGTAACCTGGCCTTGTGAGGGGGATAACTGCTGGAAACGGCAGCTAAGACCGCATAGGCAGAGGGGTCGCATGACCTCACTGTTAAATATCCCACGGGATAGCAGAAGGATGGACTTATGGCGCATTAGCTAGTTGGTGAGGTAGAGGCTCACCAAGGCGACGATGCGTAGCCGACCTGAGAGGGTGGACGGCCACACTGGGACTGAGACACGGCCCAGACTCCTACGGGAGGCAGCAGTAGGGAATTTTCGGCAATGGGCGAAAGCCTGACCGAGCAACGCCGCGTGAGGGAGGAAGTACTTCGGTATGTAAACCTCTGTTATAAAGGAAGAACGGCATATGTAGGGAATGACATATGAGTGACGGTACTTTATGAGGAAGCCACGGCTAACTACGTGCCAGCAGCCGCGGTAATACGTAGGTGGCGAGCGTTATCCGGAATCATTGGGCGTAAAGAGGGAGCAGGCGGCAATAGAGGTCTGCGGTGAAAGCCCGAAGCTAAACTTCGGTAAGCCGTGGAAACCAAATAGCTAGAGAGCAGCAGAGGATCGTGGAATTCCATGTGTAGCGGTGAAATGCGTAGATATATGGAGGAACACCAGTGGCGAAGGCGACGATCTGGGCTGCAACTGACGCTCAGTCCCGAAAGCGTGGGGAGCAAATAGGATTAGATACCCTAGTAGTCCACGCCGTAAACGATGAGTACTAAGTGTTGGGGGTCAGACCTCAGTGCTGCAGTTAACGCAATAAGTACTCCGCCTGAGTAGTACGTTCGCAAGAATGAAACTCAAAGGAATTGACGGGGGCCCGCACAAGCGGTGGAGCATGTGGTTTAATTCGAAGCAACGCGAAGAACCTTACCAGGTCTTGACATACCGATAAAAGCCTCAGAGATGAGGAAATAGCTATATCGGATACAGGTGGTGCATGGTTGTCGTCAGCTCGTGTCGTGAGATGTTGGGTTAAGTCCCGCAACGAGCGCAACCCCTGTTGCCAGTTACCATCATTAAGTTGGGGACTCTGGCGAGACTGCCTCTGCAAGGAGGAGGAAGGCGGGGATGACGTCAAATCATCATGCCCCTTATGACCTGGGCTACACACGTGCTACAATGGACGGATCAGAGGGAAGCGAGACCGCGAGGTGGAGCGAAACCCATAAACCCGTTCTCAGTTCGGACTGCAGTCTGCAACTCGACTGCACGAAGCTGGAATCGCTAGTAATCGCGAATCAGAATGTCGCGGTGAATACGTTCTCGGGCCTTGTACACACCGCCCGTCACACCATGAGAGTTGGTAACACCCGAAGCCGGTGGCCTAACCGCAAGGAAGGAGCTGTCTAAGGTGGGACTGATGATTGGGGTGAAGTCGTAACAAGGTATCCCTACGGGAACGTGGGGATGGATCACCTCCTTTCTAGGGAGAAGAGAAGACGTGGAGATCTGTTTAGTTTTGAATGTGCGTTGCGTGCATTCAAGGCAGGAACATTGAAAACTGAATAGCAAACTAGCAAAAACTTTTTACAACAGAAAAGAAGATAGATGAAGAAGAAACGAGATCAGGAAAGAGATTGAAGGTCGATTCATCTAGTTGCAAAAAACTAAGATAAACAAAAGAGAAAACAAGAAAAAGAACTTGAACACTTTAGGTTAAGCAAGAAAGAGCGTATGGCGGATGCCTAGGCACTAGGAGGCGAAGAAGGACGCAGCAAACGGCGAAACGCGGCGGCGAGCAGTAAGCAGGCTAAGACCCGCTGATGTCCGAATGGGGGAACCCGGCACATCGAGAGGTGTGTCATCATGCATTGAATATATAGATGCATGAGGCAAGACGCAGGGAACTGAAACATCTCAGTACCTGCAGGAGAAGAAAGTAAGAACGATTCCGTAAGTAGCGGCGAGCGAAAGCGGAGGAGCCCAAACCATCATAGCGATGGGGTTATAGGGGTGTCAGCAAAGTTGAGCGAGCATGATAGGAGAAGCGCAGGGGAAGGCGCAGCGAAGAGGGTGAAACTCCCGTATCCGAAATTGTGGGAGTGAGACGAGACAGACCCTGAGTACGTCGGGGCACGTGGAATCCTGACGGAATTATCGAGGACCATCTCGAAAGGCTAAATACTCCCTAGTGACCGATAGTGAACCAGTACCGTGAGGGAAAGGTGAAAAGAACCCCGGGAGGGGAGTGAAAGAGAACCTGAAACCATATGCTTACAAGAAGTCAGAGCCCGTTAAAGGGTGATGGCGTGCCTTTTGTAGAATGAGCCGGCGAGTTATGATATGGAGCGAGGTTAAGCAGGAGATGCGGAGCCGAAGCGAAAGCGAGTCTGAAAAGGGCGGAAGTTGCATGTCATAGACCCGAAACCGAGTGATCTAGCCATGATCAGGTTGAAGTTGGGGTAAAACCCGATGGAGGACCGAACCGACCCCCGTTGAAACGTTGGCGGATGAATTGTGGCTAGGGGTGAAATTCCAAACGAACTCGGAGATAGCTGGTTCTCCCCGAAATAGCTTTAGGGCTAGCGTCGCAGGAAGTGTCATGAAGGTAGAGCACTGAATATGTGATGGCCTCATCCCGAGGTACTGAGCATAATCAAACTCCGAATGTCATGAAGACATATGCGGCAGTCAGACTGCGGGTGATAAGGTCCGTAGTCAAGAGGGAAACAGCCCAGACCATCAGCTAAGGTCCCAAAATATATGCTAAGTGGAAAAGGATGTGGAGATGTCCAGACAACTAGGAGGTTGGCTCAGAAGCAGCCATCCTTTAAAGAGTGCGTAACAGCTCACTAGTCGAATGACTCTGCGCCGAAAATTTACCGGGGCTAAGCATAATACCGAAGCTATGGATTTATACGAAGTATAAGTGGTAGGGGAGCGTTCCTGACAGCGAGGAAGCATGATCGCAAGGACATGTGGAGCGTCAGGAAGAGAGAATGCCGGTGTGAGTAGCGGAACGTGGGTGAGAATCCCACGCACCGAAAACCCAAGGTTTCCAGAGGAAGGTTCGTCCGCTCTGGGTAAGTCGGGGCCTAAGGCGAGGCCGAGAGGCGTAGTCGATGGATAACGGGTGGAGATTCCCGTACCTGGCGAAGAGGCAATGGAGTGACGGAGAAGGCTAGGCGATCCAGCTGCTGGAATAGCTGGTGCAAGCGAGGTAGGGGACATCCAGGCAAATCCGGATGTTGAAACCCGAAGGCGTGAAGCGTATGGAACATTACGATAAGTACAGAAGTCGCCAAAGCAAGCTTCCAAGAAAAGCTTCTAGCAATAAACTCTTTGTCAGCCCGTACCGAAAATGGACACACATGGGTGAGGAGAGAATCCTAAGGTGAGCGAGAGAACTATAGCTAAGGAACTCTGCAAAATGACTCCGTAACTTCGGGATAAGGAGTGCTCAGTGAAAGCTGAGCCGCAGTAAAACGGCCCAAGCGACTGTTTACCAAAAACACAGCTCTCTGCCAAGACGCAAGTCGAAGTATAGGGGGTGACGCCTGCCCGGTGCTGGAAGGTTAAGAGGAGTTGTCATCCGCAAGGAGAAGCAATGAATTGAAGCCCCAGTAAACGGCGGCCGTAACTATAACGGTCCTAAGGTAGCGAAATTCCTTGTCAGGTAAGTTCTGACCCGCACGAAAGGCGTAACGATTTGGGCGCTGTCTCAGCTGTAGACTCGGTGAAGTCTTAGTACCTGTGAAGATGCAGGTTACCCGCGACTAGACGGAAAGACCCCATGGAGCTTTACTGTAGCTTGATATTGGATCTTGATGCATGATGTACAGGATAGGTAGGAGACTGAGAGACGGATACGCCAGTATTCGAGGAGTCGCCGTTGGGATACTACCCTTGATGCATTGAGGTTCTAACCGGACATCGTGAAGCCGATGACGGGACAGTGTCAGGTGGGCAGTTTGACTGGGGCGGTCGCCTCCCAAAGAGTAACGGAGGCGCCCAAAGATACCCTCAGCATGGATGGAAACCATGCGCAGAGTGCAAAGGCAAAAGGGTGTTTGACTGCGAGACCAACAAGTCGAGCAGGGACGAAAGTCGGGCTTAGTGATCCGGCGGTGCCGAATGGAAGGGCCGTCGCTCAACGGATAAAAGCTACCCTGGGGATAACAGGCTGATCTCCCCCAAGAGTTCACATCGACGGGGAGGTTTGGCACCTCGATGTCGGCTCATCGCATCCTGGAGCTGAAGTCGGTTCCAAGGGTTGGGCTGTTCGCCCATTAAAGCGGTACGCGAGCTGGGTTCAGAACGTCGTGAGACAGTTCGGTCCCTATCTGTCGTGGGCGTAGGAAGTTTGAGGAGAGCTGCCCTCAGTACGAGAGGACCGGGGTGGACAGACCAATGGTGCACCAGTTGTCACGCCAGTGGCACAGCTGGGTAGCTAAGTCTGGAAGGGATAAACGCTGAAGGCATCTAAGTGTGAAGCCCCCTCCAAGATGAGACTTCCCATTCAAAGCGAAGTAAGACCCCTCTAAGACGAAGAGGTAGATAGGTCATAGGTGCAAGCATAGCGATATGCTGAGCTGAATGATACTAATCGGTCGAGGGCTTAGCCTAGAAGAAGGGTTCAAGGAGAAAGAAGCTAGAGAGCTGTTCAGTTTTGAGTGCTCGTGCATTCAGGAGAAGGAAAGAGATCCGGTGGCGATAGGGTGATGGAGACACCTGTACCCATACCGAACACAGAAGTTAAGCATCACAGCGGCGAAGATAGTGCGCAAGTGCGACAATAGCAGGCTGCCGGTTCAATCCGGGAG